>CACYPF010000022.1 GCA_902776195.1 uncultured Prevotellaceae bacterium | reverse complement strand
ATATAATATATATATAATATAAAGCACATTTGTAGTATAAAATGAAAAACTTTACTGTTCTCTGTTCTCTGTTCGCACGATCCCCAATCTGTTGTCAAATATTGCAGCACCCCGTAAGAAACGTCTCCTATAGGCTAAAGGAATATCTCCCACACCCCACGGCAGATATTGGAGTGAGGCATGGAAGATATTGGAATGAAGCAAAGGAGATATTAGAGTGAAAATAGCCCCTATCCGTTAACTTGTATTAACAATAATCCTTCATTTTATTAACATATTTTTACACGATTTTTCCTCCAAACTATTGACATCGCATGTTAAATGTAGTACCTTTTGTTCTCTACTTCCCAAAAGGCAGCTGACATTAACAGCTCAGAAGATGGATGCTACCAATAAATAAAGGTAGCTGCCGAAACTGATGAGTGCCCATATCATCAGGGCTATGAGCAAGAGCAAGACGACAAGGGCTATGGCTGACTGCCACGCTCGTTGGTTCACTTGTTTGATCATCACTTCATCACCGTCAACAAAACCCTGAATCATCTGCATGTTCTGGATATTGGCACGGTGGAAGATGTCGATGATGTCGCCAACGAAGAATGGTATCAAGCCCATCAGTACGTCACGAAGGGCGTTATTGAGAATAGCCAGTGTCAGCGGTACGCTCTTGATGACACGGGCAGAGAAATAGACGAACGGCACGGCACTAAGCAGTGCTATGGCATCACCCCAGCCCGGGATGACTCCGATGAGCGCATCCAGATAATAGCGGTCCATATAACGTGTCAAGCCCTGCATCGTCTGATAGGCTTTGCTGTCCATCAGCCGCTTACGCTGCAATTGCCGTTTCTCGTCTTTGTCCATCTGATTATATCGTATCATTCCTCCACGTCACCATGTAAGAATCCCATTTCACAAGATAGTCACCGTCCTCGTAGAACTCCATGTGGAGTCCGAACGGGTTGTTGGGCGAACACCCAAAGCAGTTGTACTTTGGATTGCCACTCCATGGGTTGATGATTTTCTTCATCATCTTTCTATTGCGTAGCCTATAGGTCTGAACTGCTTCTGTTGCTCACTCCATACGAAGCCTTTTCCGTGCAGGTACTCCTTGATATCCTGCGGTTCCTGGTTGAAGGCATAGCACAGCGATTCTAAGCTGTCAAACTCTTCGTCTCTCAGAAGCATGTTGACACTCGATACCAGTATCGCGGGGTCTTTAGGCTGGTAGTCCATCAGTTATTTTGTAATGACAGGTTTCTTCTCGTCCATCCAAGCCAAGATACCACCCTTTAGATTGACACACTTATAACCCACCGAACTCAGTTTTCCGCAAGCGTTTGCCGACCTTCTTCCACTACGGCAATAGACTGCAACCGTCTTGTCAGTGGGTATTGTTGCCTGGGCTTTCTGGAGAAAGTCATCTTTCTTCACATCAATGTTGATAGCACGCTCAATATGACCGTCACTATATTCATCAATGGTTCTTACGTCAAGTACTATCACACTGGTATCTGCGATAAGTTCTGCAAACCCTGAAACATCAACATCTTCATAGTTCTTCTGACCGCAAGCAGATGTCATGCCTAAGACGGCCAATAAACAGGTTATTATCTTCTTCATTATCTTAATTAATTATCTGTTTTTTCGTTTATTATGGCGGGCAGTCCGTCCACGTTGAGCGTGCAGATGCTGAACAGCGAGGCATCAATGGTGCCCGGCGTGCGGAAGTTCTGGCTGATGATTGCCTCCACAAGCTGCATGCCGCAGAACTCATAGACGGTGCTGCTGTTGTAACCTGGTGTCTTGTCCATACCGGCAAAGTCCATATAGATGATGCCGACAGAGGCGTTGTGCAGCGAGTTCTTCAGATAGTCGATGACGAGCCGGTTGGTGTAATAGACGCAATACCAGTCTCCCTTGATCAGTTCTCTCAGCTGATTCTGGTTCTCTGCTGGAGACGGTATGTCATCACTGCTGGTGCAGGCAGTGAGCGTAGTCACTGTACTGCTGATTGTCAAGATAGCGGTCATCACCCATAAAAGGCTCTTTTTCATCTCGTTATTCTCTTTACGTGATTAATACCTTATTCTCTATTGCGTTTGAATTTTCTGCTGCAAAGTTATGAAAAACCAGTGAATTACAAAAGAAAAGATTATTTTCTTTACATTTCCGAGTCCCTACATTTCCATTTTAACATTGAAGCCTGAAACCTGAAACCTGAACCATGAATCATAAACCAGCTCGCTCGAGCTATGCTGAGCCGCAGCCCGCAATCGCACTTGACCCTATTGTCAAGTGCAAAGGTACTACATTTAACATGCGATGTCAATAGTTTGGAGGAAAAATCGTGTAAAAATATGTTAATTAAATGAAGAATTATTATTAATACAAGTTAACGAATAGGGGCTATTTTCACTCTAATATCTCCTTTGCCTCACTCTAATATCTCCCATGCTTCACTCTAATATCTGCCGTGGGGCACGGGAGATATTCCTTTACCCCATTAGAGGCTATTCCTTAGGGGGATAGGCAAATATTGTTGTTGTTTTCATCGTGGAAAAATCTCAAATCTCAAATCTCAGTTGTTGAAAATGAAGATTAGTCTTGCATGTATAATTTATGTATATATATTATTATATATATAATATATATATTATATATATAATAAAAATACAAACCACATATCTGCAATTCACACTAAATAACTGAGATTTGAGATTTGAGATTTTTTTATCCCATTGCCCATTGTGTCTTTCCCTGTATAGTGTTGACTCCTTTTATACTGATTCTGTTGACTTATCTCTCTGATCAGGTTGTCTGCTTTCCTGCTTTTGTTGTCCCTTTTCCCGGGTTTGTGGACTTTGTACTGGAAACGTTGGCCTTTTCTCATAACTCTTTTTAACTCTTAATAGGCTTGGCAGGAGTCAACGTATTTCAGGCTAAGACAATGAGAAGATATTGCGGATTTTATTTTGGAGTTTTAAAACATTTGCATTATCTTTGCAATCGAAAAGTTGATAAGTTAATAATTGGGGTTCCTTGCGTCGTGAGATGTGAGGAATCATTTTTTATTTGCTTTCCTTTTATCATAAAAGTTGTAAAAGTGTTTGCAAGAAAATGATGTATTGTCTCTCATTCGTGAGAGACTGTCAAATGCGCTTTTAGACCTTCTAAAATAGTTTCTAAATGTTCTAAAAAACCTTCTAAAGCTTCTAAAAAATATTCTAATGAAAAACAGGGGGTATGTATCTCAAATCTCAGAATCTCAGTTACAAAAAAGTAAAAACCAATTAACCATTCATATCATGGAACTATTATTAGAAAGAACATTCGTCACAGAAACGACCATGGCAAGCGTGGAGTGCGGTCTGACTGCTGAAGGGCGTGACTCGCTACGCCCTGCTATGTCGAACTCACGTCCGAGGGCAGACATATTTTTATGATGGCTTCATTTGTTATGCTCTCGTTTTTTTCGTAACTTTGCACCTGATTTTGCTCAAATAAGTTATGAACACAAGAATTTTGACTTTCATTGCCACAGTATTACTGACAACAGTGGTAACGGCACAGGAAAACCTGCAAAAGCAGGCAAGCAGCAAGAAGATAAAGAAAACCTTCACGACAGTAAAGGAGAATCCGATAACCAGTGTGAAGAACCAGTATCGCAGTGGCACCTGCTGGGCTTACGCCACGCTTGGGTATCTGGAGAGTGAGATCCTGCGCAAGACGGGCAAGACCTACGACTTATGTGAGATGTTCGTGGTGAACCGCGACTATATGGACTGTGCCACCCATTATGTCCGTATGCACGGCTACAGCCAGATTTCCGAGGGTGGCTCTTGCGACGATGTGGTGGACGTGATACGCCGATACGGTATCTGCCCTGAGACGGCGATGCCCGCACCTGGTTCCCTGACAGGTGACTCGCTTGCCAACTTCAAGGTTTTCTTCCCGCAATTAGAACGAACGGTGAGGGCTGCCGTCAGGGAGGACGCTAAAGAGCCGTTGCCTCATTGGAGGGACAGTGTGCTGGCTGTCATCGAGCGATTCGTAGGCAGGTGCCCTGAGTCGTTTGTGTATGAGGGAAAGACATACACTCCGACATCATTCGCCGAGAGTCTGGGACTCAACCCCGACGACTACGTCAGCCTGACCAGTTATACGCATCACCCTTTCAACGAGTCTTTTGTCATTGAGGCTCCCTATAAATGGCGACTGAAGCCCAGTTACAACATCCCTATCGCAGACCTGATGGATGTGCTCGACAAGGCGTTGGACGCAGGCTATACCGTAGCTTGGGGTGGTGACGTGACGGGTGACTTCACACGAACGGGACTTGCCATGTTGCCTGACGGTATCGTACCCACACAGCAGATGCGACAAGAGCAATGGGACGACTGGCGATTCACCTACGACCACGTAATGCTTATCTACGGCAAGGCTGTCGACGAACAAGGGAAACCTTATTATATGGTAAAGAACTCATGGGGTGAGAGCGGGTTATATAAAGGTATCTGGTATATGTCGCGCGACTACATGATACTGAACACCGTTTATCTGTACCTGAACCGAAATGCACTGCCCGACAACCTGAGAGGTAAGAAGACGGTCCCTTCATTGTAAATCAAATTGAATTCACTGAATCTTGACTTTCTGGAAGATATCAAAGTCTTTGTTATATGCCGGTGACTGGATGGACAGTAGGTTGAGCACGGAATGGAAGATATAATGCTGTTCGAGGACCGCAGGCAGTTCACCATCCTGTGTCTTCTGCTGACTTGATACTCGCTTATAGTCTCTGAAGTTCTCTGAGGTCCATACCAGGAATGGTATCTCATACTGCTCCTTAGGAGCCAGACTCATAGGCAGCCCATGCATGAACATCTTATTTTCGCCAAGCGACTCTCCATGGTCGGAAATGAATATCATGGCACTCTGCCAGTCTTCCATCGACCGCAAGGTATTGATAAGACCATTCAACAGGAAGTCGGTGTAAACAATGGTATTGTCGTACGCATTGACCAGCAACCCGACATTCTTCTCGCCTTCCTCCACGTTTTTTGCCACAGGCTTAAAGACCTCAAACTCCTTCGGATACTTGTCGGCATACTTCGGACCATGACTGGTACTGGTATGCAGCACGATCAGCACCTTCTCCTTCTTGCTGGAGGCGATTCGCTCACGGAGTCCCTCAAAGAGGATTCCGTCATAGTGGACATCCGCATTGGGATACTGCGTGGCAAGGTCATCATCGGTAAGGTATTCATCAATATGTATAGGCGGCTCCCCCCAGTTAGACGTACGCCATGCCACGTCGACTCCCGTCCGGAATGCATAGTTAGGTAACAGCTCATACAGGTCGTCACTGTTCTTCGGTTCCAAAATGGCTTTGGAGCCTGCTGTGGTATACGTAGCACAGGATGTAGCCTGATAGACTTTCAATCCTTCCTGCTTAGACAGCAGCGGATTGGTAGCACGCTGATAACCGTAAAGTTGGAAGTTAGCCTTCCTTGCCGACTCACCGATGACAAGTACGACGACCGCCTTTCGGTGGTCTGTGATCTTTCCGTCAGGGAGTTTGATCTCCTCAGCTTGCTCATCATGATGACTGGCAGCAAGACGACCGGTATTCACGATGTACGACCATGGCTGCAGCAACCCACCCAATTCCGTGTCGTGCTGACTGATCCACAATGTCTGGTTGATATTCGCCAACGCCATCACCAGAATGACGGCAAGAGAGCCTCCACAATAAATGCCCAATTTTCTCGCTTTGCCGTAGACTATCGGTTGTAACAGACAAAACACAGCGGGAAGGACACCAGCAACCAACAGGAAAAGCCACAGCGACCCGCTGAAAAAACCAGAAGCCTCTGAATATCTTGTATTGAAGACGTTTTCTATGGTCGTCGCATCAATCATCACATGATAGGTGATGATGAAATAAACCGCTGTCGCATTGATCATCGAAAGGATGGCAAGCAGGATACGCCCCACTTTTCTCAACAGGAACATCACCAGATAGGTCATCATGAAGTTAAGCGCCAACATGATGACGACCAATGATGTCAGCAGGAATACCTTCCCACCAGTACCCGTATTGGAATTGTCTGCCGAATATTGGAGAAACGGTATGTTATACAACAATAATGTACCTATGCTGACAATACACGAAAAAACTAAAAGCGAAACCGGTCTGCGTAAACTCTTTATCATCATTTTTATCATTCTACCTGCAAAAGTACTCATTTTTTAGAAAAAAAGAGTATCTTTGCAAAAATAAAACACAAGTATATGAAGAAAACCATCTTAACCCTCCTATTAGGATTCGCTGCCTTGACAACATGGGCACAGACTGCCGACGCACTCACCCAGCTCAAGGAAAACCCGAGGAAAGCCTATGGTAATGACTGTCCCTACCTGTTCGAGACAGCCCCGATGACAAAGGCGCCACGTGGCTACAAGCCCTTCTATATCAGTCACTACGCACGTCATGGATCAAGATACAACTGGAGTTCCAAACTGTATAAAGACCTGGACACCTTGTTGACAACAGCCCACGAGAAACAACTGCTCACCCCGGAGGGCGAGACATTCTACAGGAAGTTCATTACCGTCAAAGACGAGTTGATGACGGGTGTCGGAGAACTGACGCAGTTAGGATGGGAACAGCACCAAGGTATCGCCCGGAGAATGTATAACCAGTTCACAGAGGTTTTTAAAGAAGGTGGTAATATACTTGCTGTTTCCTCCCTCTCTGGACGGTGTGTGCTCAGCATGTCCGCATGCTGCCAGGAGTTAGTACAGTGTAACCCGAAGATTGAGATCCGTGAGCAGTCATCACGTTTCACCCTCGATGCCGTCGTACCTAACGACCGTCAGAATCCCCATAAGCACGACTATCCCAAGGTAAAGCCCCGTTACGAAAAGAACCGTGATCAGTTTAAGAGCGAGAACACGCTGGTGGACAAAGTACTGGCAAGAACCTTCACCTCGACAGAAGGACTGGCTGGCGACAAGCATAAGAACGCCTATGTCCTCATCGACTTCTATAAGACGCTTCCCAGCATCAATTATGAAGGGATGATGGGCAATCTGATAACTGACGAGGAGATTGCCGAGCAGTGGGAGGCAGCTAACTTAGGCTCCTACTCTTGGGTATTCTCCGACAAATATGTGGTCATCCCCATCTTGCAGGACATCATCCAGAAAGCCGACGCTGTACTGGCTGGTACCAGTGACCATATCGCAGACCTACGTTTTGGACACGACTCGTTCATCGGTCCCCTGACCGTATTGATGGGTATCAACGGAGCCGACCTGGACCCGGAGGATCCCTATGAGGTCAAGAACTGCTACCAGAACTGGGAGACATGTAAGGCTTGTAACATCCAACTGGTGTTCTACCGGGGGAAACAGGGAAATAACGACATCCTCGTGAAATGCCTGCTCAACGGTATGGAGGCAAGACTACCCGTACCAACCACGCAAGCCCCTTACTACAGATGGGCAGATTTCCGCGATTTTTACATCAAACGCTGTGTAATACAATAATATTTAACAATTAGCGCTCTAAACGTGCATTTTTTTAGAAAAATGCACGTTTATTAAAAATAATATGTATCTTTGTACTTCGAAAACAAATGAAGACTACTAATAATACTAAAACAAATATGGTCTATAACGAGATAGGAAAGACGGGGATGGTCGTGTCAAACTTGAGTTTTGGCGCTTCCTCGTTGGGTGGTGTGTTCCACAGTATCAAGGAGAATGAGGGTATTCAAGCTGTTTTCACAGCCATCGAGAACGGTATCAACTTCATCGATGTGTCACCCTATTATGGTCATCTGAAAGCAGAAACTGTCCTGGGTAAGGCACTGAAAGATATTCCCCGCGACAAATACTACCTCTCCACGAAGGTGGGACGCTATGGCAAGGACGGCAAGAACATCTGGGACTATTCCGCCAAGCGTGCCACAGAGAGTGTCTATGAGAGTATGGAGCGTCTGAACATCGACTATATCGACCTCATCAACGTCCACGACGTAGAGTTCCAGGGTGATATGGAAGGTGGTCTTCAGAAGATCGTTGATGAGACACTCCCTGCACTGGTGGAGCTCCGCAAGAAAGGAGTGGTACACCATGTGGGTATCACCGACCTGCAGCCAGAGAACCTGCGCTGGGTGATAGAGCATGCTGAGCCGGGAACGGTGGAGAGTGTGCTTTGTTTCTGTCATTACAGTCTGAATGACACGTTGCTGAAGGACTATCTGGGATTCTTCGAACAGCATAACGTAGGTGTCATCAACGCCTCCCCATTCTCCATGGGACTGTTGTCGCAACGGGGTGCCCCAGACTGGCATCCTGCCAGTAAAGACCTGAAAGATGCCTGTGCCAAGGCATCCGCATATTGCGAAGAGCAGGGCTATCCCATTGACAAACTCGCCATCCAGTTCTCTACCAGTTTCAACCCTCGCATTGCCACGACCCTGTTCAGCAGTGCTAATCCCAACAATGTGTTGAAGAACATCCAGTATGTCAATGAACCCATGGACGAAGAGCTGGTCAAGAAGGTACAGGAGATTATCGGTGATCAAATGTTTGTAAGATGGAGAAACTCGTAATCATCGACGCACACAGTCACCTGTGGTTGAGACAAGACACCACTTGGGACGGGAAAGTCATCCGCTCGATGAAGAACGGGCGCAGCATTTTCTTGGACGAGGAGGTACAGATGATACCGCCGTTTATCATTGACGGTGTGAACTCCGCTGAGGTATTCCTCTCCAACATGGATTATGCACAAGTAGCTGCTGCTGTCGTGGTACAAGAGTTTATTGACGGCATACAGAACGACTATCTCGCCGAGGTGAAGAGCCGTTATCCCAACCGCTTCTTCGTCTGTGGCATGTGCGACTATCTGCAAGACGGTTTCTATGAGCATGCAGAGCAGCTTTTAGCTGATGGACGTTTCCAGGGCATCGCCATTCCTGGGCACCGTCTGTTGGGTCGTCCGCTGACCTCTCCGGAGATGATGCAGATGTTCCATCTGATGGAGCAAAAAGACATACTCCTTTCCATCACCCTTGCCGACGGAGACCGACAGGTTGCCGAACTGCATGAGGTCATCAGTGAGTGCCCCTGCCTGCGTATCGCCATCGGACACATGGGGATGGCAAATCCCCCACAGACCAATCCGTGGGAGAACAAGAGTTGGCGGGAGCAGATATCCTTGGCAAGGAACGAACACGTAACCATCGAGATGGGAGGTATCACATGGCTCTACAACAGTGAGTTCTACCCCTACCCCACAGCCATCCGTGTTATCCGTGAGGCTGCCGGACTGGTGGGGATGGACAAGATCATGTGGGGCAGCGACTATCCCCGTACCATCACTGCTATCACCTATCGCATGTCATACGACTTCCTCTTGAAATCACAAGAACTGACAGACAATGACAAACGACTATTGCTGGGTGAGAATGCCCGGCGCTTCTACCGGTTCGGAGAACTCGTCGAGCTTCCCTATATTAAGAATATGAGTGAGTAAGAAAAATTGAAGAGTTAAACTAAAACAAATTAATATGACAAACTATCCTAAAATCGGTATCCGCCCCACCATCGACGGTCGTCAGGGGGGCATCCGCGAGGGTCTTGAGGAAAAGACCATGGCACTTGCCAACGCAGTAAAGAATCTTATCGAGAGTAATCTCCGCAATGGTGATGGCTCCAAAGTGGAGTGTGTCATCAGCGACACCACCATCGGTCGTGTCGGAGAGTCCGCCGCCTGCGCTGAGAAATTCGAGCGTGAGGGAGTCGGCTCTACCATCACCGTCACCAGTTGCTGGTGTTACGGTTCTGAGACAATGGACATGAACCCCTACTATCCCAAAGCTGTATGGGGATTCAATGGTACTGAACGACCCGGCGCCGTCTATCTTGCTGCTGTTCTTGCCGCCCATGCACAGAAGGGACTGCCCGCCTATGGCATCTATGGTCATGACGTACAGGACCTGAACGACAATACGATTCCTGCCGACGTGGCAGAGAAAATCCTACGCTTTGCCCGTGCCGCCCAAGCAGTGGCAACCATGCGTGGTAAGTCATACCTGTCATTAGGCAACACCTGTATGGGTATCGCCGGCTCTATTGTCAATGCCGATTTCCTGCAGCAGTATCTGGGTATGCGAACAGAGTATGTGTCGCTGGTTGAGATCCTGCGCCGTGTCGACTTTGGCATCTATGACAAGGAGGAGTTCCAGAAGGCAATGGCATGGGTAGAGAAATACTGCAAGCCCAACGAGGGTCACGACTATAACGAAGACCGTCCATTATTCCCAGGCACTCCCATGACCACCTTCAACGGAAAGGGCAAGGGTAAGAACCGTGAGGAGAAAGATGCCGACTGGGAGTTCACGGTGAAGACGATGATGATTATCCGTGACCTGATGCAGGGCTCCAAGAAACTGCTTGAGATGGGTTATAAGGAAGAGGCTATCGGACACAACGCCATTGCGGCAGGTGTACAGGGACAGCGCCAGTGGACAGACTACAAGCCCAACTTCGACTTCCCCGAGTCGATGATGTGCACATCGTTCGACTGGAACGGTCCCCGTGAGGCATATACCCTCGCTACGGAGAATGACTCCCTCAACGGCATATCGATGCTCTTCGGACATCTGCTCACCAATAAGGGCGTGATGTTCTCAGACATCCGTACCTACTGGAGTCCTGAGGCTGTAGAGCGTGTAGCAGGCAAGCGTCCTGAGGGAGCTGCCGCACAAGGTTTCATCCATCTGATCAACAGTGGCGCCACGACACTTGATGCCACAGGTGCCATGAGTGACCAGGACGGCAAACCCGTCATGAAGTCACATTGGGAGATGAGCGATTCCGATACTGAAGCCTGTCTGAAGGCAACCAGCTGGATGCCCGCTGACCGGGACTATTTCCGTGGTGGTGGCTATTCCAGCCATTTCCTCACCAGAGGAGGTATGCCAATGACCATGCTGCGCATTAATATGGTACAGGGACTCGGTCCTGTACTGCAACTCGCTGAGGGATGGACGGTAGACCTTGACCCGAAGACCAATGAGATTCTTGACAAGCGTACCGATCCCACATGGCCTACCACATGGTTTGTGCCACGTCTTGACCCCACGAAGGATGCCTTCAAGGATGTTTACTCCGTAATGAACAACTGGGGTGCCAACCATGGTGCCATCTGTTACGGACACGTTGGTGCCGACCTCATCACCATGTGTGCCATGCTGCGTATTCCAGTATGTATGCACAATATTGCAGACAAGGACATCTTCCGTCCTGCCGCATGGAACGCCTTCGGCATGGACAAGGAGGGAGCCGACTACCGTGCCTGCTCCAACTTCGGACCTATATATAAATAAGGTACGCGTATGAGCAAGAACAATTCCCTGATAACGAAGGACGGGGTAAGTTATCTTATCCCGTTCATCCTCGTCACATTCTGTTTTGCGCTCTGGGGCTTTGCCAATGATATCACCAACCCGATGGTGAAGGCATTCTCCAAGATTTTCCGCATGAGTGTGACCGACGGCACATTGGTGCAAGTCGCCTTCTACGGAGGCTATTTCTGTATGGCATTCCCAGCAGCTATCTTCATTCGTAAGTACAGTTACAAGGCGGGGGTGCTGATGGGACTTGGACTCTATGCCGCAGGAGCGTTATTGTTCTTTCCCTCCAAGAGCATCGGACTCTATGGCTGTTTCCTGATTGCCTATTTCATCATGACCTGCGGTCTGTCGTTCTTAGAGACCTCATGTAATCCCTATATCCTCACGATGGGACCTGAGGAGACGGCGACCCGCCGGTTGAACATGGCACAGTGCTTCAACCCCTGTGGCTCTATCATCGGCATGTTTGTCGCCATGAACTTCATTCAGGCGAAGCTCAATCCGATGAGCAGTGACGACCGTGCCCTGCTGAGTGACACAGAGTTTGAGGCGATGAAGGATGCCGACCTGAGCATTCTGATATCACCTTATTTAATTATAGGACTGGTCATTGTCGCCATGTTTCTGATTATCCTCTTCGCTAAGATGCCGAAGAATGGTGATCAAAGCCATGACATCCATTTCCTGCCCACCCTGAGACGTATCTTCTCCTTGAAATACTATCGGGAGGGAGTGATTGCCCAGTTCTTCTATGTGGGTGCCCAGATTATGTGCTGGACTTTCATTATCCAGTATGGCACGAGGGTATTCATGGAAGAAGGGATGGACGAGCAGTCTGCCGAGGTACTGTCCCAGCGTTTCAATATCTACGCCATGGTATTCTTTATCTGTTCCCGTTTCATTGCTACCTATCTGATGAAGTGGATGAAGCCCGCCAAGTTGCTTGCCATCTTCGGTGTGCTTGCCATGATCTTCACGGTGGGTGTCATCCTGTTCCAGAACAGATATGGTGTCTATTGCCTGGTATGTGTCAGCGGATGTATGTCCCTGATGTTCCCCACCATCTACGGCATTGCCCTTGACGGACTGGGAGACGATGCGAAGTTTGGAGCGGCAGGTCTGATTATGGCGATTCTCGGAGGTTCCGTACTTCCCCCATTGCAGGCAATGATTATCGACCAGGGAACGGTCTTTGAGTCCTTCCCCGCTACTAATGCCTCCTTCGTTCTGCCCTTCATTTGTTTCCTCATCGTGACCGTCTATGGTTACAGAATGCACCAAGAGAGAAGTCTATGACCAACGGATATCCTATCAAAGAGTATCAGCAGCCCGTCAAGCGTTACTGCCAGACGATGGACCTGAAGGACGACCCGCAGTTGATTGCTGAGTATCGTCGCCGCCATAGTGAGCCTGAGGCGTGGAAAGAGATTCTGGACGGCATCCGTTCCGTAGGAATCCTGGAGATGGAAATCTATATTCTTGACAACCGTCTGTTCATGATTGTGGAGACCCCACTCGACTTCGACTGGGATACGGCGATGAAGCGACTTGCCACCCTACCCCGCCAACAGGAATGGGAAGACTATATGGCGATGTTCCAGCAATGCCGTGAGGGTGCTACCAGCGATGAGAAATGGCAGATGATGGAACGGATGTTCTATTTATATTAGAGGTGAGAGGTAAGAGGTGAGAAGTAAGAGGTGAGAAGTAAGAATTTAAAATGAACTAAATATGAAAGCAATTCAAATTACTGAGCCTTCCGTGATGAAGGTAATAGACATCCCAGAGCCCCAGATGGGTGATGACGATGTACTATTGAAAATGAAGTATGTAGGTTTTTGTGGCAGTGACCTGAATACCTTCCGTGGCGGTAACCCGATGGTGAAGATGCCAGTGGTTCCCGGTCATGAGGTAGGTGCGGAGATTGTCAAGATTGGCAAGAACGTACCTGAGGGACTGAAGCCCGGTATGACCGTCACCGTCAACCCCTACACCAACTGTGGAAAATGTGCGTCATGCCGTAACGACAGAGTCAATGCCTGCGAGCACAACCAGACATTAGGTGTGCAGCGCTGGGGAGCCATGTGTGAGTATCTCGCCCTGCCCTGGGAGAAAGTCATCCCCGCAGGACTGCTGACACCCCGCACCTGTGCATTAATCGAACCGATGAGTGTGGGTTTCCATGCTGTCAGTCGTGCTCAGGTAACAGATATCGATGTCGTCATGGTGATTGGCTGTGGCATGGTCGGTATGGGTGCCGTCGTACGCTCTGCCCAGCGTGGTGCCACCGTCATTGCGGCAGACATCGACGATGAGAAGCTTGCCCTTGCCAAGCAGATGGGAGCCAGCTATGTCGTCAACACCAAGACCGAGGATGTCCATGCCCGTCTTATGGAGATCACGCACGGCTTTGGTCCCGACGTGGTGATTGAGGCAGTAGGAAGCACTCCCACCTATCAGATGGCAGTCGACGAGGTCGCCTTCACTGGTCGTGTGGTATGCATCGGCTATGCCAAGGCAGAGGTATCTTTCCAGACCAAGTACTTCGTTCAGAAAGAGTTGGATATCAGAGGATCCCGCAATGCCCAACCCTCCGACTTCCGTGCTGTCATCCATTATCTGGAGCGTGGCACCTGTCCTGTTGACCGTCTGATCAGCAATGAGGTTATCCCCGAGGGAGCCACCGCAGCGATGGAGGAATGGGCGGCAAATCCTGGCAAGGTATTCCGCATTTTGGTACATTTCGGCTAAATATTGATTACTTTTTAGATAATGCAACGTCTTTTAAGAAATATACTATATATAGCTACTAATTTTATACATGTATAACTTAAAACTTAATTTATGAAACAGAATCATTTATTTACGTACAGTAAGATTTGTGCGTTAGCTCTGACTGGAGCTGGTGCCCTCTTCTTTACTTCGTGCGCTAAGGATGGTTATGATGACGAGTCGTTTGACAGCGGTGTATCGAACACGCAGGTAGCATCCATATCTGCTGATGACATCACCGTCACACCGAGTGCAGACGGCAAGACACAGACAATCTCTTGGCCTGTCGTGATGGGAGCTGGCGGTTATCGCGTCAACTTAATTGATGCAAGTAATCCGGATGAACCACTCATCAATGACTCTATTGTAGACGGCTGTTCTGTCACTACTAAGCGTGAGGAAGATGTTAACTATGAGATGACTATCCTTACTCTTGGTAACAAGAAGAAGAACAATACAGATGCCTCAGAGACCGTTGAGTTCGCATTCTCGACGTTTACTCCGACTTACATGACCATTCCCGCAGGCAGCGACCTGACAGAATGGTTCGCAGCCAACCCCTTACCCGCAGACAAGATTGGAGAGAATCTGAACTTTGACTTGGAAGGTGGTGAAGAGTACACACTCTCAGACTTGATTGACTTTGGTGCCAATGCTGTGACGATTCGCTCTAACAGCAAGACCAACTGGGCTAAGATTAAGTTCACAGGAGCCACATCTGAGCTTAGCACATCAGCTGGATTTGTATTGAAATACTTAGACATTGACTGCAGTGCTTCGTCAGCAGCTTTCCTGTCGCTGAGCCGCAAGCCTGCCATTACGCCTCTTGTGGTTAACGCATGGAACACAGACTACAATTTCTATCGTGTAAAGGACAATATCACCATTATGAACTGCAACATCTCGGGAGTGAATTCTTATTTCCTGTGGGACAATCAGGTGCAGGTATGGTATGCTGATAATGTGCTGATTGACAACTGTCTCGTCCATCTGACCACACCTACTGGTTCTAAAGTTATCAGCGGTGGTTACTTCTGGACCAACAAGGGATCCGGTTTCTTCCGCAATCTCACCTTCAACAATTCTACATTCTATAATACCGGTGATGGTGATGTGAAGTATTTCGTGCAGTACGGTGGCTTTGGTAACGATCAGGTGAAAGACCCAGACACACAGTTTGGATGGACAGATAACACGATTACTTATACTAATTGCACATTCTATCACGTATGTGCTAACGGACAATGGGGTAACTACAACGGTGTCGCAGGAAAGAAGACATCTTATTGGAACATGAAGAATTGTATTTTCTACGACTGCTCCTCTTCTGGTGTTGCCCGTCGCTTCCTGGCTGGTAAGCAGAATCAGGCTACAGCTAAGTTTGAGAATAATACTTATATGAAAGCTGACGGTACTTTCCAGGATCCAGGAAACTATGACACTTCTGGTACTAACATTGAGGAAGACCCACAGTTCAAGGATCCTGCTAATGGCGATTTCACCATCGGTGGCGCAACACAGATTGCTCGCAGAACTGGTGACCCACGTTGGCTCCCTGAAAACTAAAAGGTAAAACTATAAAATAGTAAGAACTATGAAAAGATATATGAAGACCTTATGCCTGGGTTTGATGCTCATGTTATCTGCATCTGCCATGGCTCAGAATCAGACGGTAACAGGTACCGTGCTTGATGAGGCTGGTGAACCAGTCATCGGAGCAACTGTGACGGTGACGGGCACTAAGACGGCTACCATCACTGACTTTGATGGTAATTACAAGATTGATGTTCCTAAGGGAGGTAAAGTAACCATTACTTATATAGGATACCTGTCAAAGACTGTTACCCCTGGTGGTACTGTCAGTCTGGAAGAAGACAAGCAGACTTTGGAAGAAGTCGTTGTAGTAGGTTATGGCACCCAGAAGAAGGCTCACCTGACCGGTTCTATCGCTACGGTAGACATGAACGACGTACAAGACCTTGCCAACGGTGGACTTGCCAGCTCTCTGAGCGGTTTGGTAAACGGTCTGTCTGTTACAGGTGGTGATGCCCGTCCCGGTGAGAACGCCACCATGCGTATCCGTGACGTCAACTCTCTTGGTGAGATTGGTTCTAATGCCCAGTCACCTCTGTATGTCATTGACGGATATATCTATCCTAACGATGTAAAGGTGGGAAGCACCTATCACAACTTAGGTGAAGAGGCTTTCAACAACCTCGACCCCTCTGAGGTGGAGAGCATCTCCGTATTGAAGGATGCCTCTGCTGCCGTTTACGGTTCTCGTGCCGCCAACGGTGTTATCCTCGTAACGACGAAGAAAGGTAAAATGGGTGCTCCAAGCATCTCCTATAGCGGCACCTTCGGTTTCACCGATGAGGTGGCTCGTCCTAAGATGCTGAATTCTTACGATTACGGTCGTCTTTATAATGCAGTGACCGCAGCCGATCCTACGAACACCAGCCTGAACCATACCACTGCCTTGTTCCAGGCAGATGAGTTGGCTGCTATGAAGAACCTGAACTATGACCTGCTCGACAAGTATTGGAAGACCGGTTTCACCCAGCGTCACGCCATTAATGTCAGTGGTGCTACAGACAATGTGAACTACTTTGCAGGCATCAGTTATTTCAAGCAAGACGGTAACCTTGGTAAACTGAACTATGACCGTTGGAACTACCGTGCCGGTGTGGACGTGAAGATCAGCAAGTGGTTAGGAGCCAACCTGACTGTCAGCGGTGACTACGGCAACAAGGAGAAACCTCTCTTGAAGGTGGGTGGTACTAATGCAGAGAAGGACTACAACCTCATGTTGACCCGTCCTCGCTATATGCCAGAGTATGTAGAAGAATATGCCATTCCCAGCTATGGTCCATCTAATGGTGCCCGTGTACAGAACCAGAACTACCACTTCGCCACTTTGCAGAATAATGGTGACTTCTCCGATAGCAAGACCTCTACCCTCAACATCAGCGGTAGTGTTAACTACGACTTCGGATGGAGCAAGATTCTGCAGGGCTTGAAGGTGAAGTTCTCTTACTCTAAGAGTATCAATACCGACAAGACCAACGAGTATGGTACAGCCTATACGCTTTACACCATGCAGAAGCGTTATGGTTCCGGTCAGCACCTTTACACACCGACAGGTGGTGAAGACCTCGGTTTCGACTATCTGGACTACAGCAACTTCAATGCCATTGAATATGCTAACGGTAACTACAGCAGCCGTCAGATGGTTCGTACGGATAACTACCAGATGAACCTCACCTTCAACTACAACCGTACTTTCGGCAGACATAATATCGGTGCGTTGTTCTCTATTGAGAAATCAGAGACAGAGAGTGAGTTCAACCTCAGCCAGGCGAACGAGCCTTATGCTTTCTCTACTCACCAGTCCAACTCTACCAAGGGTGACCAGTCACTGAACTTCAACCGTGCTGAGAGCGGTACGCTGTCCTATATCGGACGTGTCAACTACGCTTATGCAGACCGTTACCTGTTCGAGTTCCTGCTCCGTTCCGATGCCTCTACTAAGTTCGCACCTGAGAACTACTGGGGAACCTTCCCTGCTATCTCCGCAGGTTGGGTTATCAGCGAAGAGCCTTGGTTCCAGAACGTAAAATGGCTGAAGTGGATTGACTTCCTGAAG
Source organism: uncultured Prevotellaceae bacterium (assembly GCA_902776195.1). Classification (GTDB taxonomy): domain Bacteria; phylum Bacteroidota; class Bacteroidia; order Bacteroidales; family Bacteroidaceae; genus Prevotella. The sequence goes on along the minus strand of CACYPF010000022.1, from coordinate 19,531 downwards.
ATCCGCGCCAGCTGGGGTATCACCGGTCGTGATAACCTGACACCATGGCAGTGGCTGCAGATCTACACACTTGATAAGAACAAGAGTATCGTATTCGGTGAGTCTACCAACCAAGACCCAAGTAAGAACACTCGTATCTCTATCAACAAAAACACCTCTGCCGTCAACCGTGACGTACACTGGGATAAGTCTTATAAGACCAATATCGGTCTTGACCTCCAGTTGCTGAACCGTCGTCTTGCCATCAACGTTGACTACTATAAGGAGCGCAACCGTGAGATGCTGCTGAACCTCGGACAGAACGTGCCTTCCACCATTGGTACACAGTCTGCTTCCACCAACCTTGGTGAGATGAACAGCTGGGGTTGGGAAATCGGCATCAACTGGCGTGACAAGATTGGTAAGGACTTCAAGTACAAGATTGGACTGAATACTGGTTTCCACGACAACGAGGTACTGGTTATGGACTTCGAGGATGACTATATCTATCGTCAGATCGTATACGGTGGACGTACAGATATCGGTACCTGGGGTATGCAGTGCATCGGTATGTTCCGTTCTTTCCAGGACATTGAGGAGTACTTCAACAAGTACAACATCACCTCTTACATGGGTATGACCAAGGATCAGGTTCGTCCTGGTATGTTGATCTACAAGGACGTCCGTGGTGCTTACAACCAGGAGACCAAGACATACGCAGGTCCTGACGGTGTCGTAGATGCCGACAACGACCAGGTTTGTCTGTCTAACCGCTCTAACCCTTATGGCTTCACCATGAACATGAATGCAGAGTGGAAGGGTATCTCCCTCACCGCTCAGCTGGGTGCCAGCTGGGGTGGTTACACCTTGATTCCTGCTGAGGCACGTGGTGTTGCTTCCGGTTCTAATATTGAGTTCTACAACATGCCATCGTTCTGGAATCCCAATAACATGTATGCTTATCAGGATGTTTACGATGGTAACGGCAATATCGTCGTAAAGGAGAACCGTGAGGCTCACTATCCTAACCTCGCCTACAGTATCAACAGCAATGCCTCCAGTTTCTGGCGTGTAAGTGCTGCTACTGTCCGCCTGAGTCGTCTGACATTGGCTTACACCATTCCTAATCAGCTGTACAAGTCGATTGGTATTAAGAGCATCCGTGTGAACATCACCGGTCAGAACCTGATTAACTTCTACAATCCATATCCCGACAGCTTTATGAACCCCATGGCAGGATCTTATGGCAAGTATCCTAACCTGCGTAAGTGGACGATTGGTGTCAACTTGAGCTTCTAAAGGATAAAAAGGTATAAAAGTATAAAAGTAAAAAGAGAAATTATGAAAGCAATAAAATATTTCAGCTTTGGCCTTGCATCCATGTTAGCATTCTCTGCCTGCAGCGACCAGTTCCTGAAGGACAAGAAGAACTACGACCAAGTGGGTGCTGAGGTATACAATGACTACGACGGAGCTAACGGTCGTTTGAACGACCTCTACGGCTGGTGTCTGCCTACAACAGCAGACATGTCGTGGAAATATCCCTCCTGCGGTTTGATGGATGCTGCTGGTCAGTCAACAGAAGAGTATGCTGGTTTCAGTATATTCACCAATCCTGAGAATGAACTCTCGAGTGACAATTCCACTTCGACCTCTGTTCCTGACTACTTCATGGGAACCTCCAACAACATCCAGGAAGCCGTTTACGGACGTATCCGTAACATCAACGACTTCATCCGTGGTGTGGAGAGCAGTTCACTCACAGAAGCCCAGAAAGGTACCCTGCTTGGTCAGGCATACTTCTTCCGTGCATGGTGTTATTATAACCTCGTGAAATGGTATGGTGGTGTACCCATTGTGAAAGAAGTACTGGAACCTACAGAGAGCAACTACACCCCACGTTCTACCACCAAGGAGACCATCGAGTTCATCGTGGAAGACCTGGACAATGCCGCATTGCTGCTGGCTGGTGAGACTGCCGATGGCGGTTGGAAAGACGGTTCCAACTATGGTCGTGTCACCTCTGGTACCGCTTTGGCCCTGAAGGGTCGTGTACTGGTACTGTGGGCTAGTCCGCTGTTCAACCGTACCAATGACAAGTCTCGCTGGACAGAGGCTTATAATGAGATGAAGGACGACCTGTCTACCATCGACGCTTGCGGTTATGGACTCTATTCTTCCAGCAATAACAAGAACGGTAGCGACTTCGCCAGTGTCTTCACACAGATTGGCAAGACGGCAAACCGTGAGGCTATCTTCTTCACTCTTTATAATACCACCGTCATCCTGACTGGTATTGACGATGCTGCGAAGAACAATATGTGGGAGCGTTACATCCGTCCTGACAACACAGGTGGTAACGGTCTTACTCCCTCTCGCATGATTCTGAACATGTTCCCCATGTCTGACGGTAAGATTCCTGCCGCCGCCAACAACTATACCAAGTTGGAGACATCCAGCGAGACATTGGATACCGACTATCCGTTCATGAACCGTGACCCGCGTTTCTATCGTACTTTCACCTTCCCAGGATTCCGTTGGGCTTATAACGGTGATGCCTCTATTCATAACGAGCACAATCCCAGTGACGGTGCCAACTACACTTACTGGGGCTATGTATGGTATGCCGATGTCAACGACCAGGGCAACGTGGAGAGTGGTAACTCCTATGGTGCAGACAACCTGGGTATGGAGTCTGCTGGAAGATACAGCAACAGTATCCTCGTTCGCAAGAAGAGTGACGACCTTGACGTGAACCCCTCTGCCCTTTATACTTACAACCCCGCAGGTTGGAAGACTGGTGCAGGTCCATTCTATTCTGCCGCTCCCCTCATCGAGCTTCGTTATGCTGAGGTTCTTCTTAACCTCGCCGAGGCTGCTTGTATGGCTGGTGACATGCCTTATGCCGTTCAGCAGTTGCAGAAGATCCGTGCACGTGCCGGTTATGACTCTTCCAACAACTATGGTCTGCAGGCTAATCTGACCAGTGACCAGGCTGCTTGTATGAGTGCTATCCTTTATGAGCGTCAGATTGAGTTCGCTTACGAGGGCAAGCGTTTCGATGACATGCGTCGCTGGATGCTCTTCGACGGTGGTGTAGGTCAGGAGACCCTCAACGCCAGCTGGAAGCTGAGTGGTGACATCACCAATACCTGCACATGGCTGGGTTACAAGCCACTGAACGGTCAGCGTCGTGAGAGACTGCAGTACCGTGTTGCCGACTCTTATGGCGTAGGTACCACCCAGTGGGATGGCGATCCTCTGCTGAAAGGCGGTGGCGTACGTCCTGCAGGTGTTAACCTCAACAGTACTACTCTGGCTACTGACCTGGAAGCTCTGAAGACTTGGTATCAGAGTAACCTGGCTGTCAAGGAGTCAAAGGGTGACGGTCGTGACTCACAGCATAATGACCTGTACATCAAATTCCAGCCAAACTACTATCTGCTGGGCTTCAGCAGTGGTGTGCAGAACCAGAACAAGCAGTTGGAGCAGACCATCGGATGGGGTGACTATAACAAGGGAGGTGCTCCTGGTACCTTCGACCCACTCGCTGAGTAATCCCCACTACCCTATAATAGCCATCGGATGCATCGTAAAGGTGCATCCGATTTTTTATCGGTTGACATGGAGTCAGCAGGTCTGTTGACTGGAGTCGGCAAGGTTGTCGACTGGAGTCGACAGGTCTGTTGACTGGAGTCGGCAAGCGATTAGGATGCTTCAAAAGACAGCGAAGGACGGCTCTTCACATCGATTACATAGGTACTACCCATCATCCCGAAGCATGCCTGCTCGAAAAAACTCAAGATTCTCTTGGTTTTTTGCTCACTAAATCGTATCTTTGCAGTTACTATCGCTAAAACAATATCAATGATGAACAAGAATCATATCTCACGCTTAACGACCCTGTTAATAATTTGCTTCGTGTCAGTAAACCTGTTTGCCGCACCCAAGCCCAAGAAGGAATTATATATTCCTATGGACTACTCGACCTGTGGCTACCATGCCTCTGAGAAGGCAATCCCCACTATTCCCGTCAGCATCTTCGTGGCATGGCAGGACGGTGACTGCGCTGATCGCATCCAGCAAGCGATTGATGAGGTGGCAAGACAGAGGCCCGATGCCAACGGCTATCGAGGTTGTGTCCTGTTGGGTGAGGGTGTGTTCAAGATCAGCAAAGCGATACGTATCACGACATCCGGTGTGGTGCTGAGAGGTGCCGACAAGCAGAAGACCGTCATCCTGAAGACTGGTGCTGACCGTGGTGCCGCCATCTATATAGAAGGTAAGAGGAGCACGACAGAGGGGGACCCGATTGCCGTCACTGACGAGAAGGTGGCTGCAGGAAGTAAGCAACTCACGTTGAAGTCGGTGAAAGGACTGCAAGTGGGCAGTCGCATCAACATCCTACGTCCCAGTACCACAGAATGGATAGCGTCGCTGAAGATGAATGACTTTGGTGGCGGTCTCGACTATACTGGTTGGAAGGCAACAGATATTGACATCACCTGGGACCGTATCATCACCGCCATCAATGGAACGACGATAACCATTGATGCCCCCATCACCACCACCCTCTCCCAGACATACGGAGGGGCAACGGTTGTCAAGACTCACCACGATGGGGAATTGACAGAATGTGGTGTGGAGAACCTGACCATTGACTCCGAGCATGCCACATGGAATGCCAAGGATGAAGACCACTGCTGGGATGGTATCTTCATGAACCATGTCCGTGACAGCTGGGTACGCAGAGTCGTTTTCCAACACCTTGCCGGCTCAGCCGTCAATTTGCAGAAGCAGACCAGTCGTATCACGATAGAAGACTGTCTTGCCCACCAGCCCGTCTCAGAGATAGGAGGATGGCGCAGACAGGTATACCTGACCCGCGGACAGCAGACCCTCTTCCAGCGTTGCATCTCCCGACAGGGCATCCACGACTTCGCAGCAGGCTACTGTGCGGCAGGACCTAACGCCTTTGTGCAATGCGAGGGCGAGGAGTCTCTGGGATTCAGTGGCAGCATCGGCTCATGGGCAGCAGGGCTGCTCTTCGACATCGTCAATATCGACGGCAGCGATATCCGTTTCGCCAACCTGGAGCAGTTCCAGTTTGGTACAGGATGGAACACCGCCAACTCGATGCTGTGGCAGTGTACCGCCTCCACCCTCTATTGCTATTCCCCCGATACAGACAACCGCAGCAGTGGACATGGCTGCTGGGGAACCCTGACCGGCAATGGCGAATGGACCAGCAGCAACGACCATGTGACACCCCGCAGTCTGTTCTATGCACAGTTGGAGAAACGGTTAGGGAAACTGCCCTTCGAGCCGTATATCCTCCCCCGACCCACCGATGCCAGCAGTTCACCTACGGTAGAGCAGGCGATGAAGATGGCTAACGAGTCGCTGACACAGCCAAGACTCACCTTGGAGATGTGGCAGGACAGCATTCCTTTCCTCCCTGTGGACGGTTCTGCTCCTCACAGCCGTCATGCGTTGACGGATCATCAGAAACATCCCCAAAGCACTCCAACCGCCAAGGCATACTCCATCATCAACGGACACCTTGCCGTAGACGGTATGCTTCTGACAGGCAACCAATATACCATCCCCTGGTGGAGCGGAAGAGTAAAAGACAATTTCGTGGAGCATGGTGCGAAACCCGCCATCACCCGTTTTGTCCCAGGACGGGAAGGACTCGGATGGACAGACCGTATCGACTCGGTGGTCAACTACCTTTCCGACCAGCATTACAGTTCGCTGTACCATAACTACGGACTATGGTATGACCTGCGCCGTACAGACCATGAGCGCATCCGCCGTGCCGATGGTGACGTATGGGCACCCTTCTACGAGCAGCCGTTCAGTCGCTCGGGTGAGGGAACGGCATGGGACGGTCTGTCACGCTACGACCTGTCCAAACCCAACCGCTGGTATTGGGGCAGGCTGAATGAGTTCGCACAGAAAGCCGCCCAACAGAATATCCTGCTCTTCAACGAGCATTATTTCCAACATAATATCCTGGAGGCTGGTGCCCACTGGGTAGACTGCCCCTGGCGACCCGTCAACAACATCAACGGGACAGACTTCCCGGAGCCCGTTCCCTTTGCCGGTGACAAACGTATCTTCATGGCAGAGCAGTTCTATAACGAGCAGAATCCCATCCTACAACCGCTCCACCGACAATATATCCGCATGTGTCTCGACCAGACCAAGGACCAGCCTAACGTAATTCACTCCATCAGTGCGGAGTACACTGGTCCACTGCACTTCACCCGTTTCTGGCTGAAAACCGTCGCAGAATGGGAGGCAGAGACAGGATGCCACCCACTGATAGCCCTCAGTTGCACGAAGGACGTACAGGACAGCATCCTTGCAGACCCGGAGCTGCGGAAAGTGGTGGATATTATCGACATCCGCTACTGGCACTACAACACCCAAGGACTATGGGCACCAGAGGGAGGTCGCAACATGGCTCCCCGCCAGTGGATGCGTAAGTTCAAGGTGGGAAAGACGGGGTTTGAGGAAGCCTACAAATCCGTCATGGAATACCGCACCCGCTACCCGGAGAAGGCGGTCACCTTCTTCTCCCAGCAATATCCCACCTATGGCTGGGCGATATTACTGGCAGGAGGCTCACTCCCCAACATTCCTCTCAACTCTCAACTCTTACCTCTCACCTCTCAACTCCTACAGGATGTCTGCCAGATGAAGGTTGTGGACGCAGAGGGATGTCTTGCCATCGGTGACCCACGGAAGGGCTATCTCGTCTATACGAAGACCCAGGAGGGCAGCCTGCCCGTCACCAGTGGGAAATACCATGTCTATGCCATTGACATGAAGACAGGTGACATCACGCTTCTGCAGAAAGGGGCTCGTCTGCAAAACACCTTCCGCCCTGACAGTGACAAAGGAAACCAACTCTACTGGCTCCGTTCCATTCAAAAGTAAGTTGTATTAAAAAATAAAAAAATAAGAAAAAGACGGACGTTTTGTTGTTGATTTACAAAATATATTGTTACTTTTGCAAGTGACAAACAACTACTTTCAAATACAAACTACTAAAATGATAGACTTCTCACAGCTCTATAACAAGCATATCGACCAATTATTCGCTTTCGGTTCCCGCTTCACGTCGAATCGAGAGATGCTGAAAGACTGTATTCATGATGTCTTCGTGAAGCTTTATACCAGAAAAGACAACCTGGGTCCTATCGACAATGTCGACAACTACCTGTTCATCTCCCTGCGTAACCGCATCCATGATGAGTTCAGGAAAAACAGCAAGATGACAGAGGACGAGATCACCGACACCAATATGCAGACGGTCGCCGAGTATGAGGAGTATTACCATGAGAAGATGGAGAAGCAGCAGGAACTCACCGACAATGTGGAGAAATATTTCGAGAAGCTATCACCCCGTCAGCGCCAGATTATCAACCTCTACTATATTGAGCAACGGAAATACGAGGACATCTGCCGTATCATGGGTATCAATTACCAGAGTGTGAGGAATCTGATGCACCGCAGTATCAGCCGTCTGAGAGAATACGCTGGAGAGATAGAGCAGGCAGTGTAAAAGCACCCTCACCGATTGGTTACACGACTGCCATTATTACGTCTTATAATAAAACGACGATAATGGCAGGAAAAGTCAAAAACAACAAGGAAAAAATCACTTATTCTTACATTCCTCTTCTCCCACCTCTTTCCGCTAGAGAAAAGAAAGAGCTGGAGATGCGCATCTATGTCACTATCTGCCAGTCGTCAGTATCAAAATAGGAAAACGATTATCAGATATGAACAAACTACGTATTTTTCTTTTATCAGTACTGACATGCGGTATGCCATGGTCAGTTACTATCATGGCACAAGAGCAATATCAAGTCGGTGTCTGCGACTGGATGGTGCTGAAACGTCAGAAACTCGGTGAGTTCCAATTAGCCAAAGACTTAGGCTGTGACGGTGTGGAAATGGACATGGGCGGTCTTGGCAAACGGGAAATGTTTGACAACAAGATGCGCAATCCTGAGGATGCCATCCGCTTCAAGTTTGTCGCCGACAGTCTCGGCATCCGTATTGGAGCCATCGCTATGAGTGGATTCTACGGACAGGACCTTACCAAGCGTGACAATTACCTGGCACTCATGGGTGACTGTTTCGACACCATGGACAAGATGGGTAACGTCAAAGTAGCATTCCTCCCCTTGGGCGGATGTGGTAACGAGTGGACTTCCGACAAAGCGAAAAGGAAAGAGATTGTCAAACGGCTGCATGCGATTGGAGAGGCTGCGAAGAGCCGCGGAAAGGTGGTAGGTATCGACACCCCGCTGGATGCTGCCGGCAATCTGAAACTGTTGAAAGAGATTAAGAGTGACGGCATCGCCATCTTCTACAAATGGCAGACGATCCTGGAGAATGGCTGGGATATCGTCAAAGACATGAAGAAGCTGGGAGCCAAGAACATCTGTGCCATCCATGCCTCCAATACAGACAGCGTATGGCTCAGCAAAGACCCTGCTATCAACCTGCCGCTCATCAAACAGACCCTTGACGAGATGAGCTGGAAGGGATGGCTGTTTGTAGAAAGGAGCCGTGATGTGAAGATGGTCCGCAACGTAAAGATGAACTACGGAGCGAATGTGTACACGCTGAAGAAGACTTTCAATTCCTACCCTGAGGCTGAAGTCAAACTGAACAGCGAAGGACGTGACCCAGAGTATGTGCAGACCATCATCAACCGCTCACAGAAAGCCACCGACGAGCTGGGTATCACATGGACTCCCATGGGACGTAATGTTGTCAATATCATTGCCAACCGTTATTTCAAACTTAACGACATCTATGCGGAGCGTGACTCTGTCAAGAAGACTGACAAGAAACTCGCTGAGGCACAATGCGACTCTAAGCTCTACCGCTCTCACTTCGGGTTCCTTGCCGACCTGTCGATGTACCTGAAGCCTCATCATATTGACCGGGTGAAGGACGTGATGACCTTTAACGTGGTGAAGGTGACCTATGAGGCACAGTGTGACATGATTCCAACCCTGAAGGACGAGGAGAAGCAACAGATTATGGCATGGCTGATAGAGGCTCGTGAACTTGCCATCGACGCAGAGAGTTCGAAGAAGAAACACGAGGTGTTCGGAAAATATAAAGGTCGTATCAACAACTACCTCACCAAACGGGGGTACGACTTAACCAAAGAGCGTGAGGAATGGTATGAACGAGTAAAGGAAAGAGGAGGACAGTTATGAGAAGAATACTAATCGCAACGATGATAGGTTGCGCCACCACAGCAATGGCGCAAGGCGGACTCACCGACATGAGTCACAGTCAACAGGCAATGATGACCAACACGCCATTGGGAGCCGTCAAATGGACCGGTGGTTTCTGGGGCGACCGTTTCAATATGCTCTCCACCACTGGTATCTGGTCGATGTGGGACACTTGGAATACCCCTTGGGAGATCATCGACGATATGGGACTGCATGGCAGTAATGGCTTCCGCAATTTTGAGGTTGCTGCTGGCACTGTCAAAGGTAAACACCATGGTCCTCCCTTCCACGATGGAGATATGTACAAATGGCTGGAGGCATGTGCTACCGTCTATGCCATCACCAAAGATCCGAAACTCGATGCCCTGATGGATCAGTTCATTGAGCAGGTAGCATTAGCACAACGTGCCGATGGTTATATCCATACACCAGTGGTTATCAGTGAGCGCAATGCCGGCATTGACTCTCATGCCATGACGGAGAATGCCGCAGGTATCGAGATTGGTAAAGACCAGAAGCATGCTTTCGCCTCCCGTCTAAATTTCGAGACCTACAACCTCGGTCACCTCATCACTGCTGGTATTGTCCATAAACGTGCCACAGGTAAGAGTACCTTATTCAATTGCGGCAAGAAAGCAGCCGACTTCCTTTATAACTTCCTGACCAACGATGCGGCAGAGCTGTCACGCAATGCTATCTGCCCCAGCCACTATATGGGTGCCGCAGAGATGTATCGTGAGACAGGTGACAACAAATATCTCACCCTTGCCAAAGGACTTATCGCCATTCGTGACAGTGTGAAGAATGGTGAGGACCATAACCAGGACCGCCATAAGTTCCGTGACCAGTATGAGGCAATGGGACATGCCGTACGTGCTAATTACCTGTATGCCGGTGTCGCCGACCTCTATGCGGAGACGGGAGAGGCACAGCTGATGAAGAATCTCTCGGCAATCTGGGACGATATCATCCAGCATAAGATCTATATTATGGGAGGATGCGGTGCCCTCTACGATGGTGTGTCACCTGACGGCACCACATACAACCAGCCTTCTATCCAGCAGATTCATCAGGCATACGGCAGACAGTTCCAGTTGCCACAGGAGGCTGCCCACAACGAGATATGTGCCCAAATCGGAATGATGCTGTTCTCATGGCGTTTGTTCCAGACAACGGGTGATGCCAAATACATCGATAATATTGAGAACGAGCTCTATAATGGTATTCTCTCCGGCATCTCCTTAGACGGTAAGGATTTCTTCTATACCGAGGCACTGAGACGCACCAAGGAGTTCCCCTATACCATGCGCTGGCCCAAGCATCGCCAGCATTACATTACCTGTTTCTGCTGTCCCCCTAATACTCTCCGTACACTCTGCCAGGCACAGGAATATGCTTATGCCGTCAACGGACAGACACTCTATGTGAACCTTTATGGACAGAATGTCTTGAAGACCAATGAGTTGGAAGTAGAACAAACCACGAACTATCCATGGGATGGTAAGGTCACCCTCACCATTAAGAAAGCGAAGAACCTGCAGACCATCATACTGCATCAACCGAACTGGTGCGACAAATACAGCGTGAAGGTGAATGGGGAGGATGCCGGTCTACGCATCACCCGTAAATGGAAAAAGGGTGATGTCATTGAGCTGAACCTCGATATGCGTCCCCGTCTTGTTGAGGCAAACCCATTGGTGGAGGAGGCAAAGAACCAGATTGCCGTCATGCGTGGACCTATCGTCTATTGTCTGGAAGGACAGGACATACAAGGAGGTTACCGCATCAACGACGTTGCCTTACCTGCAGATATCCAGTTCAAGGAGGTACCGATGACCATCGGTGGTCATTCCTTCACCGCACTTGAAGGTGATGCCCTTCTCATTAACAATAAGAACTGGGACAACCAGACACTCTACCGGGAGTTATCAAAGGCTGCAAGCCAAAAAGTACAGATACGCCTCATCCCTTACTATGCCTGGGATAACCGTGGCATTCAGGATATGAGCCTATGGTTGAACTTAGCCCGATAACATCATGAGAAAGATACTCGGCATCATCACGCTTCTCTGCTGCATGAACACTCATGCGGCAGAAATTCGTATCACTCCCGACTCTTCGCTTACTGACGCTATCCGCAAGGCTCGTGAGATGCGACGGAAGGGACAAGTTTCCGAGGTGACCATCCGCCTTCTAGCTGGAACCTATTATCTCTATGAGCCCCTCAGACTCCGTCCAGAAGACAGTGGACTGACTATCCAAGGAGAGAATGCGGTTATTAGTGGTGGTATGGAGATTACCCAATGGAAGCGGCAAGGGAAATTGCTGGTGGCTGACGTTCCCGACTTCAACGGATATCCTATCGACTTCCGTCAGTTATGGGTGAACGGCAAGAAAGCAACAAGAGCACGTGATGTCAGTGACTTTGAACAGATGAGCCGTATTCGGACATACGATAAAAAAAATCATATTCTTTGGGTTCCCAGGAAAGCAGTGGAGAAGATACTAAAGGCTCCCTATGCCGAAATGGTACTTCACGAGATGTGGTGTACCTCCAACTTGCGCATTAAGCATATCGCTATACAAGGAGACTCCGCCGCCATCCGTTTCCACAACCCAGAGGCAAAGTTACAGTTTGAGCATCCTTGGCCATCACCGATGACTCCCAACACAGGACACCCCTCTCCTTTCTATCTGACGAATGCCAAAGAATTGCTTGATGAACCAGGAGAGTGGTATCATGATGTCCGTGAGCACAAGCTCTACTATATGCCACACGCCGGAGAGACCATCCAGAAGGCAATAGTCCCTGTACTGGAGACATTGGTAGAGTTTATCGGTACTGCAGAGCATCCTGTACGCAACATCACCGTGAAAGGCATCCAGTTCTCTCACACCTCTTGGATGCGTCCCGCAGAGAAAGGACATGTCCCTCTTCAGGCAGGTATGTATCTGACTGAGGCATATAAACTGCGTCCGCAGATTGACCGTCCGAACAATCACAAACTGGACAACCAAGGATGGCTGGGACGAGCCGATGCCGCTGTCGAGTTGCGTTATACAGAGAATATCAACTTCAACGGATGTTGTTTCAAACACCTGGGAGGTTCTGGTCTGGACTATGTCATCGGATGCCGTCGTGGAACAACGACGAGCTGTACGTTCACCGATATCGCCATGAACGGTTATGTCTGTGGCTCATTCTCACCAGAGGGATTAGAAACCCACCTACCCTATCAGCCTACTGACTTCCGTGAGGTATGCACAGGGCAGACTGTCGAGCAATCAGAGTTCTACGATGTCACCAATGAGGACTGGGGGTGTGTCGCCATCTGTGCCGGTTATGTATCAGGCATCACCATTGACCATAACACGATTCACGATGTCTCCTATACAGGCATCTCCCTCGGCTGGGGGTGGAACCGAGACTTAGTATGTATGAAGGATAATAAGGTTCATGCAAACCTTATTTATCAGTATGCCCAACACATGTATGACTGTGCCGGCATCTACACCTTAGGCAACCAACCCGGTACCATAATCAGCGAGAATGTGGTACGGGACATTGCCACCCCATCTTATGTACACGACCCCAATCACTGGTTCTATCTCTATACCGACGAAGGATCGTCGAACATCACCTTACGTGACAATTGGACACCTTCAGAGAAATTCCTAAAGAATGCCAATGGTCCCGGTAACGTATGGGAGAATAACGGACCACAGGTAAATGAGCAAATCAAGAACAATGCAGGAAAGAAATAAAGCCACATGGATATGGTACCCCGGCGACTTTGAGATATGGCTGGGCAACATCTTCAATAACCGACGTACGGAACGCGGTGCTATGTTTCCTCCTTTCTGGAAACAGGACTCCCATTATGTCACAGTGGAATTTTCCCGTAAGGTTGAGCTGGAACAGGAGGAGATGATTACCATTGCCTGTGAGGGACAGTTCAATCTCATGCTGGACGGTAAGTTGCAGTTCGGGCAACCCCGGACTTTCACGATACCACAAGGTAAGCACAAACTCAACCTCAAGGTCTGGAATCAGAGTACCCCTCCAGCCCTTTTTATTGAAGGTAAGACCATTCATACCAACGCTACATGGCTAGCCACCTATGAAGATAAGATATGGATTGACGAGAATGGTGTCGCTCATGGCTCAGGTATTTACGTACCAGCAGCATCCTGGAATTTCAACAGCATGGAGACACCTCCATCCTCTTATCACTTAATCACCAAAGAACAACGACCTGTCAGAGAGAAAGACGGTCTGTATGATTTCGGAAAGGAGACTTTTGGTTATTTGAAAGTAAAAGGACTGAAAGGGCGTATCCATATCTATTATGGAGAAAGTGCTGAAGAGGCATTGGACAAAGAACATTGCGAGACCCTGGACATACTTTCCGAGGGAGGGAAGCTAGACAGTAAGGCATTCCGCTATGTCTATATCGAGAAAGAGCCTGACAGCTCTTTTGAAGAGGTCTTGATGGACTACGAATACGCACCGTTTGATACAGAAAGAAGTGGGTCTTTCCGCTGCTCCGATGAGGAGCTTAACCATATCTGGGACGTGGCAGCCTATACCATGGACCTTACTACTCGTGAGTTCTTCATGGACGGTATCAAGCGTGACCGCTGGACATGGAGTGGCGATGCCATACAGTCTTACCTGATGAACTATTACCTCCGTTTCGACACTGAATGTGTGAAACGTACCATCCGTCAGTTACGAGGGAAAGACCCAGTGACTGCGCATGTCAATACCATCATGGACTACACATTCTACTGGTTTAAGTCCATTTATGACTACTATCTGTATACGGCAGATATTGCTTTCGTCCGTGAGATGTGGCCCCGGATGGTGACACTCATGGATTATGTCGAAGGACGACTGAACGAGGATGGTATGGCAGAAGGACAAGCTGATGACTGGATCTTCGTAGACTGGGTGGACTTCCCTATGCACAAACGTGGTACGCTGTGCTTCGAACAGATTCTGCTCATGAAGGCGATGGAGACGATGGCGGTCTGCTCTAAACTCCTGAATATCAAAACGGACTACCGTGTGAAGTCAGAATCTCTGCGCAACAAGATAAAACAGACCTTCTGGAGCTATGAGCAGAAAGCATATTATCACGCTATTGAGGATGGTAAGATCAATAAGCAGATTACCAAATTCTCCAACATGTTTGCCATCCTCTACGGTTTAGCCTATGAGGAGGAGCGTCATGAGATTATGCAAAGCGTGATGCTGAACCCTGTCATCGACCCCATCACAACACCATATATGCGTTTCTACGAACTGGAAACACTCTGCATAGACGGTTTGCAAGAACAAGTCCTGCAAGAGATGAAAGCCTATTGGGGGGGTATGCTCCGTGAAGGTGCCACCTCGTTCTGGGAGAAATATAATCCAGAAGAAAAAGGAACGCAACATCTAGCCATGTATGGCAGACCATACGGAAAGAGTTTATGCCATGCATGGGGAGCCAGTCCTATCTACTTAATAGGAAAGTATTTCCTCGGTGTGAGACCAACAAAACCCGGTTATGAGGAATATGAGGTACATCCTGCACTTGGCGGACTGAAGTGGATGGATGGTGATGTTCCCACACCGTTTGGAAAGATTCACGTGAAGATGAATACCCATGAGATATCCGTGCAGAGTGATGGAGGACATGGGACACTCATCATTGGTGATCAACAAATAAGTATTCCCGCAAATAAAGAAATAAAAATTAGTCTATGATCAAGAAAATAATCTGTGCGCTGTGCATACTGACATCTCACGTTGCCTATGGTAAAGTATACGTAAAAAACGTAACTCCACAGACAAGTTACGCAGCCACCTTATTAAATGGTAAGGAAGGTAAGCAGCATGTCTCCATCGAGATTGACAGTAATGGCGAGGCTGAAGGATTCACTTTGGTACGTAAAGGAAAGAAAGTACGAGTAATCGGTAATGATGGCGCTGGTGCCATCTATGGTGTTAACAAACTGTTGGAATTACTGCAAGAAGACCCGACACTCAGCCAACTGGCAACTATCCATGAAGTACCACAGATGAAACTGCGTGGAGCCTGTGTCGGACTACAGAAAACAGTCTATCTGCCTGGACATCGGGTTTATGAGTATCCCTATACACCAGAAAACTTCCCTTGGTTTTATGACAAACAACTCTGGATACGCTATCTTGACCTACTTGCAGAGAACAACATGAATACGGTGTATCTCTGGAACGGACACCCTTTCGCCTCACTGGTGAAACTCAAGGACTATCCTTTTGCTCCTGAGGTGGACGATGCCACTATGCAGAAAAACCAGGAGATGTTCGGTTTCCTCGTCGACGAGGCTGACCGCCGTGGCATCCGCGTCATACAGATGTTCTACAATATTATCCTGAGCAAACCCTTTGCAGACCATTACGGACTGAAGACCCAAGACCGTAACCGCCCTATCACTCCCCTGATAGCAGACTATACCCGTAAGTCTATAGCAGCCTTCGTTGAGAAATATCCAAGAGTAGGATTCCTCGTCTGTCTGGGTGAGGCAATGTCTGGCATTGACACAGACATAAAATGGATGACAGAGACCGTGATTCCGGGTATCAAGGATGGACTGAAGGCTTCAGGACGCACAGACACGCCACCCATCATCCTGCGTAACCATGACACCGACGGTCCTGCCGTACTGAAGGCATCACTCCCACTCTACCCCAATATCTATACGATGAACAAATATACGGGAGAGAGTCTGACAACCTATGAACCGGGTGGTCCATGGGGGGAGACACACCGTATGCTTGCCGCCGCAGCTCCCATTCATATTGACAATGTACATATCCTTGCCAATCTGGAACCATGGAGATGGTCATCACCTGCCTTCACACAGAAAGCAGTACAGGCGATGCGTCGTGTACATCATTCCAAGGGACTACATCTCTATCCCCAGGCAAGTTACTGGGACTGGCCCTATACTGCCGATAAGCTACAGGATGGCCGCCGGCTGTTGCAAATAGACAGAGACTGGATGTGGTACCGGGCTTGGGGACGTTATGCCTGGAACTGTGAAAGAGGTGCTGACCAGACATACTGGAAAAAGCAACTTGCTGACTACTATGGTATTGATACTATATCTGCGGGACAATTGCTAAGAGCCTATGACGAGGTCGGTGAGATCGCACCTAAGCTATTACGTCGCTTTGGCATCACGGAAGGTAACCGACAGACTTTGCTGCTCGGTATGACAATGGGAGAATTGGTGAATCCTTACAAATACACCATCTATCCCGGTTTCTATGAGAGTTGCGGACCGGAAGGAGAGAAACTCATTGAATATGTGGAGAAAGAATGGAAAGGTGAGAAGCACGTAGGTGAACTGCCATTAGACATCGTGGAACAATGTGCACAACATGGCATCGAGGCA
Source organism: uncultured Prevotellaceae bacterium (assembly GCA_902776195.1). GTDB lineage: Bacteria > Bacteroidota > Bacteroidia > Bacteroidales > Bacteroidaceae > Prevotella. The sequence continues at coordinate 2,846 of CACYPF010000022.1, read as the reverse complement.
GAACATGCTGTCGACCTCTTAGTAGCAAAGCCAACACGTCATGCTGATGAGTTTGAGCGTGTCAGGAAAGACATGAAGTTCTACCGTATGTTCTCAGCAGCCTTCCGCTTGAAGGTGATTGCCGCACAACAGGTTCTGAACTACAAATGGTCACAGGATATCAAGTATCTGGATAAAGCCGTTCAGTATATGGAACAGAGTCAGAACTGGTGGAACGTGCTGAGCGCAGCGACACAGGATGCCTACCTTTATGCAAACTCCATGCAGACAGCCCAGCGCCGTATTCCTGTAGGTGGCGACGGCGGGAAGATGAAGACATGGTCGGAACTTGCTACGGTTTATCAGGCAGAACTCGATGCTCTCAAAGAGAATATCATTAAACTGAAGAACCCTGTGGAGAAAGCAAATGAGAACATCCTGCCAGCCCGACCTGCCAGCGTCAAGCTCTTCGCAAAGAACACTCAACTCATCACTCTTAAGAAAGGTGCCATTATCTTCGAGAACCGTCCTGACACCCCTGTTGACTCTGTCGCTCCTGAACTTATCGGTTTGCAAGCACTTGTACTGAACCGTGACACGACACGCATCGTAGGAACAACCATTGAGTTTGAAAGTGACAAACCCGTGAAACTCCTCGTAGGTCTCTTCAAGGATGATGACTCCAAATGGGCAAAAGCACCTAAACTGGAGATTGACGCTACTGGCAATGAGTACGGACAGGCAGAGCCTCTGCTCACCAATGCTATCAGTATCGTACAGATGCCAAAGGTAAACATCCACCAATATACCCTTCCTGCTGGTCGTCAGACCTTACACTTGCCCAAGGGCATCCTCATGGTAGCAGGATTCACCACCAGTGACATCAAACCCCGAGACTGTGGTCTCAACGGTCCCTCTGGAGAGGTTGATTGGTTGTTCCAAAAGTAAAAGTTTTGATGGATTCTTAGCACCTTTCAAGGTTATCAATATCACGACGAACATTGGAGATGAGTGGTGTCCCACCACATGGCAGACAGGTTGAATCTTTGATTGCGTCTGTCCTACTATAAAAGGTATAAGGCTATCGCGGCGCAGGCTTCGGCATCAGCAAGTGCGTGATGATGACGTTGTAGGTCATACCCGCAGGCAGCTGCAACGGTGTGCAGTTGATGGTTGGGGAGGGAATGGCCGAATTGTCGGCGGGATGCTGTAAGTGTGTCGTAGAATCGGTAGTCTGGATAGTCCATCTGATACACTCGGAAAACAGCTTTCAGGCAACCTTCATCGAAACGGGCATTGTGGGCTACGAAAGGAATGGCGGCTATCTTGTGCCGGATGTCATCTGTATCCTGCATATCAGGGAAGAATACATCAACGATCCTTTCCTCCAACAGCTGCCAGACCTTTGAAAACACGGGGGCATCGTCCGTATCGCTCTGTGTGATGCCATGCACCCGCTGGCAGAAGTAACTGTAGTAGTTAGGCTCCGGCTGTATGAGGCTGTAGAACGTGTCGACTATTTGTCCATTACGAACCATGACCACTCCCACGGAGCAGACACTTGACGGTTGCTGGTTGGCCGTCTCGAAGTCGATGGTGATGAAGTCCCTAATCATCGATTGCCTCAATATAGAAACTGAACGGACGGAAACCGTCGTTGCAACTAATCATTGCGCTCATCGGGTTCTTCATCCAGCCATCGTAAAAGTTGCCTTCGCCTCTGGACAGAGACTCCACGAACTCATGCATTGACGACCATGCAGAAGGACACATCCCTTCGGGCTGCATGCCGTCAACGGAGATCCATTGCTGGCCCTCCGTGACATCACAAGCATGCTCTATAGGGTTTTCGTATTTCGCCATCAGGTCGGGATAGACCGTCTGACGAACTGCGGTGATACGTACCTTCATCTACAGATTATTGACAATAGCCTGAATCTTAGCCTTGGTCTCGTCGGTCTTCTGCTCGTCAATCTTGGCAGTCACGATACCACTGTCTTCTGCGTGCCAATAATTGCAGATGTCGTGGTACTCAGCTGTTGCGCCAGAGTAAACACCAGGCGAATAGGAGGACATAAGCAGAGCCATCTTCTTCACCTTGGCAGGAGCATTGACGCAGTACATACGCTGGATGGGAGCCTGAATCTGAGCGTTGAGCGTGAAGTAATAGATAGGCGCAGCCAGTACCAGCACCTCGGCCTCGGCCATCAGCGGGTAGAGCTCCTGCATGTCATCCTTCTGGATGCAGGCGCCATTGCCTTTATTATGGCAGTATTCGCAAGCCAGACAGCCTGCAATCTTCTTGCGCGACACGTTGACCAGTGTTACCTGATGACCTGCTGCCTCGGCAGCGTTCTTATACTCTTCCGCCATCCAAGCGGTGTTACCTTTGGCTCTCGGAGAAGCCTGTAAAATCAAAATGTTCATAATCGTATTTGTTTGGTAATTTTCTAAAAGTGCTTTAATATATCTGCAAAGTTAGCGAAAATCGCTGAATTATGGTTAATTTTGCACCACTTATTAGGAAAGTTTATGAAGAGGATTCTATTCCTGCGAAGATTACAGAAAGGTCATACGATTGGCGGGTAGCTCATTAGTTCCTGTCGCAGGAGTTACATGATGTCAAAGAACGCTTTGGGTGTCGGGACTTCCCTTTTGACGTTTGCAAAGATATAGCAATCGGAAAGGATTACTATGCACATCCTTACACATCCTGACTCTTCTTGTCACATCCTGACTCTTTTATCTTTTCTGCCTGCTTTTCTTCGGTCTGGGCTCCTCGGTGAAGGTCCAAGCCCCAAGCCCCCATAGTACGTTCTCTTATAAGAGAGAACTACGTATGGGGCTTGGAGCCTTCACCTCGGAGA
>CACYPF010000021.1 GCA_902776195.1 uncultured Prevotellaceae bacterium | reverse complement strand
CTTGTCGGCTTCAGCCTCTCTGTCCTGAATCTCCATACCGCAGGCATAGCGTCCGAACTTCTTGCCGTTATACAGGGGGAAGCCATACTTGTCCGACCTACACTGCGTGTCGGTATCGTTTACCTTCGTCGAGAAGTCGTCGGCATGGGGCCACATATACTTCGGGTTATTGCCCACCACATAACTGCCATATCCTGCGAAGATGACATATACCAAATCGATGAAACCGTCGTTGTTCAGGTCGTAGTTGCTGAAGTCTACCTTGTCCTTTAACTGCTCCATCACCGCCTTCAAGATGTTGACGCAATTAGCATCAAATTCCGCTCTTGCTTTACCATTCTCGTCCTTTGGCCAGGGATACAGGCAGGAATAGTCGATGGTGATAGGTCCCACCACGTCGAAGGTAGGGTCGAAGATTCCCATGGAGTTGGCATAGAAATAGTCACGCACACTGCCCCTGATCTCATAGGGATATACTGTCTTTGAAGGATCCTTATAGTTCTTCTCACTGGTCAGCTTCTTATAGAATGCCACCGGGTCATTGATCTTAAACGACCGGTCGTTCCAGTTACATATCACCACCAGTCCCTTGAAATTCTTATAGTCGACACGCTCAGACAAGGTGCCAGGGGTGATGGCACGGTGCTGCCCGTCCTGCATCGTCTCGTACGTGCGGCGGTACATCTTGCCCACCTGCTTCTTCCATCGCTTGCCTGCCTCCGACATCGGGGCACATACCATCTTCTGGCTGCCTTCGAGGAACATCCTCTCCTTGGCAGTGCGCCGGTCGGCATCCTTTGCCACGAACGGTGTTGCCTTCAGGTCACCATTCTCTACCGTGGCGTAGCGGTAGAAACCGTCATCACCCTTGACGACCGTATAGCCGTCTGTGGTGGTCATAAAACTATGGAACTCGTCACCCTGCATCACCAGTGCCACCGTCGTTCCGTCTGGTTGTTTCACGTCAACAGGCATCTTGTATCCCGGACGTGCCGTCAGTATTGTTGCCTGCAGCAGTACCAGTGCCCATAAGATAAATCTTTTTCTCATATTCTTTAATTTTCTGCAAAGATAAAGAGATTTTTTGGAAAACACAATGTTTTATAATAAAAAAACATGTATCTTTGCATACATGAGAACAACACTTGTACTGACTATCCTTGTGCTCTGCACCATCACCCCCGTGCAGGCACAGGACAAGGTGGAGGGCAGCCTGCAGGCGGACTTCGTGAGCAGCTACGTCTGGCGTGGACTTCGTCTGGGACATGTCGGCGTACAACCCGAACTTTCCGTCGGATGGAAAGGATTCTCCCTCTCCGCATGGGGTAACGTCCCCTTCAGCAAGCGTGAGGACGACTGCTATGAGATAGACCTCACCCTCTCCTACGAGACGGGAGGACTCACCCTCGGCATCGTCGACTATTGGGATGACTCTGGTGACCCCCGTTTTTTCTACTATAAGAAAGACGATACCGGACATTCCTTCGAGGGCTTTGCTGCCTATGACTTCGGACCCTTGAGCGCCTCGTGGCAGACTATCTTCGCCGGCTACGACTGGCAGGATGATGACGGCAAGCGCGCCTACAGCTCCTATTTCGAGCTACAGGCACCCTTCCGTCTTGTCACCTGCGACTGGTTGGCTACCGCCGGACTCGTCCCCTGGGCTTCCGACTATTACGAAACCAACGGTTTCAGTGTCACCACACTCTCCCTGCGAGCCACCAAGGGCATCAAGATCACTGATCATTTCACCCTTCCCCTCTTTGCTGAGCTCCATGCCAATCCTTCCAGCCAGTCCCTCTATTTTGTGGCAGGACTCACGCTGAAGGCGTTCTGAGAATCCCATTCTTCTTTAGTAAGCTGGAACATGAAGTCGGGTGGGAATCTTCTGATGTTTCTCTTGACTGCCTTGTTCAGATTGCCAGCGGTTACGCCATACAGCTCCGCCAAGTCACGGTCCAGCATCACCCGCTGTCCCCTGATCTCGTAGATTTTGCTGCGTATCGGTTCTAGGTTCTGTTCCATATCGTTGTTCGTCAGGATAGTTGGTAACCTGTTCTTGTGCAAATATACTATGATAGTTGTTTATTGCCAAAAATATTTGTTCCAAAAACGTTTCTGTATGTTTCCAGCAATAAAAATTGCCCATTTCATCGGAAGCAAATCTATCCGTTCCACACGATTCAGAATCAACAAGAATGCGTAAGACAAAGTAACTAAAAACAGAGAACAGAGAACAGTAAGAAAAAGTGAAATAAGTGAAATAAATAAGTGAATAATAAATTTTATATTATATGTATATAATATAAAATATAAAGCACATTTGTAGTATAAAATGAAAAACTTTACTGTTCTCTGTTCTCTGTTCGCACGATCCCAAATCTGTTGTCAAATATCGCAGCACCCCGTAAGAAACGTCTCCTATAGGCTAAAGGAATATCTCCCACACCCCAAAGGAGATACCGGAATAACACAAAGGAGATATTACCATGAAGCATAGAAGGCATTACTATAAATAATGCCTATTTCTGTTAACGTAAATTAACTTTAATTTGCCATTTTGTTAACAGATTTTTACGGTTTTTAGAGCCAAAACCCTTGACAAGGGGGGTATGTTTTTTGTACCTTTGCATCGTCAGAACCTGCACTTGAGCTGTACGTCCACGTCTGTCATCGAGGATCCGTTGATTTCCTGGTAGCTGCTGGCTATCGTGGAACGGTCGAAATAGTTGGTGGTACCGATCTTTGCCGTCAGTGTCAGGTTCGTGCCGAGGTCCATGCCAGCCATTAACGCATAACGGATGCCCTTGCCGTAGAGCATCAGCGAGGAGAAGTTGTAGAGCACTGAGTGCTCATACAGGTAGAGGCGGCTCTCGTAATTGTCGGTGTGGAAATAGGAGACATTGGCACGTAACCGTAAGCGTTTCCATGCGTAGGCGACTTGTTGGGAAATCATATATCCCCTGTCGTGATTCTTGTAAGAAACATCGGTTCCATCGAGTTGTGTCTGCAGGGAAAGCCCATGGGGGGAGTCATACGACAGGCGTATCCTGGCACGTTGTTCCACCCGGTTGCGGAGCATCGTTTTCTCGTCGTTGTCCTTCTGTCGGATATGTAGCCGGTATCTGCCTTCCAGTCTCCACTTATTAAAGAAAGTGCGCATGAGAAGCATGGTGTCGAAGGCGTCGCTGGACATACTGACCTGATAGCGTTTCCACGGGAAGTGGGCATAGTCGGCATACCAGTTGAGTGTCCATCTCGCGGAGGGTTGCCATGTGATGCCTGCGTAGATGCCGTGCTCGTTCTGTACATCCGACCCCTCGTGGAAACTTCGTGCGTGAAGTGCCGTGTACCGTTTGTCATAATAGCGGTGGAGCAGCATCACCGTCAGGGAATGGCTGATGCGGTAACTGAGTTGGTGGATGGTGGCGAGAGCTCCCTCCTTGTTGACCGCCGTCTCTCCTGAGAAGGATAGTCGGGCATTCGTATAGCCATAGTCCATGCTCGTATTCATAAAGTCCTGTCCCTCAGCGGCGTAGAGGCGGTAGGGTGAGTTCTCTTTCTGCGGAGTCAGTCGTCTGTCGAAATGCGCATAGAGAATGTTGGCACGGGCATAGAGAGTCCCTCTTCGCCATCCGATACTGCCACCCACGTTCGTCTCATGTGTGTTGTTCTTCTTGCTCATCTCCGTCTCTGTGCGGTGGTAGTTGGTGTAATAGAGGGTCCGTGCGGTACTGTCTTTATTGAGTGTCGCATCCAGTGGCCGGTAGGATGCGAAGGCGGTGAGTTGCCAGTGGCGGTGCAGGCGGATGGTAGTGGCGATGCCCTGCAGGTACCCCTCGGTGGAGCGGGAGGAGTGTGGACGGAGTACCGCCGTGGAGTTTCCCAAGGACTGGAGTGTGGAGAGTTTCCCCAGGTAGAAACCGCCGTTCATGACGAGTCCCATGCCCTGCTGTACGCGGTACATCCCGACGCAGAGATTCCTGATACACCCGATGTCCTTCAGTTGGAGATAATACGAGTAGTGGTCATATCCCCAGCGGTTCCTGTCCTTGAAGAACGGTTCCCCGGCGTCTTTTGCTCCTGTCACCCCGGCTTTGACCCGTTCATGGTAGTTCAGCTGGTATCGGAAGTTATGCTGGTATCGTGAGCCCATATATCCCTTCCGATCACCTTTCCGGGTGTATAGGGGTATCTTGCCGGTGACAAATAGTTGATGATTCCCATGCCGGAACACCGAGTCAATCCTCAGCCTGTTGCTTTTCTCTTTCGCCTCTCCTATATAGACAAAAAATTTTAATAGTTGTCTGCGCTCCGTGTCTAACGAGGTCACCATCTGCAGTTCCCCTATTGAGCGGATGATGCCATAGCGGTTGATATATGCTAATATATCCTCTATTTGCTGTGGGGTGAGGAAGGGCAGCTGTTCCAACTCCTCACGACTCGTCTGGTTCAGGTTAATGGGATTTGCTGACCGCTCAGTCAATACGTCGTAAGCCTCTTCCCACGAGACGGTTCCTGACTCATCAGTGTCAATCCACTGTCTGAAAGATTCCTCCCATCCTCCGGTTTCCTGTGCTGCACAAGTCAGGGAGGCGAATGTAATGATAATTAATAATATAATGTACTTCATGCCGCAAAGTTAGCATGAAAAAGGGGTATGACAGGTGTGTTTTTGTTCCAAAAACGTTTCTGTATGTTTCCACCACAAGGAAAATCCGCCTTTTTAAGATTTCCTAACAAAAATCCCCTGCAAATCTCACGACTTACAGGGGCAAACCATTACTTTTAGCATAACTAATTTATGCGTCGATATTTGCGTAGGTAGCATTTTGCTCTATGAACTCACGGCGGGGCTCCACATCATCACCCATCAGCATGGAGAAAATCTCGTCTGCCTGTGCGGCATTCTCGATGGTGACCTGCTTCAACAGGCGGTTCTCGGGGTTCATGGTGGTCTCCCACAACTGTTCGGGGTTCATCTCACCAAGACCTTTGTAGCGCTGGGTGTGCAGTGCCTTGTCATCGTCTCGTCCGTCGACATAGCGGTCGATGAAGTTCTGACGCTGCTGCTCAGTGTAGCAGTACTCAGAGTATTTCTTGTACGTGCACTTGTAGAGGGGTGGGGTGGCGATATAGAGGTGACCACCCTGGATGACCTGTGGCATGAAGCGGTAGAAGAGGGTCATGATGAGGGTGTCGATGTGTGAGCCATCGACATCGGCATCGGTCATGATGATGATCTTGTCGTAACGCAGCTTGTCGATGTTTGCCTCACGGTCGCCTTCTCCGTCAACACCGAAGCGGACACCGATAGACTGGATGATGTTCATCACGGACTCTGCCTCGAAGACACGGTGCCACTGTACTTTCTCCACATTAAGTATCTTACCGCGCAGGGGGAGGATAGCCTGGAAATGGCGGTCACGTCCTTGCTTGGCGGAGCCGCCGGCGGAGTCTCCCTCGACGAGGAATATCTCACAGTCCTTCGGGTCTTTGTTCGAGCAGTCAGCGAGCTTTCCGGGGAGTCCGCCACCTGTCATGGGGTTCTTGCGCTGTACGCTCTCACGTGCCTTACGTGCCGCGATACGGGCAGTGGCTGCAAGGACGACCTTGTCGCAGATGAGTTTTGCCTCCTTGGGGTGCTCCTCCAGATAGTTGCTGAGTGCCTCACCGACAGCCTGCTGGACGGCACCAGCCACCTCGCTGTTGCCGAGCTTCGTCTTGGTCTGTCCCTCGAACTGTGGCTCAGCGACCTTGATGCTGATGACTGCGGAGAGTCCCTCACGGAAGTCCTCACCGGCAATCTCTATCTTCGCCTTCTCGATCTGCTTGGAGATCTGGGGGTCAGCATCGGCATACGCCTTCAGCGTGCGGGTGAGTGCCATGCGGAATCCGGTGAGGTGGGTACCTCCCTCGATGGTGTTGATATTATTGACATAGGAGTGGATGTTCTCGCTGTAGTCGGTGTTGTACATCACGGCAACCTCGATGGGCACTCCCTGCTTCTCTGTCTTCAGGTAGATGACATCGTCGAAGAGGTGGGTGCGGTGACGGTCAACGTAGCGCACGAACTCCTTGAGTCCCTCCTTGGCGTGGAAGATCTCAGGCTGGCGGAGGTTGCCCTCCTCGTCAGGACGCAGGTCGGTGAGCGTGATGGTGATGCCTGCGTTGAGGTAGGCGAGCTCACGCATACGGCGTGCGATGATGTCGTATTTGTATTCCGTGGTGGTGAAGATGGTGCCGTCGGGCCAGAACTGCTGACGGGTACCTGTCTTGTCGGTGTCGCCCACGATCTTCACGTCATACAGGGGCTTTCCCTTCTCATACTCCTGCTGGTAGATATGTCCGTTGCGGAAAACCTGTGACAGCATGTGGGTGGAGAGGGCGTTGACACAGCTCACACCGACACCGTGGAGTCCGCCGCTGACCTTATAGGAGCCTTTGTCGAACTTACCACCGGCATGGAGGACGGTCATGACGACTTCCAGTGCTGACTTGTGCATCTTCTCGTGCTCGTCAACGGGGATGCCTCGTCCGTTGTCCTGAACGGTGATGGAGTTGTCCTCGTTGATGGTGACCTCGATGTGGGTGCAGTAGCCTGCCATCGCCTCGTCGATGGAGTTGTCGACGGTCTCGTTCACCAGGTGGTGGAGACCTTTCTCGCTGATGTCACCGATATACATGGCGGGGCGCTTGCGCACTGCCTCTAAGCCTTCGAGTACCTGAATGTTACTCGCGGAATAATTACTTGCGTTCTTCTGTTCTTCTGCCATTTTAAAAAATAGTCGTTTTCGGGTGACAAAATTACAAAAAAAAAGCCAGATAAACAAAGTTTATCTGACCTTTTTTATACTTTTTCGCAATTTAACTTACAGGCTGTTGATGTGAGCGCAGAGGCTTGACTTGATATTGGCAGCCTTGTTCTTATGAATGATGTTGGTCTTAGCCAACTTGTCGAGCAACTTCTGAACGCTGGGGTAGAGCTTTATAGCCTCTTCCTTGTCAGTCATGGCACGCAGCTTGCGAACTGCGTTACGCATGGTCTTTGCATAATAGTGGTTGTGCTCTTTTCTCGTTTTCTCCTGACGAATTCTCTTCAGGCTTGACTTGTGATTTGCCATTTTTTTCTTAAATTTTTAATTGTTAATATAAAGCTTATGGGTCTTACGTCTCAAGGACAGCCCTGGGCGGGTGTTGCCACCCTCCGCCACCTTATCCCCCTGCGGTAGCACTTGGCTGTGCAGATGACGGATTTAATGGTAGTCCCTAGGAGAGTCGAACTCCTCTTTAGAGAATGAAAATCTCTCGTCCTAACCGATAGACGAAGGGACCCAGGAAATTCCTTTACCTTTTCGGTGCATTTCCCAAAATGCGGGTGCAAAGGTACGGAATTTTAATGAGAAATGAGGTATGGGAAATGAGGAAAGAGGAGTATTTAAGTATTTTTAACGAAAATACGGATGTCGTTGTTTCGTTTTGTCACAAAATAGCAGTACTTTTGAGGAATGATTGTCAAGACACCTGCTATCGTGCTGCATACGCTGAAATATGGGGAGCGGAAGTTGATTGTGGATCTGTTCACAAGGCAACTGGGAAGGCTCTCCTTCGTAATGACCATGCCCAAGTCGGTGCATGGGGCGTTGAAGAAGCAGTATTTCCAACCGCTGACGTTATTGGAGGTCACCTTCGACCACCGCCCGCGGGTGCAGTTGCAGAAACTCACTGATGCGCGGTTGCTGGTGCCTTACACCACCATCCCGCTGTCACCCGAGAAACTCTCCATCACTCTGTTCATCGCTGAGTTCTTGTATTATGCCCTGCGCTCCGAACAGCGTAACGACCCCCTCTACGATTACATCACCGACTCGCTGCAGTGGTTGGATGCGGCAACACAGGGGGTGGCTAACTTTCATCTGACATTCCTCATGCGACTGGCGAGGTTTCTGGGATTCTATCCGAGGATGGAAGAGGTGCGAGGGGTCTTCGATTTACGGGAAGGCACCTTCTCGGAGGTCGTCCCTACTCATCCCGACTTCCTGCAGGGCAGGGAGGCGGAGATGGTACGGCTGCTGATGCGTATGGACTTCGGGTCGATGCACCTGTTTAGGTTCTCCCGTGAGGAGCGGCAGCGTATCCTCACCGTGCTGATGCGCTATTACCAGCTGCATCTGCCTGACTTCCCGGAACTGAGAAGTCTTGCAGTGCTGCGAGAGGTCTATGCTAACTAATCACTATCAACTAAACACAATCGTTCCCTGTACGGGTGACTCTTGTGCGGGCTCGTCCGGCTGCTGTGCCTCCCCGGTAGCCTGATGGTAGATGCTGTCGAGAATCTCCTTCGTGCGCTTGTAGGTAGGCGTCTGCTCCACAGCGGAGATGACATCGTCGTTGTCAAGGTCGTCGGCACGGAACACATAGACGTGTGGACGGCGCTTGTAACGCTTGGTACTGCCCTCGTTGCCATAGTAGCGGTTACGGCGGTCCTGTTTCTCCGCCTCCCGCTCCTGCTGTTCTGCCAGACGGGTAGCCTCCTCCTGGGTATGACGCTTCAGGTGTCCGTTCATGCCATCGACATTCTCAATGCCGAAACCGGTGGCGAGGATGGTCACCTTCACCTTCTTACCCAGCTCAGGGTCGGTGGCGAGACCCCATTTGATCTCGAAGTCACCGAACTTCGCCATGAACTCGTTGACATCATTCATCTCCTCCATCATCAGCGAGTCCTTACCGTCCTTGCTGCCTGCGAACGAGATGCTGAGCAGTATCTTCTTCGAGTTGAACACATCATTGTCGTTCAGCAACGGGGAGTTCAGCGCATCGTCAATTGCCTTGCGCACACGACCCTCGCCCTCGCCGTAGCCGGTCGACATGATGGCGACACCACCATCCTTCAGTACCGTCTTCACGTCGTTGAAGTCGAGGTTGATGAGACCGTGTACCGTGATGATCTCTGCTATTGACTTGGCAGCCACCGACAGAGTGTCGTCCGCCTTGCCGAAAGCGTCGAGCACCGACAGCTCAGGGTATATCTCACGGAGTCGCTCGTTATTGATGACCAGCAGGGCATCGACATGCTTCGACATCTCCTCGACACCGTCCAGTGCCTGGTCTATCTTACGGTCACCCTCGAAACGGAAGGGAATCGTGACGATACCCACCGTCAGAATGCCCAGTTCCTTGGAGACACGGGCAATCACAGGAGCGGCACCAGTACCGGTACCACCACCCATACCTGCCGTGATGAATGCCATGCGTGTGCCGTCACTCAGCATCGCCTTGATATCTTCGAGACTCTCCTCGGCAGCAGCACGGGCACGCTCGGGCTTGTTGCCAGCACCCAGTCCTTCCTTACCCAGTTGCAGATGAACAGGGACGGGGGAGTCGTTCAGTGCTTGGTTATCGGTATTACAGAGCACGAAGGTCACATCGTGGATTCCCTCACGATACATGTGGTTGACGGCATTGCCTCCGCCACCACCAACACCAATCACCTTGATGATGCTGCTCTCCTTTTCGGGTACACCGAAATCCAGTAAATTATCCATATTCTTCTTTTTTTGTTAATCTTCTTCCTTGATGATCTCTTGTCCGAACTTCTTCAGCCAGCGTCCCATCTTCGTGAACGCACTGTTCTCCTTGCGGCGCTCAGCCTCCAGACGAGCCTCCTCCTCTGCCTTCTCACGTGCGGCACGCTCCTCATCCTCCTTCTTCTGGCGAGCCTCCTCCTCGGCACGCTGCACCTCCTCACGGGTGCGTACGACACCGGCAGGTGTCTCGACGGCCTGCCGAGCACGGCGCTGGTCGATGGGGTTCTCTATGGTCTGCTGTCTCGTCTCGTCGAAGAGCCCACGGTTCGGGTCTATCTCCTGTCCCGCACAGTTGATGTCACCCTTGGCAAGGAGTCCCAGAACGGTATTCATCTGTCCGTCCTTTGCGGTAATCTCCGGCAGGTTCGACACAATGGTCTGTGTGACAAACTTGGCGATGCGTATCTTGTCGACATGCGTGTAGTTGGCGAACGCCTTCTCGATAAGTTTCATGTTCGAAGCACCACCCGTGAGGATGATACCGCCCAGCAGTTTGTCGCAGAGCTCCTCGGGGACCTGGCACCATGCGTTGGTGATGATCTCCTCCAGACGACCCTCGACAATCTCAATGAACTTACGGCTGTCCACCTGACGGTCTTGGTCGATGGGATATTTCAGGTTGTTGTCAATATCGTTATTGTCCGTATATGCTGTCGCATACTTGAGCTTCATCTTCTCAGCGTCACGCTCCTCCATCTGCAGGGAGGCGATATCCTTGGTGATGTTATTACCACCCAGAGGGATGACGGCGAGGTGGCGCAGCACGTTCTTGGAGAACACACTGACCGTCGTCGTGTCGGCACCGATGTCTATCAGCGCACAGCCCGACCGTTTCTCCGTCTCCGTGAGTACGCTGTCGGCGAGTGCCAGTGGTGCGAGATACATCTCTGCCACATTGATACTTGCCGCCTCGAAACACATGTTGAGGTTCTTGTAGAATGCCTTGCGCTGCAGGATATTGAGGAAGTTACCCTCGATGTGGTTACACTGGATACCCACGGGGTCCAGCTGGTACTGGGAGTCCACCTTATACTCCTGAACGGCAGCGTCGAGAATCTCCTGGTCAGGGTATTTCATATTGCGGTTGGAATCCATCAGTTCAATGACCATATTCTGAGTCACCACCGTATCGGCAGGCAGTTCCTTGGAAATGACATTGCGGACAGAGCGGATTGACTGACCACCGACTCCGACATACACCTGTGTGATAGTTGTCTTGAGCTGTTTTTCCAGTTTGCTGACGATAGTCGCCAGACACTGGGCGGTCTTGTCGATGTTGTACACATATCCCTTACGGATGAAGGAGGATGACTCCTCTTTGACCACGGCGAGTACCTGGATACTGCCGTCAAGGTTCTTCTTACCTGCGATACCTGTCATCTTGGATGACCCCAGTTCGATAGCAACGATAAATTCTTTTGGCATCTTGTGACTTTATTTATTTCTTATTTTCTTCTTTTCTTACAGATAATCTGATTGTCGAACTCCATATTGATATAGGAGTATTTGTTCCATCCCGCCACGCTCAGTCCATAGCGGTAGAACTTCTCCAAACGGTCGAACTTCTGCGGGATATTGGAGATACTGCCCAGATAGACGATGTGGTCGCCGATGCGAGGCACCATCTCCACCGTACCGTCGGCGAGGACATGGAACTGCTCCACTTGTGAGTGCCAGAACGGATTGGTGGTGACGAAATTACCCAGGAAAGCCAGTTTCTTCTGGGCAAAGGCATGGCTGATGTGTCCAGTGGCAATCACCAGGTCGCTGGTATAGCGGGTGTTTGGCATGATCTCCCCGTGGACATCCACGTAGTAGTCGTCACCATTGTCTGCCTTCACCCGTACGACGGGCAGGCGCTGGGTGAGGTTGACCTTCACATGTCCCCCTTGTGTCTTAAAACACTCCGCTTTCTCGACGAAGGGGTTCTTACGGATGGTCTCCTCTATCTTACGCACGTTGATCTGTTTCATCGGCTGCCCCTGCGGATAAATCTTAGCCCGTTGGAGCTGCTCCTTGATCTCCAGGTCCCCAAGGAACCCGTCAACATGACCGTCCTCGATGTGGATGTCCACCTGTGTGCACACCGACCTCTGGTCGTCAGGCTTGTTGAGGGCTGTGACGGCAAGAAGCAGATAGACAGCAAGAGCGGTGTCTATCACGATGAAGATGGATTTCTTCCAGTTGACGGTCATATATCTCTTATTAGAATTATCTGCACTCTAAAATTTTCGCAATCTGCGGCACCTGATTGTCGAGGTCGCCAGCTCCCAGTACGATGAGTACGTCGAAGTCACGACCCTTCACGAAGTCGAGGACATCATCCTTGCGGATGATCTGTTTCTTGACACCAGGGCGCAGGTTGTCATAGATCAGTTTGGAGGTCACTCCTTCGATAGGTTGCTCACGGGCAGGGTAGATCTCGGTGAGGATCACCTCGTCGAGCTGACTCAGTGCCTCCGCGAACTCCTTGTAGAAGTCACGTGTGCGCGTGTACAGGTGCGGTTGGAAAATAGCCGTGATCTGACGGTTGCGATACAGCTCACGGATACTCTTCGCACTCTGGTAGATCTCCATGGGATGGTGCGCATAGTCGCTGAGGAACACTATCTTGTCATTCTTCACCTTGAAGTCGAAGCGGCGGTCAACTCCTCCGAAGGTCCTCATGCCCTCACGCAACTCGTCTGCCGTACAGCCGGCAAGCTGAGCCATTGCCATGGCAGCAACACCATTCTCTATGTTGATGGGCACCGGTTGTCCCAGTTCTATACCTTTCACACACTCGATAGGTGAGATGAAGTCGAATGATATCTCCCCGTCCTCGATACGGATATTCTCCGCATGGAAGTCGCCCTCATGGAGCGCATAGTCATAACGGCGGACACCCTCCTGCAAGTGCTCCTTCATCTCCAGGTCACGATGGATGATCAGTGCGCCACCCGGTTGGATGAGCTCCGTATAATGGCGGAAACTCTCCAGATAAGCCTCCTTTGTGCCATAGATATCCAGATGGTCAGGGTCTGTTGCCGTGATGACTGTCATCCAAGGTCGCAGCCAGTGGAACGAGCGGTCGAACTCGTCCGCCTCAATCACCACATAGTCGGAAGACGAGAGGATGTAGTTCGTACCATAGTTCTTCGAGATACCCCCGAGGAAGGCGTTGCAGTCGAGATGACTCTGGTGCATGATATGTGCGCACATCGTAGAGGTCGTCGTCTTCCCATGTGTACCAGCGACGCAGAGACCCTTGTGTTCGCGGGTCAGGGTGCCCAGCACTTGTGCCCGTTTCTGAATCTCGAAACCGTGCGTGCGGAAATACTGCAGCTCCTGGTGCTCTGCAGGGATGGCTGGCGTGTAGATTACCAGACAAGAGGCTGGTTGTCTGCATGCCTCTGGAATGGCATCGACACACTCCTCATAATGTATCTGCATACCCTCTTTCTCCAACTGTCGGGTGAGGTCGCTGGGGGTCTTGTCATAACCGGCGACGACGAGTCCGCGATGGATGAAATAGCGGGCGATGGCACTCATTCCGATGCCACCGGCACCAACGAAATAGACGGCATTAATATCTTTAATCTCCATTTTCTGCTAATCTGATGACCTCCTTGGCGATGATTTCTGCTGAGTCAGGCAGTGCCAGTTTGAGGATATTCTCTTTTAATGACTCTAATTTCGTGGGGTCGTTGACCGTCTTGACAGCCAATGCCAACAACTGGTCGGGTGCCTCACTGTCCTTCACATACAGGGCAGCTCCGACATTCACTAATGCCATGGCATTCTTCGTCTGGTGGTCCTCTGCCACATTAGGACTCGGCACGAGGATGACGGGTTTGCCAATCAGACAGAACTCGGAGATGCTGCTTGCACCAGCACGGCTGATGACCAAGTCGGCAGCCTTGTAGGCAACCCCCATGTCGCTGATAAAGTCGGTGACGAAGAGGTTGTCGGGCTTTTCCTCCTTCTTCCTGAAATACTCCATGATCTGCGCATGGTAGTACTTACCTGTCTGCCATATAAACTGAACCCCGCTTTTGCGCACGATGTCGAGGTGGTTGATGACACTCTCATTGACGGTTCTCGCACCTAAGCTGCCACCCACCAAAAGGATGGTCTTCTTACGAGGGTCGAGACCGAAGGAGGTAACAGCATCCTCATGTGATACCGTCGTTTCCAGTAGCGATTGGCGGACAGGATTGCCCGTCTTGATAATCTTGTCAGCAGGGAAGAAACGCTCCATGCCGTCATAAGCGACACAGATCTTCTCGGCTTTCTTTGCCAGCAACTTATTGGTGACTCCCGCATAGGAGTTCTGCTCCTGAATCAGACAAGGAATACCCATCGATGCCGCTTTGTTGAGCGTGGGACCACTGGCATAGCCACCCACACCCACAGCAACCTGAGGCTGGAAGTCCTTGATGATTTTCTTTGCCATCTGCTGACTCTTCCATATCTTGAAGAGTACGATGACGTTCTTCAGGAGATTCTTACGGTCGAAGCCACAGATCGGCAGTCCCTTTATCTCGTAACCAGCAGCGGGTACCCGTTGCATCTCCATCCGACCTAACGCACCCACAAACAGGATTTTGACGTCAGGGCGTAATACTTTAATGGCATTGGCGATGGATACGGCAGGGAAGATGTGCCCGCCTGTGCCGCCACCGCTGATGATTACCCTTAATTCTTTGTTCATACACCTTATTATATATAATATATATTAACTTGCAAAGTTACGAATTTAATTTCTTATTAGCGAATGTTACCCGATATTTTTTGTCCCAACGGGTCCTTTCTTCATTTTCGCTGAGCGACTGATACTCAAAATGGTGCCGACATAGGCACAATTGATGATCGTCGACGTGCCACCCTTGGAAATCAACGGCAAAGGCTGTCCCGTGACGGGAGCCAGTCCTACCGCTACCATCATGTTGAAGGCTGCCTGTATGACCAGCAGCAGTGCTAGTCCCATGACGAGGAAGGCAGGGAAGTTATTCTCACAACGGCTTGCGATACGTGCCGCGCGATAGAGCAGGATGATATACAGGAATACCACAAAGGCTGCTCCCAGGATACCCAGCTCCTCAATGACAATAGCGTAGATGAAGTCGGAGAAAGCCTGTGACAGGAAGTCACGCTCCACTGACTTACCGGGACCCTTTCCGATGATATTACTGGAGACGATAGCGATATTGGCGTGAGCCACCTGTGCGTCCTTGTCGAGGTCGTACTCTTGAGGTGTTACATCATCCTTTCCGAATTTAAGGATACGGCCCTTCCATGTGTCTGCGCGGTGGAGGAGTTTCTCCAGTTTGTTCTTTTTCTTAGGCTGCTGGTCTGTTTGCTCTGTCTTGGCGACCTCCTCTCCTGTGGTATCATGACCCACCAGCATCACCATGGAGATACCGATGACAACGAGAAATATCAATATACCGACCAGTTTGCCGAGTTGTCTTAAAGGTACCAGTCCTATGAACATCATCAGGATGACCACCGCAAACAGCAACGCTGCCGTCGAGAGATTCTCCAGTCCGATGAGGAAACACGTAGGAATGGTGATCCACAAAATCCACTTAAACGCCTTCTTGTCAGCTCCATTCTCCCGTTGCATAGCACTGAGAATCTGGGCTGTCGCCAAGACGATGGTACCTTTGGCAATCTCTGAGGGCTGGAAGGTAAAACCTAACAGGGAGATGACACGGTTAGCCCCGTTAATCGTCTGTCCGCCGATCAATACCCATAACAAGGTGAAGGCAGTGACCAGCAGGAGGAAAGGGGTCATCAACTTAAAGAACCGACAAGGGATGTTCAAGGTGATGACAGCCACCAGGACACCGAAAATGATGGTGCCTGTGTGGTAGATAATCGGTCCGATGTAGTTTTGACTCTTGTATGTCAGGTTGCTGGAGGCAGAGAAAACCTCCACGATGCTGATCATACAGAGAAAGAAGAACACCATCCAGATGACTTTGTCACCCTTGAAAATATTGCCTATCTTTTTGTTCATATTTATAGATTTCTTGCTAATTCTTTGAACTGCTCACCACGATCTTCCATGTTCTTGAAGAGGTCGAAAGAGGCACAGCAGGGACTCAGCAGTACAGTCATTCCGGGTTCGGCAAGCTCGTAACATGCCTCTATACACTCTTTCATCGAGTGGGTGTCTCGAACAGGGATACCCATGTTGTCGAAATTATCGTGCAACTTCTGGTTGTCGGCACCCAGATAGACCAGTCCTGCACATTTCTCCTTGACGAGCGGTTTGATGGGCTCGTAGTCGTTGCCCTTGTCCTTGCCACCGATGATGAGGATGGTCTTGGTCTTCATCGACTCCAACGCATACCAGCAGGCATCCACATTCGTCGCCTTGGAGTCGTTGATATATTGTACTCCACGGACTGTGCAGACTTTCTCCAGGCGATGCTCCACACCGGGGAAATCGCTGAGTGACTTGCGGATGACCTCCTTCTTGATACCAGCGATATTAGTGGCAATACCGGCAGCGAGGGAGTTATAGATGTTGTGCTTACCCGTCAGACTGAGCGACTCCTGCTCCATATTGAAAGGTTCAGGCTTCTCGATCTTGTACTGACCCTCCTCGATATAACCGATACTGCCTTTCTCCTTGAGCTCAGAGAAAGGATACTGGATGGCTTGGATATGGTATTTCTCCAACTCCTTCTTGATAATCGGGTCATCATTCCAATAGATGAAAGCGTCATCGGGAGTCTGGTTCTGGATGATACGCATCTTCGCATCCACATAATTCTGCATGCAGAAATCATAGCGGTCGAGGTGGTCGGGTGTGATATTCAGCAGAATAGCGATATTCGCACGGAAGTCGTACATGTTGTCCAGCTGGAAGGAACTGAGTTCGATGATATAATATTCGTGCGGATCCTCAGCAACCTGCAGTGCCAGGGAGTTTCCAATGTTGCCGGCGAGCCCAGCGTCATAACCAGCCTCCTTGAAGATATGGTAAATCAGACTCGTCGTCGTCGTCTTGCCGTTGGAACCGGTGATACATACCATCTTCGAGTTCGTGTAGCGTCCGGCAAACTCTATCTCACTGATGATATGGATACCCTTCTCCTTGATTTTCACAATCATAGGTGCCTTATCAGGAATACCGGGGCTCTTGATAATCTCGTCCGCATTGAGAATCTTTTCTTCCGTATGCTGACCCTCCTCCCATTCGATATGGTGGGAGTCCAACAGTTTCTTATATTTCTCGTTGATTGCTGACATGTCACTGACAAACACGTCGAAACCTTCTTTCTTGGCGAGAACGGCAGCACCGGCTCCGCTCTCTCCTGCTCCTAATATGACGATTCTGCTCATCTTACTTTCAGTGTTATAATGGTTATTGCTACTAATATAATGGTCGCTATCCAGAAACGGATGGTGATTTTCGACTCATGGAAAGGTCGGTGAGGCCATCCTTTGAGGATATACGTACTGGTCTGGTCCAGTTGTGAGTCCAAACGACGGAAGGTGTCATGGATAGGAGTGGCACGGAACACCCTTACGCGCTTTCCTTTTCGCTTCTGTATCTTAAACCATTGGGTCTGGATAATCACACTCAGGCTCTCTATGAAGAAAATGCCGCAAAGGATGGGGAGTAAGAGCTCTTTATGTACGATGACGGCACATACTCCGATGATTCCGCCAATGGTTAGTGAACCCGTATCTCCCATGAATACCTGAGCGGGGTAGGCGTTATACCATAGAAAACCTATCATGGCTCCGATGAAGGCACTGAGGAACACTACCAACTCCTGTGAGCCGGGGATATACATAATGTCGAAGTAGGCTGCATAGACAATATGACTGCTGACATAGGAGAAAATAAGTAATCCCACTCCAATGATGGCAGAGTTTCCTGCACACATACCGTCCATACCATCGTTCAGGTTGGCTCCATTGCTGACAGCTGTGACAACGAATATCGTCATCAGCACAAAGAGAATCCATCCTGCGGCTACTTTGTATTCTCCACAGAATGACATGATATCTGAATAATTCAGATTATGGTTCTTGATGAACGGGATGGTTGTCTGGAGAGATTTTACATTCTCGGTCTTGTGCTTGACAACCACCTCCTGTTGGTTCTTCTGTGGAACGGAGATATTCTCACGGACAACAGCATCAGGGCTCAGCCATAAGGTCAGTCCTACAATGAATCCGATGGATACCTGTCCGATAATCTTGTATTTCCCCTTTAGTCCGTCTTTGTTCTTTCGGAAAATCTTGATATAGTCATCCATGAAACCAAGGAATCCCAACCATACTGTCGTGATAATCATCAATAACAGATAGATGTTACGCATGCGACCCAGTAAAAGGACGGGGACAAGGATAGATACAATGATGATGATACCGCCCATCGTGGGAACCCCCTTCTTCTCTACGCCAAAGGGGTCGATACTCACGTCACGTGCCGTCTCGGAGATGTTACGACGCTTCATCCATTTGATGAACCGTTCACCAAACCATGCTGAGATAATCAGGGAGAGTATCAATGCCAGCAAGGCGCGGAAAGAGATGTACGACCAGATATGTGCACCTGGTATATTGTACTGCTCTAAGAATCTAAACAGATAGTATAACATAGGCGTTAATTGATTTCAAAGATTTCACGTACAACTTCACGGTCGTCAAAATGATGCTTGACACCTTTTATCTCCTGATAGTCCTCATGCCCTTTACCCGCAATGAGGATGACATCCCCTTTCTGTGCCATCATGCATGCGGTGCGGATGGCTTCCTTACGGTCTGTGATACTGATGGTCTTCTTCAGCTGTTGGGCATTAAGACCAGCCAGCATGTCGTTGATGATGTCCTGTGGTTCCTCAAAACGGGGGTTGTCACTGGTGATAATGACACGGTCACTTTGCTTGGCGGCCTCCTGTGCCATCAATGGGCGCTTACCCTTGTCTCTGTTGCCACCGGCACCACAGACGGTGATGACCTGTCCACCCTTGCCGTCCAGTACCTCATGGATGGCGTTCAGGACATTCTCTAAAGCATCCGGGGTGTGGGCATAGTCGACAATGGCTGTGACTCCGTCCTTGGAACGGATAGGTTCCAAGCGCCCTGCCACACTCTTGAGGGTACTTAATATCAACAGGATGTCTTCTGGTTTCTTGCCGAGCATGACGGCAGCACCATAGACTGCCAGCAGATTGCTGACATTGAACTTTCCAATGAATTGTACTCCGACTTCCCTGCCGTCAATTTCCAAGTACATACCCTCGAAATGGCATTCGATGATACGGGCACGGAAATCTGCCATCGAGCGAGTGGAGTAGGTCTTGACCTTTGCCTTGCAGTTCTGTACCATCACGCTGCCGTTCTTGTCGTCGGCATTGGTAATAGCGAAAGCATCCTTGGGAAGACTGTCAAAAAAGGCTTTCTTGGCATCTCGATAATTCTCGAAAGTTTTATGATAATCCAAGTGATCACGGGTCAGGTTGGTGAATAAACCTCCTGCAAACTTCAGACCACCGATGCGCTGTTGGGCAATGGCATGACTGGAGCATTCCATGAAGGCATACTCACATCCTGCATCCACCATCTTACTTAACAACCTGTTCAGTTCAATAGGATCGGGTGTGGTATGGTCGGCTGGGATTGCTTCCTCCTCAATATAGTTGCAGACCGTCGAGAGAAGTCCGCATTTATGACCGAACTTACGGAACATATTATATAATAAGGTGGCAATAGTTGTTTTTCCATTGGTACCTGTGACCCCCACCAGTTTCAGTCTTTTGGAAGGTTCTCCGAAGAATACGGTGGCTACTGGTCCCACAGCACTCTCCGTGGAAGAAACCTGTATGTAGGTTGTTCCCTCGTTTTTCTCTTCAGGAAGATCCTCGCATAAAATAGCGGAAGCACCAAGCTCTAATGCTTTGGGGATAAACTTATGCCCATCCGTCTGAGTACCTTTCATGGCAACAAACAAGTGTCCCTTCTCTATCTTTCGAGAATCGATATTGACACCTGTGATGTCGATTTGCTCATCACCGATGATGCAAAGTGGTTTGACGTATTTAAGTAGCTCACTTAATCTCATATTACCTTATATTTATATGATTATTCCAAATTCAAAATACACTCACTGCCCTGGATAATGGACTTTCCTGCCGTATAACTTTGGCTCTTGACCTTTCCTCTGCCATGTAGTTTGACCTTCAGTCCCAGACTCTCCAGGAGATATACAGCATCTTTAGCTCCCATACCTGTCACATCGGGTGTGACATTTTTGTTAACTTTTACTTGATGGAGGGCGACCTGGCTTGACTGACGCTCAGCTCTGCCCCAAATGGGGTTGCCGTTTATATAGGAGCCGTCCCATTCCTTGTTGGTCTTGATGCCTAAATAGTTCAGCACATAATTGGCATCCGAGATATTACCGTTCTTGACATCGGGGATGACTATCGAGGTGGTGTCGTGTGCGTTTTCCACCCTTAGCTTCAAGTCGCGTGCCATGACTCCTTCTGCGATATGGTGGAAAACGACACCGCTCATACCACCGCCAGAAGCAGGCAGACCAGATTTCTTCAAACAAACGATACATGAGTAACGAGGATTGTCTGCAGGGAAATAGCCTGCGAATGACAACCAGTATTTGACGACTCCCGTCTTGTATCCACCACCTTCGGCAATCTGTGCGGTACCTGTCTTTCCTGCCACCTTGAACATACGTGAACCAGCTTTTTTCCCCAGACCTTGACTGACGACATGCTCCAAGATGGTCTGCATCGTCTTCACGGTCTGTGGTTTGGCTATCCTACGTTCCATGACTTTCTCAGGAGGAAATTCTGCCACTACTTTTCCATCTTTCATTACACTCTTGACGAAGCGTGGTCTCATCATGACACCGTCGTTGGCAATGGCGTTATAGAAAGTTACCGTTGAAATCGGTGGAATTTGCGTTTCATAGCCGATAGACATCCATGGAAGAGCCGTTTTGCTCCAGTTCGTCCAATGTCCGTATTTATCTTTCTCCGGCATACGGATATGGGGACGTGCATAGCCTTTGATGGGAAGCTTGAGGTCTGCGGCTAACCCTGTTCGATAGATGCCTTCAATGAATTTCTCTGGCTTACTGCCATATTTCTCATCAATGATGCGACTCACACCGATGTTGGAGCTGACTTCCAGAATGCGGGGTAAGGAGATGTTGCCATATCCGCCACGCCGCCAGTTGTGGTCCTTCATGTCTCTTCCATGCATATTCCAGATACCACATCCTGTTTCCACTCGGTATGTGGTGTCGACCACTCCATCGTCGAGGGCGACCAGCATGGATGCTGTCTTGAACACAGAACCGGGTTCGCGGAGGTCGGCGACAGCATTGTTCTTCACCTCTCGATACTCCCCGTCAGGACATAGCGTCATATTGACGATCGCCTTGATGTCACCCGTCTCCACCTCCATCAGGATGGCAACGCCAAGGTCACCGCCTATGAGTTTCAACTCCTCGATGACTGCTCGTTCTGCCAAATCTTGCATATTGACATCTATGGTGGTCACGATGTCGCAACCGTCGGTAGGCAAGATGATAGGGATATTCATATATTTGTTGAGAATCTTACGGCGGTTGGTAAGACCCGGTGTTCCGCGCAGAATGGTGTCGAAAGCGAGTTCGAGTCCTAAGCGGGCACTATCCTTCGCACCATACATTGAGCCGATAGTGCGCTCACCCAATGAGCCGAAGGGACGACGACGGGCATTGAACTCTTCCTCGTGGAATCCGCTTTTGTACTTAGGTAACTTGAAAAGTGGTAATTGCTTGACCTCCGTATATGTGTTATAGTCGATGCGGCGGGGCCAGATAGGCCAGTGTTGCGACATCTTCTGGTGTCCCTCCTCTAAGTGCTTCTTAAATTCCTCGGCAGTTTTCTGTGGGAAAATCTCGTGCAGTCCCATACAGATGGAGTCCACTTTTTCTTGCCAGATAGAGTCTTTCTCCTCACCTCCTGCCTTGAAGTCCATAAAGATCTTGTATTCCGGAATAGAACTTGCCATCAACTGCCCGTCGCAGCTGAGGATGTTACCACGTTTAGGTTTCACACTCACACTATCCCGCTTCAGACGGTCTGCCACATCCGTCCAGTATTGTTTCTTTGCCGTCATGATATAGAAGGCTTTGCCAATGACGGCAAGTCCCACTATAGTCAATACTACAGCGATAGCCATATATCTTGGCATTACTTTATCATTGTCGAACTTACTCATGACGTTCTCTTATTCTGGTATTTGTATAATATAAGGAGGCTGGTCGGCGATATGCAGCAGCGAGTCCTTGTTTTGTTTCAAGATATCGAGCACATGGCTCTCGCGACATTTCTCTGTAAGGGTGCTCGAGGCAGCCAGCGCCTTGTTCTTGGCATCTTTCAACTGTGTCTCCAGGCGGTCGATAGTTTGCATGTCCTGCTGACACTGGTAGCGGAAAGCCACATAGACGATGGTGAAAGCAACGATCAGTACAAACAGCCATATCTGTGAACGGACCATCTCAGCAGTCAGGATGTCACCACCAAGAATAGAACGGAGATTGACCTGCTGGGAGGGTCGTGGGTCTTCCTCGCTGGCAGTCTCCTTGATTTTCTTGATCGTTTCCTGCAACACCTTCTCGCTGTCGTCTTTTTGTTGGAGAATTTCCTCATCTATCTCAACGACATCCTCGGCACTGCTGAGTTTCTGTTCTTCCACTTCTTTCATATGTCTATATCTTTTCTGCGATGCGGAGTTTGGCGCTCCTGCTTCTTGGGTTTGTTAGTAACTCGTCGTCGTTGGGGGTGATGACCTTGTTGTTGACGAGACGGAACGGACTGCTGATGCGTCCGAAGAAGTCTTGTTCTATCTTCCCCTCGGCATTACCTGCCTTCATCACATTTTTCACGATGCGGTCTTCCAGGGAGTGGTATGTGATGACACTCAGGCGGCCACCGGTCTTGAGCAGTTGGCTGGCACTGCTGAGCATGTCCCGTAAGGCATCCATCTCATGGTTGACTTCGATACGCAGTGCCTGGAATAGCCGAGCGAGGTCTTTCTTCTCTTTCTCTGTGCGCATCAGCTTCTCGGTCGCTGCCATCAAGTCGGCAGTTGTCTCGATTTTTCTCTGTTGCCTGTATGTCGCGATGGCATTGGCGATACGACGGGAGTTCTTCATTTCCCCATAGAGGTAGAACACGTCGGCTAACTTTGCCTCATCATATTCATTAACAATGTCTGCGGCTGTCCTGCCTGCCCGTTTGTTCATCCGCATGTCAAGGGGCGCGTCGAAACGAAATGAGAAACCTCTCGTCTCGTCGTCGAAATGGTGGGAGGAGACTCCAAGGTCGGCAAGCAGACCGTCAATCGCCTCCACTTCATAATAGCGCATCCAGTTGCGGAGGTATCTGAAATTGCTGCGTACGAAGGTGAAACGGTCGTCGTCGATGATGTTCTTCTCTGCGTCGGCATCTTGGTCGAAACTGTAAAGATGACCGTTCCTGCCGAGACGGGAGAGAATCTCGCGGCTGTGTCCGCCGCCGCCAAAGGTCACATCCACGTAAATACCGTCAGACTTGATGTTAAGTCCATCGATACTCTCCTGGAGGAGTACTGGTACGTGATATGTCTCTGCCGTCTTGACCATTTGTCTGTTTTTTACTATTCTGTCACTGCCATCAGCTCTTCTAACGCATTGCTGAAGTCTTCGGGTGACATCTGCTGCTCTTCAGCTTTCTGAAGTCCCCATATCTCAATCGTGTCTCCCATGCCGACGAACTTGATGCCCTGCTCGATAGCAGCCATTCGCTGATACCGCTTGGGAATCAGGAAACGACCGTTGCCGTCGAGGGTGATCAGCTCCACCTCGCTGACGAACTGACGGAACACTTGCTGTTGCTGCTTGTTCCATCTGTTCAGTCGTTGGCGCATGGTGTCCATCTGCTCGTTCCATACGGATTCCGGGTAGAGTACCAGGCATGATTGGAATACGTCTTTGCGAAGCACAAGACCGTCCTCTCCGGCAGCCTGCAGCATCTTGCGGAATGTGGCTGGCAGGAAAGCACGCCCCTTGGCGTCAATCTTTGCTTCAATATTACCTAAAAATCGCATGCGTACTTCTTATATTTAGATATCGGATGCAAAATTAAACAATTTCCTCCACAATTCCCCACAATTCCCCACAATATTTTAGTGAATATTCTCTAAAATTTTGTTAAAACTTTGTATCTGTCTGATATATAGTGATTTGTTAAATTCGATAAAGGTGGGGAGTATTTCTCGATACGGAGCGAAATCTTCCCTTTTCGGAAGCGGGAAAAGTGCTGTGTTTTATTCCGATGCCTGGCATGAGTGTTCCCGATATCTGGGAATGGTTGTTCCAATATCTGGGAGCGGTTGTTCCAGATATTGGGATACTGGAAAGGGGATATTGGGAACAGGGTATGGGAGGTATTGAAATAAAATTAGGACATTTTTGCACATTTTTAACCTATCAGTGCATTTTTTCTCAAACTTATTTGTTACTTTTGCACGTTGTTAGTACATTTATTGAGAGAAATGGAGACAATCGCACAGAAAACTATCGACATCGACCAGATTCTGAAGGGTAAGTTGGGGGCCAAGGCGAAATGGGTCCCGGGCTTTCTTGTCTCTTGGCTGAAACGCATTGCCCATCAGGACGAGGTGAATGCTTTTCTGTGGGAGAGTCGTGATAAAAAGGGTACGGAATGGCTCGAGGCTTGTGTGGAGTATCTTCAGATGACCCTCAAGATAGAGGGGATGGAGAACCTGCCTGACAAGAATGACGGAAGGCTATATACCTTCGTGTCGAACCACCCGTTGGGTGGGGAGGACGGTGTCGCCTTGGGTGCTATCATCGGCAGACACTACGACAGCCGTTTCCGTTATCTCGTCAACGACCTGCTGATGAACCTGCCGGGACTTGCTCCGTTATGTATTCCTATCAACAAGACCGGCAAGCAAAGTCGCAATTTCCCTGCGATGGTCAAGGCGGGTTTCGAGAGCGACAACCACATGCTCATGTATCCGGCAGGTATCTGCTCCCGTAAACAGAGTGACGGTACGATACGCGACATCCCATGGTCGAAAACGTTTGTCGTCAAGAGTGTAGAGTACCAGCGTGACGTGGTGCCCATCCATTTCAGTGGCCGCAACTCCAATTTCTTCTATCGCTTGGCAAACTTCTCCGACAGGTTCTTGCCTTTCAATCTCGCCATGTTATTCTTGGTTGACGAGATGTATAAGAATGTCGGAAAGTCTTTTGAGGTCAAGATAGGAAAGCCCATCCCCTGGCAGACTTTTGACAAGAGCAAAACTCCGTTGGAATGGGCGAAATTTGTACAAGATCAAGTCTACAAACTATAAAACAACCAACAATAAAAATGGAACAGCAAATCATCCAGCCGATAGACAAAGAACTGCTCAAGAAAGAACTGACACCCGACAAGCAGTTGCGTCTGACGAACAAGAGCAATAACCAGATTTATGTCGTAACAGCGCATAATGCCCCTAACGTATTAAGGGAGATCGGGCGTTTACGTGAGATTGTGTTCCGTGAGGCTGGTGGCGGTACTGGAAAAGAGTTGGACCTGGATGAGTTTGACTTGTGTGACAATTGTTACAAACAGCTTATTGTTTGGAATCCTGAGGCAGAGGAGATTATCGGTGGCTATCGCTATCTGTTGGGAACGGATTGGGATTATGATGCCAAAGGGCAGCCTATTCTTGCCACGAGTCACATGTTCCATTTCTCTGAGAAGTTCATCAAGGAATACGCACCCTACACCGCTGAGCTGGGGCGCTCTTTTGTGTCCTTGCCATATCAATCATCCCGCATGGGTGCCAAGAGCTTGTTTGCCTTGGACAACCTCTGGGACGGATTAGGTGCCATCACCGTCATCCGGCCGAATGTACGCTATTACTTCGGTAAGATGACGATGTATCCTTCCTATATCCGTAAAGGCCGTGATATGATTCTCTATTTCTTAAAGAAATATTTTGATGACAAGGAAAAGTTGATTATCCCGATGAAACCGCTTAAAATTGAGACTGATGAAGCGGAATTGGAGAAACTTTTCTGTATGAATTCCTTTAAAGAGGACTATCGTATTTTGAATCGGGAGATTCGTAAGTTAGGGTATAATATACCTCCATTGGTGAATGCCTATATGGGTCTCTCTCCGACCATGAAACTTTTCGGTACAGCCATTAATTACGGTTTTGGTGATGTGGAGGAGACGGGTATCCTGATTGCTATTGATGAGATTTTCGAGGAAAAACGTAAACGGCATATAGATACCTTCATATTGGAACATCGTGATGAGTTGGAAATCACCTCAGGTGCCAATAAGGTGATCTACAAGGAAAAGGGTTAATGCCTATACGATAGGCAGAGAGATACCGTTCATCTTTTGATAGACATCAAGTGCATAGACATCCGTCATGCCGGCAATGTAGTCGATGACCGCCATGATGCGAGTCTCCAGGTCTTCTGCGTGAATGTCATACTGACTTGAGACCCTGCCTATCAGTTGTTGGGAATAGAACCGTTGGGGATGAGTCACGGCTTCTATCATCTGTCCCATCAGTGTCTCCATGATCTTATAACCGGACAGCTCCACGTCTAAGACAGGGCGACTTTGGTAGATGCGTTTAACAGACAGGTTCGCACATTGTCGGTAAGCCTGGACTTGGGGTTCACTGATATGCTCGATGAGACTGCCTTCAAATGTTCCTGCCAATATCTCATCCTCATGCTCAAAGAAGGTGTTGACACATTCGTTTTCCAACTTACCGATTACGCAAGCGCGCATATAGACCACCATCTCGTTAGGGTCGAGAACCCCTTCCTCCTGGATGCGTTTTTTGATGCGACTCTTCTCTTCTTCGTTGAAGAAGCTGAGCAGTAGCCTCTCTGTCTCTTCGTAAGTAAGAATCTTTAGTTTATGGGCATCCTCCATGTCCATGATCTCATAGCATATATCGTCTGCCGCCTCCACTAAGTAGACTAAAGGGTGGCGTACGTAACGTAGTGGCTCTCCCTCTTTGGAGAGACGAATAATCCCCATTTCATCGGCAATTCTCTGGTAGTAATCCTGTTCCGTGCAGAAGAATCCGAATTTTCCCTTTTTGCTGGCTGCAGAGGATGAGAAGGGATATTTCACGATGCTTGCCAACGTACTGTAAGTCATCACGAAACCACCTGGTCGGCGACCCTTGAACTGATGGGTAAGCAGTCGGAAAGCATTGGCATTTCCCTCAAAATGAGTGATGTCATCCCAAAAAGCAGGACTGACTTTCTCTTTCAAAAAACTGCCGGGTCCTTCCGTGAAGAAGGTCTGGATGGCTTTCTCACCACTATGACCGAAGGGAGGATTACCCAAGTCGTGGGCAAGACATGCCGTACTGACGATCTGTCCGATCTGCTCAAACATGGTGTCCTTCAGTTCTGGACGCTTTTCCTTGATGATACGGTGAGCCACGTCATTGCCCAGAGACATCCCCACGCTGGCAACCTCCAGCGAGTGGGTCAGTCTGTTATGTACGAAAATGCTGCCAGGCAAAGGGAACACCTGGGTCTTGTTTTGAAGTCTGCGGAAGGGGGCAGAGAAGATCAGCCGGTCGTAGTCACGCTTGAATTCAGTACGGTCATCATGTGGTTTCGAATGACGAAATTCTTGTCCTAACCGTTTGTTTGAAATGAGTTTATTCCAGTCCATCATGGTGCAAAAATACAACTTTTTTATTTATAAAACCACTTTTTTCTTAAAAAGTATGGCTATTTGGAGAGAAATGACTAATTTTGCACTATTATTATAGTTACATTTCGAAATGATTCAAATTAAAGTTGTTAACCGAGGGCATCAGCAATTACCCGCTTATGCGACACCACAGAGTGCTGGCATGGATCTTCGTGCGAATATTGAGGAGCCCATCGTCCTTCATCCTATGGAGAGGCGTTTGATACCAACGGGACTGCATATTGCCTTGCCTGAGGGCTATGAGGCGCAAGTACGTCCCCGTAGCGGACTTGCTCTTAAACACGGGTTGACGGTATTGAACTCTCCAGGTACCATTGATGCGGACTATCGTGGTGAAGTAGGTGTCCTTCTGATTAATCTCTCGCAGGAGGATTTCGTGATTAATGATGGCGAGCGTATCGCTCAGATGGTCATTGCTAAACATGAGCAGGCGGATTTTGTCATGGTGGAGGAACTGGACCAGACGGAGCGTGGCGAGGGTGGTTATGGACATACGGGCGTTAAATGAGATATGACAGATGAGAAATTCACATTAGGAAAGAGTGGTCGTCCGTGGCTGCCGGTAGGGATGAGAAGAGTGCTTCTGGCATTTCTCATTTCACATTTCTCATTCCTTATTTCCCTTGCGCAGTCAGTCAGCACCAGTCGTCGCTACGACGCTTTCTTCTTGGAGGCTATCTGTGAGCGCGCCAAAGGAAACAATGATGCTGCATTTGACCTGTTGCGCCGGTGTGTGGAGATCGATCCTTCGAAATCCGAGGCATATTTCTATCTGAGTCACTATTATGGTGCCCTGAAACTCAAAGACCAGGCACTTGCCTGTATTGAGAAGGCAGCATCGATAGAGCCGAAGAATGCCACCTATCAGGAGAATCTTGCCAATACCTATATCAATCTGCGTCAATACGATAAGGCGGCGGCGGTCTTGGAGCGCTTGTACGACCAGCACCGTGAGAGGGAGGATGTCTTGGGAATCCTTATTCAGCTGTATGAGGAGCAGCATGATTATGAGGCGGCTATCAAGACTTTGACGAAGTTAGAGACTATAGAGGGAAAGAGTGAGCGCCTGTCATATGCCAAGAGCAATTTCTATACGCAACTGGGTGACAAGAAGGCTGCTGTCGCAGAGATGAAACATCTTGCCGACCAGTATCCTAACGACCAGAATTATCGGGGACTTTATGCCAATACACTCTTTGTGAACGGGCAGAAGAAGAAAGCTCTGGAGATTTATCATGATATCCTGCGCGTTGAACCGGAGAACCGTAATGCCTTGATGGCTTTACTTGCTTATGAGAAAGATGAGGGTGACCCGGAGAAGGCCGCTGCGATGACCGAGCAGGTGCTGCTGAGTAAGAATCTCACTTCACAGGACCGGATCTTGCTGATGCGGCAGGAGATTGGTCAGAGCGAGCAGGAGGGTGGGGACTCTACCCGTGTGCTTCATCTTTTCCATCGCATGCTGGAACAGCCACAGATGGATGCCGATGTTGCCATCCTCTGTGCTACCTATATGAATCTGAAACAGATGCCTAACGATTCTATCAGTGCTGTGTTGGAGCAGGTCCTGAAGGTTGCTCCCGACCATGCGGCAGCCCGCCTGCAACTGGTAAGCTATGCTTGGCAGGCTGATGACATGAACAGCATCATTTCTCTATGTAAGGAAGCCCGGCAGTATAATCCTGACGAAATGGCATTTTATTACTATCAGGGGATTGCGTATTACAAGCAGAATAAACTTGACGAGGCTCTTGACGCCTTCCGGAATGGCATCAGTGTGATCAATCAGCAGAGTGATGTCGAGATAGTCAGTGACTTCTATGCTGTCATGGGGGATATCTTGCATCAGAAAGGACTCGACAAGGAGGCTTTCGCCGCCTACGACTCCTGTCTTGCCTGGAAGGATGATAATATCGGCTGTCTGAATAACTATGCGTATTACCTCAGTGAGAAGGAGGTGCACTTGGACAAGGCGGAGCAGATGTCCTTCCGTGCCATCAAGGCAGAACCTAAGAATGCGACCTACCTTGACACCTATGCGTGGATACTCTTCAAGGAAGGGAGGTACGCTGAGGCAAAGATATATATTGACCAGACGTTACAGTGTGACTCTGATTCCTCTGCGGTATTGTTGGAACATGCTGGTGACATCTATTACCATGCCGGTGAGGAAGAGAAAGCCTTGGCTCTCTGGCAACAGGCATTGGTGAGGGCTGAAGAGACTGTCCCCAAGCCAGGTGAGGTGACAGAAGACCGTCGGCAGATACTGGCAAGAAAGATAAAACTTAAAAAATACATAAAAGAATGAAACCATCACGTATTTTGAAAATTGCCGCCTTGGCACTTCCATTGGTTTTGGTTGCTTGCGGCACGAAGAAAAAGGCTGTCGTTGAGACGAAGCCAGTAACGCCTGCGACGATGAGTGCGCAGAAGTTCTTACAGAAAGTGAATGACAATGCGCAGTATGCTAAGTTTATTACTTCCAAGGTGAAGTTCTCTGTGGAGGTGGGTAATCAGCAGCTGACGCTGACCGGAAACCTGAAGATGAAACGTGATGACGTGATACGTCTGCAGCTGATGGCTTTCGGTTTCGTGGAGGCTGGTCGTCTGGAGTTCACCAAAGACTATGTGCTGATCATGGACCGTATCAACAAACAGTTTATCAAGGCGAACTACAACCAGTTGGACTTCCTGCGTAACAGTGGTCTGAATTTCTACTCCTTGCAGGCGTTGTTCTGGAATGAGTTGTTCCAGCCTGGCAAGTCGAAAGTTTCTGATGAGCTGTTGAATGCCTATGAGACCGACTTGATAGGTGAGAATGCCATCATCTCGATGGAGAACGGGAAACTCTCTTATCGCTGGCTTGCCGACAAGGACGGTGCGCTGATCAAGATGGCGAATATCATGTATGAAGATAAGATTCGTGGCAATTACCAGTTGAACTGGGACTATGAGGACTTCCGTACCACTGGTAAGAAGCAGTTCCCTTATACGCATAAAATCCTGTTCAATACACCTGACAAGTCTGTCAAGATGGGTATGAACCTCAACTATCTGGGTAATGATGACGAATGGGAGACCCGTACAGAGATTTCCGGCAAATATCGCGAGGTATCAGTTGATGACATCCTTCGTCGCTTTATGGCTCTATAATTAGAAGATGAGGCGGACAGGTTTACTACTCATACTTCTGCTCTTTGCCTTGAGTCCGTATGCGCAGCAGCGTCGTACGGCAAAGGGGAAGGGCAGGACTACTGTTGTCAAGAAATCAACCACCAGGAAAGCGACTAAGAGGAAAACGACGACCGCCAGGAAGTCGTCAGGGCAGCCAGTCTCTGTCCAGAGTTTGCAGAACCAGCGTCAGATCATCCAGCAAAAGATCAAGGAGCAGGAACAGAAACTGCGGTCTAATGAGCTTGATGTCAAGAAACGTCTGGAGAACTTGATGATGCTTAATACGGAGATTGCCCATAAGCGCCGTACGATAGATACCATCCGCAAAGACCTCTCCTCGTTGGACGTGGAGATAGAGATGCTCAATACCCAACTGGGTGTCTTGAAGTCTGAGTTGGAGGATTGTAAGCAGAAGTATGTCAAGTCGATGCGTTATATGCATCGTAACCAGTCCCTCCAGAGCAAACTGATGTTCATCTTCAGTGCCAGTAGTTTCACCCAGATGTTCCGTCGCATGCGTTTTATGAGAGAATATGCCTCTTATCAGCGTGCACAGGGTGAGGACGTGAAGGTGAAACAGGCAGAGGTCAATGCCAAGCAAGTAGAGCTCCTCGCTGCCCGTGACAACAAGCATCAGTTGTTGAAACGGGGTGAGAGTGAGCGTCGTTCATTAGAAGGAAAGCAGACAGAGCAGAAGAACATGGTATCTGGCTTGCAGAAGCAGCAGAAACAGATCCAGAACGTCATCGCACAGCAGAAGAAGAAGGATGCGGCACTCAATGCACAAATCGACCGTTTGATCGCCGAGGAGGTGGCTCGTCAGAAAGCACGTGCTGCTGCAGAGGCAAAGCGGAAGGCGGAGGCGGAGGCTGCCAGGAAACGTGCTGCTGAGTTGGCTCGTAAGAAAGCGGCTGCCGAGGCTGCGGCAAAGGAGAATGCCCGTCGTATCGCTGAGGCAAAGGCACGTGAGGAGAAAGCGAAGGCAGAGGCCCGTGCCGCCCGTAACAAGAAGGCACGTGAGGCTGCTGAGCGACAGGCTCGTGAGGCTGAGGCTGCCCGTCTTGCCGCAGAGCGCCGTGCGGAGTCTGAGGCTCGTGAGCACGCCAAGGAGGTCGCTGAGGCAAAGAAGCATACGGAGACACTCGACTATTCGATGTCGTCAGAGGACCGTCGTCTCAGTGGTAATTTCGAAAGTAACCGTGGTCGCTTGCCGATGCCGATCACTGGTCCGTATCGTATAGTGAGTCATTTCGGTCAGTATAATGTGGAAGGACTGCATAATGTCACCCTTGACAACAAAGGTATCAATATCAAGGGACAGTCAGGAGCGCAGGCTCGTTCTATCTTTGATGGTGAGGTCAGTGCGGTATTCAGTTTCGGAGGCACCATGGTAGTGATGGTTCGCCATGGCAGTTATATCTCCGTTTACTGCAACCTGTCCTCTGTCAATGTGCACCGCGGACAAAAGGTCAGCACCCGTCAGGCATTAGGACGGGTAGGACAGGACGACATCCTCCAGTTCCAGCTGCGTAGGGAGACGGCGAAGCTCAATCCTGAGTCGTGGCTAGGAAGATAGCAATTTCACATACTTGTTGATTGCCTGATGAATCTCGTCAATTTTGATGAATTCATCGGCAGAGTGACTGCGACATGACTCCCCTGGTCCAAGTTTGAAAGAGGGGAAGGGCATCAGTGCCTGGTCTGAGAGGGTAGGAGAACCGAAGGGCTTCATCCTCATCTTCTTGCATTTCTTGATGAGCGGGTGGTTTTCGGGGATGGACGACGAGTGCAGTCGGAAGGAACGAGCCTTTAACTCACTCTTCATGTGCTTCTGTAAGAAAGCGAAGAGAAACTCGTTCTGGTAGTATTCGTTGGTGCGGACGTCAATGACGAACTCCACCTTGTCGGGGATGACATTATGCTGGGTTCCCGCATGTATCACGGTGACCGTTGCCTTCGTCTCTCCCAGCAGCGAACTCACCTTGCGGAACTTATAGTTACGCAACCACTGTAGGTCGTCCAATACCTCGTAGATGGCATTTACCCCCTCGTTGCGGGCAGCATGACCGCTCTTCCCGTGAGCGATACCGTCAATCACCATCAGTCCTTTCTCTGCGATGGCTGGTTGCATCCCCGTCGGCTCGCCCACGATGGCAACATCGATGGGAGGTAAGGTCGGGAGCACCAGTGAGAACCCGTTCTGACCGCTCACCTCTTCTTCACAGGAGGCGACATAAATGAGATTATACGGCAGCTCTCTCACCTCAGACAGGATGCGGTATGCCTGCAGCAGACTGACCAGTCCACCACCGCAGTCGTTACTTCCCAGTCCGTAGAGCTTGCCATCCTCGATGGTCGGTGTAAAGGGGTCACGGGTCCATGTCGCCACGGGTTTCACCGTGTCGATATGTGCGTTCAGCAACAAAGTGGGTTTCTTCTTACTGAGTCGTTTCGCCACGATCAGATTGTTGCCGATACGCTTACAGGGGAGTCCCCACATTTTAATTTGCTGTTGCAGAATGTCCGCAGCAGCCTTCTCGTCCCTGCTGACAGAGGGGGTACTGATGAGCCTGCTCAACAGTTCCACCGCTTCGTTTGTATATTTCTTGTATGCCATATCTTCTGCAAAGATACAGAAAAAACTTCATCCTTCCTCTTTTTTAATAAAAATGTTGTATCTTTGCACCTAATTAATAATATAGGCTTATGCAGATAAACAGTCACATGTCGGTGTTGATACACGACTTAGCCGCTCGTTATGGCGACCGTGAGATGCTGATCTATCAGGATTTCGGTGGTAAGGAATGGAAGTCGTTGTCATGGAATCAGGTGTCGCAGACCGTTAAACAAGTCAGCAACGCCCTGTTGAACCTTGGGGTGAAGGTACAGGAGAACATTGGTATCTTCTCGCAGAACTCCGTACAGTATCTGGAGTGTGACTTCGGAGCGTGGGGTGTCCGTGCTGTCACGATACCCTTCTATGCTACCAGTTCCGAGCAGCAGATCCAGTTTATGATCAACGATGCGAAGGTGCGTTTCCTCTTCGTCGGTGAGCAGGAGCAGTACGACCGTGCCCGCCGTGTGGTATCTCTCTGTCCGACCCTGGAGCGTATCATCGTCTTCGACCCGCTGGTACGTATCTCCTCCCATGACCCCAATGCCATCTATTTCACTGACTTCCTGAAGATGGGTGAGAACCTGCCCCGTCAGACTGAGGTGGAAGCGCGTCAGAAAGAGGCTTCTTTCGATGATATCGCCAATATCCTCTATACCAGTGGCACCACGGGAGACTCCAAGGGTGTCATCCTGCCACACTCCATGTTCCATGCCGCTTTCGAGGCAAACAACAAGTGTGTGCCTGTCGATGAGCACGACCGTGTGATGAATTTCCTCCCCTATACCCATATCTTCGAGCGTGGATGGGCACTCCTCTCCCTGACGAAGGGTGCCACGATGATTGTGAACACCCATCCGCAGGAGGTGCAGCAGTCGATGCGGGAGACGCATCCCACCTGTATGTCCTCCGTACCCCGTTTCTGGGAGAAGGTGTATATGGGTGTGATGGATAAGATCGACCATTCCAGCACCGTGCAGCGTAAGCTCTTCATGCATGCGCTGAAAGTCGGTCGTAAGCATAATATCGAATATCTGAGTCTGGGAAAGAAACCGCCTATGGCACTCCATCTGGAGTATGAGATGCTCAACCGCACCGTCTTCTCCCTGGTGCGTAAGGAACTGGGCTTGGAGAATGCCCATTTCTTCCCCACGGCAGGTGCGGCAGTGAGTGCCCATGTCGAGGAGTTTGTCCATTCCATCGGGATTAATATGATTGTAGGCTATGGCTTGACAGAGTCTCTTGCCACCGTCTCCTGCGACCACTTAGGAGAGCCCTATACCGTCGGTTCCGTCGGTCAGCCCATCGAGGGGATAGATATCAAGATCAGCGAGGAGGGTGAGATTCTCCTGAAGGGTCCGACGATCACTCCTGGTTACTATAACCGCGAGGACCTCACGAAGGCAGCGTTTACCGAGGACGGCTATTTCAAGACGGGTGATGCCGGTTATCTGAAGGATGGTGAGCTGTTCCTGAAGGAGCGTATCAAAGACCTCTTCAAGACCAGTAATGGTAAGTATATCGCCCCGCAGATGATAGAGTCGAAACTCTTGGTCGACAAATATATCGACCAGCTCGCCGTCGTCGCCGACCAGCGTAAGTTCGTCTCTGCCCTCATCGTCCCTGTTTATCCGCTCTTGGAGGAGTATGCCCGTGAGCATAACATCCCGTTTGAGGACCGTGAGCAGCTCTGCAGTAATCCGCAGATCATCGAGATGATGAAGGAGCGTATCGACACCCTCCAGCAGCAACTCGCCCATTACGAGCAAGTCAAGCGTTTCGTCCTTCTTCCCCACCACCTGTCCATGGAGAAAGGTGAACTCACCAATACCCTCAAGATCCGCCGCCGGGTACTATATGAGAACTATAAGGAACAAATCGACAAAATGTATGTCGATTAGTTCCAAATTCCTAACTTAAAAAGAATGATAACACAAGATCAGCTAAAGGATGTACTTGACCGTGCGGACGCACTCTACAAGTACTTGAAGATAGACGAGAAGAAGATGGAGTACGAGGAGGAAGAGCTTCGTACACAGGCACCTGACTTCTGGGAAGACCAGAAACGTGCCGAGGCACAGATGAAGAAGGTGAAGGGTATCAAACGATGGATTGACGACTATACCGCTGTGCGTAATGCCACCGACGAGCTACAGCTCGCCTTCGACTTCTATAAAGAGGAGATGGTGACGGAAGAGGAAGTCGACCAAGACTACCAGGTGGTACTGGATCTCCTGGAAAAACTAGAACTCAGAAACATGCTTCGCCAGAAGGAGGACCCGATGGAGTGTGTCCTTAAGATCAACTCCGGTGCCGGTGGTACCGAGGCGCAGGACTGGGCGGAGATGCTCATGCGTATGTATCAGCGGTGGGCAGAGGCTCATGGCTATAAGGTCAGTATCTCCAACCTGCAGGACGGTGACGAGGCTGGTATCAAGAGTGTCACCATGCAGATAGAGGGTGGTGAGTATGCGTACGGCTACCTGAAGTCGGAGAATGGGGTGCACCGTCTGGTGCGTGTCAGTCCATATAATGCACAGGGCAAGCGTATGACTTCCTTCGCCTCCGTCTTCGTCAGCCCGTTGGTTGACGATACCATCGAGGTGTATGTCGACCCCGCCAAACTCTCATGGGACACGTTCCGCTCCAGTGGTGCCGGTGGTCAGAACGTCAACAAGGTGGAGTCGGGTGTCCGTCTGCGCTACTGGTATACCGACCCGGACACGGGTGAGGAAGAGGAGATCCTCATTGAGAATACAGAGACGCGCGACCAGCCGAAGAACAAGGAGCGTGCCATGGCGTTGCTCCGCTCCCAGCTCTACGACCGTGCCATGAAGAAGCGTCTGGAGGCTCAGGCGAAGATTGAGGCGGGTAAGAAGAAGATAGAGTGGGGCTCACAGATCCGCTCGTACGTCTTCGACGACCGTCGGGTGAAAGACCACCGCACGAACTACCAGACCTCTGATGTCGATGGGGTGATGGATGGAAAAATCGACGATTTCATCAAGGCATACCTGATGGAATTTCCCGTTACAGATAATGAGTAATTAGTAATTTAAAACATTAAGAACATGAAAAATTCAGCAAAGCGTGAGGCATACGCTAAGAAACAGGAAGAAAAGGGTAAGAAAATCATTGGGTGGATATTCGGAGGACTGATCGCCCTCGCTCTCATCTATCTGATCTGGTCTTTCTCCATGATGGCGTAATGGCAATAGAGATTGAACGTAAATTCCTGGTACTGAATGACTCCTACAAACAGGAGTCATTCAGTCATAGTCATATCCGGCAAGGGTATATCACCAGTGAGCGGGGACGTACCGTGCGTGTCCGTATCCGTGACGAGCGTGCCTACCTCACCATCAAGGGACCCAGTATGGATGGAGGACTCTCCCGTGATGAGTTTGAGTATGAGATACCCTTGGAGGATGGTGAAAAACTGATGTTCCTCTGCGAACCGGGTATCATTGACAAGAACAGGTGGCTCGTGGAATATGACCACCACACCTTCGAAATCGATGAGTTTTTTGGTGAGAATGCGGGTCTTGTGATGGCGGAAGTGGAGCTTTCCTCGGTTGATGAAAGTGTAAAAATGCCCGATTTCATCGGGAAAGAAGTGACTGGAGACCGTCGTTATTACAACAGTCAGTTGCGTAAGAATCCGTATCAGCTTTGGGGTAAATAATAAGACCTCATAGGTGTTCCCCATGAGTCAACCTCTCCAGTGAAAGTGGTCAACTGTACTCAGGCGAGGCAGTCAACCGAATCCGTACGGGTAGGCAAATGTTAAAGAACAAGGCCTAAAAGGAGTCAACACTATAGGTTCTTCTGCAATTTAGTTGAAGAGGCTTCATTGTATTTATATAGATTTTTGTATAAAGAAGTGTATGAGACGTTATCAAAAATGGCACTTACTGAT
>CACYPF010000020.1 GCA_902776195.1 uncultured Prevotellaceae bacterium | reverse complement strand
ACTAGCACCTTCTCTTCATTGACGGTTCGTAAAAGTTTTACCCAAATGCCCTAAAAGGACATTCGCTTCTTGTACTACTACTTCTCTGTTTTATGTAAGACTTCTCAAAGATCTCCTTCTTTGCCAACGGATTTTCCCGAAAGCGGATGCAAAGGTACGACTATTTTTTGAACTACCAAATATTTTTCCCATATTTTTTCAAAAAACAGCAAAAAAAATGTCGCCTCTTGATTTTTGTCAAGACCCAACATGCTGTACACCTTAATTATATTATATAGGGCTTCGCATAGTGAGAGGTGAGTGGTGAGAGTGGCAAGAATCAAAAAAGAAAGGAAAAAGTTTGGTGATATGCAGGAAAATGTATAATTTTGCACCGCAATTTGAATAAATATACCAAGCA
The DNA here is from genome assembly GCA_902776195.1 of uncultured Prevotellaceae bacterium. Taxonomy (GTDB): domain Bacteria; phylum Bacteroidota; class Bacteroidia; order Bacteroidales; family Bacteroidaceae; genus Prevotella. The sequence continues at coordinate 40,726 of CACYPF010000020.1, read as the reverse complement.
TGAAAATTAAGAACGACCGATTGGAAGCCCTGCGGATGATTATCTCCAGCCAGGAATTAGGCAGTCAGGAAGAGCTGTTAAGTGCCTTGAAAAAAGAAGGTTTCCAGTTGACACAGGCGACGCTCAGTCGTGACCTGAAACAGTTGAAAGTTGCCAAGGCTGCATCGATGCGTGGCAATTATGTATATGTATTACCCAATGACACGATGTACAAACGTGTCAGTACGCCCCATAGTATCCGTGAGATGATGCAGGTACCCGGTTTTCTGAGCATCAACTTTTCCGGCAATATGGGTGTCATCAAGACCCGTCCGGGATATGCAAGCAGTATTGCTTATAACATTGACAACAACCATATAGAAGAGATTATCGGGACCATTGCCGGTGACGACACCATCTTTATTGTCATCAAACAAGGTGTCAGCAAAGAGGAGGTCATCAGTGCCTTGAGCGAGGTGGTGCCGAATATGAAGTAGATGACCCCTCCCCTGTCCCTCTCGAGGGAGGGGGAAACATAAATTCAGATATATATAGTAAAATGACGAAAGAGAAAAATATACAGGTGGTGGTAGCAGGACCAGAACATGAGATATACGTAGATACCATCCTGCAGACCATCGCTGATGCTGCGAAGGTACGTGGCACAGGTATTGCCAAGCGTACCCATGAGTACCTTGCCACCAAGATGAAGGAGGCGAAGGCTGTCATTGCCTTGAGTGGTGACCGTTTTGCTGGATTCAGCTATATAGAGACCTGGGGTAACAAACAATATGTGACCACCAGTGGACTGATTGTACATCCCGACTTCCGAGGACTGGGTGTTGCCAAGAAGATCAAGGACATGACCTTCTCCCTTGCCCGTACCCGTTGGCCCCATGCCAAGATATTCTCGCTGACGAGTGGTGCCGCCGTGATGAAGATGAACACAGAGTTGGGTTACCAGCCCGTGACCTTTGCCGACCTGACGGACGACGAGGCATTCTGGCGAGGTTGTGAGGGGTGCGTCAATGTAGACGTACTGCACCGTACCGGTCGCAAATACTGTATTTGCACCGCCATGCTATATGACCCCGAGGAGCATTTGCCCGCCAAAATCCCAGAAGATGTGATAGAACGCATCAAGAAACTTGATGACTAAAGGTAAAAGTAAAAATACAAAAAAAGAATAGATATGGCTAATAAGAAAGTTGTAGTAGCATTTTCAGGAGGTCTTGACACCTCTTACACAGTAATGAAACTGACACAGGACGGCTGGGATGTTTATGCTGCCTGTGCCAATACCGGCGGATTCAGTGCCGAGCAGTTGAAAACCAACGAAGAGAACGCCTATAAGTTAGGTGCCAAGGCATACGTCACCCTCGACGTGACCCACGAGTATTACGAGAAGTCATTGAAATACATGATCTTCGGTAACGTGCTTCGTAACAACTGCTACCCCATCAGTGTTTCGTCAGAACGTATCTTCCAGGCTATCGCCATTGCCCGCTATGCCAAGGAGATCGGTGCTGACGCTATCGCCCATGGCAGCACAGGTGCCGGCAACGACCAGATCCGTTTCGACATGACTTTCCTCGTCATGGCACCAGGTGTGGAGATCATCACCCTCACCCGTGACAAGAAACTGACCCGCAAAGAGGAAGTGGACTATTTGAACGAGCATGGATTCTTTGCCGACTTCACGAAATTGAAGTATTCCTATAATGTAGGAATCTGGGGTACCAGTATCTGCGGCGGTGAGTTGCTCGACCCCACCCAGGGACTGCCCGAGGACGCCTATCTGAAGCATGTCACCAACCCCGAGAAAGAGTCTTTGTTGAAGATACAGTTCGAGAAGGGTGAGATCGTCGCTGTCAATGGAGAGCATTTCGACGACAAGGTTAAGGCGATCCAGAAGATAGAGGAAATCGGTGCCAGCTATGCTATCGGACGTGATGCCAACGTTGGTGACACCATCATCGGCATCAAGGGACGTGTCGGTTTCGAGGCAGCCGCCCCCAAACTCATCATCGAGGCACACCGCCTGCTGGAGAAGTCTACCCTGAGCAAGTGGCAGCAGTACTGGAAAGACCAGGTTGCCAACTGGTACGGTATGTTCCTGCATGAGAGCCAGTACTTAGAGCCTGTCATGCCCGATATCGAGGCGATGCTGACCAGCAGTCAGCGCAACGTGACAGGAACAGCCATCCTGAAGTTGCGCCCCTATAGTTTTGAGACCGTAGGTATTGACTCTGTCAACGACCTGACGAAATCGAAACTCGGAGAGTATGGTGAGACTCAGACTGGATGGACAGCTGACGAGGCAAAGGGCTTCATCAAAGTCAGCAGCACACCGCTGAGAGTGTATTATGGTATTCATAAGGACGAGAAGAGATGATAAAAGTTGGGATTTTAGGTGCTGCAGGCTATACAGGCGGAGAACTCATCCGCCTGTTGCTGAACCACCCCGAGGCAGAGATTGTATTTGCCAACTCAGAGAGCAATGCCGGTAATCTGGTGAGTGACGTGCATGAAGGACTCATCGGCGACACTGACTTGCGGTTTACCGACCAGATGCCATTCGACCAAGTGGATGTCATATTCTTCTGTTTCGGACATGGCAAGAGTGAGGCTTTCCTCAAAGAGCATAACATCCCAGAGAACGTGAAGATCATCGACTTGGCACAAGACTTCCGTATTCAGGGCGGCCATGATTATGTGTATGGCCTGCCAGAAATTAACAAGGAGAAGATTCAGAAGGCACAACACGTCGCTAACCCCGGCTGCTTTGCCACCGCTATTCAGTTGGCGCTGCTGCCTGCAGCCCACCTTAATATAGTGAAGGAGGACGTTGCCGTCAATGCCATCACCGGTTCTACCGGAGCTGGTCAGAAGCCCGGTGCCACCACCCATTTCTCGTGGCGCAACAATAATCTGAGCATCTACAAAGCCTTTACGCACCAGCACATCGCCGAGATTCGCCAGAGTCTGAAACAAGTACAAGGTTATCTGGATGCCGCTATCGACTTCATCCCCTATCGCGGTGATTTCGCCCGTGGCATTTTCTGCACCGCCGTCATCAAGACCAAGGCACCCGCAGAGGACATTATCGAGACCTATAAGGAGTTCTACAAAGAAGCCGCCTTTACCCACTATAGCGACAAGCCCATCGACCTGAAACAGGTGGTGAACACCAACAAGGCACTGGTGCATGTCGATTGTTTTGATGGAAAGGTACTTGTCACCTCCGCCATTGACAACCTGCTGAAAGGAGCCGTCGGTCAGGCGGTGCAGAACATGAACCTGATGTTCGGTATCGAAGAGGCGGCGGGACTGCGACTGAAAGCATCCGCTTTCTAAAATAACCGTACGCCGACTGACAATTTTCGCATTGTCAGTCGGTTTGTAAAAAATGTTAGTCAGTTTCTCGTTGTTTTTTACTATTTTTGCGACATGGAAACAACGAAAGTCCACTTCATCAGGCTCTTACTCATGGAGAGCCTCCTTCTCACCACACCGCTGACCACATTGGCAGACAATACCCAGCGACCTGCCTGTCCGATGGTTAAGATAGAGCCTGAGCGGCTCGCCGACCTGAACATACCCCGCTCAGGGCATAGCATATTCCGTACCGCCAATAACGAATGGGTGGTGGCAGGCGGTCATACCGCAGGATTTGTGCCCACGCCTACCGCAGAATACTATGCCGACGGACGGTGGCACCTGATAAATACCGTCTACACCCATGACGCAGGCACCGCCATTCCCTTGCGGTCAGGTGAGGTCCTACTGGCTGGCGGTTTCGAGAAGCACTTAGGCATCGGACAGACATTCACTGCTGAGATGTACGACCCGAGTCAGCACGCTTTCAACGGTTTCGGCTGCCTTTACAAGAAACGAGCCATCACCGGCGGTATCCAGTTGGGGGACGGGCGTGTCATCATCACCGGCAACTGGTATCACGATGATGGTATAGAGTGCTATGACGGACACAGCCAGTTTTCCTACATCAAGGATGTGACCGTATCACGCAGCAAACCCTACATTTTCCGATTGGCACCCAACGATGTCCTCATCCTCGGCAACCGTGGCATTCACGACGAGCCCGTCAGCAGTGCCGTAGTAGACCGTCTGCAAGGAGATCCGCTCCACGTCCCTTTATTAGAAGCATGGCAGCCAATGCATTTCGACACAGGCTTCCAAAGGGACGACTGCTTTATCGGTGATGAGGAGAAAAATGTCTATGCCAACCTCTTTGCCGTACAGGACACCCACGGGCAGATAGCCGTATGCCTCGTCCAGGACACCACGTTCACCCTGTTGCCAACCACCTGTCCGATCCCGATGAGGAGCCGATGGGGAAAGATAGAGTACATTAGTCCGATTGTTGCCGACCGCCAGTCACACCGGGGTTATATGATAGGCAAGGACAATACAAACCGACTCTATACCATATGTATCGAGTATAACAAGACACCCGCCGCCGTAACTCTCTATTATACAGACCCACTACCAGACATCGGCTTTTGGTGTCCGATGCTGACCGCCAATGGTGACCTGCTGATCGCAGGTGGTACCAATGGAAATGCACATAGCAACTATACACCGTCCGCCACTGTCTGGCTGTTACATTTCGGCACACCCACTGCTGCCCAAACCGACAGGAACGGTTGGTTCTGGGCTGCAGGACTGGTGATACTTGCCATTCTTGCCGTCCTCTCCTACCGACTTTACCGCCACCAGCAACAGAATACGGTTGACAAGCAAAAGACAGAGGATGTACATCCCAACGAACTGCGATTCCAACGTGTCTGCCTGTTGATGGAGGAACAAAAGTTGTACCTGAACAGTGAACTGAAAATATCCGATGTCGCCGCACTCCTGGGTACTAACAGCCGTTACGTGTCAGATTGTATCAAGACTTCAAAGGGGTGTACCTTCTCGCATTTCGTCAACACCTATCGCATCAATCATGCCAAACAACTGATTGCCCAACAGCCCGACATCAAATCCATCGAGTTGTATCTCAAGTCGGGATTCTCCAACGAGACCTCCTTCTTCCGTACCTTCAAGTCTCACACAGGCATGACACCAGGTGAATGGAAAAACCAGGCAGGCTGAAATCGCTGTGACACAGAAACACACAACACTAAATCGACTGACAAATTCCGCATTGTCAGTCGATTTTCGGTTTTTGTTAATAGTACTATGACCGTTTTACCTTAACTTTGTAACAAAAAAAATAAATGTTATGGATATGATTAAGAAAATCAGTCTGATTGTTTTAGCCTCACTGATATCGCTCGGTTTAAGCGCCGAGGACATCAGCGAGGAGCAGGCACGGCAAATCGCCGTGCAGTTCTGGGGCGACAGTACCCCCTCGACAGCCCGACGGGCAGCAGCCTCGCTTCTGCTAACCTACCAGCCTGAGGGCAGTGAGTTCTATGTGTTCAACCGTCCCGACGGTGACGGCTGGGTCATCGTGGCAGGTGATAATGGCGCATCACCTACCATCCTTGCCTATAGCGACAAGGGCAGTTTTGACTATAACAAGTCCCCTGACGCAACGAAAACGATTCTGACAGGCTATACAAAGAGCATTCAAGACCTGCGACAGTCTGGGATTTCTGAGTCAATCCCATCAAAGGCGCCCAAACGTGCCGCCATCATTGTCGCACCGTTGCTTAAAACCAGTTGGAACCAGAATACGCCTTACAATAACCAATGCCCCACCGCAGACGAAGGCGGAGGACGATGTCCTACGGGATGCGTAGCCACTGCCATTGCCCAGATCATGAACTATTGGCAATGGCCCAAGCAGGGATATGGTAAACACACCAATACAGATAACAATGAGACACGTGACTTCTCACAATCCACCTACGACTGGGATAATATGCTGGATTCCTACAGTGACAACACAGAGGTACAGGCAAATGCCGTAGCCCAACTGATGGCAGACGTAGGATGTGCCATGAACATGATGTATAGGTCCAGTGAGAGTAGTACTTGGTCCATTGATGCGGCACAGGCACTTTTAAGGAATTTTTCTTATAGCGGTGAACTGCACATGCATCATGTGATGGACAAAAAAGGTATTAAAGTCAACAACCTAACTGCGGAACAGGGAAGCGAAATTGACGAAGATGATGAAGCCCTGATACGCAGTGAACTCGCATCAAAGCGACCAATATACATGGGAGTATCATCGAATCTTTATCGGGAGAAGCATGCCGTAGTCTGCGACGGCTATGACGCTGATGACTATTTCCACATCAATTTTGGTTGGGGCTCTGATGCGGACGGATTCTACAGGTTATTAAGTATGGGCAAATTTGGCGAGTACGTGTCAAGCGAATTAATTACCAATATCAAGCCATCACCATATGGAAATTCTTCTGCCTGCGTCAATGGTGTCTGGTACACCGCCAATGGCAGCGAGCAAGTTTTTGTCACTGGTGCTGAGAAGCAGGATGTCACCATCACCAACCAAGTTGAGATAGGCGGAAAGAGTCGTCCCGTCAACTATCTATGGTCTTCGGCATTCCGTGAAACAGATCTAACCAATCTTACATTTCCAGGCACGATCAAGACCATTCCCGAGCAAGCCTTTTACGGTTGCACACAATTAGAGACTGCCGATTTGGAAGGAGTCACCCATATTGGCAAAGAAGCCTTCGTCTATAATGACCATCTTCGGTATGTGAGCCTCGGCGACGCACTGCAAGAAGTCGGAGAACGTGCTTTCTACGATTGCCGTTCACTCACTTCATGCGTCAATTTTCCCGCTACGCTACGTCTCATTGACAAAGAGGCGTTTAGTAGTACTAGAATAGGATGTGTCATTTTCGCAGGAAAAGGCTTTGAGATAGAGGAAGGAGGTTTGAATTCAAACTCCAAGTTTAGTGCCACAGGCTTAGAGAAAGCCGCCAGACTACACTCGCATAGCGTGGGGGTTTTGATAGGCGATTTCATTATCTCGCCCACCTGCCAGTATGATGAAAGTGCTGTTACAGGCGAGTTCGACCACATTATCCTATCCAAGAAACTGAAGAAATACGACCCCAGCATATTCGGTCTGGGCACCAGTGCGGCAGAGTTTGCCGTCAAGAAAGGCAATTCTAACTACGTCAGCGTCAACAGCATGCTACTCACAAAGGACTTAAAGACACTGGTGGCTTTCCCCTGCTATGAGATATCTGACAGGCAACTCATCAAGCGTGACCTTGCCTATATCCCTGCCGGTATCACCAAGATAGAAGAACACGCATTCTCTAACGGTCCTAGCATCGTGCAGATTCCTGCTTCTGTCAAGCAGATGGACGGTGCGTTCACCAATTGCGGCTCCCTCCGCCACCTGTATATGCTGGGCAGCACGCCACCCGTCATCAATGACGAGACGACGTTCACCCCTTCCATCAACGAATACGGTTCCAGTTGCAAGTTGTATGTCCCTCACGGCAGCAAGGAAACCTACCAGCAGGCTAACGTCTGGAAGAACTTCGAGAATATCGACGACAGCGAACTATACCTGCAAGGACCTCTTTGCTACTCCATATCCGGTGACGAGTGGGCGAACGTAGCCGACCGCAACAGCGAGGCGACCTTCGACGGACATATCACCATTCCCGGCACGGTGACCATTGACGGCAAGCAGCGCCATGTCGTTCAGATTGAAGGCAGTGCCTTCTGGGGCGACACCCAACTCAAGACCGTCACCATAACCAAGGATGTGATGAACAATGGCTCCGCTTTCATAGGCTGCACCAACCTCTATGCTTTCAATGTAGCAGCAGGCAACACCAATATGCACAGCACCAACGGCATGCTGTTTTACAGCAAGACAGAATACCTCGGCAATGCGCTGACTGTCTGTCCTCCCATGCAGCAGACCAACACCGGCATTGTGGAACGCACACAGGTCGTGGTGCCAGGCGAAACGGAATGGATTGGAACTGGAGCCCCAGTGTTCAGCAGCAACATGAAGCGCATCACCATCCCCGCTGGCGTGACCCGCATCTCTTATGACGCCTTCAAATATTGCACCAACCTGAAGACCATTATCTGTCAGGGCACCACGCCGCCGATATATGACGACGGAGGCGAGCCGTTTCCAACTTCTCTGCTGAACACCACCACGGTCTATGTACCCAAGGGGTGTACTGAGACCTATCGGCAAGGCTGGCCCTACCGCACATTTGCGGATTTCAAGAATATCGTGGAGTACGACCCTGCCAACCCCAACATCCCGGCAGAGAATCCCGACGACCCAGAGGAACCTGATGAACCAGACATCCCTGCCGACGAGGGCACCGTCACATCACTCATCCTGCTGCTGAAGGACGGCACGACACAGACTTACGAGTTAGCAGAGCAGCCCGTCATCACAGTAGTGGGTACTGAACTGAAGATTGTCGCTAATCATGCAGACGTGAGCATTCCACTTAGCGATGTGGTGCGCTACACCTTCCAAAAGCGCACGACGGGCATCGACGAAGTGGACACTAACCAGGAAGTCATCGACTACAAGGATGGTGTGCTGACACTAAGTGGACTGGAAGCGGGCACTCCCATCAGTCTCTATACTATCGACGGCAGACTGCTACAGGCACACACCGTAGCCGATGACGGCACCTACCGCCAGTCGCTTGCCTCCCTCCGACAAGGCGTCTATGTCGTGAAAGTGAATCATAAATCCTATAAAATCATGAAGCGATGAAAACCAACACCTATTTATATAGACTGGGGCTGACAGCCGTCTTGGCTATCGTCACACTGTTGTCGGCAAAAGCACAGCAGTCTGATCAGGACGCCCTTTACATCTACCGTAATGACGGCAAATTCAACGGATTCTTCTATGCCGACATCCAACAGATAGCGTTTAGTCGCAAAGATACGCTCGGTATAGAGCATGACGACTACGTGGTGCAAGAGATCACGGCACTTGACTCCGTGTTCCGCATACCTATTTCCGCCATCGACAGCGTTGCCTTCGTTACGCCAGAGACGAAATACAAGGAGAATGTGGTGACCCTTTCGTCCGACCTATGGGACTATGTCGTTGAGAGCGATGCTCAGACCACGTTCACTCTCTCCAGCAGTATTCCCATCAGCATGGTGCCCAAGGTAGGCGACAAGTTGGCACTGACAGAGGCTAGACCCCACCTGCCCCACGGTTTTTACGGACAGGTAGCAAGTCTTGCCTCCGTACCGAAAGGCTATCAAGTGACCTGTGAGCGAGTGGCATTGACAGAACTATTCGACCAGTACGTGGTGAAGATCGCGGCAACCAGTGACGGCGGCGGAAGCAGCAATCAGGCACGACGCCGCTCAGGCTACAAGAGCAATGCCATCGACATCGGCCTGCCCGGCTATGAGCGGCATCTTGCCCTATCGAACGTCGGTTACGACCTGTCCGAGAATTTCTCTTTCAGTGGCGACGGACAAATCGACTACACCTATCAGCCAAAACTGAGCCTGCGCGCCTTCCTGTCTGTCAGTTGGTGGGACGGTATCAACTTCGACATTCTGACCCGTGTGGAGACTGAGACCAATTACGAGTCAAACATCAAGGGCACAGTGGCAGGGCAGTTCGATATCAGCATGCCGCCAGTGCTTATCCCGTTAGGCACTTCACCCATCCTGCTTGAGATGAAGGCAGGCATGGGATTCGGCGCATCCGGCACACTGGAGTACTATGAGCAGTGGCACAACAAGTCAAGCGGTTATGCCGCAGTACAGTACAACAGCATTGCCGAGGGTAACTCGATGGCAACCGTCAGTTTCCGCAACCTCACCAACACGCATAACCAGACATTAGCAGGGACGGTGACAATGTCGGCTGGACCATTTGTGGAGTTCAACCTATTATTAGGATCAGAGAGTATCGGTAAGATTGGCACACGCTTCGAGTCGGGATTACGTCTGGAGGCATCAGCAGACATCACGATGGAAGACCTAGAGACACAGATGGAATTCCAGAAGACCCTGCTCTACGACAAACTGAACCGTGACGGCAGCATCAAGATGGGACCCTACGGAAGTGGAAAGGTGTCAGCATCGTCCATGGGATGGAAGACTGAAGTGCAGATGTTCGACAAGTACAAGGATAGTCACATGGTGTGGGATTTCGAGGGTGGTCTGGTACCAAAATTCAATGCTGTCGGCGTGAAGTACGACAAGAAGAAGGGCACGACAACAGCCTCAGCCTCGTTAGCACGTAGCATACTGGTGGGCGGTCCTGTTGGTTTCATCGTCTACGACAAGGATGGCAAAGAGGTGGATAAGCAATGGTACTGGCGGACGTACACCAGCCCGCAGGAATGGAATAAGTTTGACATTGAGTTCAGCGGACTGAAAGCCGAGGAGAAATACACGATATATCCCACGTTCAAGTTGTTTGGTAAAGAACTGTTGGCAAGCCCTGCCGCCCAGTTCACCACTACCGATGATGAGGAACTGCAAGGACTGGTGTTCAAACAGTTCAAGAAACAGACTGTCACCCACGAGCCCGACGCAGAGTACGTTCCCATCACCACCATTGCCGACGGTGAGCCCTACGAGTTCATGTCTGTGCCTTTGACCGTACCCGTCACCGACCTGACGAACCTGTTCCAGAGCAACAATAACTTCGAGGTCGACGACCAAGGGCGGTTCAGTATCAACAGTGCTGACGGGCTGACGTTGAGCGGTCAGTTTGCAGACTACACAACAGGCACCAGACCACAGACCGCCACAGGCGCCTACACCATCAGCACCAACTACACTGACAACGTCAAAACTGCGGAACAGGTGGCTACCATGTATCATAATGGAGTAGCCAACAACATAATCGCCCTCATGAACCCCATGCTCAACGGCACCATTCATCATGAGTTGAGCGGAGAGTTCAACCTCGCGTGGAGCAATGACGAAGGTGCATACGTGCTGTCGCTCAGCAAGAAAGGCACCTACCAACTGGACTGCACCTGCTATAACGGAGTGTCGAACATCGATATCGACAATTCGATGGGTGCCCACCCCAATGCCTCCGTCACCAGTACCAAGCAGGTACATCTGTCAGGCTCTGCCGATGTCGACTTGCAGATAGTCTATGATCTGAATATACCTTAAAAGGGAAACATATCATCCCCACCTACTCTGACCTGAGAGAACGCCTCTTTCTCTCAGGTCATATTTTTAATAAATACTGAAAACTGGATAAAGATACACTGAAATGTGTAAAGATGCAAAAAAGAGAGTAGGAAGTTTGTACTTTCAAAGATTTAGTGTATCTTTGCAAAGGTTATATTAAAAGGGGAGAATGAAAAGAATCATACCACAAACCATTTGCCTGCTGTCAATGCTTTTGACATTGCAGACAGCAGGGGCGAAGCCAAGAAGCGACTCCGTCAATGCATGTCCCATGGTGAAGATAGAGGCGAAACAAATGCCCGATCTGAACATTGCACGAGCCGGACATGTATTATTCTATGCCAATGACGAACTGACTGTGGCTGGCGGACATACAGATGGATTTGTTCCTTCCCCAACTGCAGAATACCTGAAGGAAGGCGAATGGCATCCGCTGCAGATGGTTTATAACCATGATAACGCCCTCGCCATCGTGCTTCGTAACGGAAAAGTGCTGTTAGCAGGAGGTAGTTCTGAGCCCATCGGCATCGGACAAACCTTCCTGTCAGAACTCTACGACCCTAAATCGCATACTTTCGACGGTTTCAACAGTATGCAACATAAACGCACTTTAGCCTCTGCATTGGAATTGGACAGCGGACAGGTAGTCATTGCGGGCAACTGGTATCATCAAGACGGTATTGAAGTATTTGACAGTCGACTGCGACGTTTCCATTATCTTCGCAATGTCAACACGTCACGCGCCACCCCGATTATTCTGCAAACTGCTCCAGACGACGCACTCATCTTCGGCAACAACAGTTACCGAGGTGACACACTACACACAGCATACGCTTACCAACTGAAGGGCGACAGCATCCACATCCCCCTGTTCGACACGTGGCATCCATTACATACCTGTCGCAATGTATCTGCTATCGGCAAGCAAGGCGATTACACCTATCTCTTTCCTGTATACAACCAAGAAGGACAGGTTGCTATTGCTACCTATCAGAAAGGTGACTTCTCGCTCCTTTCCACCTCCATACCTATCCCCATGAAGGCCTTGAACCACGTGATAGAATACAACTTCAATATTCTGGTCGACCAACAGTCACAACGGGCCTATCTCTTTGGGTGCAATCAAGATTTTCACAAATCACCAGGCAAACCCATCCAGTATTACATCCTTGCCATCAACTACGCCGAGGTGGCGAAAGGCAAAGCTGCATCACTCACGCTCTACTACACACAACCCATCAGCGAGGCATTCAACGATTCACCCATCATCACCCCGGAGGGCAATATCGTGGCAGCGGGCGGCTTGCTCAATAACAGCAACTTCACACCCTCCCGAGCCGTCTGGCTCTTCCCTGTAGGGACAGACTCCAAAGAGACAGAAGCCTCATCGGGACTATGGATGTGGACCATTCCATTGGCACTCCTCCTGATTAGTATACTTTGCTACCTATTTGTATTTAAAAAGCGTTCACGGACAGGTACTGCCGCATTGCCGAAGGAAAAAGATGAGTTTAACATCCAAATGATGAGCCGTATCACCAAACTGATAGAGAGCGAAAAGCTCTATCTGGACAGTGAACTGAAAGTCACTGATATCGCCGATACCTTAATGGTACACCGGAATGTCATCTCCGATGCCATCAACTCACAGAAGGGCACCACCTTTACCCAATTCATCAATGACTACCGGGTAGAACATGCAAAAAAACTAATTCGGAAAGACCCAGAGAAGAAATTATCGACGGTTTCATCAGAATCCGGCTTCGCCAACGAGCAGTCTTTCTTCCGCACCTTCAAGTTGTTCACAGGCAAAACACCCAAGGAATGGATACAAGATTTACATCGCTTCCGATAACACTTTACGTCGCTTCCGATGATCTTTATAACCCATAAAAGATAATCCTTTTACCCCCTAAACCCTTATCGGAAGCGACGTAAAACCATATCCTAAAAAAAAACAGATGGATTTATTTTGTTCTGCACTCATTTTTTTGTAACTTTGCCATCGTTTTAACGTTAAGACTTAGCAAAGATGAAATTATTTGACGTGTATCCCCTGTTCGACGTTAACATCGTGAAGGGACAGGGTTGTAAGGTATGGGATGATAAAGGACAAGAATATCTTGACCTGTATGGTGGTCATGCCGTCATCTCCGTAGGGCATTCGCACCCCCATTATATTCAGAAAGTAACGGAGCAACTCCAGAAGATCGGGTTCTACTCCAATTCCGTCATCAACAAGTTACAGGTGGAGTTTGCCGAGCGCTTAGGAAAGATCAGCGGTTATGAGGACTACCAGCTGTTTCTCATCAACAGCGGTGCTGAGGCGAATGAGAACGCCTTGAAGCTTGCATCGTTCAAGAACCCCAGTGCCACACGCATCCTGTCCTGCGAGAAGGCTTTCCACGGTCGTACCTCCTTGGCTGTTGAGGCGACCAATAATCCGAAGATTGTAGCACCGCTGAACGACAACCACCACGTGCGTTTCCTGCCACTGAACGACATCGAGCCATGGGTTCGTGAGTTGTCAAGAGGTGGAGTCGCTGCCGTCATCCTTGAGTGTATCCAGGGGGTTGGCGGCATCCAGATGGCAACGCCCCAGTTTGCCCAAGACCTTGCCTATGCCTGCAAGCGGTACGGTGTCACCTTGATCTGCGACGAGATACAATGCGGTTACGGACGCAGCGGTAAGTTCTTTGCCCACCAGTGGCTGGGCATCAAACCAGATATCATCACCGTGGCAAAGGGTATCGCCAACGGATTCCCCATGGGTGGTGTACTTATCTCACCAGAGTTCCAGCCCGTCTACGGACAGTTAGGTACCACTTTCGGCGGCAACCACCTTGCCTGTGCCGCTGCCCTTGCCGTGCTCGACATCTTCGAGGAGGAGCATCTGGTGGAGAATGCCCATGAGGTAGGTACTTATCTGATGGAAGAATTGAAGAATTTAAGAACTGAAGAATTGAAGTCAAAGGGCGAGAGTCATATTCAGGATATCCGCGGCCGCGGCTTAATGATCGGTATCGACCTCGACATCCCCCATAAGGATGTGCGTCAGCCACTGATCTACCAGGAGCACTGTTTCACCGGCTGTGCCGGAACCAACATCCTGCGACTGCTGCCACCCCTTTGCCTTAGCAAAACCGAGGCAGACCTGTTCATCGAGAAACTTAAGAAAGTATTAGCAACATTATGAAGATAGCAATGATAGGAGCTGGTGCCATGGGAGGCGCCACTGTAGAGGGTCTCATCAAGGGTGAGCGTTTCAGAAACGAGGACATCACCGTAGCAGACCCCTCCCAGCAAGTCGTGGAGAAATTTTCCCGACAGGGTGTGTCAGTAACGACCGACAACCAACTGGCGGCACAAGGAGCGGACATCGTCTGCGTCTGTGTGAAGCCATGGCTGGTAGAGCAGGTACTGAAAGGTATCAAGGACGTACTGGATGCCAAGAAACAGATTCTCATCGTGATTGCGGCAGGTGTCTCTTCTGCGAAGATCAAGGAGTGGTTGCCCGACTGTCCCCCACTGTTCCTGATGATTCCCAATATCGCCATCGCCCAGCTCGCCTCGATGACCTTCATCGTACCATGCGGTGCTGTGTCACAACAACAGACTGAGCTGGTAAAGGCCATCTTCGACGAGATGGGACAGACGATTATCACCGACGAGCAGCACCTTGCCGCTGGCACGACCCTTGCCTCCTGCGGTATTGCCTATGCCATGCGGTATATCCGTGCCGCCTCAGAGGGGGGCGTGGAGTTAGGCTTCAAGGCAGACGATGCCAAACAGATCGTGATGCAGACCATGAAAGGGGCTGTCGAGTTATTGCAGGCAAGTGGTCTGCACCCCGAGGCAGCCATCGATCTGGTGACAACCCCTGGCGGAGTAACCATCAAGGGACTCAACGAGATGGAGCATGCCGGGTTCACATCAAGTGTTATTAAAGGACTAAAAGCAGGAATGAAAATATGATAGACGAACAACTAAAACAAATTGGGGAACGGTTGCGCGGACTGCGTGACGTACTGGACATCCCAGTGAGCGAGATGGCAGAGACCATTGGTATCTCAACAGAGAAATACGAGAAGATAGAGGCTGGCGAGATGGACATCACCATCTCCAACCTCATGAAGATTGCACGCAAATACGGTGTGTCCACCGAGGAACTGATCTTTGCCGAGGCACCACACATGAAGTCATATTACGTGACACGCAAGGGGCAGGGCATGTCCATAGAGCGCACCAAGGCATACAAATACCAGTCGCTGGTAGGAGGTTTTGTCAACCACAAGGCTGACGTGTTCATCGTGACGGTAGAGCCAAAGCCCGGTGCCCGTACTATTTATAAGAACACCCATGCCGGTCAGGAGTTCAACCTCGTACTGGAGGGAGCCATGGAACTCTATATCGGTGGTAAGACCATCGTCCTGGAGGAGGGTGACAGTATTTATTTTGACTCCACCAAGCCTCATGGCATGCTCGCCATTGGCAATAAAGCCGTGAAGTTCCTTGCGTTTACTGTTGAGTAAGGTCCCTACCCTCCCGAGGGAGGGAGGAAGGGAGAAAGAAATAAAAATAAGATAGAATATGATAGAGAGATTTCTCAAACAGACAACCTTCACTTCCGTGGAGGACTACAATAAAAACCTGAAGTTCATCATCCCTGAGAACTTCAATTTCGCCTATGACGTAATGGACGAATGGGCAAAAGAGAAACCAGAGGGACTCGCCATCCTTTGGACGAATGACTTAGGTGACGAGATACGCACAACCTTCGCACAGCTGAAGGAGCAGACCGACCAGGCAGCTTCCTATCTGCTGTCATTAGGTATTGGCAAGAACGACCCTGTGATGCTGATTCTGAAGCGCCGCTATGAATGGTGGGTGGTGATGCTCGCATTGCATAAGATCGGAGCCATTGTCATCCCAGCCACCCATATGCTAACCAAGCACGACATCGTATATCGTAACACCCGTGCTTCTGTCAAGGCGATTATCTGTGTTGATGATCCTTATGTGGTCAGCCAGATACAGGCTGCCAAGGCAGAGAGTCCTACGGTAAAGCAATATATCACGATCACCGACCACGGGAAGCCCATCCCTGAGGGATTCCGTGACTGGCAGAAGGAATGGAAGCAAGCTCCGCAGTTTGTCAAACCAGCTTTCGTGAACACCAACGAGGACACCATGCTGATGTACTTTACCAGTGGCACCAGTGGTGAGCCGAAGATGGTGGCACACGACTACCTCTATGCGATGGGGCATCTGACAACGGGTGTCTTCTGGCATAACCTCCATGAAGGGGCATTGCACCTGACCGTTGCTGATACAGGATGGGGCAAGGCTGTGTGGGGCAAGTTCTACGGACAATGGTTCGCCGGTGCCACCGTCTTTGTCTTCGATCATGAGAAATTCAATGCGGACACCTTGCTCCGACAGATAGAGAAATACAAAGTCACCTCGTTCTGTGCGCCTCCTACCATCTACCGTTTCATGATTCGTGAGGATTTGTCGAAATACGACCTCTCATCCCTCGAATACTGCACCACAGCAGGTGAGGCGCTGAACCCCGCTGTCTTCGACAAGTTCAAGGAGAAGACCGGTATCCAGATGATGGAAGGTTTCGGACAGACAGAGACCACCATGACATTAGGTACCATGCCATGGATGAAGCCCAAGCCTGGCAGCATGGGTATTCCCAACGCACAATATAACATCGACCTCATCCGTCCCGACGGCACTCCATGTGAGGATGGTGAGAAAGGAGAAATCGTGGTACGTGTCGGTGACAAGAAACCCATCGGACTCTTCAAGGAATACTACCGTGACCCTGAACTGACCAAGGAAGCATGGCATGACGGACTCTACCATACCGGTGACATGGCATGGCGTGATGAGGATGGCTACTACTGGTTTGAGGGACGTATTGACGATGTCATTAAGTCGAGCGGCTACCGCATCGGTCCGTTTGAGGTAGAGAGTGCCCTGATGACTCACCCTGCCGTTGTAGAATGCGCCATCACTGGTGTCCCCGATGACATCCGTGGCATGGTGGTCAAGGCTACCGTTGTCTTGGGAAAAGAATGGAAAGACAAGGCTGGTGACGACTTGGTAAAGGAACTGCAGCAGCACGTCAAGAAAGAGACGGCTCCTTATAAGTACCCCCGCATCGTCGAGTTCGTAGACGAGTTGCCCAAGACCATCTCAGGAAAGATCCGCCGAGTAGAAATCAGAGAAAAGGACAAGCAGAAATGAGACAGCGCATCGTAGTAAAAGTCGGCTCTAATGTATTGACAAGGTCTGACGGCAAACTGGACGTTACCCGCATGTCGGCATTGGTTGACCAGATAGCCTGGCTGATACGGAATGACAACGAGGTGATTCTCGTATCGTCAGGAGCCGTAGCCTGCGGAAAGAGAGAACTGAAGGTGGACCACTCCCTTGACTCCGTGGAGCAACGTCAGTTATTCTCTGCCTTAGGACAAGTGAAACTTATCGGACTTTACTACGACCTGTTCCGTGAGTTTCATATCCATGTAGGACAGGTGCTGACGATGAAAGAGAACTTCCAGCCCGGTGAGCAGTATGAGAACCAGCGAGCCTGCATGACGGTGATGCTGGAGAATGGTGTCCTGCCGATAGTCAACGAGAATGACACAGTCAGCGTTACCGAGCTGATGTTTACCGATAACGACGAGTTGTCGGGACTGATAGCCCGCATGATGCATGCCGACATGCTCATCCTGTTGTCTAACATTGACGGCATCTATACCGGACAACCAGACGATGAGCGTTCAGAACTGATACGCGACGTGAAGCCTGGCACCGACCTCAGCCAATACATCCAAGTGGAGAAGAGCGCTTTCGGAAGAGGAGGTATGCATTCCAAATACATGACAGCGAGTCAACTGTCCAAGGATGGCATCCGTGTCATCATTGCCAATGGGGAACGCGACAACATCCTCGTCGACCTCATGGAGAGACCACAAGAAATACCACATACTGATTTTATACCAACCAAACATGATTGATCTGACTGAAACCTTTCAACGAGTAAAGACTGCCAGCAAGAGTCTGGCGTTACTCTCCGACCAACAACGTAACGACATCCTGATGGCTGTTGCCGATGCCATCGTGGACTTAAAGGAACGGGTCTTGGCTGCCAACGAGAAAGACTTGGCGAAGATGGATATGAAGAATCCACTCTATGACCGTCTGCAGTTGACGGAGAAACGCCTCAACGATATTGCGGCAGATATGCGTAATGTAGCATCACTGCCTACTCCTTTAGGACATATCACCAAAGCAAAGACACTACCCAACGGGCTACGTCTCTGCAGGACCTCTGTGCCCTTTGGGGTCATCGGCATGATATACGAGGCACGCCCCAATGTGACCTTCGATGTCTTCTCGCTCTGCTTCAAGAGTGGTAATGCCTGCGTCCTGAAAGGAGGCTCTGACGCTGATCTCTCGAACCAGGCTTCCGTAGAGCTGATCCACGAGGTACTGGAGCGTTACGGTGTCAATACTGATGTGGTGACCTTGTTACCTGCCACCCATGAGGCAACGGGGGCGATGCTGAATGCCGTGGGATATATCGATTTATGTATACCAAGGGGAGGACGACGCTTGATAGACTTTGTCCGTGATACCGCCCGTATTCCCGTGATAGAGACAGGTGCCGGTGTCGTAAATACCTATTTTGATGAAGAGGCGAATCTGGAAATGGGAAAGGCAATCGTCTGCAATGCGAAGACCCGTCGCGTGAGTGTCTGCAATGCCCTCGACTGTCTGATTATCCATGAGAACCGCTTAGGTGACTTGCTGGAACTTGTCAAGCCACTACTCGACCATAAAGTGACCCTCTATGCCGACGCACCGGCTTACCAGATATTGACTGGACACTATCCCGAAATACTCTTGCAACCAGCCACCTCTGACTCGTTCGGTACAGAGTTTATGGACTATAAGATGGCGATAAAGACCGTTTCTTCCTTGGAGGAGGCGTTAGCTCACATCGACCAATACGGCTCTGGTCATAGCGAGGCAATTATCACTGATAACGAGGCGCATGCCAGAATCTTCCAGCAACAGGTGGATGCCGCCTGTGTCTATTGGAACGCACCGACCTCTTTCACAGACGGTGCTCAGTTCGGACTGGGTGCTGAGATAGGAATCAGTACCCAGAAACTCGGTCCACGCGGTCCTATGGCACTGGAGGAGATCACCACCTACAAGTGGCTCATCGAGGGTGAGGGACAGATTCGTCCATAATTCAAAAAACACATATATAATATGAGAACATTTATTAACGTAGAAGATATCGGTCCGCTGGAGAAAGCACTGGCGGAAGCCCAAGAGATTAAGAACGACCGTTTCAAGTATCAGCATCTGGGAAAGAACAAGACCCTGATGATGATTTTCTTCAACAACTCCCTTCGTACCCGTTTGTCAACGCAGAAGGCTGCCATGAATCTCGGTATGAACGTCATCGTGCTCGATGTGAATGCCGGTGCTTGGAAACTGGAGACAGAACGAGGTGTCATCATGGATGGCGACAAGAGCGAGCATCTCCTGGAGGCTATTCCCGTGATGGGCTGTTACTGTGACATGATTGGAGTACGCTCCTTCGCAGGTCTTACCGACCGGGAGTATGACTATGCCGAGACGGTGCTCAACCAGTTTATTAAATATAGTGGCAAACCTGTCTTTGCCATGGAGACGGCAACCGTCCATCCGCTTCAGGCTTTTGCCGACCTGATTACCATTGAGGAATATAAAAAGGTGGAGCGACCCAAGGTGGTACTGACATGGGCTCCTCACTGTCGTGCTCTGCCGCAGGCTGTTCCTAATTCTTTTGCTCAGTGGATGAATGCCGCTGATGTTGACTTTGTCATCACCCACCCGGAGGGCTACGAGCTGGATCCTAAGTTCGTAGGCAACGCACGAGTGGAGTACGACCAGAAGAAAGCCTTCGAGGGAGCCGACTTCATCTATGCAAAGAACTGGAGCAACCCTGGTGTGACAAATCCTGCTGACTATGGTAAGATTACCTCCAAAGACATGTCATGGACGGTGGATACAGAGCATATGTCATGGACCAACAATGGCAAGTTCATGCACTGCCTGCCCGTCCGCCGAGGACTTATCGTGACGGATGATGTCATAGAGAGTGCCAACAGCATCGTCATCCCAGAGGCGGCAAACCGTGAGATCTCTTGTTCAGTGGTTATTAAACGTATGTTGGAATCATTATGATTTCTTTTGAATGCGACTACAATAATGGGGCTCATCCGAAAGTTCTGGAGAACCTAATCAAATACAACGGAGCCAAGCCCACTCCCTATGGTTTCGATGAATTCTCTGAAAGGGCAAAAGACCGTATCCGAGAGGCATGTGGTATGCCCGACGCACAGATCTTCTTCCTGACAGGAGGAACACAGACGAATGCGACAACCATTGATTCGATGCTCTATCAATATGAGGGTGTCATCTGTGTGGAGACGGGACATATCAATGTCCATGAGTGCGGAGCCGTGGAGTTTACCGAGCATAAAATCATCACACTGCCTGGTGATAATGGCAAGATGAATCCGAAGGTGCTGGATAAATACCTGGACGATTTCATGCATGACGGCAATAACGCCCATGCCGTATTCCCCGGACTGGTATATATCACTTTCCCGACAGAGTTAGGCACCATCTATACTGCCAAGGAACTGGATGAGATATATCGGGTATGCCAACATTATGAGATACCTCTTTACATCGACGGTGCCCGTTTGGGATATGGGCTGATGGCAGAGGGGAACGACATCACCCTCCCCTATCTTGCCCGTCATTGTGATGTTTTCTATATAGGAGGAACGAAGATCGGAGCCCTGTGCGGTGAGGCTGTCGTATTCACCAACCGCCGTGCCCATAAGCATTTCTTCTCTATCCAGAAACAGCATGGTGCAGTTATCGCCAAGGGTGCTCTCATCGGTCTGCAGTTTGAGGCGTTATTTACGAACGACCTCTATTTCAATCTCTCCCGCCATGCCATTGAGATGGCAATGAAGATGAAAGCCATCTTCCAGCAGAAAGGTGTTGAGTTCTTTATCGACTCACCTACCAACCAGCAGTTTGTCATCCTGCCGGATGCCGTGGTAGAGAAACTTTCCAAAACGATAGAGTTCACCCATTGGGGACAAGCCCCGGGGCACCGCACCATCTGCCGTTTCGTGACCAGCTGGGCAACCACGGAAGAGGAACTGGAAGTATTGGAAAAAACGCTGAATGATGCACACTAAACTATCTAAAATACCATACACATGGCTGACAGCCCTCCTATGGGCTGTCGGCTGTTTTGTATTCTTCCAAGGATACTATCCCTATCATTTCTTCTACAAGGAACAGAACCAGCTATTCCTTTGGACGAATAACTACTTCTTCTCCTATTTCGACAAACCAGCCTGGCTTGCCTGCTGGGTAGGTGATTTCCTGACACAGTTCTACTATTATCTCTTTGCGGGAAGCACCATCCTGACGGTCTCCCTGCTCCTGTTGATGGGTACTCTTTACGCTGCCTTGCGGAAGACAGGACTGAAAAAAGGATGGGCATCCGCTATTGCTGTCGTACTGACGACCCTTGAGGCTATATGCCATCTCCGCTATGACTTCGGGTTAAGTTCCACCTATGCGGTAATAGGAGCCGCCCTGCTCTTTTGCCATACACCACGGAAGAATTTCTGGACAGTCATCCTCACACCACTTGCCTATTGGTTGTTTGGCTATGGCGCATGGCTTTACCTTCTCCTCACTGCCATCAGAAACTGGAAATGGGCATTACCCTCTGGTATCATCACCACTGTTATGGTATATATGCTGAAAGGAGCTTTCCTCCTCACCACAGAACAGCTCTACAGCTATCCTGGCATCGGCAAACTGACCATGCCGAACTGGTATCTGGAGAAACAGTTTCAGGTCGACGACGAGTATTACTTCGGTAATTGGAATAAAGTGGTGAGGCTCGTGGAAGAAGAGGAAAGTCCAACTCCGGAGATGCTGTTCTTCTACAACCTGGTGAAAGCCCAACAAGGACTATTACCTGAGGTGTTGCTCAACTATCAGCCCAACGTCTTGGGCACATTCTATCAGATAGGTCCTGACACCCCCATGCTGATTATCAAGAATATGAATGAGCTGTACTATGCCCTTGGTGACATGACGTTCTGTGAGCGTGCTGCCCTGATGGCATGTGTCTTCTCACCCAATAACCGCAATAACCGCATGATCAAGCGCCTGGCTGAGTGCAGCCTCATCAAGGGCGATACCGCTGCCGCACAGAAATACTTAGGGCTGCTGGAGCACACGTTTGTCTGGAGCAACTGGGCGAAGAATGCCACGCAGACCAAATACTATACAGAGAAAGCTCAATTCATGAACCGGCAGGACACCATCGACATCTCCGACAATGCCCATGCCATTATGATGCAACTCCTCGACTCGAATCCCAAGAATGAGGTGGCACTCGACTATATCCTGTGCAGTACGCTTTTATTGAAAGATGTGAAAAGTTTCAAGCGCGACTATGACCGTTACTGCTCGGAATCCCCTCGTATCCGCAGACTCTATCAGGAGGCTCTATGCATCTGGCTGGCAGCCTCAGAGGCTTCTCAGGAAGATTGGCAACGGTATATCAAGGATCCGAACGTCCTCCAAGGATTTATGCAGTATAACCAACAACGCGGTAGTGTGCGGTTCAAGAACACCTACTGGTATTATTATGATAAAGGAAAGGCACCTAAGATATGAAATACCTACACACATTTCTCTCCCTCATCACCCTACTTGTCCTCTTCGCCTGTACGCCGACCCCTTCAAAGGTCACCAAGAGCGAGGCATTACCCCCTATCTATCCTGACTATGCTGATGTGACGATTCCTGTCAATATCGCTCCGCTAAACTTCCTGGTCAGGGATGACATCGAGGCGGTTCAGGTGACGGCAGGACAACTGACGGTCAATGCCAATGGCAATGAGGTGTGCTTTGATGAGGACGACTGGCGAGAACTCCTTGAGAGCAACCATGATATTGAGGTAACGGTGACGACGCTGAAAGACGGCAGATGGACGGAATACCGTTCTTTTCACTGGCAGGTTGTCAAGGACAAGGTAGACCCCTTTCTCACCTACCGCCTCATCGAACCAGACTATGAGGTATGGAACAACCTGCAGATTAAACAGCGCTGCGTGGAGGACTTCGAGGAGAAGGCACTCTGTGACTACCACCTCGCCAACAACCAGTGTATGAACTGCCATGCTACAGGTAGTCAGAATCCCAACCTCTCCATGATGTATGTCCGTGGTCCCAAGGGTGGCGCTATCCTAAACCAAAACGGCAAGTTACGTAAACTCGCCATCAAGACCAGCGATATGATCAGCGGCTCTGTCTATTACGGTTTCTCTCCTTCGGGACGGTATATCACCTTCTCTACGAATATTATCTACCCAGCTTTCCACAGCAATGCCAGCAAACGGTTGGAAGTGTACGATACGAAGTCGGATGTCTATGCCGCTGACCTGCAGGAGAACCGCATCATCCGTTCTCCCCTGTTGAGCGACAGTCTTACTTTCGAGACCTTCCCCACCTTCTCACCTGATGGCAAATACATTTACTATTGTGCTGCCAAGCATGTGGAACTGCCCATGGAACTGAAACAACTGCAATATGCCCTGGTGCGTATTCCCTTTGATGAGAAGACAGGAAAGATCGGTAACAAGGTAGACACCTTATTTAATAAAAGGAGTGTCTGCCACCCCCGTATCTCTCCCGACGGCAGATACCTGGTCTATACCGTTGCCGACTACGGCACCTTCCCCATCTGGCATCAGGAGTCTGACCTGCAGATGATGGACCTGAAAACAGGACGTATCGATACGATGAAGGTGGTCAACAGTCCACGAAGCGACACGTACCATTCCTGGTCGAGCAACTCCCGCTGGCTGGTCTTTGCCTCCAAGCGTGACAATGGGCTCTATGGCAAACCGTATTTCTGTTATATCGACCGCAACGGGAAGCCCCACAAGCCTTTCGTATTACCACAGGAGTCTCCGACATTCTATGACGAGACCCTCAAGTCATTCAATGCTCCAGAACTCTCCAAAGGCGACATTCCCTTTGACGCTGTTGATGTGGAGCAGCTGTTAAAACAAGAAGCAGAACCTTTCCATTAGGTTCTGCTTCTGTTCACTATGCTGCGACAGTGTCGCAGCCTTATCTTACTTTCGTCTCAACCCGTTTGTCACTCAGCACCTCAAAGGCAGCCTCACGTGCCTTGAAGTCCACTTTCCGTTTCGTGAAGTCAGGGGTATTAAAGGAATAAATACTCTCATCATAATACTCCTTGGGATGACGTTGCGGCAACATAAACGGTTTCGTGAACTGTCCTTTCTCATTAACTGACGCAAAATAGAGACGGGAATACAGACCATCATCCCGACGGCTGGTAAAGACGATCCAATGGGAGTTGATATTCCAGTTATGATAGCTGTCTGCCCTCGGACTGTTGATCTCCTTCAAAGGACGAGCCTCACCCGTCTGCAGGTCGAGCATCCATTGCTCACTCTCCTCATGCCAGATAGAGAAATAGCCATAGTCCATCAGTGTGAAGAGGATGTATTTCCCATCATAGGAAGGACGGGGCCATGTCACACTCTTCCCCATTGCAACAGCATTAAACAGCGTGTCCACATGATCGCCATAGGTTCCTTTCTCGGGGTCAAAGGCTATTTTACAGAGGTTGTATTTCTCGTCTTTATAATGGGCTGGATACTCCTGCTGCTTACAGGTCAGATAATACAGTGTCTTCCCATCCGGTGAGAACACAGGAGAGTTCTCCGACCAGTCTTTGGTCTGTAACAGGGTGTCTGTCAGTATCTCATGGGTAGCGGGGTGATAGACGAACACATCGGACGAGAGGTCGAACACCTCTATCCGCTCATCCCGCTTCATGTGGAATCCCTGTCGTGTCTGGTTGGTAGAGAAGGCACAATAGTCACCGCTTGGATGCCAGTAGGGATAAACCATCGAACCACCCAGCAGGTCGTTCTTTGCCTTCAGCCACTCACGCTTACCGTCTATCTGTATCATGGTGGCACCATGGGCACCACGGACATGGAACACGAAATGGCTGGGGTCTGTACGGTTAGACATATGGCAGTTAAGACACTGTCCCGGCACTTGTGTATTATCAAAGATGGCTGTCTCGTCAAAATTAGACAGGTCACGCTGATAGAGTCCCATATGACTATAGATCTCATAGCCCGGAGCAATACGACGGTATGTGATGCCCCACTCATCCAAGGCATAGGGACTGACAAAGATCTTAAAGTCCTGATACTGTAGCCACTTGCCGTCCTTGCGGGCACATACTGTGACGGTCAGTTCTCCTCCTTTGTTCTGTTCCACCAGGGCATGCCACTCCTCCAAATCAAAGTCGGCATAGTTCCCGTTGGCACGCAAGGAACCACCCTTGCTGCCAGTCACCTGCGCATCGACCCTGTCGATGCCCTCGCCGACAACGTCAAAGTTCAGCGGCGCTATTCCCACAGGAATCGTCACACCTATATAATCAGGATAGATAGCAGGCTGCTGTTTCACCAGCTGTACATCAGTAGGTTCCTGCCGGCACCCTACCAAACCTACCAGCCCAACCAAACCTATCAACCCTATCAAAAAACCTCTCTTCATTTCACACCCATAAAATAATACCATGCTGTATTCTTGAAACGAGTCAGTTGCGGGGCATCTTTTCCACCTTGTGAGTAGATATTCACATACTCCCCGAACTGTCGCAATACCATATCACTGACATACCCCTGCGGGGGACGCTGCTTACGCTGTGCATAGGCAAAGACAACAGCCTCCTGACAACTGCGGGGGCGATAGCCTAAATGCAGTCCGTCCACATAGATCATATAATTCATGAACGTATTGACATCACGGTTGAGCAACGGGGCTGCCAACAGGTACTGCAGGGCGAGACCGTTACGCTGGTTATGCATCACCAGTTGTCCGAATATCTTATCCAGTTCCCGTTCACTAAACAGGAAATCGTTCTTCAGCCGTATCTGTCGCATCCGACCATAGACAGGATGCTCGTTGATAGCTTTCTCATTACCCAGCAACGGCAGCGTACGCTCTGCCCACTGATGATAGGCAAGTGTCTTCTGCAGCATCTGCAGGTACTTCCTTGCCACCGCATATTCTCCATTCACCAGGTTGGTCTCTGCCAGCCGCTTCACGGCACGACAGCTCTTCGCATAGTTAGGAATCGCCTCCATCGCCTCAAAAGCGAACTGCTGAGCGTTGTTGACAAGTCCTAACTGCCAATATACCTCACCTGTCAGCAGGATAGAGGCGAAATTACGTTCAAAAGGCGGAACGAGTCCTTGTATCCCGTTCTGATAATAATCAAAAAGACGCTCACCCAGTTGTCCTGACATACCTAAGGCAAGATTGGTGGCACATACCGTCATGGGAAGGTCAGGTGTCTTCTTATCCGCCTTGGCAAGAATAGCACCCCAGTTCTGACAACGCACCAGATAATCGTACTCCATCACCTCTGCTTTGCGGCTGTCATAGAACGAGGGGCGTAACAACAAGAAAGCAGCAAGGAGTATCACTGCCTCAACGCATCCTGTGATGCGACCCCGTCGCAGCATGGGTACCCAGAACATGACAGCGGGTATCACCACACTCAGCACCATCGTGATGAGGAACATCCAGTAATAGACCTCCACGAAACGGTAATAGTCTATACCGTAGAACAGGCGGAACAAGGGATAGGGAACGAGCCATGAGCTGCCAATGACACACCCGATGGCACAGATGACCGCAAAGGCACCGATGCAGAATCCCTTCCATTTGGAGTCTGACACCTGCCACTGACGGATAAGGACCCATGCGGCAAACATCAACACCACGGGACCTGCCATCCAATAGAGGACAGGGATGCATAACAGAATAAGGTATGGGCGACAGCGCTTCCCTGCCAACTCATAGACCCACATCGCCAACATGGCAAGAATCAGTGCAATAGCAAAGGTCAGCATCACACTCTCGTCACCCAGCATAAGCCATAGCAACAGGGAGGGTACGAAACTCAAAGCATAATGCACATCAGCATGCTCACCGGCACAACGCATCAACCGCCAGACCAGCCGTTGGATGATGACGAAGAGTACGGCAAGTACCAGGGCACCATAAACAGGACTGATATAATACTGGATCAGATACTCTGCGACACAACGGGCAAAGCCGTCGGGCACGGCAAGCAACTGTCCGATATAGTCACCGTCCATCAGGAACAGCTGATACTGCTCCTGGAATGACAGCAGGGCAGGACAGGCAAGCCACCAGAACAGGAACACCGCCACGCCAAACAGCAGCGACACCCCTATCTTCCAATATTTACTTAACAGGCTCATTGGTGTCTGCATCCATCGTTACTACCGTACCGTCAGGCATCGTACGCTTATAGGTCAGCGGGAACCGCTCTTTCAGGAAATCTCCCAGGATGGTACCTTCCATATTGGCAGCCATCTGACGACTGCGCTGCTTATAGGCGACATACATCTTTCTCACCTGCTCTTCCACCTGGGCAGCACCGACAGAGTCTTTCTGTTGCTTCTTGGCAAAGGCGAGCCGTGTCAGTGGAGCACGTTCCTTCTGCGACTTCTCCGTCATCTCTTTCCATACCTGCAGGGAGTCGTTCTGGGGCGTTCCCACTGCCGAGCTGACGGTGTCAATCGTCACCTGGATATCACCGGGTTCTGCCACTACGATCAACGGCTGTGTCCCAAAGCGGTAGTGATAGTCCAGCAGAATCTTGTATATCTGCATGGAATCGGGAGTAAACTCAAACTTACCGTCCTTGATCTCGATACTGTCGACAGTCTCTGCCGTGGCAGGACCGCTGAAGGGCACCAGGAAAATGCGCTTACCCTCATACTGCTCACCCACCACCGTTCCGTGGATCTTGCAGACCTTACTCTCTTGACATGCTACAAACACCATGGCAGCAACCGCCATCATACTGAAAAAAAGAATCTTTCTCATAACATTATCGTCTTCTATGCCGCGACCAAGTCGCAGCTCTTTTTACTTAATCTTCACTTTCACACGCTCATTCCCAAACACCTGCCGGATAGCCTCACGGGCATCGAAGTCGACCTTCACCTTGGTGAAGTCGGGGACATTATACGAGTCGAACATCTCGCGATAGAACTTCTGGGGGTTCTTCTGCGGCAACAGGAAGGGTTTGGTGACATGTCCCTTGTCGTCAACAGAGGCGAAGAAGAGCTGTGCATACATGCCATTCTCCCGCTTCGAGGCGAACACAAACCAATGACTGTCGCTCGACCAGTTATGGTAACTCTCCGACTGATGGCTGTTCACCTCCTTCAAAGGACGTGTCTCACCGGTCTTCAAGTCCATCAGCCAGAGGTCGGCATCGGGCTGGAAGACGGGGAAGTTACTGCGACTGGTCACATTATACATCATCCACCGACCGTCATAGGAGGGACGTGCCAGCGTATAGCTGCGGTCATCACGGGGTCCGTTGAGCAGGGTGTCCACCTCATGGGTAAACTGTCCTTTCTCCGCATCAAAACCAATACGGCAGATGCTGCACTTCACCTTCATATACTCGGCAGGGACATTGCATGCTTTCGAGGTACTATAGAACAGGTGCTTCCCGTCATGCGAGAAGGCGGGGAATATCTCCAGGTCGGTCTCTGTCATCAACTCGGGGGTGAGGATGAGCTCGTCTTTATTCACGTCGAGCAGTACCACATTACTGAAGTTATGATAACCCTCGATACGCTGTCCTGTACCCACAAAGAAACTTTGGTGGACGGCATTGGTGGCATAGGCACAATAGTTGCCGGAGGGATGCCAATAGGCATACGACCCTGCTGCCTTCGTGGAGTCGGTCTTGGTATCATACCATTTCTGCTTGCCGTCCATCTGCACCAGCGTACCACCTCCCTCACCACGGATCTGAAGGGTGAAACGGGAGGGGTCTGTGCGGTTGGGGGTATGACAGTTCATACAACGGCCGGGCACTGCCGACTCCTGCAGCATGGCATATTCATCGAAGGTATGGATGTCACGCTGGTACATGCCTATATTACCTCCTACCTCATAGCCGGGGGCAATACGGCGATAGGTCACACCCCAGTCGTCCAAGGCATAGGGACTGACATAAATCTTAAAGTCCTGATACTGCAACCACTTGCCGTCCTTGCGGACACAGACGGTGACGGTCAGCTCACCACCTTTGTTCTGCTCCGTCAACTGGTGCCACTCCTCCATATCGAAATCGGCATAGTCCCCGTTGGCACGCAAGGAACCACCCTTGCTACCTGTCACCTGTGTATCGACCCTGTCGATGCCCTCTCCGAGGACGTTGAAGTTCAGCGGTGCCATCCCCGCAGGAACAGTCACATCTATATAGTCCGGATAGATAGCAGGCTGCTGCTTCACCAGGACAGCATCGGCAGGTTCCTGCCGGCACCCTACCAGCCCTACCATCCCTACCAAACCTACCAAACCTATCAAAAGAAATCTCTTCATCGCTGCATCATCCTTTTAACATAAGCACCATACATCGAACCAGGCAGGTTGCCTTGTTTCTGGATACACTGCACGGCATCCTGATAACCTACCGGCATATAACGGTAGCCACCATACTGCTCTGCCCATGACATATACTGCATGACACCTTGTACATTTCCTCGCAGCAGCAGTTCGCCGATGAAATAGTCGAGTGCCATCTTATTGTCATGGTTTTCATTAAACAGCAACCCGAAAATCTTGTCTTTCTCCGCATGGCTATACAGGAAGTTCTCCTTGAAACGGATCTGTCGCAACCATCCTAACTGTGGATGGGCATTGATACGCTGCTCACGGGTCTTGGCATCTGCCGTCACCACACGACGTGCCTCCTCTGCCCAACCCCGATAGAACAGACTCTTCTCCAACAGGTCGATATGCTTCAGGGCGGGCTTATAATGACCGTTCACCAGCATGCACTCGACGATGCGCTTGGTGCAGCGACCGCTTTTCTTTCCGTTGAGGATACTCTCCTGGATGTCGAACATATAACGCTGGGCGGAGTTGACGAGTCCTAAACGGTAGTATGCCTCCGCAGAAGGGAGGTTACTCGTCAGGTCACGCATCCTTGGCATGATGAGGGCATCGTCACCACTCTGGTAGAAGTCGAACATCCGCTCGGCAAGCAACCGCTTCTGCGAGAGGGCGAGGTTGACACTGTTCGACCAGAAAGGGGTGCGCACTGTCCGCTCCCCTGCCCGCTTGATAATCTTGTCCCATTGCTCATGGCGTATCTGATAGTCCTGCCATATCAGCTCATAGGTGTCTTTGTCATAGCCTTTCTGATAGGCAAACCATCCCAATAACAATAGCAGCACCACCTGCCAACCATACCATATCCACCTACTAAACCTACTCTCCCTACAATACCTATCTTCCCTACAACACCTGCCTATCCCCACCATCACGGCTGTCACCACAGGGATCAGCCACTGCAGCACAGGGATTTCCATCGGTACACGGAAATAGGTCATCGAGAGGGTAATCATCGTCATGGGCCATTGTACGAGGATCAAAGCGGAAATCAGTACCATGACGGCACCGACATACAGCAGTTCCCAACTCCATTTCCACCCGTAGAGGGCTACCCGCAGCATGGCATACAGCCATACCATCGGACCCAGCAACCAGTAGATAACAGGTATCAGCACCAAATCCCCTACAACACCTACCTTCCCTACAATACCTACCTTCCCTACAACACCTACCAACCCTACCACCAGCACCAATGCCATCACATACGACAGCAGCACACTGACATTACCCATATGCCACCAGAGCAGGATGGGAACGACGAAACTCAACAGGTAGAAAGAGGAGGGCAACAACTTGGCGACCAACTGTTGCACCAGCATATAAAGGATAGCCAGCAACACGGCTCCTGCCCAGGGATAGTAATAGAACTGCGTGATGAACTCGCCCAGCCAGTCGGCAAGACTTCCTGCCACACTGATCCGCTCCCGGAAATAGTCGGTTGTCCATAAGAACAACTGATACTGCTCCTGGTACGACAGGGCATGCGGATACCCCATCCCCCAGAACAGCAACACTCCGATGCCCATCAGTATCGTGAGTCCCCATTTCCAGTATCGTGTTAGCATAGCCATAATCCTTGCAAAGATACTAACACTTTTTGAACCCACCAAATTTATTTAAGTAAAAACGATGCCAGAAACCGAATGTGCGGATTTGAGAAAACAAAGGTTTCCGCCAAGGAAACCGATGGTTTCCCCGTAGGAACCCAATGGTTTCCTTAAGGGAACCAACCAGTTTACATTATCCGGATACTCCCTCTGCTTTGATGTAAAACCATACAGCCATCAAGGCATATTATCTCAAAAATACCTTGATTTCAGCCTTTATCTATCAATCTATCATATCATCTATCAAGCCATAATCACTTGACAAACAAAAGATTACACGGAAAAAATGATAGATTGACACTTTTTTCCGCAATTTTAAAAACACAGTTATATCAAAAAAAACGCCCCACATCTTCATGGATGCGGGGCGGTAGAATAAGATAAATACTATAAAGTATGATTCACATTACTCTTGCACTGGACGGATGGTCTGACCAAGAGCCACGCCATAGAAGAAAATATTGTCTAAGGCACCACCCTTTTCATTCATTACAAGGGCTGTAGGATTCTTACTTGCTGTGATAGAACCGATGGAGCCATTGTACTGTTCAGGTCCTGTAGGGAAGTTATAAACTCCATCAACCACACCAGACCAGTAGAAACCGTTCTGTCCGGCTCCGACAATCTCATTGCCGATACGATAGCCTGCCAATGGGAGGAATATGCTGTTGCCGTTAGGACCAGTTACCGTATAACCCTTCACACCATTTTGTGTACCAAGAGTCCATTCACACATTGTTACCAACTCTGCCAACTCATCAGAGGTAGGCATACGCCATGAAGAGCCCCAGTTAGCGGTAGCGGCATCGTATTTACTCTCACCATCTATACGGTAAGCATAGACAGGACAGCCAGCACCGCTATAGAGATAGGTAATGACCTCCTCACCTACAACGACTTTTCCGTCTTTAGTGAAGACAATCTGTCCTTCCTCGACAGTAGTCTTGTCAAAGTCTTTAGGATCGTAAGTATTGATAATCGTCGTATCTCGCTTAGCCTCAGCAGTCATATCACCTTTCTGTAACTCAAACAGGTCTTCCAGCTTTGGAGACAAACCAACTACATAGTCACCGGTAGCCTTAGACTGTAGGGTGCCCGTCGGGTCGCCCCATCCGTAGTAGTTACCATATCCCTCAGCAGTAGTAGCGCCAACGTTATGGTCTGCCCATTTAACGCTCAGACCCAGGTCGACTGCCGTACCCGTTGAACCCGGTGTGGGAACCACAGGTGCAGGAGAGTCGTCACTGCTACAAGCAACGGCAAATATCGTCAGGGCAGCGAAAGCCCCACCTTTTATATAATTCTTGATATTCATAAGTCTTATCATTTTAAATCATTAGTTTATAGATTTATTTTGCCTTGAAGTGCCAGAAAGAAGCCTCACCCCAAGCACCCTGGCTACCACCATCAGGATAAACCAGTGTCATCTGGCTGCCAGTTGCGTATACAACCTCGTAGGTACCAGGAATATTACCACCGGAGTTAATCTCGTATGGCCACAGGATAGACGTGGTTTTCAAGTCTGCTATCTTCCAATCGCTACCTGCTACTGGTACAAACTCATACGCACTTGAGCGGATCTCATTGCCATTGGCATCGTATGCTTTCAGAATACCATCGGTACCGAAGGTCATGTAAGCATTGAGGTCACCGTCACCGTGGTTAGTCCCATCCTCTGTATGCTGCAGCTGACCGTTGAATTCCTCAGAAGTGGTGACACCCCACCATTGACCGTTACCAGCGGTACCTACAGATGCACCATCACCAGGTTGGTACCCCATGTTACCCCAGACAGCACCAGTAACAGAAGGATCCCATGTCCAGGACTTTCCATCCTCATAACCTGCGATGTTACCCATGAGGTCTGAGTTGCTGCAGAAATGCCAGAAGGAGGCTTCTCCCCATCCACCTTGGCTACCACCATCAGGATAAACGAGGGTCATCTTGTCGGATGTCAGGTAAACTATCTCATATTTTCCGGGGATGTTACCACCAGAGTTAATCTCGTACGGCCACAAGATGGCTTTTGTAACAAGGTCACCTACTTTCCATTCACCGGAGGGATCCCAACCTTCAACGGCATAGGTGTCAGTGCGAATAACTTTACCATTGGCATCGTAAGCATTCAGGATACCATCCTCAGAGAATGTCATGTATGCATTGAGGTCACCATCACCATGGTTAGTTCCATCCTCTGTATGCTGCAGCTGACCGTTGAATTCCTCAGAAGTGGTGACACCCCACCACTGGCCGTTACCAGTGGTACCTACTGACTCACCAGTGCCAGGCTGGTAACCCATGTTACCCCAAACGGCACCTGTGATAGAAGGATCCCAATACCAAGTCTTCTCACCATACTCGTTAGAAGCCAGATAACGTACAGGCATCTCCAGTTCACCTGCTACCTGAAGTGTGAATTCCTTAGAAGCCACTACTTCCTCACCATCCTGATTAACATAGCGGAAATAGACAGTCTGCAAAGGATCAGAACCACGCTTGGGGACAAAGTTGAACATACCACCAGCGGCACCACTTGAAAGTTTAAACTCAGAGCCATCTGCCTTCAAATAGAAGATGTAGACGCTTGACACACTGGGGATGTTGTACTTAATCCAGTTACCATCGGCAGCCTCCTCATATCCCGTAATATTACCTGCCTCATCTTTGATAGCATTATATTGTGAGAATGTAGCACCATCCAGCAACTTGTCTGCAGTAATATTGGTCACGTCGAAGCCTTTCTCCTCCTTCTGGGGGCTACAAGCCGTCAACATGCCTAAAGCGACTGCGAACAATAATATTGATTTTTTCATATTGCTTTTCTTTTTTAATGTGATTATTAATAAACAGGTGTACCAGACATACTCCACTTGGTATCGTCATACCAACCCTTGTTCTGGCTCAGAACCTCAGGATTATTGACAATACTGATCTGTGCGGGAGGCTTTGGCAGGAAACCGTCGGTATCAGCATAACGCTGTGCCCAGCTGCTACCACCGACGCCCTTACCATGGCTCATCTTTGTCCATGTACCAGTGTAGTTCACACGAGAGCCTTCCTGTCTCTGCAGGGCAACGGCAGCCTCACAATTGGCTCCACCGCCCTTACCAGACCAGCGGCGAAGATCATTGAAGCGGAGACCCTCACCGGCAAGCTCCCAACGACGCTCGTTCTTGATGTTAGCCCAAGAATATCCTGTCTGCGGAACACCGGCGCGAGCCTGTACTCTGTTCATATAGGTGGCAGTACCTGTCAGCTCAGAGTGCATCAGCATCACGTCAGCAAGACGGAGCAATACCATATCAGAGAAGTGATCACCCTGGAAGGAGTTACCGTTAGGAGCTTCAGTAGAGGTGTTCTTCCAACGCCATACACCCCACCAAGGATAGTGACTACCACCAGTACCATCAGACTCAGGAGCCGTAATGCAAATCCATTTCTTATTGTAGTAACCTGCATCCTCAGAACAAGAGGTCGTGAAATAGTATGCAGAGAGTTCACTTGAAACATCAAGGATAGTTGCTTTCTTACGTGGGTCGCTGCTTGGCCAGTCATCCCACAGGTTGGCATTGATAGTACCCTGTCCCCAGCCTTGTCCGAACGGATAAGTCTCTGGACCGCCATTGGTATGACCAGCACCATCATCATCGCAACGAAGACCAGTATAAAGTTCTACCTGATTACAGAATCCCATACCGATTGTTCCATTCCAGGAGTTGGAGTTCATATACTGAACCTGGAACATCTCCTCAGTGTTACCGTTACCAGCCCAATATTTGTTCTGAGCAGCAAGATCTGCTACAAAACTATAAGTAGGAGCAGTTAACTCGTTGGTGTACTGCCAGAGCAGACGGAAGTCCTCTACAAGGCTATAACCACCATTGTTAATGGCATCCTCGAGGAAGGAGACAACCTGAGCTTTTGACAAAGACGTTCCTGCACCTTCCTGTGTGAAGTCAAAGGCTACATCAGCAAGAGAGGCATTGGCAAGCTCACCAGCCTTCTTATAGAAGCCCTCGTAGAACATATAGGCACGTGCCAGATAACCCTCAGCGGCACCTTTGGTGGCATGACCGTCACCCTTGGTGGTTGCACCATGTGACATCAGATTCGCAGCACTGGTAAAGTCTGCAAGGATATGTGGCATAATCACGTCCTCGGCACTCTGCTGTGGACATGGGTCAGGAGCGGCAGCTTCCCAATAGGCAGGAATATCACCCCAGAACTGAACACCCCAGAGATAGAACAGACCACGCATAAAATAAGCCTCACCCAGTAGCTGGTTACGGGTAGCCTCCTGGCCAGTCCAGTCGAAAGCGTCAACAGCATAGATGATGGCATTGGCACGGGCAATACCTACATAAGTATTATGCCAAGCATTATCATAAAGAGACTCCTTATTGGTCATCAAATGACCTATGGCATGCGACTCCACGTCACCAGTACCACCTGCACCATTGGCATCGTCAGACATGATGTACCCTACAAACCATGGAGTTTCCAGAGGATTGGTACTCATCTGGTTCATCACACCATAGAGTGCTGACAGCTCCTTGTTCAGGTCACCTGCTGAAGCAGGATAGTTACTGGTATTCGCTGCCGTATAGTTTGCGGAATCGAGCTGACCATCACAAGAAGCAAGTGTGAAAGCGGCTGCGATTGCCATTAAAAATATCTTTTTCATATTCTTCTATTCTTATTTGTGTTTTGAATTAGAACTTAATGCTTGCACCAACAATCCATGTACGTGCAGAAGGATACAGACCTACGTCGATACCACGTGCCCAGCCTGCACCACCACCAGAAGAACCGACCTCTGGGTCAACACCTGTGTAACCAGTAATGGTTGCGATGTTCTGAGCCTGTACATAGAGACGCAACTGCTGGAAAGGAGAAGACTTCCAAAGCTTGGTGAAGTCGTAACCCAAGGTGATGTTCTGAATCTTGAAGTAGTCACCTTTCTGCATGTAGCGGGTAGATACCCACTGGTCAGCGATAGCACCTACCGACAGACGGGGCATTGTGTTGCTGGTACCCTCGCCATGCCAGCGGTCGAATACGTCAACCGTATAGTTCTGATACTGGTTGGCAAGCAGGGCGGTACGGTAGCACTGCATGATCTTATGACCGAAAGCGCCAGAACCTGTTACACCGAAGTCAATACCCTTCCACTCGAAGCCAAGGCTTACACCGAGGGTAACTTTCGGGTGGGGGTTGCCAATCTCATGACGGTCCTCAGAGAGAGAAATCTGACCATCCTTATTATAATCGTCCCAGATAGGATCACCAGGCTGAGCATCAGCAAGCACTGCCTTGCCTGCTGCACGGGCAGCGTCAATCTGAGCCTGATTCTGCCAGATGCCACTGTAAGACATTCCTGAGAAGTAGCCGATAGGATGACCTTCCTCAACGAGAGAAACATAAGAAGAGTTCTGGAACAATGAGCTCTGAGCATCGTCACCAATCTTACCGGAAGCAGTACCCAGACGGGTTACCTCGTTCTTATTGGTAGCGAAGTTCAGGTTGGCATGGTAGTTGAAGTCCTTACCAATCTTATCGCGCCAAGAGAGGGCAATCTCGACACCGGTGTTCTTCACGTCACCAGCGTTGATATATGCGGGTTCCTCATAGCCAAGCACCTCGTTCATAGGAGCCTGTACCAGCCAGTCCTTCGTCTTTTTCACATACCAGTCAAAGGCAAGTCCCAAGCGGCCATTGAGGAAGCGAGCATCCAAACCAATGTTCCACTGCTCAGATGTCTCCCATGTTACATCCTCATTAGGAGCATTCTTAGCATATGCACCTGTCTGGTAGACCCAACGATTAACAGTATTCAGCATGCTGCTGGAGAACTTGTAGCCATAGTCAGCATAGTCCGTTGGAGAGAAGGCAATATTAGACAGATAGTAGAAGTTACCGATGTTACAGTTACCGTTCTGTCCCCAAGAAGCACGGAGTTTCAAGAAGTCCAGCCATTTGCTGGATTTTGCCATGAATGGCTCGTTGGTGATGACCCAACCTGCGGAAACTGATGGGAAGGTACCCCAGCGCTTGCCCTTGGCGAAGTTAGAGCTACCATCGGTACGGAGGATTGCGGTCAGCATGTATTTCTCATCGTAGTTCCAGTTAATACGACCGAAGAAAGAGGCAATGTTGCCCTGACGGGGATTATCGTAACCAGAGTGACCAGTCACCTTCTCGTAGTTGGAAGGAATGTTGTAGTCCCAACCATTATAAATAAGTGAATTCAAGTTATCTGCACCTGTCTCAAAATTCATTGACATTCCAGTGCTCCAGTTTGAACGCTCGAAGCTCTGACCAACCAGTACGTCGATAGTATGCTTGCCCAGCTGAGGAAGAACGTATGACAAGGTATTCTCAATTGTGAAGCTACTGCTCTCATACTCGTTCATGTTCATGGTATAGCTGGCACTGGCAGAGGTAGAACTGGAACTGTAAGGCAGACCAATGCTGCGGTAGTTAGAACCACTGAAACCAGTATTGAACTGACCGCGATACTTCAGGTTCTTGATTGGTTCAACTATCCAGTAGATGGTAGCGCCAAATCCGAAGTCACGGTTCTTGTTCAGTGAGCTGAAACCACCATTAAGGAAGTGGTTCAGGGGCTGACCGTAGATCATATCACTATAGCCTGCATGGTTAGCCGCATAGCTGGTTATAGAACCATCGCCATTATAAGGCAACACAAATGGAGAGGCGATATAGGCTGCCTGCATGATATTCCAATAACCATTGCTCTCAGCAAGGTCGTGACTCTTATGATACCAGTAAGAAACATTCTCACCGATGGTCAGCAGGTCGTGCTCCTCACCCAGCAGGTCTTTACCTTTCAGGACGATATGCTCGGAGTTGATACGACCGCCATAACGCTTGTATGATGATGCATTGTCACCACCCATGATACCTTCGTTAGAACTGTAGTTCAAACTCAGAGAGAATTTAGAGCGGTCTGAACCGCCACTCAGCGTCACAGCGTGGCTGAACTGAAGGGCATTCTTGTTCTCGTACTCCTTAAACCAGTCGGTACCCTTCCATCCGCCATTGACCTTTGCGAGAATATCAGAAGGAAGCAAACTGCCCCAGTTTGTTGCTGTACCGTATGTATTGAAGTTGGTCTCGTTAACAACCTGCATCAACTGCTGTGCGTTCAGCACACCAGGAACCTTGTAGGCATTTGACCAACCTACGTAACCGTCATATTGAATAGACAGCTTACCTGCCTTACCCTGCTTGGTGGTTACCAAGATAACACCGTTGGCGGCACGGGCACCGTAGATGGCTGCGGAGGCAGCATCCTTCAGCACGTCGATGCTCTCGATGTCGTTAGGGTTCAAACCGTTCAGACCGTTATCTGCGGTACCTGCATTGATACCATCGATAATCAGCAACGGAGATGACTCACCAATAGTACCGACACCACGGATGTTTACCTTGAAACCCTTACCAGGCTGTGAAGAACTCTGGGTGATGTTCACACCAGGAGAACTTGCCTGCATGGCGGTCAGGGCGTTGGTGGTGTTCAGCTTGGCAATATCCTCACCCTTTACCTGAACAGTGGCACCGGTAACCAGTTTCTTCTTCTGGACACCGTAACCGACAACTACCACCTCATCCAGCAGGGCATTGTCCTCCTGCAGGGTGATGTTGAAGTTTGACTGATTGCCTGTTGCCACCGTCTGCTGAACAGCCTCCACCGATGCCTCGGGGTTAGCGGCCATTACAGGTGAGTACACGCCCAACAAAGAGCACGCACCCATCAGCAGCGCTGTCTTTTTAAATGCTTGATTCATACTTAAGTATTAAGTTTTGATATCCCATTAATAATCACTATCTTTGCGAATAATGAATGTATAAAATATTTTTACAATTATGAAAAGAAAATATCAAAAAAACAAATCGATTACCTTGTTGGAAGCCTTTGACCGTGACAATGAGCAATTCTCTGTCAGGGTTGGGAAGGATCGTTCTTGGCACTCTTATAATATTATGGTACGCGCGAGAGAAGTTGTAGCAGATTTTCTATTGTCGTGGGAACATAAGAAGGACATACCCCTCTCTTCAATAGATCCAGACTTCATCCATCGGTTCAGTACCTATTTGAGTGTTGAAAAAGGACTCAGAAATGGTACTATCTGGCTCAACTGTATGATGCTGAAAGGTGTTGTGCAACGAGCACACAAAAGAGGAATGATACTCACCAACCCCTTTGCAGAGTTTCATATTGCCAAAAACATTCGAGAGCGACAATACCTTTCGGAAGAAGAACTCCACCGGTTGATGATCCGTCATTTCGACCATCCTCTGCAAAACTACACTCGTGACATCTTTGTATTTTCCGCTCTTACCGGCATGTCTTTTGTTGACATCAGTGCGTTGCGGAAATCTGACATCTATGAGATTGACGGCTACCAATGGATTATCACTTCCCGCCATAAGACAGGTATTCCCTTCAAGGTAAGACTCCTGCCGCAGGCACTCACCATTCTCGAACGCTATGCAGACCCCCTCAAAGAGCGAATATTCGACCTACTCGGATACCATGCCATAGCAAAGCGGTTGCGGCAAGTCATGAAAGAGAATGGTATCACAAGACCTGTCACATTCCACTGTGCTCGTCACACCTTCGCTATTATGGCTCTCAACCAGGGAGTGCCTATTGAAAGTGTCAGTCGTATTTTAGGACATTCAAATATCACAACCACCCAAATATATGCACGTATCACCATGAAGAAGCTCACCAACGACTTTCAACATCTGGAGCTCCGACTTAGTAGTATATTTTCAAAAAAGGTAGACAATCGGGGTTATCTTTTTATCAAAAAAATCATATTGTCATTTTTACACTTATTGACTAAAAAGTGTTGGATTTGTTAACAAACCGTTCAAAAAACGGCAAAAAAGCAAGAAAGTATCAAAAATTGTCAATAAAAGACGTTGCCGTTTCGTAAAAAAGTTTTATTTTTGCATGGTGAAATTGTATCTTCACGAGAAAACATATAAACGACTATTAACATAAAATTAAAATTTAAAGCCAAAAACTATGCCATAAAGAAGAATCATGACAAACGGCCATTGCGAGTCCGAGGGACTTGGCGTGGAAGGGGATTTACAATCTCCACTCATCTAAAATCTAACAATGTATTTATCCAATCAATCTAAGAAAAATACTTAAGTATGAATCAAAAAATCAGAAAGACAGCGCTGCTGATGGGTGCGTGCTCTTTGTTGGGCGTGTACTCACCTGTAATGGCCGCTAACCCCGAGGCATCGGTGGAGGCTGTTCAGCAGAC
>CACYPF010000019.1 GCA_902776195.1 uncultured Prevotellaceae bacterium | reverse complement strand
CTCCTGTCCCCGTCCCCAGCGGGGGTCACGGAAGATATTCACATTCGGGCACCAGAATGTCAGCTCTGGATTCCCAGGATAATAAATCTCTCCCATCGGTACATGGAAGATGTCATGATTACTGCGGTTCCAGTTGGCACGAGCCTCATCGGATACCGTAGAGAATACGTCATAGAACAACTGGGAATTGAAAGCCGCTGCCATCCCGATAGGTTGCGGATAGACGGTATAACCGCCTTGACGCACGCCATGACATGCCTCACTCCACCAGTTGTATGATGGTATTCCAAGGCGGTCGACCGAGGCCGACTTATTCATCATCAGTCCCACTTTTTCCTCTGGGGTTAACAACGAAATCAGATTCTCCACACGCTTCTGGTAAGAAAGTGCAGGATTCTGGAAGGGATACAGATACTGTGCGTTTGCCTGACAGGAAAACAGCACAATGACAGATAATAAGATTTTTTTCATGATTGAGTAATGTTTATGATTATTGTTTTCCTTCTAAGCGCTTGATATGGCATAATAACAACTTGCCATCACCATCACGCAGGTGCATTCCACCACCTTGACAATAACGGAAATAAGAGCATCCCGCACAATCGTCTTTCCGCATCCACTCCCTATTCCGGTAAGGGTGGAAACGCCGTTCCCACACCTCCATGAAGTCATCTTCATAGATATTACCTTGATGATAGTCGCTACGGATACTGGTACAGGCAGAGATAGAGCCGTCAATCAATACAGAGCCAATTGTCACACCAGCCTGACAGGTGTATAAATGGTCACGCACCTCCCCCTCATAATTACCTAAAAAGCCTTCGCAGCCATAATCCAACTGTATTTTCCCCTCACGACGTGTTGTGCGAATAAACTCAAAAACACCTTTAAACTCCTCGTGGGTGAGTCGCATCATCGGGTCGTTTGCCGCACGTCCTACCGGGAACACGGTGAAGATACGCCAACGACGCACGCCCTTTGTTATCAGATATTCCTTCAACTCTTGAAGGCACGAATAGTTACGACGCGTCACACAGGTCACAATGTCAAACATAACAGGAGGCTTTCGTACCAACATGGATATTGCCTCATCAACACATTGGAAACTGCGCACATTTCCCCGCATCCAGTTATGATCCTCCTCCAAGCCATCAAGACTGATTGTCACGGAGTGCATACCTGCCTTCAACAATCTCTGAAGACGCTCCTTTGTCAAATAGAGTCCGTTAGTCACCATCCCCCAAGGGAAACCTTTTTTATAGATGGCAGCACAGCACTCCTCTAAATCCTCCCGCATCAGTGGTTCTCCGCCAGAGACTACCACGAACACTCCGTGCGGATCTGTCTTTCGAGCCACACTGTCAAGTACACGCAGAAAATCCTCTTTGGGCATGTCTAACCGTCCGGACTGGGTTTTACAGTCACTACCACAATGACGGCAATACAAATTACAACGAAGGGTGCACTCCCAGAACAATTGTTGCAAGGGATGATCTTGCAACATGTTCTGTTCGCGTTTATGCCAAAGTTCCAAGGCGATTTTCTTTTTCAATGATAAGGGTGTCGCCTTCATCATTTCATAGTCATTCTGCCTCGGGCTGTTCGTCTGTAACCGCCACATTTTCTGCCGATGTATTATCCACAGACATCACAACACTGTCACCCACCATCACCACCGTAGAATCTTCGTCTTCCACGACTTGATAATTCCTGGGGGCAGGACCATAACATGCCATAAAGATAAGTGAAGTAGAGCCGATACCCAACCATGTAAGCAAATGCATCACCACCCTATTCTCCATGACTTTCCATCTCTTTCTCATAACGATAATAACTTATGTTAATAATATAGAATGAATGAGGTATTACAACTTGATGCTGATTTCCTTTCCTGTGTACTGTACGAGTACACCCTCCGGACTGTCGAGATTGAGAGGTTTGGGGGCATCCTTCGTGATGAGTACGACATTGAAGCGACGGTTCTTCAACATACCGTTGAACTGTCCCTTACGGGCACCAAACTTCACGGTCTTGGAGGCGTCATCATAAGTAATGTCGATAGTAGCATACTTACCCTTCTCATAGTTATAGTTCACACCCTCGTCCTCGTAGAGCTGGAACGACCCGTTCTTACCTGCATAGACATAGAGATTGATGAGTTCAGCGGGTTTCTCGTCACTCCACTCCATCTCAGGACCGAAGGGGATGATGGCTCCCTCACGGACATAGACAGGGATGCACTCATACGGAGCGTCAACCACCAGTGACTGACCACCCTCGATGTACTCGTTGGTATAGAGGTCATACCAGCCACTCTGCTTGGGGAAGTAGACACTGCGGTTGCGTGCCTTATAATAGCCTACAGGACATGCCATCAGCGCAGGACCGAACATCCACTGGTTACCGATATTCTCCACTTCCTTATCACCATTGAAGTCCATCACAAGGGCACGCATCAGGGTATAGTCCTTGAAATGAGCCCAGCCAGCCATCGAGTAGAGATAAGGCATCAGGCGGTAACGCAGTTTGTCGTAGTAAACGAACGACTTATAAGCAGGGTGATTATCCGGTGCGATGTTCCATATCTCACGCAAAGGCCATTGTCCATGGGCACGGAACAGAGGGATGAAGGCACCGAACTGGTTCCAGCGGGTCTGCAACTCACGCCACTCCTTCAGGTCCTCGTTCTCAACACCACTCTTATCATAAAGCTGCTGGGCAGCCACATAACGGTTCTCCACACAGAAACCGCCCTGGTCCATTCCCCAGAAAGGAATACCCGACATCGAATAGTTCAGACCTGCCGTCATCTGGGCACGCATATCCTCCCAACGGGTAGCGATGTCACCACTCCATGTTGCGGTAGAGAAGCGTTGCTCACCGGCGAAACCGCTACGTGTCAGCAGGAACACGCGGGGCTCATTATCCTTTCCTTTATATACGCTACGCTGTCCGTTATAGATAGCATCCGCATTGACGGTAGAGTAAGCATTGAAAAACTCTGTAGAGGTACCGAGTGCCGTAGGACCGGAGAGAGCCTTACGGTACCACATCGGGGTACAGTCACGGACGTTAGGCTCTGAGGCATCCATCCACCAGGCATCAACTCCGGCAATACCGTCATGGTTGTATTTTGAATAAAGGTTCTCGTCCATCTGGCGCCAGAACATCTTACGGGCACCGGCATCATAGGCATCATAGAAGGAGCCACGGAAGCCCAGCCAGTCATGGATATCATCTTTGACAGCCTGATGATACATCCATCCCTTCTTGTCCAGCTCCTTGTAGTTCTTGACCGTATCATAGAACTTAGGCCATACAGAGATCATAAAGCGACCATGCATCTTGTGAACATTGTCAAGCATAGCCTGTGGATTAGGATAGCGGTCAGCCTCAAACTCATGACTGCCCCAAGAGTCCAGTTTCCAGTAGTTCCAGTCCTGTACGATATTATCCACAGGGATATGACGCTTACGGAACTCGGCAAGGGTCTCCTCTATCTCCTGAGAACTCTTATAACGCTCACGGCTCTGCCAGAAGCCCAGCACCCATTTCGGATAGAGCGATGCCTTACCAGTCAGTGTACGGTAGCCGCTGATGACCTCATCGAAGTTCTTTCCTGCGATGAAATAGTAGTCCATGTCACGAGCCATCTCACTCCAGATACTCAACTTACCACGCTCCTCCTCACTGCGGGGCTCCGACACACGCAGTCCGCAATATGCCTCACCACCGTCAGGTTGCCATTCGATACGCAGTTGCACTTTCTTTCCTTTCTTCAGATCGGTGGCGAACTTATAGGCATTCGGGTTCCATGCCGTACGCCAACGCTCAGGAACGACCTCTTTACCATCGATATACACCTTCACGTAACCAGAATAATAGAGGATGAACTGATAGAGATTAGAGACCTGAGGCTCTATGAATCCTTCATAGACCACACGAGCGCCCTGCAGGTTGAATCCCTGGGGAAGGTTCTTGATACCGCCATTATCCGTCTTCACGGCAATCTCGGAGGCAGCAGGATAACCATACTCATAATAGATAGAGTCCTCGTCGCGGACGAGTTTCTTTCCCTGAGCATCCAC
This sequence comes from uncultured Prevotellaceae bacterium, assembly GCA_902776195.1. GTDB lineage: Bacteria > Bacteroidota > Bacteroidia > Bacteroidales > Bacteroidaceae > Prevotella. Next base: position 73,425 of record CACYPF010000019.1, on the reverse strand, counting down.
ATACGTGCCCGTCAGATGACCAGCCTTCCCTTTCCTGTCATAGAGCTTGAAGGCACGGTTCAGCTGGAGGTAGTCATTGGGATTACCGAAACGGCAGTAGCTATAGGAATCCCACAGGATACCATAGTTCTTATTGGAAAGGACAAACGGGATACTCACCTTCGTATTATACTGGAAGAGGTCCTCGTTCTTACCCTTCATGTTAAACTCCTCAGACTGATGCTGACCCAGTCCGTAGAAAGCCTCATCATCAGGAGAGTCGAACTTCATCTGCCACTGAATACCGTGCTTCATAGCCTCAGTCAGCGGAGCACCGCCCTTCAGACCATACTCACGCTCCGGGACGGTAAAGTTCTTGAACTGCTTGCCATGATCTGACTCCTTCAGCAATCTCTTTCCACTGGCGTCATAGAAAGCAATCTCACCTGACTCCACATCGACACGTGCCTCCACACGGGATGCCTTCACACAGACCTTGTCATCATCCTGTCTGACATCAAACTTCGGCTGTGCCTTTTGCTCCACGATCATCAGACTCTGCTTCTGAGGCAGCGAAGCCTCAGACGTAGCCTGCACACGGATGATGTTGTCGTTAATCACTTGAAGACGTACCACCTTGGCACCACCAGCCTTCACTTCCTTGACAGGAATCGTCACAAAATTACCTTTAACGGTATAGTCGGCAGCCATCAGTGCAGCCACCATCAATGACAAGACTCCTGTCGTCGTCACTCTTAAATGTTTCATGTATTATTAATAGTTATTTATAGTTATTCTATAATCTCAGCCTCTTCAACGACATCACCTGCCGGCAGTGTGATGACGAAGATGGAACCACCACCCGGATTATCCTCCAGACGGATCGTTCCATGATGGGCATCCACTATCGCCTTCACCTTGTCAAGTCCGATTCCCTCACTATTGGGAACAGGATCAAAGAGGGTGTCCTTATACTGTTCCGGCACACCAACACCATTGTCGGCTACCTGTATCTGCGCATCCCCATTCGCCATGCGGGCGACACCCACGCTGATACGGCTTTCCGTAGGAGCAAACCGCACGGAATTGATGAGCAGGATATCCAAGGCGCGCTTCAACTGGTCAGCGTCGAACATCAGTTCCAACTGACTGGCAGTGGCAACGACGGAAATCTTGAAAGGCAGGTTCTCATAACCCTTGAAGTCCTTACATATCTTCTTGACAAAGGCGACGAGATCCGCCTGTCGCATCTGAGTCTCCACTTGCTCGTGCTCCACCACCTGGCTGCCTTGCTGCTGCTGTTCTTCCATCAGCTTCTTACGCATCTCCGTCATCCACGATACTTTCTCTGTCTCACGGCGAAGATTCTCTGCCTCCATCCGGCGTTCCTGCCGTTTCATGTACCATTTCCGCCAGAGCCATGCGACAACGGCTATGACCAGCATATAGAGGAGTATCATCCAGCGGGTACGCCACAATGGCGGACGGATGGTAATGGCGATACGGCTCTCTTCATTTCCCATGGTGCCGTCATCGTTGAGCATCCGCACACAGAGATAATAGAAGCCGGCGCGAAGACTCTGGTAGGTGATATTGGGATTGACCTCCTCGGTGCGCAGCCACTCATCATTATAGCCCGCCATCTTATAGATGAAACGGGAACGGTTATGCACCTCACCGCTGTTACTTGCCAGTTGGACGGTGAACTCCTCATCGTAACGAAGACTTAACTCCCGGGAATAGTCAAGAGCCTCCTCCAACACGACATGCCTGCCGATCTTCTCACCTACAGCGACATCCTGCCCGGCAATTTTCAGTCCGCTGAACAAAGGGTGCTCCTTCAATCTGCCTTTTCCCATCCGGCGGGGATTGATAATGTCAAGTCCTCCCTGTCCACCTACCAGCACTTTCCCGTCAGGTGAGTAACAGAGAGAACGCTGGTTATAAGGACCGTTCTGCAAACCGTCACGGTTATTGAAGCTGCGGATGACGAAGTTCCACTTGCCATCATACTGTTTTTGCGGAACCACATTGGTCACACCGTGATCAGTGGCGAGCCACATGGTATGATGCTCGTCCTCCACGATGCCGTCCACTGTAGAGCCGAACATACCAGAGCGCATATCAATAAGATAGACATCGTTGGTCTTCGGATCCCATATCGTGGCACCGGAAGCGGACCCCTGCCATGACAAGCCACGGCTGTCCTGCATCGTATTGATGGACATTTCCGTCACACTGACATCATTATGGTTATTCGTAATACTACGGTTGATGATCTTCCCGGTCTTAGGATTGACTATAGAATAATAATTAGAGTGTGACACCATCAGCCATCCCTTTTGGGTCATGGTGATGGTAGAGATATAGTCGCTCGGCAGGATGGAGTTCTTGGTGTTGATGGGCTCATCAAACCGTCCAGTCCGGGGATTCAGGCGCTGGATACCACTGCCCAGCGTACCTATCCAGATATATCCCCACTGGTCCTCACAGACCGTCCATACGTTATTATTCGCTAAATCTGTCTTTTGTCCCGTCACACGGTAGTTGGTCACCTGTCCGTTCTTGATATGCAGCAGGCCGCCCTCATAAGTTCCGAACCATACCGAACCGTCACGGGCTGCCAAAGAGCCTACCATCGTGTTGGAGCCGATACCGCTGTTCGCCTTGTCATAGACCACCTGCTCCTCTGTGCGGGGGTCGAAACAGATAATACCCTTGTCATTCGTTCCCAACCAGTAGTTGCCTGCCTTGTCAATACAGATAGTGTTGATATTGCCTAAATCCAGGTTACGGAAATTAGAACTGCTCTCCGCGTAACAGTTCACTCCATTCATATAGGTACCCATCCACATACGTCCCAACTGGTCCCTGTATATAAAGCGGACGGTATTCTCACTGATGGTACTCTCGTCATGCTTGTCATTGAGGAACTGGCGTAACTCCTTGTCCTTCCTGTCAACGACGATCAGTCCGTGATGGTCCGTGGCAATCCACAGTCTTTTGTTTTTATCCATCTTGACATCCCAGACACTTTGGACTTCCTCCGTATTCTCAATACCCAAGGAATGAAGGAAGTCTGGCATGGAATGATACCATTTCCCCTTGCCATTTATCAGGACGAAGACAGACTGCATCGTAATGGCATAGAGGTTACCATAGCTGTCTGTACGCAGTTTACAGTCCTGGCTGTTCACAAGACCATGTTTCCGCAGGTAGTTACTCTTCCAGCTGATCCAGTCTTTCTCCCTGTTGAAACAAAAGATCTCACCATTGAAAGAGGATATCAGTATATTCTTACCGAACTCGGTAAAACCGGATATACCAAAATCGTTGTTAAACTCCTGAGGACCATACCCAAAGCGATAATGCTTAAGCTTCCCTGTGCGCGGACTGTAGTGCCAGAAGCCCTCGTCGTACGTCTTCACCCAGAAATCCTTCTTGGAGTCAATATACAAACGCTCCACACCACCCTTGATACCGTGCTTCCGCAGCCACACCTCCGGATGGCGGTCGAATTTCTCCGTCACAGGGTCGTAGACGGTATAGTTCATACTCTGACGTAACCACAGTTTCCCGTCGTACGCCTCATATATCTCATCCACATAGTTATTACGCAGCGTCGTGGTATCTTTGGCATACGAGTAGAATGTCTTGAAACGATAGCCATCATAGCGGTTCAGTCCGTATGGGGTTCCAAACCACATCATACCCTTGGAGTCACGCATGATACATAACAACTGGGAATTACTGAGTCCGTCACGCGTGTCCAGGCGGCTGAACTTGATATCGGGGATTCCTGCCATTGCGGCGAATGGAAGGGCTAACAGGAACAATGCGACAAATAATACTTTCTTAGTCATTGGGTAACGTCACTTTTAGTTTTAGTATTTGCAAAAATACACTTTTTTTACCACACCACCAAAAAAAACACTTACTTTTTGTTTTTAGCGGAGGTGTCACGGATGACCAGCTGTTGGGGCACGATTTTCTTATAGACATTCGTATCACCCTGAATATGACCCAGCAACAACTGGCAGGCGGTAGTTCCCATCAGGTACGACTGGTCCTGGATGGCAGACAGGCGAGGGGTCACATAGGCGGCATGGGCATCATCCGTGAAACCGATCAGGGCAACATCCTCCGGAATGTGGAGCCCCTGTTGCTTGATGGCGGTAAAAGCGGCGAAAGTAATGATGTCGTTGAAGGCAAGAATGGCATCAGGACGGTTGTCCATCTGCAACAGTCGCGTCGTGGCATCCATTGCCACCTGATAGTCGATCTTATTACATGTCACCAGTTCACGGTCTATCGGTATGCGGTTCTCCCGCAAAGCCTCCAGATAGCCGTGCTTGCGGCGCTGCACCATATCCAGGTGATTAGGGCCGCCGATGAAGGCGATGCGCCGGCTGCCGGTATCTATCAGGTGCTGTGTAGCCATCTGCGCCGCCTCATCCCCATTTGCCGTCACACTGGAGAACCTGTCAGACAGACAGGTACGTCCGAAGAACACCAAGGGAATACCCATGGCGGCAATCTCCTCAAAATGGCTGTAATCAGTAGTCGTCTGGGAAAGACAGGCAATGATGCCCTCCACATGCAGACTGATGAAGTTGTCGATGACCATCGCCTCCGTCTCCCCATTCTCATGGCTGTTGGCACTGATGACACTATACCCTGCCCTCCTTGCCTCGTCCTCAATACCATCCAGGACGGCGGCATAATAATGAGTGACCAGGTTGGGGACCACCACACCAATGATTTTAGGGGCTTCCTTACGAAGACTCTGTGCAAACGGATTAGGACGATAGTTCATTTTCTTCGCCAATTCCTTCACTTTATGCTGCATTTCCTCACCAATCTCCGTAGAGCTGCGCAAGGCACGACTCACAGTGGCAATACTGACATTCAGTTCTTTTGCCATGTCCTTCAAAGAGGTTCTATGTTGCTTCTTATTGTTCATCAAGTGCAAAATTACACTCTTTTTTGGATTTACGCAAACGTTTACGGAACTTTTTTCATGTTTTTTCTTGCAAGATACAAAAATAATGCTTATCTTTGCATCGTGAATTCAGAATGAGTAATGAATAGTTGATAATAAGTTAGTTAGAAAGGGAGTAGGAGTTGTCGTGAGACAGTTCCTACTTATTTTTTTGCAATCAGACAAGATCACAACTGTAAAGGATAATCCCCTTCATTGTAAATCAAATTGATTTGCAAAGTAAATCAAATTGAATTACTGAGTAAATCAAATTGATTTACATCGTAAACCAAGTTAGATTACAATTCAGCATGATATCGTTTTCATTGACGTTGCCTAAGGCTTCACAAGGAGGACTTCACTCGTTTTTATACGTATTTTAAGGGCAAAAACGCCATTCGTTGTCACCCTTGTCACCTCGTTGTTACCGTAATCGGCTGATTTTCAAGCAGTATTGCAAGGTGGCAACGGTTGCAAGGGTAAAAAACTTTATGTATGCGCGCACGAGCGCGACCCACCTCTCTCCACTCACCTCTATAACTTAAATAAAAAGCCCGTCGGACTTCACAGCCCAACGGAACCAAAAATGTTAAAATCAAAACTGCGGTCGTTTGGGAACCAACCGCTTTCATTTATTGACGATATAATAGTGATTGTCGTAATCCTTAGACTTTACATTGTCTGTTGATAGTTAGATGTAATATTCCGCTGAGTCGACAAGTCCTGCCCGCAGGGCATATTTGGTTGCTTCATGGACATTGTTGACTCCTATCTTACGGAAGATATTCTTGCGATGGGTATTGACGGTATGGAAACTGGAGAAGCGGCGCTCGGCAATTTCCTTGGTAGTCAGCCCCAAGGCGATATCCTTCAGGATCTCGACCTCCGTCGGAGTCAATTTCACATCCTCCTCCACCCTACTCACCTGAGGTGCCAGTAAAATCTCCGCCATCCGCTGACAGATATACCGCTGATGACGCTGTCCGAATAACAGGCACTCCCGTATCTCCTGAATAGGTGATTCCTTCAGCAAGATACTGAAACGGGGGGAAATAGCTATCACCCGGCGAACGAAGTCACCAGAGAGGTCGACGCTGAAAAGAATCCATTGCACGTCAGGAAACCGCTGATACAGGATTTCCAGTTCCTCCACGTCATTGATATCATAAAGCGTATAATCCAGTACCACCACGGCATCGGGATGACTCTTCAGCTGCTCTATCATGCCAGCCTTGTCCTCGGAACGGTGCATCTCCACCTGTCCCAGTTCCTGACAGACATACATCATGCCTGCCCGGGTGATATCTTGATTGTCGGCTAATACTACGTACATAATTATATATTTAAAGGTGAGAGAGAGTTACAATAACTCAGAGAAATAATGGTCTCTGATGGGTTTAACGACAGGCTCCCCTGTCAGGGTTACTGTTTCCTGCAGTTTAATGTCGGCAGAGGAAGCCCCCACCTTGACGACAAACTTACCCGGACGGATATTCCACTGACGCTCTCCCTCATGAGAATAGAAGCCAAACTGGTCTGTGTGCAGTTTCACACGTACCGTCTTACTCTCACCTGGTTTCAGTGACACACGTGCAAATCCCTGCAACTGGATAGGACGTATCTGCTGTCCGGGAGCCGTGGGACTCAGATAGACCTGTGCGATCTCGTCGGCAGCCATCTTACCCGTATTCCTCACTTCAAAACTCACATTGACACCTTCCGCCGTGGTAGGGACCTCTTTGTCAACCTTCAGGTTCTGATAGGCAAAGGTAGTATATGACAGTCCATAGCCGAAATGCCACTGGACACGAGCGTCTTTCTCAGCAGAATAGTTATAGCAGACGGGGCCGTTGATTTCCGCATTGGGATAGCTGACCGACAGTTTTGCCGAGGGCGACACCTTACCATAGAGGATGTCGGCAACGGCATTGCCACCCTCCTCACCAGGATACCATGCCTGGATGACGGCGGCACATCTTTCGGCAAGACCAGACACCACCTGTGCCCTGCCGCCGAAGATCACCAGCACGACGGGTTTACCCGTCTTGATGAGTTCCTCGACGAACTGCTCCTGTTTTCCCGGCAGGCGAAGTCCCTGGCGGTCACGGTTCTCACCGCACAGCATCACGTTCTCGCCTACGGCAGCGACGATGACATCACACTGCTGAGCCATCTGCAGTGCCTCCTGTCTGTCGGCTTTCTCACCGGCATCCACCTTACGGTGCAGGAGTTCGTATTCCCAGGCACGGGCATCACCAGCCTCTCCATATTTCGTCTCTATCTCCTCTGTCCAGTCACAACCACGGGAATACATCAGGTTAAGACCCTCCGGCTTCTGTGTCGTCATACCCTCCAGCAGTTTCACGATATGCGGATTGTCCTGTACATTCTCCATCCTTTTCCAGAAATACGACATGGCGGGATAGGTATAGTCTCCGCACATCGCCCAGATACTGTTGGCATTAGGACCGGTCAGCAGTACATTCCTGACATCTCTCAAGGGCAGTACCCCATTGTTCTCCAAGAGCACCACCGACTGCGTGGCGATATCATAGGCGGTCTTGCGCTCCTCTGGAGTATCAAGGACGATCTTCTCAGTGGAATAGAGATAAGCATCCTTGTCGAAAAGACCAGCACGGAACTTATGACGCAGCACGTCCTTCACGGCACGCTCAAAGACCTCCGGCTTTACCAGCCCCTTTTTGAGAGCCTCGGGCAGACTCTTATAGTCAGAACCTGTAGGGAAGTCGACATCATTACCGCCATTGATTGCCGCAGCGGCTTTCTGTACGCTGTTCTCCAGACCTGGGATCTGGTCGATAGCGGTATAGTCGCTTACCACCATACCGTCAAAGCCAAGATAGCCACGCAGGATGTCGTTCAGTATCTCACCGTTGGCGACACAATTGGTACCATGAACAGCATGATAGCCAGGCATGACCACTTTACTGCCTGCCGTACGGATCATCGCCTCATGGGGAAGGAGAATCTCCTCCATCATCTCCTTCTCGTCAGCATCACCACCGCCTCCATAGCCGAGGTAATGTTTCGAGCAAGCCCCTACCCCTTTCCTGAGGTCTCCCTGCTGGAGTCCTTTGACAAAGGCGGTACCCATCACTGCCGACAGATAGCCATCCTCTCCATACGACTCCTCCAAGCGGTTGAAACTGGGGTTACGGCACACGTCAACCATCGGGGACAGGGCAAGGATGCCGCCCATCCGCCGCAGTGCCGTTGCCGTCTGCCGCGTCTTCAGTTCTGCAAGTTCCGGATTGAAGGAACATGCCTGTCCTATCTGTTGAGGATAGATGGTGGCACCCAGTGTGTTGACACCCGTCAGCACCTCCTCATGGAAGAGGGCAGGAATACCATTAGGTGTATTCTTCATCAACCAGTCCTGCATAGCGGCGACACGGTCGCGCAACTCATTAGGGTCTCTGGGCTGCTGCATACAGAACTGTGAGAAATGACCGATACCATTGGGTATCAGTTCCCGGCACTTTGCCGTATCCAGCTTTCCCTGTTCGTCGAAGAACACATCGAGATAAATACTTTGCAGTTGTGCCACACGCTCTTCCTGCGACATCTTGCCATACAATTCATCCACCTGCTGCTCGATATCAACATGACCATTACATCCCATTGTCATACCTATTAAACTTGCCATCAAAAGACGACTAAAGATTGACTTCATATACCTTTGCAATAATAATTGCTGCAAATTTACGACAAATCAATGATATGACAAAATATAGTCAGGGAAAATTTAAGTGAGTATTCGTTGAAAGAAAAGGGCCGTTGGTTGAATTTTTTACCAACGGTTCCTTTTATTTCCTACCTTTGCAGAAAATGTTAAACTACTGACGGAATATGAAGAAAGTATTATTAGTATTGCTGATGATGACGGGTATACTGACTGCTCATGCCGAGAGCTATACCCATCTGACCTTTGAGAAGTCGGACGGGACTCTGACTTCTGTAGCTCTCTCGTCGCTGAGTATTACCATCTCAGGGACTACCCTTACTGCCGGCGACCAGAGTTTCGCACTGGCTGATCTGACAAAGATGTATTTCACAACAGCCGATGTAACGGCAATCGATGAGGTGAATACCGCTGTAAGCGGAGAGGTGGAGGTTTTCTCTATGAGTGGAATCGCTATGGGTAAGTTCACCACTATGCAGGAAGCGATGTCTTCCCTGAGAACGGGTGTCTATATTGTGAAGAGCAATGGTAAAACCGTTAAAGTCGCTGTAAAATGAAAAAGACAGTTTTCCTCCTTGCTTTCTTGTTGCTGGCGATAGCGGCAACGGCACAGACCCTGAATGTGAAAGTAGGTAACGTGACTTACCTCTTCCCTTCAACAGATACTGGTGACATGGTCTTCTCAGGCGGTACCACGCTGACCGTAATGGGAAAGGAGTTCACACTCGCAGACATCAGCGGCATCAACGTCGATGATACGGAAGTGACGGCAGGAAATGTTGCTGTAGTTTACAACGGCACCTCAGCCTCAGCAACGGTAGCAGGTGACATTGCCCAGTATGTGGACATTGCCATCAGCGGAGCCCATGTAAGCATCACACAGAGTGATGCCCTCACCAACGACCTTATCAGTGCAGGAACCGCCAGCGAGATCACATATAACCTCAGTGGCAGCAGTGACGATGGCGAGTTTTACATGGCTGGTTCGGCAAAGGCGACTATTGAGCTGAACGGGCTGACTTTAACTAATGTGACACCCGCGAATTCGGGTGCCGCCGTTCATATCCAAGACGGTAAGCGCATTAAGGTGAAGGTAGTGACAGGAACTACCAACACCCTCGTCGATGCGGCAAGCGGTTCTCAGAAAGGTGCCCTTTATATCAAGGGGCATGCAGAATTCGCTCAAAAAGGTACATTGAATGTGACTGGTAATGTGAAGCATGCCATCAAGACCGGTGAGTATTTCACCATCAAGAACGCCACCATCAATGTCAAGTCGGCTGTGGGCGACGGTATCAACTGTGCCCAGTACTTCCTGATGGAGAGTGGTACGATTACCATCAATGGCACCAGTGACGACGGTATCCAGTGTGACATCGACGACACCACGACGGGCTCTACTGGTGAGACGACCGACCATGAGGACGAGGACTCCGGAAATATGTATATCAGCGGGGGAACCATCAACATCACTTGCGACGGTGTTGCCGCCAAGGGTGTCAAGTGTGAGGGTGACATGAACATCACTGGCGGTGAGATTACTGTCGTGACAACAGGTAACGGCTCTTGGGACGAGGACGATCTGGAGACCAAGGCAGCCTGCGGACTGAGTGCCGACGGTAATATGAATATCTCGGGCAGTAGCACCGTTCTGAACCTGACAGCAAAGGGCGCTGGCGGTAAGGGAATGAAGTGCGACGGTGTGATGACCATTGATGACGGCTCCATTACCATCTTAACCTCTGGCGGACTATATTATAATAATGGTACGACGGAGAACACCAACTACACCGGTAATACGGACAATGTAAGCTCCAACTACTATTCTTCACCCAAAGGTATCAAAGCGGGATTGAAGACAGAGAGTGGCAACAGCTATACCTACAGTGGCGGTCTCGTCATCAACGGCGGTACTATCAACGTGACGACAAAAGGCAGGAACGGTGAAGGTATCGAGAGTAAGAACACACTGGACATCAACGGCGGTAACATTATCATCAATGCCTATGACGATGCCATCAACGCCGCTCAGGACCTGACCGTCAATGACGGATATGTCTATGCGGTATCTTCCAGCAACGACGGAATGGATGCCAATGGCAACTTGTACATCAAGGGAGGTATCGTGGTGGCAGCCTGCTCTGGCAGCAACAATGCGGAGAATGCGTTGGATGCCAATACAGAGGACAGGAAACAGCTCTATATACAGGGTGGCATCCTGTTCGTCATGGGTAATCTGGAGAATGGTGCCTCGCTATCTCAAGCCTGCTACTCCACCTCATCATGGAGCAAGAACACCTGGTACTCGTTCACCGTCGGCAGTAAGGTATATGCCTTCAAGACTCCCTCCAGCGGTGGCAGCAAACTGGTAGTATCTGCCTCCTCACAACCCACCCTGAAGTCGGGCGTTACCGTCAGCAGTGGCACTGAGATATTGGGTGGTAACGGTTATGTGGATGCTGCCGTCAACGGAGGCAGCAGTGTATCACTCTCCAGTTATAGCAGCAACAGCGGCGGTGGTCCTGGCGGAGGCGGTCCTGGCGGAGGCGGTGGTCCCGGCGGCTGGTAAAAAAGAGAAGAGGAAGCACAGATGCTTCCTCTTACTTTTTATCTGGTAATCTGTAGCCCTGCGGTATTGATGTCACCAGAGCCTCGGGTAGTCTGGTTGAGTTGTTTGATGCTACCTGTGAGGGTAATGTCACCAGAGCCCACCAGGCGACAGGAAACGGTACCACACTTCTGACTTGCCACTTTGATATCGCCAGAGCCTTTCAGCTCCAGCTTCGTGTCTTTGGCATTCAGCTGACTGATCTGCACATCACCAGAACCCACTAACTCAACAGAGGAATACTGGGTAATCACCTTTTTGATGTCCACGTCACCGGAGCCGACCAAAGACACATCTATACGGTCACAGATGATATCATAGAAATCAATGTCACCGGAGCCTTTCAAGCTGATGGTAAGGTTATCCGTATCGACATGCGACTTACTCTCAAAGTCACCAGAGCCCTGCACCTCCACACCAATCAGATCGGGAGAGGTGACATAGACCGTCACGTCATCACCTTTCAAGGACATGCTGCTAAAGAAACCACCTGACCTGACACTGACAACCAGACAGTTTCCCTCCACACGGGTCTGCACTTTCCTGATAATACTTTTGGGAGCCTTCACACGAACAGACCACGTCTTTCCTTGTGTGTACTTGATGTCTGGAGACCCTTGCAAACGGATGCGCTCAAAACCTGTCAACTTACGACCCTCCTCCACTTTATCCGAGCCAAAGAAGGCATAGGCACTGGTACTTGCCACAACGGTGGCAACTGCTACAAAAATCCAAAATAACTTTTTCATATCCTTTCCTGTTTTTTATTGTTTCTGCCTGTTTGACGTAAATGGTACAGGAAAAGTTGCAGCGAAAGGAAAAAATATCAGAAAGTGAAATGGAGAGTCATACGGACACCATTCTTATGTGCTGACGACAAGTTGTTGTAGTTCAATCGACGCACATACTCCACATGGAGGAACCTGAAGATATTATGAATGCCCACCGACACCTCCCAATAGGGACGCTTAGGATCCATCACGTGAGAGTCGTCCGGGAACGCCATCAGCAAAGGACTTCCAGCATTCTGTGCCAAGAACGGATTATTCTTGTCAGAGAGACCGCCCCACAGCATCTTGACTCCTACATACTCACGCCATTTCAATTTCTTCAGCAAGGGGATGCGATTGAACAACTTACCATTCATGTCCCATGCGACAATGACAGAGAGGAAACGGTCGTTGAGGAACTCCATATTGTTGACAAGACTATACGTATTATGATGGAGGATATACGAGAGGTTTGCCTCTGGCATGCATAACAGCGGGAATGGCACTTTCGACCACTGTACGCCTCCCTTGACATAGACATCCATTTTGCCCCAACTGCTCAGCCAGACGCGCTGTTTGACACTCAACTCACTATACTGATAGTCATATTCGCCACCCAGGAAACCTTTGATACCCATGGTATGACCCAAGGTAATGATGGGTGCTTCGCGATTCACTTTCCTACGACGCTGTTTGGTATTGATATAAAGAGCACCAGGACAGTATTCTATCTCTGCGTGCAGCTCCGTTGTCCGAATCTTTGCCGAGGGACGAGGGGTTGTCCGATCCCATGCGGCATAGTCGGAAAGGGAGGTGAAATAAAGGTCGCCACAAGCCTCATTCGACTCCGTCTTCAGACTGACAATCGTCTTCAGCCCCATATCCTCCTCACGGGTAAAAGTCAATTGCTGACGATTATAGAACATCATCGCCCGCACATTGCTCCATTTAAAAGCAGTGAAAACATTATCCTTATCAGTAGTCAGGAACTTATCGGAGGGTGAGCAGACATCATAGGTCGATGAGAACGTAAGGGTGCGCTGGGGAAACTCCTGAGGCAGATAGTTCTTCTCATTGAAAGAGTAGGTAATCTCCCCTTTATAGTAATTCTTATTCGACTTCCAGCCTCGCGCGAAATACCCCTTGAAAAACCAGTTCTTATTGAGATTTGCCGTTGTCTGGGCACTCAGACGAGTACGTAGTCCGTCAATATAGTTGGTAGAGATAATAGTATTGACCGGACCAATATCCACCTTCGAGGGATTACCTGTCTCCACATAGTTTTCTATCAACGCCTTCAAACCCAGCATGACATACTTAAAACCTTTCATCTTCTCAAAGCCCTTGACAAAATCCTTCATGGACGCTTCACTCCTCGTCAGACCCACCTGTCGGTATTGCGCCCAGAAGAGGTCACTATGCGACATCGCGTCAGGCTCCTTCACATCCCGTTTTCCCCGGAACAACTTGTCGGGCAAGGCATCGAAGGAATAATCGGACAGACGCGTATTCCTGACAACGATGGCTTTCTGCAGGAAACTCAGTATTTCTATCTCCACTACCATGTCGTCGACGGACAATACCCACTCCCCCGTCGGCAACTGCGTAAACTGCTGGACGACACGCATGTTCTGCACAAAGTTCACACCACCCTGACGAGGAATGGAGATATCACAGCGCTTCACCTGATAGCTGGAGTCCTTGAGGATATAGATATCCCCCCGGAAGCCAAAATCCTGCATGTTGTTAGGCAGGAAATGCAGATGGATACAACTGTCACGCTCAATTTGCAAAGTATCCTCGATATAGAAACGGTAAAAGCCGATGGCACCCCTGCCAATTGGTGACGTGAAGGGACGCCGCAGGAGACGGACCTGGTCATCATAAATGTTCACATCCGTAAATATGTCTTTCAACATGATACTCATGATATCACCCGTCTGGAACAAGTCACCGATACCCGTCGAATTCTCTCCTATAATAATGTTCTTCTCATCATGCGGATGTCGACGATACAACTTCCTCGTCACTGTCTCATCGACAGAAATAGGCAGGATGAGTTTGTTGTTATATGGACAAGGCTCTATCTGGTCTAATATCCATTTCTTCTTACGGAAGATGGAGTTCTGCAATTTCTCCGGTGTGATGTCATTACCCGCAAATGTCAGTTTCTGGTATTTACTATACTGGTAGTAATCCTTGTTGGCAAGATCGGTGAGCCGTTTGTGCTCAATAACTTTACGCATCAGTTCGACAGCTGGATTATTCTTACGGCTGTAGCGTTGGCGTTTCGACCTCACCGTCACATTCTGTAATACTTTCGTATCGGGTTGCAGCTGAATATCAATCCGATTAGAAGTACGATCGTCTATGTAAATCGTCTGAGCAACATACCCTACCGCACTAAATGTCAATGTCCAACCAGGATTCTTCTGAATGACATAACGCCCGTCCAGCCCTGAGGCGACGGCGACACGATGTCCCTTATACGATACCGTCACAGAGGGTATCGCCGCCTTGGTCTCCGCATCAGTAATCACGCCAGACATCAATTGCGCCTGGACTGACTGACACAAAAAGACAAAAAGGAACAGAGTATATAACCTCATTGTACGCATTATATTACAGAGGTACCTCCACCCAGAAAGTTGACCCTTGTCCATAGACAGACTCCACGCCTACCTGACCACCCAACACATCAGCAAGACTTCGACATATACTCAGTCCTAATCCTGTTCCAGCCACGAAATCATCGACTTTCACAAAACGTTCAAAAAGGTGTTCGTTGCATTTGTCGGCTGGGATACCTTTTCCTGTATCCCGAACCCAGATCCTGATACTTGACGGGGTTTTGTCAGAACCCAGAGTAATGCCACCTGTGGAGGTAAACTTCACTGCATTATTCATATATTGGTTCAATATCTCTTTCAAGCGGTCACGATCCGTATGTACGAGAACAGGCTCCGCCGTTTCATCCAAACTAATACTCAATCCCTTGTCTAAAGCTACCGCCAGATATTTATCTGCAAGTTCACGGAACAGGGGAGTCAACTCAAAAGTATCCTTGACAATCTCTCCCTGGTTGCCTGCCTCTAATTTCGAGATATTCATCATATCATCAAACAAACGGAGCAAGTGGGCATTATTTTGTTTGATTAACTTGATCAGCTCATTCCGCTCCTCCTCACTTTGTGCCATGGGAAGTACATCACTGAATCCCACAATAGCATTTAGTGGAGTACGCACCTCATGGGTTATATTTGCCAAGAAAGCGGATTTCAGGCGATCACTCTCCTCTGCATGATTACGGGCGTCAATCAGTGCCTGCTCTATCTCTTTCTGCTCATCAATACGCATAGAAGTCCCCACTATGGTCAAAGGATTACCATCAATATCATACTTGTCTATAGTAGCAAAAGTCTCTTCCCAGTAAAAGGGGGAAGAAGGAGATGCCTGTGCCCTGTATTTCTGATGATAGTCCTCATACTTTCCCTCCATCAGTCCTGTCAAAGCCTCTCTTACGGTATCCCGGTCGTCAATATGGATCAGGTCATACATCCCGTCAATCGTTGCGCCCGACTGTGGGACAAAAGAATTGGTCTTACTACGATAATCACTCTCATAAGAGACGACACCTTCCGCTACATCGATTCGCCAAGTAGACAACTTCATTGCCTTCAACACTAATTCATACTCGATGCTATGTCGGTTGATAGCAGCCAGTTGCACCAATTCAACCTTTAACTGACGGTATTGCCTCACCTGATAGAGAAGGATAACCAGCAGAAAAAAGACAACAGGAATTCCTGCTACCCATATCATGACATCTATTCTCATTAAAGAACTGACATCAACCAGGAAAATATCCAACCCGATTACCATTCCCTAAAGACATGTTCTTGTATTGGTGGCAAAATTACACAAAAGATTCAGAATAATGAAATAAAATGGAATTAATTTTGTTTTTTTGCGTACTTATTCGTATCTTTGCACCATATTTATATAAAACATTATGACACAAGATTTTGAACTTATCGCCAAGACCTTTATGGGACTTGAGCCCGTTTTGGCGAAAGAGCTGACGCAACTGGGCGCAGAGAACGTACAAATAGGACGACGCATGGTATCCTTCACGGGTAACAAGGAAATGATGTACCGTGCCAATTTCCAGTTGCATACTGCCATCCGTATTCTAAAACCAATCAAACATTTCAAGGCACTTTCGGCCGATGATGTCTACGAGGGTGTCAAAGCGGTGGACTGGACGAAATACCTGGATTTGGAAACGACCTTCGCCGTTGACTCGGTCGTTTTCTCGGAGGAGTTCCGCCACTCTAAGTTCGTCGCTTATAAAGTCAAGGACGCTATCGTCGACCAGTTCCGTGAGAAGACAGGAAAACGTCCGAACATATCCATTACCAACCCGGACATCCGCCTGAACATCCATGTGGCAGAAGACAAATGTACGCTGTCGTTGGACTCCAGCGGTGAGTCACTGCATCGTCGTGGATATCGTCAGGAATCAGTGGAGGCTCCATTGAATGAGGTTCTTGCCGCCGGCATGATACTGATGACAGGATGGCAGGGCGAGACGGACTTCATCGACCCGATGTGTGGCAGTGGTACCCTGCTCGTTGAGGCGGCACTCATCGCCCGTAACATGGCACCCGGACTGTTCCGCAAGGAGTTCGCGTTCGAGAAATGGAAAGACTTCGACCGTGACCTTTTTGACACCATTTATAACGATGACTCGCAGGAAAGAGAGTTTCACCATCACATCTACGGCTACGACGTGGATATCAAAGCGGTGAACACGGCACGTCTGAATGTGCGTGCTGCAGGACTGACCAGTGACATCACGGTGGAGGAACGTGACTTCAAGGATTTCACGCAACCGAAGGAGAAGAGTATCATGGTGACCAACCCACCCTATGGTGAGCGTATCTCCACACCCGACTTACTGGGGACTTATAAGATGATTGGTGAACGACTGAAGCATCAGTTTACAGGGAATGACGCATGGATCTTAAGTTATAGAGAGGAGTGCTTTGACCAAATCGGACTAAAGCCTTCTATTAAAATCCCCTTGTATAATGGTTCTCTGGAATGTGAATTCCGTAAATACCAGATGTTTGACGGGAAAATGCGCATTTTCCGTGAAGAAGGTGGAACCGTAAAAACAGAAGAAGAGAAGCGCCAAATGGCTGAGAAGCGCCGTTTCAGACAGAACCGGGAATTCAAGAAGCGTCTGGAGGAACAGGAAGAGAATGAAGAGGCGGACATCCGCAATTTCAAGTTCCGCTCGCTGGAGAAGAGGACTAGGGAGACTAGGGATACTAGGGACACTAGGAATACTAGGAATACTAGGAATACTAGGAATTTCAAGGGTAATCGTGACTTCGACCGAAAGGGACGCCATTTCGATAAGAAGAGGAGGTTTGACCATGATGAAGACTAAAGTTATCCTCACTCTTTTGATACTCTCCTGTCTGCCAATGAATGCCCAGAAAAAGCTCTTCACGCTGGAAGACCTCAACTTCGGAGGGACCAACTACCGTCACTCGCAACCAGAAAACCGCTGGTACACATGGTGGGGTGACCAACTGATGTACTTGGATGCAGAGGAGGGTGGCACCGTCAACCATAATGGGCAGCAAAGTCCTCTCTTCGCACTGAAAGATATTGGGAGCGACTGGCATTCTGCTTTTGCCGCCAGATATCCCTATCCTCATGAGACTGTTGTTTTACTCAAAAATAATAAGCAACGCATCCTCTACGACTGGAAAAAGAAAGAAATCGTATGGTCACAATGCTGCGAGGGGGAGAAATATGCTGACTGGAACAAGACATCAAAGGCTGTCGCCTATGTCAAGAATCATCAACTATATATCCGTGACGCACAAGACCTTGAGCATCAACTGACCTCTGACGGAAGCAGGGAAATTGTCTACGGACAGTCTGTGCATCGCAACGAGTTCGGTATCGAGAAAGGAACATTCTGGAGTCCTGACGGACTACGGCTTGCCTTCTACCGTATGGACCAAAGTATGGTAACGGATTACCCGCAGGTGGCAATAGACACCCGCATCGCTACTCAAGAACCTGACAAATACCCGATGGCAGGAATGACCTCGCATCAGGTAACCGTGGGCGTCTATAACATGAACACACAAAAGACCATCTATCTGAAGGCAGGTAATCCTAAAGACCGCTATTTCACGAATATCGCATGGAGTCCCGACAGCAAGACAGTCTATATGTTTGAACTCAACCGCGATCAGAACGACTGCCGACTCGTGAGTTACGATGCCGTGACAGGTGAGAAAACTGCTGAGCTCTATCGTGAGACCAGCGAGAAATATGTGGAGCCTTTGCATCCAATCCTCTTCCTGCCCTGGGACGATGAGAAATTTATCATGCAGAGCCAAAGGGATGGTTATAACCACCTATATTTATATAATAAGGAGGGGAAACTGTTAAAACAGCTCACCCATGGGAATTATGTCGTACTGGATGTATTAGGATTCAATAAGGAACAAAAGAGCGTCATCATCGCTGCCAACAAGTACCACCCACTCCACCGTTGGCTTTACAGAGTCAGCGTGAAAGATGGGAAGATGACGGAAATCGTAAAGACGGACGGGGTACACCACGGCATGCTCTCATCATCTGGCATCTACCTCATCGACAAATGGAACAATCCCTCCACACCACGGAACATTGACTTTGTAGAGACTAATAAGGGAAAGGCAGCACGATTATTTACCGCCGAAGACCCATGGAAAGATTACGAACAGCCCATCTTCGAATGTGGAAGCTTGAAGGCAGCCGATGGTATGACGGATCTCTATTACCGCATGGTGAAACCTTACAACTTTGACCCATCCAAGAAATATCCCACCGTCATCTATGTCTATGGTGGTCCGCATGCGCATAACGTCGAAGCTTCATGGCATTGGCACAGCCGGTCATGGGAGACATATATGGCACAGAAAGGGTATATCCTCTTCATCCTTGACAACAGAGGCAGTGAAAATCGTGGGCGAGACTTTGAACAGGCTACCTTCCGCCAACTCGGACAAATCGAGATGCAAGACCAGATGAAGGGAGTGGACTACCTGCGTACCCTACCTTACGTTGACATGGACAGGCTGGGTGTTCACGGTTGGTCATTCGGTGGCTTTATGACCATCTCCCTGATGACGAACTACCCTGATATCTTCAAAGTAGGAGTGGCAGGCGGTCCTGTCATCGACTGGAAATGGTATGAGGTGATGTATGGCGAGCGGTATATGGATACGCCAGAGACGAACCCTGA
This sequence comes from uncultured Prevotellaceae bacterium, assembly GCA_902776195.1. Lineage (GTDB taxonomy): Bacteria > Bacteroidota > Bacteroidia > Bacteroidales > Bacteroidaceae > Prevotella. The sequence goes on along the minus strand of CACYPF010000019.1, from coordinate 54,066 downwards.
AGGATATGAGAAGACCAGTTTACTGAAACAAGCAAAGAACCTAAAAGGGAAACTACAGGTCATCACTGGCTATAATGACGATACCGTCGTACCACAACATTGTCTGTCATTCCTTAAAGCTTGTATTGATTCAGGCACGCAACCAGACTTCTTTGTATACCCTGACGAACCGCATAATATGCGGGGACATACCAGTGTACATCTGCATGAGCGTATCACCCAATATTTTGAAGACTACCTTAAGTAGTTGAGAGTTTAGAGTTGAGAGTTTAGAGATAGAAATGATGAAAGAAGAACAAATCCTCGTCCGCATTACAGGGCAAGACCGCCCGGGACTGACAGCCAGTGTCATGGGTATTCTGGCAAAGTATGATGCGCAGATACTGGATATCGGACAAGCAGACATCCACTCTACGTTGTCTTTGGGTATCCTTATCCGAATGGATGAGATGAATTCAGGACTGGCAATGAAGGAATTATTGTTCAAAGCCACAGAACTGGGTGTTAATATCGGATTCTCACCTATTAGTGATGACGAATACGAGGACTGGGTAGGGCATCAGGGAAAGAACCGCTATATCCTCATGGTGATGGGACGACAACTGGCGGCACGTCAGATAGAGGCTGCCACACGTATCATTGCTGACCAGGGACTGAACATCGACTCCATTCTGAGACTGACTGGGCGGAAGAGTATCAAACAACTCGACAAGCACACACGTGCCTGCATCCAGTTCTCCCTACGTGGTGAACCCGTCAACAGACAGGAGATGCAGTCGAAACTCATGAAATTGTCAGCAGAGATGGGCATTGACTTCTCGTTCCAGCGTGACGATATGTTCCGGCGTATGCGCCGCCTCATCTGCTTCGACATGGACTCCACACTGATACAGACGGAGTGCATTGATGAACTGGCAGAGCGAAATGGTGTGGGAGCCGAGGTACGTGCCATCACAGAGAGTGCCATGCGTGGTGAGATTGACTTCAAGGAGAGTTTCACCCGCCGTGTCGCCCTATTGAAAGGACTGGATGTCAGTGTCATGCAGGACATCGCCGAACACCTGCCCATCACAGAGGGTGTCGACCGACTGATGTCCATCCTGAAGACCTGCGGCTACAAGATTGCCATCCTCAGTGGTGGATTCACCTATTTCGGGGAGTATCTGCAGCGCAAATACGGCATCGACTATGTCTATGCCAACGAACTGGAGATAGGGGATGACGGAAAACTGACTGGTCGGTATGTTGGAGAGATTGTCGACGGACACCGGAAGGCAGAATTACTGAAGCTCATCGCACAGGTGGAGAAAGTCAACCTCGCCCAGACCATTGCCGTAGGTGACGGTGCTAACGACTTACCCATGATCAGTGAGGCTGGACTGGGCATCGCATTCCATGCCAAGCCACGTGTTGTTGCCAATGCAGAACAGAGCATCAATACCATTGGACTGGACGGTGTACTTTATTTCCTCGGCTTTAAGGACTCTTATTTAGGTGAACAAGGAAAATTATAGAAAGGTAAAAAGTAAATATTATACGATGAAGATTTTATTATTAGGTAGTGGTGGACGTGAGCATGCCCTCGCCTGGAAAATTGCTCAGAGTGAGAAATGTGAGAAGTTGTTTATTGCCCCAGGTAATGCGGGAACCAGCAACTGCGGTGAGAATGTTGCCATGAAGGCGGATGACTTTGAGGCAGTGAAGCAGTTCTGTGTCAACCAGCAGATCGACATGGTGGTTGTCGGTCCTGAAGACCCATTGGTAAAGGGTATCTACGATGATATGAAGGCTGACGTGCGCACCAAGGACATCCCAGTCATCGGTCCCACGAAAGCAGGTGCGGTATTGGAGGGGTCCAAGGATTTCGCCAAGGCATTCATGCAGCGCCACCATATCCCCACGGCACGCTACGAGACTTTTGACGGAGAACATCTGCAGGAAGGACTTGCCTTCTTAGAGACGCTGGAGGCTCCCTATGTCCTCAAGGCTGATGGTCTCTGCGCCGGCAAGGGGGTATTGATACTCCCCACTCTTGAAGAGGCAAAGAAAGAGTTGAAGGAGATGCTGGGCGGTATGTTCGGCAATGCCTCCTCACGTGTGGTCATCGAGGAGTTCCTCAGCGGTATTGAGTGCTCCGTCTTCGTATTGACAGACGGTGACCACTACAAGATACTGCCAGAGGCAAAGGACTACAAGCGCATCGGGGAACATGACACGGGTTTGAACACCGGTGGTATGGGCTCTGTCAGTCCTGTTCCCTTCGCCACCAAGGAATGGATGCAGAAGGCAGAGGACCGTATCATCCGTCCTACGGTTGAGGGACTGAAGGAAGAAGGTATCCTTTACAAGGGCTTCATCTTCTTCGGACTCATCAACGTCAAAGGCGAGCCAATGGTCATTGAGTATAACTGCCGTATGGGTGACCCAGAGACTGAGAGCGTGATGCTTCGTCTGAAGAGCGATATCGTTGACCTCTTCGAAGGGGTGGCAGCAGGTGACCTTGACCAGCGTCCCATCGTTTTTGACGAACGTGCGGCAGTCTGTGTCATGCTGGTCAGCGGAGGTTATCCCCAAGAATACAAGAAAGGATATGCTATCAGCGGTATTGAGAACGTGGAGGGCAGTATCGTCTTTCATGCCGGTACAGCCATGAAGGACGGACAGGTAGTCACCAATGGCGGGCGTGTCATTGCCGTCTCTTCTTATGGCAAGGACAAAGCGGAGGCACTCCAGAAATCCTTCGAGGAGGCACAGAAGATTCAATTTACGGATAAGTATTTCCGTCGTGACATCGGTGCAGACCTATAATGAAGCGACTACAGAACAAGGTATCGGACAGTAAGCTGTCACTCCCCATCACCTCTGTCTATGCGGCAGGGGTATGGGTTCTTGCAGGACTGATACAGGAGAATTGGTGGATCCAGTTTGGCTGCTTCGCCATCTCCGTCTCCCTGATGGCAGTACTGAACAACAGGAACGCGCTCATCAGGATTCATTCCCGAATGATCTCCTGCTCGTTCATCGTACTCAATTGTGCCATTTGTTTCCTGTTTGCCTCCTTACGTGAGGCAGTCTGCACCATGCTGATGGCAGCGACCTATGTGGTATTGTTTCAAACCTACCAGGACAAAGACTCCCCTGGACTGACTTTCTACGGTTTCCTGCTATTGGGATTATCCAGTCTTGTCGATATTCAGATTACTTATCTGATACCCTTTCTCTGGTTGTTGATGCAGACCAACCTGCAGTCACTTTCCTGGCGTAATTTCTTCGCCTCCCTGTCAGGGGTCACCCTCCCCTATTGGTTTGCCTTTGGATGGTCCACCTACCAGTCAGACTTCACCTTATGGACAAACCATTTCTCTCTTTGGACAAACATCCAGACACCTTTTGATTTCTCTGGACTCAATACTCACCACATCCTGACCATGTATTTTGTCACCGCCCTTGCTCTCTTTGGAGCATTACACTATTGGAGAAACTGTCACCACGACAAGATACACAACCGCATGCTCTATGGTTTTTTCATCAGGATGTACTTGTTTCTCCTGCTGCTGTTTTTCCTGCAGCCCCAGCGCTACGATCTGCTGATCCGTCTGATGATATTAAACACTGCACCACTCATCGCCCATTTCATTGCCCTCACCCAGCAGAAAGTGACCAACATCATTTTCTGTATCATCACCCTCTCAGCCTTCTTCCTAACCGTTTATAACCTATGGATGTAATCATTTCCCTCCTTATCAGTTATGGCTACTGGGGCATGCTGGTCACAGCCTTCATTGCCGGATCCTTTTTCCCTTTCTCCAGTGAGGCGGTGATGATGGGACTGCTAGCTGCCGGCTTAGACCCCTGGGGACTGATTATCTACGGTACCATCGGTAATGTGGCAGGTGGTATGTTCAACTATACCGTAGGGCGCATGGGAAAACTGGAGTGGATTGAGAAATACCTGCATGTCAGCAAGGAGAAGCTTGATCAGGCGACTCGCTTCATGGGAGGCCGTGGAGCCTGGATGGGGTTTTTCGCCTTCATCCCCGTCTTAGGGAGTGCCATCACCATCGTTTTAGGTCTGATGCGCTCCAATATCCCTATTTCCATCACGAGCATGGCGATAGGCAAGTTCCTACGATATGTCCTGCTTATCTACGGAGCACAACTCTTCTTATAACCCCTTAAACGTTAAAAAAAAACAAGTGAGCACTAATTCTCAACATTCAATTCTCCATTCTCAACTAAAACAACTATCTTTGCAAGTTGGAATTAAACGACATACTAAGTAATGAAACAATTTAAACTGGTTGACAATATCCTGGGATGGGTCAGTTTCTTGATTGCCGCCTTCGTATATTGTTCCACGATTGAGCCGACAGCATCGTTCTGGGACTGTCCGGAATTTATCTCTACAGGTTATAAACTGGAAATCGGTCACCCACCCGGTGCACCCTTTTTCATGCTCACCGCTAATCTTTTCTCACAGTTTACCAGTGATCCCACACAGGTGGCACGGATGGTGAACATGATGAGTGCGCTGCTATCGGCAGCCACCATTCTGTTCCTTTTCTGGACTATCTCACATCTGGTGCGCCGTCTCCTCATCAAGGAATGGAGCGAGTTGAACCTCTGGAAAATGATTGCCATCGAGGGCTCTGCCATGGTAGGCGCGTTGATATACACCTTCAGTGACACCTTTTGGTTCTCAGCAGTAGAAGGTGAGGTATATGCCTATTCCTCCGCTTTCACCGCTGTCGTTTTCTGGTTGATACTTAAATGGGAAGACCATGCTGACGAGCCTCATAGTGACCGTTGGTTAATATTGATTATGTATATGACGGGGTTAAGTATTGGTGTGCACCTGCTCAACCTGTTGTGTCTGCCAGCGATTGTCTTGGTATATTATTATCGTAAGTTCCCCCAGCGTATACCACGCAAAGACCTCTATGGTTCGTTGATCGCCCTGGGCATCTCCATCGTTATTCTCGCCGCAGTGCTCTATGGTGTCGTTCCCGGTATCGTACAGGTTGGCGGTTGGTTCGAATTGCTTTTCGTCAACGTCTTAGGCTGTCCTTTCAACACCGGTGAGATTGTCTATATCTTCCTGTTGATAGCCATCACTATCTGGGCGATTTACGAGACCCACCGTGATATCAGCCAAAAGAAGCAGAACATCGCCTTCCTCCTGTCTGTCGCCATGCTGGGTATTCCGTTCTATGGTCATGGATGGTCAGCAGTCATCATCGGTATCATGGTACTTGCCGTATTATGGTTTGTGCTCCAATACAAGAAGGGAAAAGACCTGCTCGTCACTGCCCGTATCAAGAACACGTCGCTGCTCTGTATGCTGATGCTGATGATTGGTTACTCATCCTATGCACTGATTGTGATACGCTCTTCTGCCAACCCGCCAATGGACCAGAACTCCCCTGAGGATATCTTCACACTGGGTGAATATTTGGGTCGTGAGCAATATGGTCAGCGTCCTCTGTTGTACGGACAGGCATACACCTCACAGGTAGCTTTGGAGAAAGACGGAGAATACTGTCGTCCAGTGACGAAGAAAGGCGCTCCTGTATGGCAGCGGAAAGAGAAAGCCTCTCCCGACGAGAAAGATGAGTATTTTGTTGTTCGTAACAAGGACGAGTACCAATATGCCCAGAACATGATCTTCCCCCGTATGTACAGCTCTGCACACCGCGCTGCCTATGAGAGTTGGATGGGTGGCTCGGTAGATGGTCACGAGGAGATGTACGACCGCTGTGGTGAGATGATAAGCGTGAAAGTTCCCAGTCAATTGGAGAACATCCGTTTCTTCCTCTCCTACCAGTGTAACTTCATGTACTGGCGTTACTTTATGTGGAACTTTGCCGGTCGTCAGAACGACATCCAGGGTAATGGTGAGTTAGAGCATGGCAACTGGCTCAGTGGTTTTGACTGGTTTGATAATTTACGCTTAGGCGACCAGAATACACTACCTGACGAGTTGAAGGACAACAAGGGGCATAACGTATTCTACTGTCTGCCACTGCTCTTAGGACTCATCGGACTCTTCTGGCAGTCATGGTACAGTCGTAAGAACCGCATCGTTGTTGATGGTAAGGAAAAGACAGAAATAGAGCCTGTAGGCATTCGCCAGTTCTGGGTTGTTTTCTTCCTGTTCTTCATGACAGGTCTTGCCATCGTCATCTACCTGAACCAGACCCCCATGCAGCCCCGTGAGCGAGACTACGCCTATGCCGGTTCCTTCTACGCTTTTGCCATCTGGTGTGGCATGGGTGTCGCGGCCCTTATCGACCTGATTCAGCGAAAACTGAAAATAAATCCTATCACTATAGGTACTATAGTCACTATAGTTACTATCTTAGTCCCCATCCAGATGGCATCTCAGACATGGGACGACCACGATCGCTCAGGACGCTATACCTGCCGTGATTTCGGACAGAACTACCTGATGTCCCTGCAGGACGAGGGTAATCCGATTATCTTTACGAATGGCGATAACGACACCTTCCCACTATGGTACAACCAGGATGTAGAGGGGGTACGTACAGATGCACGTGTCTGCAACCTCTCATATCTGCAGACCGACTGGTATATCGACCAGATGTGCCGTCCTGCCTATGACTCCCCATCAGTGCCTATCTCTTGGAGCCGTTTGGAATACTGCTCTGGAACGAATGAATATGTGTCTATCGACCCTGAGATGAAACAGGCTGTGCTTGATTTATACGCTGAGGATCCTGAGACGGCAAAGAAACAGTTTGGTGACGATCCTTTCGAACTGAAGAATATCCTGAAATACTGGGTACGCTCGAAGAATGCCGACCTGCACGTCATTCCTACTGATGTCATCTATATGACCATCGACAAGGATGCCGTACGTCGTAGCGGAATGATGATGGCTACAGACTCCATCCCTGACCGCATGACCATCTCACTGAAGGGAAAGACGGCCCTATACAAAGGCGACCTGATGATTCTCGAGATGCTCTCACAATGTAACTGGGAGCGTCCTATCTATGTGGCTGTCTCTGTAGGTGACGAGAACTACATCAACTTGGGTGACAACACCATCACAGAGGGTCTTGCCTACCGCATCACTCCGTTCACTACGAACCAAGAGGGAGCCAAGAATTTCGATACCAAGCGCACCTACGATAATGTGATGCACCGCTTCAAGTTTGGCGGAGCCAGCACAAAGGGTGTCTACCTCGATGAGACGGTGTTGCGCATGTGCTACACCCACCGCCGTATCATGGCACGTCTCGCCATGCAACTCGTCAGTGAGGGTGATGACAAGAAAGCCGCTGAGGTACTACGTTATACGGAGAAGGTGCTGCCTGCCTATAATATCCCACACAGCTACACCTCTGGCTCCCTTGACATGGCTCGTGCATGGGCTGCCATGGGGAACAACAAAGAGGCGATGAAACTGATTGACCAGTTGTGGAAGAACTCCACACAGTATGTCACCTGGTATGTCAACCTCGACAGCCAGCAGTTCGCCCTCTCTGAGGACAGTTGCTACATGCACATCTACATCCTCAACCAACTGCTGCAACTCGGTTCTACCATCGACGAGCAGTGGGGCAGCAAGAAGGAGGCTGTGCTCAACAAGATGCTGGATGCCTTCCAGGCAAAAGGGGGACAGTTAGGAGCAGAAAACTAAGCATATGTTCATCGAGCAACCAGCAATATGGTTGCGCTGGCTATATCCCAGGGCAACATGGAGAATGGATCGTCATGAGAAGGCTGTGTACCTAACCTTCGATGACGGTCCTATCCCCGAAGCCACCCCCTTTATCCTTGACACCCTGAAACATTTTGGCATTAAGGCAACTTTCTTCATGGTCGGTGATAACGTGCGAAAATACCCTGAACTACACCAACGGGTAGTTAACGAGGGACACCGCATAGGCAACCACACCCATAACCATATCAGTGGCTTCCGCCACAGCATCCGGGAGTATAGCTATAACGTGGAAAAAGCTAATGCCTATCTACATACCGATTTAGTACGTCCCCCTCATGGATGGATGCGCCTAGAACAATATGCCTGGCTCAGCAGGAAATTCCGTATTGTCATGTGGGACCTTGTGACTCGTGACTATTCCAAATGGATCACGGCAGAGGATGTGCTCAACAATGTGAAACGCTATGCCCGTAATGGAAGTATCATCACCTTTCATGACTCTTTAAAATCTATTGACAAACTACATACAGCACTTCCTCAGGCTATTGAATGGCTACAAGGACAGGGCTATTCCTTCAAAGTATTTGACTAATTATTAAATAAGTAAATAAAGTATCTATGACAACATTATCTGTTCTCATTGTAGTCTTCTTCGTTTTCGGTTATCTGTGCATAGCCCTTGAGAGTGTGACGAGAGTCAACAAAGCAGCTATTGCCTTGCTGATGTGCGTGACCTGCTGGACTTTGCTGATGATGAATCCGACATCATTCTATCCCACCATTGCTGGTGACGAGGTTGTTCATCACATCGCAGAGGTTATTGAGCACCATTTAGGAGATGCTGCCGGTACCCTGTTCTTCCTGATGGGTGCCATGACGATTGTGGAGATTGTGGATTCTAATGGTGGTTTTAACTTCGTTCGTGATGCGCTGAAGACCCGCTCCAAGCGTAAACTGCTGTGGCGTGTCGCCTTCATGACCTTCTTCCTGTCTGCCATCCTCGACAACCTCACCACATCCATCGTAATGATCATGGTACTTCGCAAACTGGTACAATCAAGAAGTGAACGTATGCTTTATGCTGCACTCATCATCATATCTGCCAACTCCGGTGGTGCCTTCTCCCCGATTGGTGACGTAACCACCATCATGCTGTGGATCAAGGGAGTCATCACCACGCAGGGGGTTCTCACAGAGATATTCATCCCCTCGCTGGTATCCATGCTGATTCCTGCCACCATCATCAGTCTTCAGCTGGAAGGAAAGTTCGACAAGGAACAGAACCTGCCGAAATCAACGGCAAGCCAGTTTACCAAGGTGCAGCGTGACATCATCTTCTGGTTGGGTGTAGGTGGTCTCATCTTCGTCCCCATCTTCAAGACCATCACCCACCTGCCTCCGTTCATGGGCATCCTGCTCGTACTGGGTATTCTGTGGACCACCACGGAGATCTTCCACTACAGCACCGACGAGGATGACACAATGGCAAAGCGTGTAAGTGATATCATGTCAAAGATAGACCTCTCCACCATCATGTTCTTCCTCGGTATCCTGATGGCAGTCGCCGTACTGCAGGAGATTGGGGTGCTGACGGCTATGGGTGAGGGACTTAACGAGGCATTCTCCGGTAACTACTACCTCATCAACGGTATCATCGGTGTTCTCTCGTCCATTGTCGACAACGTACCCCTTGTTGCCGGTTGTATGGGCATGTACCCTGTCGCCGAGGCTGGTCCTATGGGTGTCGACGGCATCTTCTGGCAACTGCTCGCCTACTGTGCCGGTGTCGGTGGCTCCATGCTGATCATCGGCTCCGCAGCCGGTGTTGTCGTCATGGGACTGGAGAAGATCACCTTCGGTTGGTATCTGAAGCATATCACATGGATTGCTTTCGTGGGCTATCTCGGTGGTATTCTCACCTATTGGGCTGAGCGCACCCTGTTCTTCTAAACATACCTGCTTCATGGAATAACGGTTAAAAAACTTGGGGCATTCAAGAAAAAGTAGTACTTTTGCAGATTAAAACAAAGACGTTAGTATGAACGAGCATAAGAACCCTTTTCTAGAACCATACGGCACACTGCATGACACAGTGCCCTTCGACCGTATCCGGCTGGAAGACTATGAGGAGGCTTTCATGGAAGGCATCCGACGGGATAACGAGTATCTCGAGAAGACTATCAACAACCCCGAGAAGCCCACTTTCGACAATACCATCCTTAATCCCTTTGACGAGGGGGACAACTATTATGACCTGCTCGACAGGGTGTCGACGGTGTTCTTCAACCTGCTCAGCGCAGAGACGAACGACGAGATGGACGCACTGGCACAGAAGATGCAGCCGATCCTGACGCAGCATGCCAATGATATGCGCCTGAATCCCCAACTGTTCGAGCGCATCCGTCAGGTACACCTGCATCACCGACGGCTGACCCCGGAGGAGAAGATGCTACTCGACAACTGTTATGAAGGATTCGTCCGTAGCGGTGCGTTGCTCGATGAGGAGGGGAAAACAAAACTGCGCCAGCTGACAGAGGAGGCATCGATGCTCTCCCTGCAGTTCTCGCAGAACCTGTTGAAGGAGAACAAGGCATTTACCCTGCACATCACTGACGAGGCACAGCTGGACGGTCTGCCCGACACGGCACGTGAGGCAGCAGCCCTTGCCGCCAAGGAAGCGGGCAAGGAGGGATGGCTGTTCACCCTCGACATGCCGAGCTACTCTCCCTTCATGACCTATTCCACCCAGCGTGAGCTTCGTAAGCAGATGTACATGGCACGCAATACGGAGTGTACGCATGACAACAGTGAGAACAATATCGAGATATGCAAGCGGCTCATCAACCTGCGAAGGGAAATTGCACAGCTGCTGGGTTACAAGACGTATGCTGACTATGTGCTGAAACGCCGCATGGCATCCAACGTCCGCAATGTCTACCGACTGCTCGACGACCTCATCGACGCTTATAAGCCCACGGCTATGAAGGAGCGTGAGGAGTTGATAAAATTGTTCAAGAAAAACAACTCTCAACTCTCAACTCTCAACTCTCAACTCAAGATGATGCCTTGGGACAGCGGTTTCTACTCGCACAAGTTACAGATGAAGAAATACAACCTCGATGCGGAGATGCTGCGCCCCTATTTCGAGTTGTCGAAAGTCATCGAGGGTGTCTTCGGACTGGCAAACCGGTTGTATGGCATCACCTTCAAGGAGAATAAGGACATCCCCGTATACCACCCCGACGTGAAAGCCTATGAGGTGTTCGACAAAGACGGCAGCTACCTGGCGGTCTTCTATGCCGACTTCCATCCCCGCAAGGGCAAACAGGGAGGTGCATGGATGACGGAATACCAAGGACAATGGATCACGAAGAAGGGGGAGAATATACGTCCCCACGTATCGGTCGTGATGAACCTCACCAAACCGACAGATGAGAAACCGGCATTGTTGACACTGGGCGAGGTAGAGACCTTCCTGCATGAGTTTGGTCACTCCCTGCACGGCATGTTTGCCAACACCCGTTTCGAGAGCCTCAGCGGTACCAATGTATGGTGGGATTTCGTAGAGCTTCCCTCACAGTTTATGGAGAATTTCTCCATCGAGAAAGACTTTCTGCGCACCTTCGCCTTCCATTACCAGACAGGAGAGCCTCTGCCTAACGACCTGATCCGCCGTATCGTCAAGAGCCGCAACTTCATGGCTGCCACGGCATGCCTGCGCCAGGTGAGCTTCGGACTGCTCGACATGGCATATTATACGAAGAAGGATGCCTTCACCGATGATATCATCCCCTTCGAGAAGAAAGCCTGGAAAAAAGCCATTCTGGGTGAACAACTGCCCGACACCTGTATGACGGTGCAGTTCTCACATATCATGGCAGGCGGGTATGCTGCCGGCTACTATAGCTACAAATGGGCGGAAGTGCTGGATGCCGATGCCTTCAGCGTTTTCAAGCGACATGGCATCTTCGACCAGAAGACTGCACAGCGTTTCAGAGACAACATCCTGTCACGAGGAGGCACGGAACATCCGATGACGCTCTACAAACGCTTCCGTGGCGGAGAACCGACAATAGACGCATTACTAAAGCGAAATGGAATCAAACGAGAAACAAAAAAGATTTGACCTGCGTTATTTGCGAATGGCTCGCATCTGGGCAGAGAACAGCTACTGCGTACGCCGTCAGGTAGGTGCCCTGGTGGTCAAAGAGGGTATGATTATCAGCGACGGCTATAATGGTACGCCCAGTGGTTTTGAGAATGTCTGCGAGGACGAGAACAACGTGACGAAACCCTATGTGCTGCATGCCGAGGCGAACGCCATCACCAAACTGGCACGCTCATCAAACAACTCCGACGGTTCGACCATCTATATCACCGCCTCTCCCTGTATCGAGTGCGCCAAACTGATTATCCAGGCAGGTATCAAGCGCGTGGTCTATGGCGAGAAATACCGCCTGACAGATGGCGTCGACTTGCTGAAGCGTGCCGGTATTGAAGTAATCTATCTAAATCCCGATGACGATGAACGAAAAGAAAAATAACCGTTTTATGCCCTTGCTGATGGCTGTCAGCGTGGTAGTGGGTATCCTGATCGGAACCTTCTATGCCAACCATTTCTCTGGCAACCGCCTCAGCATTATCAACTCGGGCAGCAACAAACTGAATAACCTGCTCCGACTGGTAGACGACCAGTATGTGGACACGGTCAATGTGAACGACCTCGTCGAGAAGGCAATGCCACAGATCCTGGCGGAACTCGACCCGCACTCTGTCTATATCTCCGCCAAGGACATGCAGATAGCCAACGACGACCTGAAGGGGTCGTTCTCGGGGGTAGGCATTGAGTTCACTATCCGCCATGACACACTGCATGTGCAGAACGTCATCAAGAACGGCCCGTCTGAGCGTGCCGGACTGATTGCCGGTGACAAGATCGTGATGGTTGACGACAAGCCGTTTACCGGTAAGACACTGACCAACGAGGAGGCGATGCACCGGCTGAAAGGTCCGAAGGACACGAAAGTGAAACTGGGCATCATGCGTGGCAGGGAGAAGACCATCCGTAACTTCGTGGTGACACGTGGTGACATCCCCACCAAGAGTGTCACAGCAACCTATATGCTCGACGAGAAGACGGGCTATATCCGTCTGAAGAACTTCGGTGAGAACACCTATCCGGAACTGCTGATAGCCCTTGCCAAACTCTCGCAACAGGGTTTTGAGAACCTGACCATCGACCTGCGTGGCAATACGGGTGGTTATCTGGAGTCTGCCGTACAGATTGCCAACGAGTTCCTGCCTAAGGGACAGTTGATTGTCTATACCCAGGGACGCAAGCAAGCCCGGCAGGAATACCGCAGTGACGGTCGTGGCTCCTACCAGCAGATACCATTGGTGGTACTGATTGACGAGGGCTCCGCCTCTGCCAGTGAGATCCTTGCCGGAGCTATTCAGGACAACGACCGTGGTACCATCATCGGCAGACGCTCTTTCGGCAAGGGACTGGTACAGAAGCCGATGGCTTTCAATGACGGGTCCATGATCCGCCTGACTATTGCCCGCTACTATTCACCTTCTGGTCGTTGTATCCAGAAGCCCTATGTCTCTGGAGACAATAAGGACTATGAGGAGGACCTGCTGGTGCGTTATCAGCACGGGGAGTTCTTCTCACAAGACAGTATCAAGCATGAGGGTCCTGCCTATAAGACACGCATCGGACGTGAGGTATTCGGTGGCGGCGGTATCACCCCAGACATCTTCGTTGCCGAAGATACTACCGATGTGACATCCTATTACAAGCAGGCATCAATGAGTGGACTGATTATACAGTTCGCCTATGACTATACGGATAATAACCGGGACAAGCTGAAAGAATATCAAAGTTTGAAGGACTTGGAGAAATACCTCGTCAAACAGAACATGGTCGAAAAGTTTGCTTCCTACGGTGAGAAGAACGGTCTGAAACGCCGTAACCTCATGATACAACGCTCCCATAAGCTCTTGGAACGCTATATCCACAGCCGTATCGTCTATAACATGATGAGTGAGGAGGCATGGGTGGAGTATATCAACGAGGATGACCCAGCCATCAAGGAGACGCTGAAAGTATTCCGTGAGAACAAGGCTTTCCCGCAGGCCCCTGCTCAGAAGACCGGCAAGAAGGTAGCATGACCAGCAAGCGAGACATACGCACGATGCTTCGGCAGAAAGATCATAACGGCTCTCCTGCCGAAGCATCTGCTATCATCAACCGTCTGGTGAGCCACCCACGCATCCGAGAGGCAAAGGTTGTCATGCTATACCATGCCTTGCCCGATGAGGTTCCTACCCGTGAGTTGATGACCTATCTTATCAAAGAGGGAAAAACGGTACTGCTGCCCCGCGTCATCAGTGATACAGACATGGAACTGCATCGCTATACCGGGGAAAAAGACTTACGACAAGGTGCCTTCGGTATCATGGAGCCAATGGGAGAACTCTTCACTGATTATGCCACCATCGATGTAGCGGTCATTCCTGGCATGGCTTTCGACCGGCAAAGACATCGGCTGGGAAGGGGAAAGGGCTATTATGACCGTTTCCTCTCTCAACTCTCAACTCTCAACTCCCAACTTTACAAAATAGGCATCTGCTATCCTTCCCGACTATTGGACGAGATTCCTGTAGACGAACATGATATCCTGATGGACGAGGTCATCAGCTGAAACGGATATCCGTAATCACCTGTTCACCCACTACGTCATTGAGTTTCTTGACCAGTTCCCCTCGCATCATCGACAAATCAGAGCGAAGGGCAGGATTCGACAACCTCACGAAGAGCGTCTGGTTATAGATATAGGTATTCAGGGTATAACGGGCAACGACAGGACCCGCCACCTCAGGCCATGACTCTACCAGCCGTTTCTGCTTCAACGGTGTCTCAAGTCCTTGTTCCCGCAGGTTGCGCAACAGGATATCCTTGAGTGACTCTATATTCCGCTTAAACATCCTTCTCTGTTATTTCACCGTTATCCACCTCGAAGATCTTGTAGTCCAGCGCACTGTTGCGGAGTATCTGGTCCAAATGGTCACGGTTAGTATCGGTAATGAAAATCTGCCCGAAAGCATCACCAGACACCAGCCGTACGATCTGCTCCACCCGCTCTGCATCCAACTTATCGAAAATATCATCCAGCAGCAGCAAGGGAGTCGTCTGCGAGGCTGTACGTTTGAGGAAGTCAAACTGTGCGAGTTTCAAGGCAATGGCATAGGTCTTGCTCTGTCCCTGCGACCCTTCCCGCTTCATGGGATGACCACCTAAGGTAAACACTAAGTCGTCACGATGAACACCATGCAGCGAGAATCCCACGGCAAGGTCTTTGTGGCGGTCACGCTGGATGACCTCCAGCAAGGGTCCACGCTGACAATGCGAGATATACTCCAGTCCTACCGCCTCACGACCCGAGGATATCTGGTCGTAGAACTGTTGGAACAACGGTACCAGTTCCTGTACGAAGGTGTCACGGCGGCGATAGATCGCCTCACCCGCCTCTGCCATCTGTACCTCCCATATCTGCAGGAGCATGGGATCAGGAGCCGGGTCTTCTTGTTTCAAGAGGATATTACGCTGCTGGAGCGCATTGTTATACCGCGACAAGGCATCGATATAGGAACGGTCATACTGTGAGATGACCATATCCATCAATCGGCGTCGCTCCTCACTGCCTCCCTCTATCAACAAGGTATCAGAGGGGGAGACGACTACCAAGGGAATCAGTCCGATATGCTCCGACAGCCGCTTATACTCTTTCTTGTTACGCTTGAAATGTTTCTTCTGTCCTCGCTTTATTCCACAGGAGATGAGTTCTGCGTCCTCTGAATCCCCGGAGTTCTCAGCATACAATCCTTCCAGCATACAGAAAGGCTCATCATGACAAATGACCTGCGAATCAACGGGATTGGAGGCAGAACGACAGAACGACAGATAATACACTGCATCCAGCACGTTTGTCTTACCCACCCCATTATGCCCGACCAAACAATTGATTTTCGGAGACAACAATAAGGTTGCCTCACGGATGTTCTTATAATTGAGTATCGAGAGTTTCCTAAGTATCATTTGACTGCAAAGGTACGAAAAATCATTAAAAACAAAAAATTATCAATTATCAATTATCAATTATCAATTAAAATTATTACCTTTGCACCCGATTTATGTACGAACATTAAAAAGAAACAAGAATAATGGCAAACAAGAACCAACAGGCCGCTCCTGAACTTCAGGAACAGGCAAGCAAAGCAGAGGCTTTCTTCGAGAAATACAAGAAGGCCATCATCATCGGCGTATGTGCAGTGATTATTATCGTTGTAGGCGCTATCCTTTTCAACAATTACTATCTCACTCCTCGTGAGAATGAGGCAAGCACAGAACTCGCCAAGAGTCAGGAGCTGTTCGCTAACGAGCAGTTTGACAAGGCTCTGGCTGGTTTCCAGAAAATTGCCAGTGACTACAGCTCTACCGATGCTGGCAACCTGGCACAACTCTACATCGGTCTTTGTCAGGCTAACCTGGGCAAGTGGCAGGAGGCTGTCAATGCACTGGAGAGCTTCAGCGGCAAGGATGATGCAATGATCTCACCCGCCGCAGAGGGTGCACTGGGTAACGCATACGCTAACCTCAACCAGCTCGACAAGGCTGTGGAGCATCTGAAGAAGGCCGCTAAGATGGCTGACAACAACTCTCTGTCACCCACTTTCCTTATCCAGGCAGGTGAGATTCTGGAGAGCCAGGGTAAGAAGGATGAGGCTCTGAAACTGTATCAGGAAGTGAAAGAGAAGTACTTCAACTCTATGCAGTACCAGACCATCGACGAGTATATCGAACGTGCATCTGCTAAATAATGGCAACGAAGAATCTGTCAGAATACAACGTAGAGAAGGTACCCGATGCCTCTAACATGATCTTCGGCATCGTGGTGTCGGAGTGGAACCCTGAGATTACGGGGGCAATGCTGGAAGGATGTGTGAATACCCTTGAGAAACATGGAGCACTTCCTGAGAATATCCACGTCAAGACAGTACCGGGTTCTTTCGAACTGATCTACGGTGCCCGCCAGATGACCCTTAACGACGGTTACGACGCTGTCATCATCCTTGGATGTGTCATCCGCGGTGAGACTCCCCACTTCGACTATATCTGTCAGGGAGTGACACAAGGTATCGCACGTCTGAATGCCACTAATAACATCCCCGTTGTCTATGGTCTTCTGACTACAGAGAATATGCAACAGGCTAAGGACAGGGCTGGTGGACGCTTAGGCAACAAGGGCGACGAGTGCGCCGTGGTAGCCATCAAGATGGCGAAATTCTAAACGACAATATTATTCAAAACAATAAAGGAGTGCCTGAGGCACTCCTTTATTGTTTGCTACCTATGCCCCACGAACCCCGTACCTTCAACCCTTGGAATCCTGAATCTTTTAAATGACCAATTTCTAACTAAAAAAATATACCTAAGTTTTTAAAATCAGGAAATATCTGTCAATCTATCAGCGAGAGGGTATAACGCATTGATAGATAGAAGATTGCGCGCTGACAGATAGGCTGACAGATTGATAGATTCGATAACGGCATCTTCATCAGCAGGAATTGCCGTCCCTTCATTGTAAATCAAATTGATTTGCAAAGTAAATCAAATTGAATTACCGAGTAAATCAAATTGATTTACATCGTAAACCAAGTTAGATTACAATTCAGCACGATATAGTTTTCATTGACGTTGCCTAAGGCTTCGACCATTGAAGCCCGTACCTTCGACCCTTGAAGCTTAGGGCTTCGTCCCTCGAAACCTAAGGCTTCACAAGGAGGACTTCATTCGTTTTTATACGTATTTTAAGGGCAAAAACGCCATTCCTTGTCACCCTTGTCACCTCGTTGTTACCGTAACCATTTGATTATCAAATAGTCTTGCAAGGCGGCAACGGTTGCAAGGGTAAAAAACTTTATGTATGCGCGCGCGAAGAATTCTGATACTCATCAAATAATACGACTGGCAGGATTAAATAAAAGAACGACTCTAAAAAGATTTGCTGCATTAATAGTCCTATGAACATTGTACTTATTCAGCACTAAGAAGGGGGGAGGTCTACCGCACAATTTATTGTGTTTTTCTTTGGTAGTTTCCTCACTATTTTGTACCTTCGCAAACGAGAATGACAAATCACATGATTAATCATTAAAGTGAAGGACGATGAGACTGACCTCAAAGATATTGACGGCTGTCATCCTTTTTACCGCTGTCTCTGCGTCAGCACAACAACCGATTCCCCAAGGGGCAATGATTCTGATGAAGACTTATCCTCACTTCGTCAAGGGTTATGAGAATGGTTATTTGCTGATGTCTGACGGCACGAAGTTGCTGTATGATGACGGACGGGAGAAAACATTCCTGCAGAAACTGGACGACAGTGACCCGGAGGATATGTTTGCCTTTAAGTACGACAGAAAGGCATGGACACCGGAATACCTGCAAGACGCTGGACGCAGTCGCTGTGAACCACTGTTCAAGAAGATGTATGGAGCGTCAGAGGCTGAGGTGAGAAAGAGCCTCGTCAGTGTAGACTGGTTTGGAGGAAAGGTACTGTTCACCAAGAACAACGGTGCCGCAGACAGTCTTCGTGCTGTCGCCAAGGAACTGGAGCAACACCCGGAACTACACCCCTACCTGAAGTCATCCGGTACCTTCCTATGGCGTAAGGTGAGAGGTGCCAACCGCCAGAGTGCCCATTCCTATGGGATGACAATAGACATCGGTGTTGCCAAGAGTGACTACTGGCTCTGGAAGAATCCCAAGAAAAGCGAGACCGACCATATCGTCTATGCCAACCGTTTCCCCAAGGAGTTAGTACTCATCTTCGAGAAACATGGTTTTATATGGGGAGGACGCTGGTATCACTATGACACGATGCACTTTGAGTTCCGCCCCGAGATACTTGCCGCTAACCCATAATATATATAATAAGGTATGAAATTCATCAGTTGGAATGTAAATGGACTGAGGGCTTGCGAGGGCAAGGGCTTCAGCGATATCTTCAAGGAGTTGGATGCCGACTTCTTCTGCCTGCAGGAGACAAAGATGCAGGAAGGACAGCTCGACCTGCAGTTTGAGGGCTATACCTCCTACTGGAACTATGCCGAGAAGAAAGGCTATTCCGGTACCGCCATCTTCACCAAGCACCAGCCACTGAACGTGGAATATGGTATTGGCATAGACATACACGACCATGAGGGACGTGTCATCACCCTGGAGATGAACGATTTCTTCCTTGTCTGCTGCTATACCCCCAACTCACAAGACGGTCTCAAGCGACTGGAGTACCGTATGTCATGGGAGGACGCTTTCCGTGCCTATCTGAAGCGACTCGACGAGAAGAAGCCCGTCATCCTATGCGGTGACCTGAATGTCGCTCATGAGGAGATTGACCTGAAGAACCCCAAGACCAATCGCATGAATGCCGGTTTCACCGATCAGGAGCGTGAGAAGTTCAGCACGCTGCTTGCCAGCGGATTCATTGACACGTTCCGCACCCTTTACCCTGAGCAAGTCACCTATTCCTGGTGGTCCTACCGTTTTCAGGCACGTCAGAAAAACGCAGGATGGCGTATCGACTATTTCGTCACCAGCCAACGACTCCTTGAGCATATCGAGGACGCCAAGATCCACACGGAAATCATGGGGTCTGACCACTGTCCGGTTGAATTAACGTTAAAAGATTAAAAAGAAAAGCACGACGAAACGAAATTCGTTGTATATTTGTCGCGGTTTTTAATAAACCACTAAACATATTTTATTAAAAAGAGAAAGTTATGAAGAAGATTCTTTTAGCAGTGATGGCTGTTGCTGCCATCGGTTTCACAGCATGTGGTAATAAAGCTCAGCAGGGAGAAGCTACTGACAGTACTGCTGTTGAGGTAAATGTTGCTGACGAAGAGGCTGACGCCGCTATCGCCGCTCTGACATCCAACCTGGAGACAAAGGATGCCAGCAAATTCCAGCAGGCTCTTGACGCTGTCAAGGCAAAGATTGCCGAGCTCATCAAGACCAATCCTGAGGCTGCCAAGCAGTATGTTGCAAAAGTACAGACATTCCTGAAGGAGAATGCCGACAAGGTAAAGGCTGTTGTAGGTGAGAACGCTGCTGTTGCCGCTGCCGTATCTGCTATCACAGACGTTGAGCCTGACAAGGTTGTCAATGGACTGCTCGAGCAGGTTGGTGATGCCGCCACTGAGGCAAAGGACGCTGCTGTTGATGCTGCCAACCAGAAGGTTGACGAGGCTAAGCAGGCTGCTACCGACAAGGCTAACGAGGTAAAGGATGCTGCCAAGGAGAAGGCTTCAGGTGCCATCGACAATGCTGCTAATGCCGCTAAGAAAGGCTTGGGACTCTAAAGATTGAAGAATTGAAAGATTGAAGAATTGAAGTATTTAACTTTTCACTGAATAAAATAGCCGGTTCGCTGAATAAATTTCACGAGCCGGCTCTTTTTGTCTACATTTGCATCATCTAATCTGAGTATAAACAACTAAAACGTAACGAATATGAAAAAAAAGATGATGCCCATCATGCTCATGGCAGCCATGACGATGATGACAATGACAACAGCTTGTTCTTCGGATGATCCACTGAGCAACGACAGTTCCAGTTTTTATGGTAATGATGATAACGATAACAGCGGTAGCACCTCTGGCGGCAGTTCCTCTGGCGGCAGTTCCTCTGGCGGCAGCTCTTCTGGAACATACAGCGAGATGTCCACCTTCACCATCGCTATCGACAAGACAACGGCAGAGCCAACCTCAACGGCTACCGCACAGTATCCTGAGGAAGGCGACGCTTTCAGCAACCACACTTTCGGGACCATTGTCAATATTGACATGTCAAGTCCTGCTGACCCAGGAGTGGAGGGCGTGACTGTTACCATAGACGGACATCAGGTAACCGCCGACCACGGCAGCACAGAGGGTATCTGCTATGTAGTGACAGGAACGACGACGGATGGTTCACTGGTCATTAATGGCAGTGCCGATTTCGAGTTGAACCTCAACAATGCCGACATCACCAGTACGACAACGACGGCTGTTGACATGGAGGGCAAGGGCAGTGCCTACATGGTACTGACAGGTTCCAACAAACTCTCTGATGGTACGACAGAAGACCACAAAGGAACTATCTTCAGTAAAGGGAAATTGTTTATCAATGGTGATGGCTCACTGGAGGTTTACGGCAACTACAAGAACGGTATCCATGGTAAGAGTAATATTGTCATAGAGAAAGGTGTCAACCTCTATGTGAACTCCACGGAGAACAATGGTATCAAGGCAGGTGACAATATGTTCATCAATGGCGGCATCATCAACGTAGAGGTTTCCGCAGATGGCGGCAAGGCTATCAACGGTGACGCTGACATCACGATTAACGGTGGACGTACGACTGTCATTGCCACAGGAAATGGTACCTGGGAGGTTGACGAGACACTCACCTATGGTGGTGACACCAAGGCGGCGGCAGGAATCGGCAGCGACGGTAATTTCTATATGAACGGCGGAGAAGTCTATGCAAAGGCTACCGGTAGTGGCGGCAAGGGTATCAAGGCAGACTACGAGGGTTACATTACTGGCGGTAAGATTCGTATCATCACAGAAGGTGGACTCTATTACAGTAATGGATCTACAGAGAGTCATAACTACACAGGCAATACCGATAACCTGCCCAGTGTCTACACCTCATCACCTAAGGGTATAAAGACGGGAGGTAAGGACGAGAACGAAGTAGCGTATGGCGGTCCGTTGGTCATCTCAGGTGGAGACATCATGATACGGACCAGTGGCAATAACGCCGAGGGTATGGAGAGCAAGGGTACACTCGAGATCTCTGGCGGAACAGTCCTGGTATATGCTCATGACGATGCCATCAATTCTACAGGTGACATGACCATCTCTGGCGGCACTGTGGTAGCAGTAGGTACCAACAACGATGCCATTGATGCCAATGGTAACATGTATCTCAAGGGCGGCACGATCATCGCCTGTGGAGCCAATGGCGCAGAGGCTGGCATCGACATCAACGAGCAGAAGAAGCTCTACATCACCGGTGGATATCTCTTCGCTATCGGAGGACGTGTGGACGGCAACCTTGGAAGTACCTCACAGGGTATCGTCACCGCTACCGGTTCTGTATCAGCCAACAGCACGGTCAGCATCAGTGACAGCAGTAAGACACTCTATACCTTCACGATGCCTCCCATCTCCTATAGTGGCAGCAACTTCATCATCGTCAGCACTCCTGACCTGAAGAGTGGCAGCAGCTATACCCTCACCTCTGGTAACAGTTCTGCCAGTGTGACTGCCTCCAACTCCATCAGCAGTTATAATGCCGGAGGAGGTATGCCCGGAGGAGGAATGCCTGGCGGAGGTCCTGGACAGGGATGGTAATCACACACAATATAACCCCTAATCCTTGCGTTATATGAAATGGATGCAAGAACAACGGAAACATGAGAATCTGACATACCTGGCACTGTGGGGCATGCTCTTCACAGTGCCAGTGCTCAGTCTCTATGTGCGGTCGGTGAACGATGACTCCTTTACTTTCTATTGGAGTGACGTGCTCATGATCTGGAAGCAGTTTGCCATCTTCCTATGCATCTTCCTGGTTCACAATTTCCTGTTGGCACCTCTATTGGTTTACAAACACAAGAGAGCCTTGTATTTCTGTGCCATCGCCGTAGTCATGGGTATCTTCGTGACCTACCAGTGCAGCAACAGACCCATGAAGCCCTTCTATCCGCCTCATCAGCGCCATGAGATGGCAGACAGGCATCAGCGGCCTCCCCATGAGGAGGGTTTCGACCATGAGCCCCCACCCTTTGAGAAGGAAGCTCACCCCAAGAGGCATCATGGACCGAGGGATCAGCATCGTCCTCCTGTCTTCCTGGGAGAGCATGACATCGTAGCTCTCATCGTTCTGATCCTGATGATGGGTATGAACATCGGTATCAAGTTTTATTTCAAGTCACGGCATGACGACAAACAACTGATGGTGTTGGAGAAAGAGAATCTGGAACAGCAGCTGGAATACCTCAAATACCAGATCAATCCCCATTTCTTCATGAATACCCTCAACAACATCCATGCGTTAGTGGATATTGACCCAGAGAAAGCGAAGGACACGATTCTGGAACTGTCGAAGATGATGCGCTTCGTCCTTTATGAGGGCGACAAGAAAGGGGTACCCATCACCCGTGAGTTTGATTTCATCCGCAACTACATCACGCTGATGCGGCTCCGCTATACAGATAAGGTAGAGGTAAAGGTAGAACTTCCTGCTGAGACACCAGACTATGAACTGCCTCCGCTGATGCTCATCACCTTCATAGAGAACGCGTTTAAACATGGTATCAGTTATCAGCATGACTCTTTTATCCATGTCAAAGCCGGCATCGAAGGTAATAAGCTGCGATTCTCCTGTCGCAACAGCAAGGCTGACAGACCCAACGAGGAAAAAGGCGGCGTAGGACTCGCCAATGTCAAACAACGGTTAAACTTAATATATGGAACAAACTATACGCTGAATATACAGGACGAACCTGACACCTATAATGTTGAACTAGAAATACCACTCACATGATCAGATGCTTGGCTATTGATGATGAGCCGCTGGCACTACAGCAGTTGGCTGCCTATATTGGTAAAGTACCTTTCCTCGAACTGGCTGCGCAATGCCAAAGCGCACTGGAGGCACGTAAGTTCTTAGAGGAGGATGCGGTAGACGCTATCTTCTGTGATATCAACATGCCCGACCTCAAGGGGATGGACTTCGTGAAGTCGTTGCTGGCTCCCCCTATGGTGGTCTTCACCACTGCTTATGCGGAATATGCCGTCGAGGGCTTTAAGGTCAATGCCGTTGACTACCTCCTGAAGCCTTTTGGGTTACAAGACTTCCTACGGGCTGCCAATCGCATCAAAGAGAGGTTGGATGTCACAACTCCCCTCCCCCAGCAGGGAGGGGGCGGAGGCGACTCTGACACTATCTTCGTCAAGACAGAATATCGCATTGTCAAAGTCACTATTGCCGACATTCGCTATATAGAGGCGATGAGTGAGTATCTGAAGATATACCTTGAAGGAGACCCCAAGCCCATCATCACATTGCTTTCCATGAAGAGAATAGAGGAACGACTGCCTGACACTTTCATGCGCATCCACCGTTCCTATATCGTCAACCTGCTGAAGATCCAGGAAGTTAACAAGAACCGCGTCATCATGGATGCAGACACCTATCTGCCTATAGGAGATATGTATAAAGAAGCATTCCAAAGTTATCTTGATGCGAAATTTCTTGGCAAATAGCCAAAAACTTCGTACCTTTGCGTCGATGAAACGGATTTTCACTTTGTTATTAATGGTCGTCTCTGTGCTCTCGGCAAGTGCACAGATGGTTGACCCTGTGCATTTCACCACTCAACTTAAAGAACTCACCAGTAACGAGGCTGAGATTATCTTCACAGGTAAGATTGATGCTGGTTGGCATGTCTACTCCACTGAAATGAGCGGAGGTCCTATTCCAGCCACCTTCAACAAGGTGAAGATGGAGGGTGTGGAAACAATAGGAAAGCTGAAGCCCAGAGGTAATGAACAGAAGAAGTTTGACAAGCTCTTCGATATGGAGGTGCGCTTCTTCGAGAACACTGCCACCTTCGTACAGAAGGTGAAGTTCACCAAAGAGAAATATCTCATTGACTGCTACTTGGAGTATGGCACTTGCAACGATGAGATGTGTATGCCTCCCTCCTCTGTGGAGTTCAAAAAGACTGGGAAAATCACATTGTCCCCTAAGTCAGGGGACGACAGGAGTCTGAACGATTCTATAAAGATAAAAGATCAGAATGATACGATTGCGACCTCTAGTGCTGGTTCTGCCCCCCTACCCCCTAACATAGGGAGTGACACCCTCTGGCAACCAGTCACCAAGGAACTGCATGCTTTTAGCGACACTCCTGCGGACACTTCACTATGGTACATCTTCCTTGCAGGACTGCTGGGCGGTTTCCTTGCCCTGCTGACACCCTGTGTATGGCCTATCATCCCCATGACCGTATCGTTCTTCCTCAAACGGAACAAGGAACGGACAAAGGCTATCCGTGAGGCGCTGACCTATGGGCTGAGCATCATCATCATTTATGTCCTTCTGGGTCTCCTAGTCACCTTACTCTTTGGTGCCAACGCACTCAACGCACTGTCAACCAATGCATGGTTCAACATCTTCTTCGCCCTGCTGCTGATCGTCTTCGCCGCCTCCTTCTTCGGAGCCTTCGAATTGACGCTACCCGCTTCATGGTCGACAAAGATAGATGAGAAATCGGAAAAAACCACCGGACTGCTGAGTATCTTCCTCATGGCATTCACCTTGGTACTGGTATCCTTCTCCTGCACAGGACCGATCATCGGGTTCCTGTTGGTAGCCGTATCCACCCAAGGAAACATCCTCGGTCCTACCCTTGGCATGTTAGGATTCAGCATTGGACTTGCCATTCCTTTTGCACTGTTTGCCCTCTTCCCTTCCCTGTTGAAGTCGGTACCGAAGTCTGGAGGGTGGATGAATACCATTAAGGTGGTATTAGGTTTTATCGAACTCGCCTTTGCCCTCAAGTTCTTAAGCGTCGCCGACCTTGCCTATGGCTGGAGACTGCTTGACAGGGAGGTGTTCCTCTCGATATGGATTGCCCTTTTCGGACTCCTTGGAGCCTACCTGATGGGATGGCTTCGGTTCCCCCATGACGAACCGGAGCATCGCACCAATGTGCCTCAGTTCTTCCTCGGACTCCTGTCCTTTGCCTTTACCATCTATATGATACCGGGACTATGGGGAGCACCCCTGAAAGCAATCAGTGCTTTCACACCCCCTATGTATACCCAGGACTACAAGATCATACAGACCACCGTTGTCGAGGCACCTTTCAAAGATTACGAGCAAGGCATGGCTTTTGCCAAGGAGCAACAAAAGCCCGTCATAATCGATTTCACAGGATTCGGTTGTGTCAACTGCCGTAAGATGGAGGCTGCCGTATGGACAAACGAGGACGTTGCACAACGTCTGACACAGGACTATGTGCTCATCTCGCTCTATGTTGACGACAAGACCCCACTACCCCAACCTATTGAAGTGGAAGTAAACGGACAGAAGCGTACCCTTCGCACCATCGGTGACAAATGGAGTCATCTGCAGGCAACGAAGTTCGGGGCGAACACTCAACCCTTCTATGTACTGCTGGATGAGGAAGGGAAGCCTCTCGGTCCCTCGCGCTCCTACGACGAAGACATACAAGAATACATCAACTGGCTGGATGCTGGATTGACTAAATACAAACCATAAAACAATAAATATGAGAAGAATCATCACATTAATCATGGTCATAGCCTTCACTATACCATCCTTCGCACAGTTTGAGACCAACAGGGGTCGCAGCCGCTATAACCGTGACGATACAGAACGTTACTATGGACTGCGTCTGGGTATGAATGTTGCCAGTACCAGCAGTGAGTCCAATACCTTCGACACCAACCCCCGCACGGGTCTCGTCATCGGTTTTGCCTATGGCATGCAACTCTCCAGAAACCATCCCCTCTGGTTGGAGGCAAGTCTGCTGTATTCTGAGAAGGGAGGCAAGACCCATCAAGACGGTGATAAGGTGACCTATCGTCTGGGCTATCTGCAACTGCCTATCGTAGCGAAATATGGTATCAATCTGGATGATGACCTCTTCTTACAGCCTTTCTTCGGCGGCTACCTGTCCATAGGTATTACCGGTAAGGTGAAGAACTATGCCACGAGAGAGTCTGAGAGTGTCTTTGACAACATGAAACGCTTCGATGGCGGACTACGTGCCGGATGTGGTCTGGAGTATAAGATGATGTACGTAGAAGTTGGTTATGACTTCGGTCTCGCCAATATCTCAAAGGACGAGTTTGACTCTGCCTATACCCGTTGTCTCTTCATCAATCTCGGCATTAATTTCTAAATACATATTCCTAATATAAAATGACGCTATATCCTCAAATGATTATAGAAGCCCTGCAGACGGTAACCTATGCAGGCACTAAGAAAAACGTAGTAGAGAGTGGCATGGTGGCAGACCAGCCTGTGGTCGCTGCCCCTGAGAAAGAGGGCGAGCCGTGGCATGTCAGTGTCGTACTGGAGTTCCCTCGCGACACGGATCCGTTCCTGAAATCGACAGTCAAGGCTGCTGAGGCTGCCATCAAATACCACTGCGGCAAAGAGGTTGTCGTGGATATCCAGACTGAGTTCAAGTCAAAGCCACGCCCTGAAGTGGGTAAGTTACTGCCACAGGTGAAGAATGTCGTTGCCGTCAGCAGCGGCAAAGGCGGTGTGGGAAAGAGTACCGTCTCTGCCAACCTCGCCATCGCCTTGGCACGGCTGGGTTATAAGGTAGGACTCCTTGATGCGGATATCTTCGGTCCTTCGATGCCTAAGATGTTCAAGGTGGAGGATGCACGCCCCTACGCAGTCAATGTGGATGGCCGTGACCTGATAGAACCGATTGAGGCGTATGGCGTGAAACTGTTGTCCATCGGTTTCTTCGTATCACCGGAGACAGCGACGCTATGGCGTGGTGGTATGGCATCGAACGCCCTCAAACAGCTCATAGCCGATGCTGACTGGGGGGGACTCGACTACCTCATCCTCGACACCCCTCCCGGCACGTCGGATATCCACCTCACTCTCCTGCAGACCCTTGCCATCACAGGAGCCATCATCGTATCGACACCCCAGCAGGTAGCTCTTGCCGATGCCCGTAAGGGTATCGACATGTACCGTAACGAGAAAGTGAACGTACCTATCCTCGGACTGGTGGAGAACATGGCATGGTTTACACCTGCCGAACTGCCCGAGAACCGCTATTACATCTTCGGCAAGGAGGGTTGTAAGCAACTTGCCGAGGATATGCAGGTGCCGTTGCTTGCCCAGATACCCCTGGTACAGGGCATCTGTGACAGTGGTGACCAAGGCACACCCGCTGCCCTCAACAGCGACACGGCGACAGGACTTGCGTTTATCAACCTCGCCCAGTCGGTAGTTACCGTTGTCAACAAACGTAACCGCGAGCTGCCGAAGACGCAGATTGTAGGGGTAAAATAAGTCAACTGCTAAAGTTACTTCTTCACATCGATGACAACGGCACTTACAACAGCGTAAGTAGCCTATTCCTTCATTTTCGACTCCCGTTTATGCTTCAAAAACTTGAGACGTTCCATGGCAAAGCGACGAGCCATAAAGAACTGGAAGCGATAGACACAAAGAGTCAAGACGAAATAGCAGACTGCCTGTATCCACAGGATGCGCAACTCTGGCATCACATCACTGATGTCGGCACCCATCGAGTTCAGACGGATATAGGCACGGGCACCGAAGGTTGAAGGGAACAACCAGGAAACACCCTGCCAATAACTCGGGATGCTCGACTGTGGCCATGAGACACCGGTGAGAAACAATAACGGCACTGAGACGAAGACGACAATCAGCATCACATTCTCACGATACTTGACGGTACACGACACCATCATGCCGAAGAAGGTACAGGCGAGGATATAGGGCACCATCAGGCATAGCAAAGAGCCTGCCGTGGCAAGTTGCGGGAAGTGGAACAGCCGTGGGACGGCAACGGAGAGCCATGCACCCATCACCATGAAAACCATCAGGTAGCACATCGACTTACCCAGCACGATCGGGAAGGTATGCTCATACCGCGAGTCGCCGACAGGGATGAGGGAACGGTACGGGTTCTCATCACGTGCCGTACCCGCAGAGAGTCCGATACCCAGCACAAGGGTCTGCTGCAGAATCAGCATCAGGACGGCGGGGAGTATGGAAGAGCCATAGCCACCGGATGGACTGAAGATAGGCACATCCTCATAGTCAAGGGGACGGGTGGCAATCGCCTCCTCACGAGCCGTATAATGACCGCCCAACATCGTCTTCAACTCGTTGCCCATCTCCATGGTCACCATCTGTGCCGTCTGGAAGATAGCCTTATAGGTGAGCATCAAACTCATATCGCAATAGACACTGACAACCCCTCGTTTCAAACCATACACATCCTCTGCGAAACTGCGGGGGATGAAATAGACACCCTTGACGAGCTGTCGGCTGACCAGTGACTTCGCCTCGTCCAAATCTTGGGCATAGTATTTCACATGGACATCAGGAGAGGCATCGCACATCCGGATGAACTCGCGGGACAGATGACTGTGCGACTGATCAACCACACAGACAGGAACCTCACGCACCACCTCGTTATTGTATATCCATGAGTAAAGTAACGGATAGACCA
Organism: uncultured Prevotellaceae bacterium; assembly: GCA_902776195.1. GTDB lineage: Bacteria > Bacteroidota > Bacteroidia > Bacteroidales > Bacteroidaceae > Prevotella. Next base: position 24,990 of record CACYPF010000019.1, on the reverse strand, counting down.
AGGGGACGAAGATGAAGAAGATCAGCACTCCCTCATCCTTCACCACCTGCATCATCTCCTTACGCCAGATGTAGCAGGCATCCTGCAGTCCTTTATATAAGCTATGGAATATAGACATAGGTCAGCATCGCATTCTTAATCTTCTTGACTACCAGCCATGGCAGCAACATGAAAGCAGCCAAGGCAGCAAAATGGAACCACGACTCAACGAGCGGGAATCCGTTCAACACACACGTCTGGTACATCATCCAATAATGACGCAAGGGAAACAGCCATGACAACGACTGTAACGCACTGTCCATCCCCATCACCGGGAAGGCACTGCCTGCCATGGAGATACTCAGTACCGCCCAAAGCGAACAGATACTCATCGACATGCGGAGCGATGGCATCAGACCAAAGGCGAAGATGCCGAAGCCCTGGGCTGACAGCACCTGCATGAGTCCTAAGAGTATCAGCATCCACGGACTGCCCAAATGGGGGAATCCGAGGTGATAAAAGACATACCACTCATAACCGAAGACGATGGCGAGCCAGATGATGGTCTGCGGCAGGAACTTTCCCAACAAAGCCACCGTGATATTGTTATCTGCCATCTCCAGCCATTTCTTACCAGTGGCAAACTTCAGCTCCGTACCAATGGAATAGGCGGAGATCAGGAAGATAAACAGCATGATAAGACCCGGCACCATCATCGTACTCAGATAGGCATTATAGTTACTCCATGGGTTGGCTATCATATGGAGGTCGACCGTGATAGGCTGTAACAAGGTCTGTATCTGCTTATCGGTAAGTCCCTTGGCACGCATGGTGGCTTGTCCGAGTGCCGCAGAACCGAGTGTCGAGATTGTCTTCAGATCCTTCATCAGCATCGAGCCTGCTGTCAGCGTGGTATAGCTGTAATAATAGGATATCTTGGGTTGTCTGCTGGCAACCAACTTATCCGCGGTACCTTTCGGAATATACAGGAACCCGTAGATCTCATTGCGCTGGATGGCACGACGTGCCTCTGTCATACTGGGATAGTGGGCAACGACCTTCGACATCTGGAAACCATCCAACTTACGGGTGAGGGAACGGGACATAGAGGTGTTGTCCAGATCGACGACACCCACCGGCAGATTCGTCGGCAATCCCTCGTCCATCATAGAGGTGAAGAAAAAAATCACAAATATGGGGAAGAACACCATACAGAAGCGGTAGATATGATTCTGACGCAGAATCACCAACTCCCGCAGCATGATTTCGTATATCTGTCTAAGGTACCTCACCGTTTATTTGATAATCAAGCTCATACCTGGACGTAAGCCCTCCATGTTCTCTACAGGACGGGCTTTCACCTCAAAGGTCTTCAAGTCATACTGACCGTTCGTCTTTGTAGCTTTCCATACAGCAAACGATCCCTGGTCTTTCATATAATATACCTTCATCTGGACATTCTTGTTGAAGGCTGGCACGAAAGCCTCGAAAGTCTTTCCGACTGCCAAACCATTCAACTGGTCTTCACGCACGTTGAAGGTTCCCCACATATCCTTCATCACCGCAATCGTCATGATAGGTGAGCCTGTTCCAACCAACTCACCAACCTTGGGATAGACATCACTAACCTCACCTTCCATCTGGGCGATCTGAACGGTCTCATGGATATAGCTGTTTACCTCCTGTACGGCACCCTTGGCACGACCCACCTGAGCGGCAGCAGCCAGTTTATCCTCACGACGGGCACCATTACGAGCCATGTCGTACTGACTCTCGGCGGCTTTTGCCTGTGCCTCCATCGCCTTGTAGTTGGCGTACACCTCATCCCGTTTCTGGGCTGAAACAACACCCTCGTCAAACAACCTTTGGATACGCTGATACGACTTCTCTGCAATCTCCAGTCCAGCCTTTGCCTGCTGCATCACGTTATAGGCCCCACGTATCTGCTCCTCACGGGCTCCGTTCTGAGCCTTCATCTCCAAGGCTGCAGCAGCATTCTCCGCACTACGTGCCTGCTCCATCTTAGCACGCACCTCTGGAGCATCGAGGATAGCAAGGGTATCTCCCACCTTCACATAATCACCTTCTTTCACACGAATCTCCAAGATACGACCAGGTACTTTACTTGACACCCGATACTCACTCACTTCCACCTGTCCCTGAATCAACTCCGGATCACGACCTAAGGCAAAGAAACCAATCAATGCCACGATGGCTACTGCTGCCGCGAATCCGACGATGGCAAGCAGGATATTGTTATGTTGTGTTTTTGCTGACATACTATTTTAATTTTTTCGATAATTCGATATTATAATATTATTGCAGGGTACCCATTGCCTTCTGCAAGTTCACCTGACTAAGTTTGACATCTATCTCCGCATCAATCTTCTGCGACTGTGCCTGCAACCAAGCCGTCTGTGCCTCCATCACCGTTGTGGCAGAAATGACACCCTCGCGAAAGCCAAGGTTGGCAACACGCAGGTTCTCATCCGCTTTCTGCGTACTCGACTTCGCCATCTCCAGCTTCTTGTTTGCCTCGTTGACACGGAACACGCTTTGGTTGACCTGCAGTTCTATCTTCTCACGGACATCCTGCAGTTCGAGGTTGGCGATGGTGGTAGCACCCTTAGAGGCACGTACCTTATAGGCGACATCACCCCAGTTCCATACAGGGATGCGCACCAATATACCGACATTCCACATACCGGCAAATTTCCGTTCGAAACCATTGAAGACATTAGGATTGGAGATCATATAACCACCTGTCAGGGCTACCTGTGGCAGATTGCCCGCCTTGAGGATATTGGTCAATTGACGGCTCATATCCACGATGTTCTGTAACTGGCGGAGCTCTGGACGGTTATCGGCAGCTACAGCAACATCCACCTGAGGTGTCAGTGCCACAGTTGTCAGCTCATCCTTGTCCTCATCAGCAAGGGTCACCTGCTCGTTCATCGGTATACCACACAGTTGACAGAGCAGCATCTTCGACAATACCAGACCGTCATTCACCTGTGTCAGTGCCATTTCAGCCTCGTTGACTTTCACACTGACACTCAGTCCCTCAGAACGAGTGGCAACACCTTCATGGATCATTTTCTGCACATCGCTGTCCAGTTTTTTCACCACGTCAAGATAACTCTGAGCCAGTTTCTGTTTATGCTTCAGCGATACCACCTGCCAATAAGCCTGGTCTATCTGGTAGAGTGTCAGTTGCCGCTTTGCCTCTGTCGAGTTAGCAGCCATTTTCTCACCGAGGTCCGCCATCTTATTCATGGCAATGATGGCACCACCCATGAAGACAGGTTGTGTCAGCATCACAGCTCCTGCGAACATATTTCGCGTATCAGTACGGAACGCATTGACGACACGCTGACCACCAGCATTCAACAACCCACCGAACTGCGAGAGTCCGCTGCCGATATGCTGTTGTATAGCTTCGGGGGTAAAGCCCATATCCCCCAAGACCTTCCATAAACCCGGTGGCATATTGCCCATTCCCTGCTGGATGTTCTGCCCTATCGCCCCCGTGAGATTCGTCCCCAGGTTCGACAGTGCCGACTTCTGGTCATCATTCAAGATGGACACCTCCTTGCTGGTCCACTCGTAGCCACCCAGCGCACTGACATGCGGCAGGTATTTCGTACGAGCCGACTTACGCAGGTTCGCTGCTACTTCCTGCTTGACACGCGACACGCTCAGCTGTTTGTTGTTACGCAACGCCATTGCCCTGCAACTGTCGAGGGTCAATAGCTGTTGTGCACCAACAGGCAGTGCTGCCCATGCCAACAAGGAGAAAAGTAAATTCCTGTTCATTGTTATTTCTCTAGTTCTATAGTACGGGTTCCTATCTCGTGACCGTCAGTAATAACCTGTACACGATAGTCACCCGGTATCAGTGTTTCTTTCTTTGCCACATATAAGTCCATCGGTGTCTCTTCACCGGTATATTCGATGGTCTTCATCACCGTATAGGCAACCTCCTTATCCTCGAAAGGACATTTGCCGGCAGCATTCAGCACACTGCCCGTCGGTGTCAGGATACGAACATAGATTTTCCTGGTGCCATTGGTTGCCGTCACATTGCGGGATAGGACAAACCGAACCTTCATCTCATTGGTCGAGCCACCGATCTTATGCGGATGCTTGGTACGCTCCTTGGTCTTCGACGAGAAAGCTCCCTTGACAATCATCATGATGTCAATATTCACCGCATTGAGTTGGGCAGCGATGGCCACCTTCTCTGACAATGTCGCATTATCCGTAGTCAAGGCCTGATTCTGTTGGTTACTCTCCTCCAGTTCTGTACGTATCTGACTGTTCTCATCCTGCAATGCCTGGTTCAGCCGGTTCAGCGAGTCAATCTCCAGCACATAGCTGCGCAACACGGCACGGACCGATGCCAGTTCCTTCTTGAGGCGGGTAATCTCCGCAGCATCCGTTGCCTTTGTGTTCTTCAGTTCCTGCAGCAACTGCTCCGTCCGCTCTTGCTCACGCGTCAACTGAGCGATGATAGAGTCGTTGTTGATACGGGTTTTCATCTCGCTATACTGGTCAGCGAACTGCTGATACTCCCCCTCCATCTCCTGTTTGTCGAGAGCAGCAAGTTCCTCCATATCCCGATTAGTCTGTGCCTGTTGGTGCAGGCTGTATCCCAGATAAGCCACGCCAACAACCAACAACGCAATCACTGCAATAAATGCTGATAAGATTTTTCTATCCATTACAATATAAAATAATGGTGCAAAGATAAAAGTTTTCAAATAATTGACAAAGTAATTTTTGGAAATTCTGTTGGAAGTTTAAGAATTATTTCATATATTTGCAGAAAATATGATATTAGCCTATGAATAAACAAAGATTCTGGTACAGGGTCTTCGACCTTTACTATGATGGTTTCCGCAATATGCGGCTGGGAAAGACGCTGTGGACCATTATCCTGATCAAGCTGTTTATCATGTTTGTCATCCTGAAGATTTTCTTCTTCCCCAATTTCCTCAAGACCCACGCCGACAAAGGCGGTGAGTCCGACTATGTCGCCAACGAGTTCATCGAACGGGCACAATAATCTCTCATCTCTAAACTCTAAACTAAAACATTACAATATGAACGACCTATTATTAAACATCGACGCAGGGTCCATCAACTGGGCAAGAGCACAGTTCGCACTGACAGCCATCTACCACTGGCTGTTCGTTCCCCTGACACTGGGACTGGCTGTCATCATGGGCATCGCAGAGACCTGCTATTATCGCACGAAGGACACCTTCTGGTGCGACACGGCAAAGTTCTGGCAGAAACTTTTCGGTATTAACTTTGCCATGGGAGTGGCTACGGGTATCATCCTTGAGTTCGAGTTTGGCACCAACTGGAGCAACTACTCATGGTTCGTAGGTGACATCTTCGGAGCTCCCCTTGCCATCGAAGGCATCGTCGCCTTCTTCATGGAGTCCACCTTTGTCGCCGTCATGTATTTCGGATGGAACAAGGTATCGAGAGGGTTCCATCTCGCTTCCACCTGGCTGACAGGTTTAGGAGCCACCATCTCTGCATGGTGGATTCTTGTCGCCAATGCATGGATGCAGCATCCCGTAGGCTGCGAGTTTAATCCCGACACCATGCGCAACGAGATGGTTGACTTCTTCGCTGTCGCCCTTTCCCCCTTCGCCGTCGGCAAGTTCTTCCACACCGTCATCTCGGCATGGATAATCGGTGCCGTCTTTGTGGTGGCGGTCTCCTCATGGTATCTTTGGAAGAAGCGGGAACTCAAGCTGGCGAAGGAGAGTATCAAGATTGCCGCTGTCGTTGGTCTCATCGCTTCGTTGGGTGCCGCCTTTACCGGACATATCAGCGGTCAGCAGGTAGCACAGTATCAGCCAATGAAAATGGCGGCTATAGAAGGACTTCATGATGGTGGTACGGCACAAGGTCTGGCTCTCGTACCGGGCGTGGAGGTTCCTTACGCCCTTTCTATCATGGCGACTAACGACCCGCAGGGCTTTGTCCCAGGCATCAACGACATTCTGAACGGTTACACGACACCTGAGGGCAAGACAGAGCCTTCTGTCGAAGAGAAGATACAACGAGGGAAGGAGGCCATCACCGCCCTTGCTGCCTATCGCAAAGCAAAGAAGGAGGGTGCCGGCGAGACTACGCTAAAAAACTATCTCGCCACGTTAAATGCAAATATGCAGTATATGGGTTACGGCTATGTCAAAGACCAGAAAGACGTAGTACCTCCTGTTGCCGTTAATTTCTGGGCTTTCCGCGTCATGGTAGGGGCAGGATGCCTGTTTATCCTCTATTTCCTCATCATGTTCCTGATTTCTTTCCGCATCCCCTACCTCACCATCATCACCCGTCGTCTGCTTGCTACCTTTGGTATCATTCCCGAGACAGAAGCCGACAGTCATGATATCGCAGGACTACCAGCCTGGCACTATTGGTTTGCCATTCTGCTCGTCCCACTGGCATATATCGCATCGGAAAGCGGATGGCTGGTAGCAGAATTCGGCAGACAGCCTTGGACCATTCAGGACATGCTGCCCACCTGGGTAGCTGTCAGTGACATCAACGGCAATGCCGTTGCCCTCACTTTCTTTATCTTCCTGTTTCTCTTCACCCTGATGCTTGCAGTAGAGATCAATATTCTGCTGAAGCAGATCAAGAAAGGACCGGAGTATTCTAATTGAGAATTGACAATTGATAATTGAGAGTATTATGACATACGAATTCTTACAGCATTACTGGTGCTTCGTTGTAGCACTGTTGGGAGCACTGTTAGTATTCCTGCTTTTCGTACAAGGTGCCAACTCGGTGGCAAGGAGTTTAGGATATACAGAGGAAGGTCGTCGCCTCGTCTATAACTCCACGGGACGTAAGTGGGAGTTCACCTTTACCACCCTCGTCACCTTCGGAGGAGCCTTCTTTGCCTCCTTCCCATTGTTCTATTCCACCTCTTTTGGCGGAGCCTACTGGTTGTGGATGCTCATTCTCTTCACTTTCGTATTGCAGGCAGTGAGCTATGAGTTCCAGAACAAGATAGGCAACTTCCTCGGTCCCAAGACATTCCAGTTCTTCCTGACACTGAACGGCATACTTGGTCCACTACTCTTAGGCGGTGCCGTGGCAACCTTCTTCGAGGGCAGCAACTTCATCGTTGAGAAGAACAATCTGATTGATGCCACTTCCATTACACCGATTATCTCCCGTTGGGCTAATGCCTCGCATGGACTGGATGCCCTGCTCAATCCCTGGGTACTGGTCTTCGGCTTTGCCGTGGTATTCCTTGCCCGCATATTAGGAATCCTCTATGTGATGAATAATGTGGACGACGAGGACATCCGCAGCAGGGGCAGTGTGCGCATAATCGGTGCTACTATTCCCTTTTTGATTCTCTTTGTCGCCTATCTCGTTCACTTACTGCTAAAAGACGGATATGCATGGAACCCAGAGACTGGCGTTATTTACATGGAACCTTATAAGTACCTCCACAATCTCATAGACATGTGGTATCTCCTTATCCTATTATTAATTGGAGTGGCACTCGTACTCTACGGCATCGGCAAGACCATTGTTTCGAAGACGTACATTGGAGGTATCTGGCCAGCAGGAATCGGCACGGTATTGACCGTCCTCGCCTTACTGCTATGTTCTGCATGGAATCATACGGCTTACTACCCGTCAACAGCAGACTTACAGTCGTCCCTGACGCTTGCCAACTCATGCTCCAGTGAGTTTACGCTCCGCACGATGTTTTATGTCTCGTTGCTCGTTCCTTTCGTATTAGCTTACATAGTCTATGCATGGCGAGCTATTGACAAGAAGAAACTCAGCAGGGAGGAGATTCACCATGACCACGCATATTAAATAACAAGTCACCCTTCCAATATCGCATCACGGCATTGTTCCATGAGCCATTTGGGTGTACTGGTGGCGCCACAGATGCCTACCGTACGGATACCCTCCAGCCATTGGGGGGATATCTCGTCGGGACCCTCAATGAGGTGGGTATTGGGGTTGACACGCAGACACTCATTGAACAACACCTTGCCGTTACTACTCTTGCGACCACATACGAAAAGGATGAGATCGTGCTTAGCAGCGAAACTGGAGATATTGGGCATTCGGTTCGCCACACTACGGCAGATGGTGTCGAAGCTCTTGAAGGTGGCGTCAGCAGAAATATGCTGCTGAATATATTCGATAATATGATGAAACTCATCGAGCGACTTGGTGGTCTGGGAGTAAAGATAGATATCACGCGAGAAATCAAGTTTCTTCACTTCCTCAAAACTCTCAATGACGATTGCCGAAGACTGTGTCTGACCTACCAGTCCCAACACCTCCGCATGACCTTTCTTACCGAAAATGACAATCTGGCTGTTTGCTGAGGGCTGTTGACACTGTGCCTCATACTGGCGTTTGATTTTCTTCTGCAACTGTAACACCACAGGACACGTGGCATCAATAATCTCAATATGATTCTGGCGAGCCAGTTCATAGGTGGCAGGCGGTTCTCCATGGGCACGCAGCAACACCTTCACATCGTGCAACTGTCGCATCTCGTCATGGTTAATGGTGACCAGCCCCATCTGTCGCAGACGGTCACACTCCATCCCATTATGCACGATATCCCCCAGACAATAAAGCGTATTACCCTTAGCCAGTTCCTCCTCCGCTTTCTGAATGGCAGTCGTCACCCCGAAACAGAAACCACTGCCATTGTCTATCTCAATCTGTAGCATGCGTCATCGAGTTAAAATAATCATCCAGCAAGCTCTGAGCAGCCGTGAAAGAGGTCTGCTGACCTGCGAGGACGGTGCGCTCAGCATCTATCAGCCGTTGCTGTATAATCGGATTATTATAGAAGTTCATGCGTAAGTGCTCGTTGATACTCTCATACATCCAGTATTTCGACTGTTCGTTACGGCGATGTTCAAAATAACCGTTCGCCTTGACGAAGTCGATATACTGATAGACCATATCCCATATCTCCTTGATGCCCAGACCAAAGAAACCGCTATAGCACATCACTTTGGGCAGCCATCCACTGTCCGGCATGGGAAAGAAATGGAGGGCATTACGGAAATTGGTGGCAGCCATCTGTGCCTTGTCGACATTCTCACCATCACACTTATTGATGACGATACCATCACTAATCTCCATGATGCCGCGCTTGATACCCTGTAACTCATCACCCGTACCAGCCAGTTGGATGAGCAGGAAGAAATCGACCATCGAATGACAAGCCGTCTCAGACTGTCCCACACCTACCGTCTCCACGAAAATCTTATCGAAGCCAGCCGCCTCACAGAGGATGATCGTCTCACGCGTCTTACGAGCCACTCCACCCAGTGAACCCGCTGTAGGACTAGGACGTATGAAGGAGTCTGGGTGAACGGAGAGTTTCTCCATACGTGTCTTGTCTCCCAAGATACTACCCTTCGTACGCTCACTGCTGGGGTCGATGGCAAGGACAGCAAGTTTTCCCCCTTTCTCTTTCAGCACATGGATGCCAAAGGCATCGATGGAAGTCGACTTACCAGCCCCTGGCACACCACTGATACCCACACGGATAGAGTGACCACTATAGGGCAGACACTTGTTGATCACCTCCTGCGCTTTCGCCTGGTGGTCAGGGTTGACGCTCTCCACCAACGTGACAGCCTGTGAGAGGATGGTCACATCGCCCTTGACGATACCCTCCACCATCTCTGCGGCACTCAGTTCATGACGTTTGAAGCGTTTCCGTTGCAGATAGGGGTTGATGATAGAAGGCTGAGCTACTCCACTATTCACTTGCAGCCCTGCGAATTCCTCACTATTTTCAGGATGGTCCATTGCTCTTGTTTTTTCGTGATTTCATTATTTTACATTAATCGGAATGACAACTTTCGACATATCCGGGTCGTTAGTAATCATCAGGATACGGGGTTTTGTACGTGTCTTTGCCAACTGGTCACGATACGCCGTGATTTTCAGCTTCGTCGACTCACCAGTCTGGAGTGTGCTCTTTCCTAATGAAATCTTTAGCCCCCGCGTGAACATCTGGAGCGACGAGATGGTCAGCGGTGTACGCCCCGTGTTGGAAATCTGTATCTCATCCTTCCGTTTCGACTTCCCATCAAAAGCAATATCCACCTGCTCTTTCGACAGATACATCTTCGGTGCATACTGTTTCTGTGTGGCTGACATCGTTGTGAGAGCCGGCAACAGGACTGTAGACACCCCGATAAGATTCTCCTTCGTCGCCTTGTCGCCCGGGTTAGCAGCCAAATAGATAGACTCTTGTGTCAACCCGTAGTCACTGATCTTCGTGGAGTTCAGTGTCACAGTGATGGTGGCATTACGTCCGGGACGTATCTCCTCAGGAGTCGTCACTGCCGTCAGATAAGAAGGCAGGTGCATGAGGTTCGGACGCATCAATGTGGTACCATTGTTATAGACATGGATCTGATCGACAGGCATATCTCCTTTGTTGACATTGTCGAACTCCAGTTCGTTCTTGTCAATACGCATATTCCCCATCTCAATGGGATAGTCACCTGAGAAGTCCTGATAACTCTCAGACACGATACCCTTCATACGGATATAGAAAGGTTTCTTCGTACCATTCGAGATAATCGCTGCCTGCTTATCGAAATGACCGAGTTGCTGGGCATCATACGTCATCTTGATCTGGAATTTCTCTCCCATTCCTATAACCGTTTTCGGATACTCTACCGCCGTACAGTTACAGTCTGGCTGCACCGACTCGATACGCAGTCGGCGGATACTCTTATTCTTAAACTCAAACACGGCAGTGACAGGCTGTTGGAACCCCGTCTTGCCCACATCAATAATCGTTTTCTCTGCAATCAGTTTCTGCGCCGACGCTGGCAGTATGGCAAGCATCAGCAGGGATGTTATTATCGTTTTTCTGTTCATATTCATTCTGTAATTGTCAAAGTCTCCGACTTAGCCGTGGCACGGTATTCCGGAGCATAAGCACACTGCACGGTACATGTTCCTGTCTCATAGACTCCAGCACGGTCGATATAGTATTCTGTCTCTATCACATGCTTACCCTTGGCAAGTCCATAATAATAGTAATTGGTGGAGAAGTCCTTGGGTGAGCAATAAGCCCCGTGATGATATCCTGAGAGTTGGTTGACAGGTTCCATACATGCCGCACGGCGGTCGAGCACCTGTACGAAATCAAGGTCACGTGTTGTATTGATGGTGATACGCACCTTGATACGGTCACCGACCTTCAGGGAGGTGAGAGGTACGGAGTGAGAGGTGGGAGCAAGTATCTCACGCTTCACGGTGATACCACTCTCCGATGTCTCCATCTCATGGGTTTTCTGCATAAACTGAGCATAGACGGCACCCCATGAAGTACCTGTCGATGTCTTCGTCGCCGTGAACTCCCTACCCTTCGGTTGCTGGATAGCCGTCTTGACATAACCGACACCGGCTGTAGCCTTCGGCAATTCTACCGGCTGCTGGTCGATGGCAAGTACCGTTGGCTCCTGTGCGGCAAGCAGACTGACATTGTCGAAGAGGAAGGCATAGATGGCATTGACACTGTTGATAGGTGTATCCCATAATTGGGTACGCTTCTCCTGCAACAGCCAGCGTCGCATCTCGTTTATCGTCTGGGCATCATCAGGTGCCACATACTTGATAGCCTCAATGGCAGCCACCTCTGTAGGTATCTTATAGCTGAACCACGAATAACCGGCACGTGGCGTGTCATAGTATCGTCCCATCTCCTCTGTATATACAGAATACTCCTTCAGACTCTGCACATACTCACGAGCTGTCTGCAGGTCGCCATTCTGCTGGAGGATGATTGCCGTCATCGCCTTCTCATAGAGGCTCTGTGCCTTGATGTCTTTCTTCAGCAGTGGCATCAGGTAAGCCTTTGCATCAGCAGGATCTTTCTTCAACTGGCGGTTGGTGATCGCATTGACATACAACCACTGGAGAGCGACGAAGGAGGGGAATGATGGCTTGATACCTTTCTTCTCCCATTTCTTCATCTCCTCGACCATCTTGACAATCTCACCATCCATATAACGCATAGCATTGTCTTTCGTCAGTTTAATGGCGAGTTCTGTCTCGTCAGTACCGCCGACCATCACACTCAGGCGAGCCAGCATCTGTGCCACCGTCATGGTGATATAAGGACTACTGGGCATACCGGGATACCAGGTGAAACCGCCATCTCCAGACTGCAACTCATCCAGTTTCGACTTGGCAGTCTCCAAGCGACCGCCTATCAGGTTCTCGTCAAAGAAGTCGGCAATCCGACGTTTCTGCTCCGCCTCCCTGTCAGCATCATTCACCCAAGGAGTCTCTGCGAGGATGATATCCTTCAACTCCTCGTTTTTCTCCAACTGACTATGCAGAGAGGTCTCTTTCCCCTCTTCCCTGCTCCACTGTTCAAAGACAGCCTTTGCCTTAGGAGTCTGGTCCATGATTGCCTTTGCCAACATATTCGAATAGAGGGCGGCAGCCTGGTCAACAGCACTCTTCTCGTAAGGCTGGCTCAATGCCGATAAAGACTGCACCATCAACCATGCCGGATTATTAGTGTATTCGATAGTGAGTTTCTGCTGAGTAGTCCCTGTGGGGAATAGTTTAGTAAGGTCTATCGCCTTCACACCCGGCTCATTCTGGGTAAACGGCACAGACTTCGTCACACGCTCCTTGTCGGGAAGAATAGGAAGATAATGCTGCTCGCCATCCGAGAAGTCTGCACCCGCAGCCATCATCCTACAGATCAACAGCGAATACTGTTCTGAGGGCTGATAACGGAAGGTGGCATGTCCTGTCTTTCCTGCCTCCACAGTAAACATCTGCTGGTCAGTAAAGACAACCTTTTCCGTCTCCGGGTCTATCAGTTCGATACGAACCGTTCCACTCTGTGACTGTTCACTGATATTGAAGATACGGGCAGAGATCTGAGCCTGGTCACCCATACGGATAAAGCGAGGCATATTAGGTTGCAGCATCACGTCCTTCTGGGCTATCGTCTCTCCAAAGAGAGAACCCGAACAGAGGTCCGTCGTATGTGCCACACCCATAAACTTCCAGGTCGTCAGGGTCTCTGGCAAGGTGAATTTCAGGACCACGTCCCCATTCTTGTCCGCCATCAGGGCAGGATAGAAGAAGGCAGTCTCCTGCATGTTCTCACGCAGCTGATTACTCTCTGCCTGCGGCTCTTCTGCCTCTTTCTTAACAGGAGCGGCACTTTTCTCTGCTTTCGACTCCATAGCAACACTCTCCACCATCATCGCTGGAGCTTCCATCACTCCATCCTCAACCATACCTCTTGCTCTGTTTGCAGACTTATATAATACATTTCTGCCATAGCCCACAACCATAGGCCGGAAGAAACGAGGATAGGCATCATGGTCGAATGTGCTGAACGACAGTCCACGGACTGTCTCGTAGGAAGGACGTACGGCACCTTCAGCTTTAATATTACCGAAGGACATCACCGTCCATGAGACGTTGGCAGTAGGAATGTACATGCTGGGATAGAGTCCCCAGTGGTGCATTTTCAACTGGTCAAGACTCTTGTCATACAGCACCGCCATCAACTGTGCATTGGCAGGTTTTCCATTCTTATCCTTGATGGAGAGTTTCCATTCCTCCTGTTGTCCGGGTTTCAGACGGTCGCGGAAAGTCTCCCACTTGAGTTTCAATCCCTTTTCCGGAGTAGGACGGTGGATAACGGTCGTATGACGATAGGTGACACCATCTTTCACCCATGCGAAAGCGAGTGTCAAACCATTGGTATATTCTTCCTTATAGGTGAACTTCCTGTTCCATAATGAGTTGCTCTCACGGATAAACCCTTCCTCTATAACCTTCGTACCAGATATCATCTCATAAGCGATATACAGGTCTTTGTCAGAGGAGCCTACCTGTACGGTCACTGGTTTACCATCACGTGGGAAGGTACTATGACTCGTATAGAACCAGTCTTTCGTCTCAATGGCAGGAGTCTTGTCCTCCAGACTGAACACCACAAACTTCATGTCGATAGAGTCACCCTCACAGGCAGCCTCCAGACGATGCTCACCACTACGGATGTCGGTGCTGATCACAGACTCATTCGTATTGGCTGCACATTCTTTCCATGCACCGCCATCCACACGATAGCGGACTGTCCCAGTGATATTACCACCAGCCATGTTACGACGGTAGAATGTCACAGGGGAGACCTCGTCTGCACGGACACGCTGTGGCATATTACAAGAGAGGGATGTTGCCTTTGTTCCCAGTGGCATACTCTTCGTCCCGCTATGGGTCTCACCCCCTTGGTCGGTGACATTAGCCACTACCTCAAAATTGTAGAACATCGGTCGGCGCATGTCTTTCTCCGGCAATACCATCGGCATCCTCACATCGAAGGTACCATCGTCCTTGGTGACTGTCTCTCCCGAATAGATTTCCTCGTCATCAGTCTTGTAACCATAGTAGCCCACATTCCAATACCATGAATAACTCATCCACCAATAAGGAATGCGACGGCGGACGGTATATTTCACTTTTGCCTCCTGTACAGGGACACCGGCATAGCTGACAGCCTTACCCTGTATGGTGATGGTGTCACCAGCTTGATATGTCTCCTTATACTCTGAGAACGACAGCTCGAAGGTGGGACGTTTATACTCTTCCACCCTGATATTCTCGGAACTATTATTCAGACGGACGGTAAAGTTGCCGTTACGCAGTCCCTTGGGTAACACGAAAGTCGTGGAACACTTGCCGAAGCGGTCGGTCACCAGCTCCTGTTCGGCAACTACCTTATAGTTAGCGTCCCGCAACTGTGCCGTCACCTTTTTTCCCTCCACGGCAGATGTCTCGAAATAATTCTCCCTCGCATAGATAATGGCAGCCACATGGACTTCCTGTCCCGGTCGATAGATGGCACGGTCGGTATATATACGGGTATACTCTGTCCTGTCCTTGTCATCATGGAAATAGAAGTCATCGTCGGCACTGATATAACGGCATGCCTTGTCATCACTGGTATAGACATAGACGGTATGACGGGTATTGTCTTTCTTGAGAACATAGCTCACCTCACCAGCCGCATTAGTGGTCAGCGTGACATGGTTCTCCTTATCCCGGGCATTCGTACCATCAATCTTCACCTTGGCACCCTTTACCGGCTGACCGGTAACGGCATCTACCACGATATAACGCATGTGGTCCCGCTGCTTGCCAAGAGCCATTACACGGAGACTCGTGACATAGTAGAACACCCGACTGACAGATGTATTGGGATCCGTGGAGAACTCCAGCACATAGACACCGTTGGGAAGTTCTATTAACGGAATGGAGTCTTCAAACTGCTCATAATCCGCATAGACAGGGAAGGTACGCTTCTGGAAAGCCTCCGGCACCTCCACGGCACCGTCCATGATTTTCTTATAGTCGTCGTGATAGTTGATCGACAGGTTGTGATTACCTTGCAGTTTCGTACGATAGACCTTCATGGTAAGGGATGTCAGATGACGCAGTCCATTCAACTTGACCATCTGTTCCTGTCCTGTCGGCTGTACATAATGGGGAATCTCGGCAAGGAACTTGGGAGCCACCAACAGCATCCTGTTATTCTTCAACTGGGTGATTCTGTCCCATTTCTCCCATTTGGCAATCGCCATATCCAGATATGCCATCTTCTCGGCTGCCGTCGCTTTCGTATGGTTTTCCATATACCGATAACGCTCCAACGCCACCTCACCGGCGACATCCAAGTCAGCATATCTGCTGATCAGGGAGTCCAGACTATGGATATACGCACTCTTCTGGAGTTCCTCCTGCTTGTCACCCTGCTTATTCTCCTGTAGTACAGACAGGGCAGTCAGACAGGCTGCACGGCGATTACCTTTCTTGTCGTAATAATCATGCATCCACTGCCATGCCCCCAACTCCTGTCCGATGATATGCAACAGGTCGTCATCATAGATCTCGCTGTCTTCCCCATGACTCACAAAGGGGTCGTACACCTTGCTCTTCACCTTTCCCAATGCCTTGGGTGACGACAAGGCGGTAGTACGGTATTCCTCACTGATTGTCTCCCAGTCTTCTGAGAGCATCGGATTATCCTGATAAACACGATAGAGGATGGTTGCATAGACCGCCTTTAAAGCAAGATCCTTCGTCTGCTGTTCCTGCTGACGCAGTCGCTCTACAGCAGGACTAAGCGAGTCCGGGGCAATATCCGCCTGTCGCTTGGCACGATAAAGGGAAGCTTTCAACAACTGGCCGTAGGCTTGCTCCTTCAGGGCTTTTTCCTCAATACGGGTCAGATGTTTAATGACAGTCTGAGGCAGATCCTTGCTCTCTGCCGCACGTACCTCTTTCCAAAGGTCTTTATAATCTTGTCCGAATATCCACATAGGCATGAACATTAAAATGGCAATAATGGTTAGCGCTTTCTGTTTCATATCGCATCGGTTTTGAGTTTATTATGCAAAGATAAGGGAAATATGTAGAACAACCAATTCCTTTAACGAGATTTAGGGATTTTAGGAATAGAATACTTTCGATGATAGAGGATTGTCTGGACGATTCCGCGGATGGCGAGATATACGACTATCGACAACCACAATCCATGATTTCCCATGAAATCCACTAGACTGATGACACCCACGAAGAATACTACCGCGGCAACACATGACGACAGTAACATTCCACGGGTGGCAGTGATGCCAATGAAGATACCATCCCAGATAAAGGCACCCATACCAGCCAACGGGATGAGGTACGCCCACCAGACATAGCTGCGGGAGGCTTCCACCACATGAGGCTCGTCTGTAAGTAACCGAAGGAAAGGCATACCACCAAGGACATAAACTGCCGTAAAGAGGACGACCATCGCAGCACCCCAGACAAACAACCGCCCTACCACCTCCCGATAGGCTGACAGGTTACGTGCTCCCCAATATCTGCCTCCAAGAGCCTCACCGGCATAAGCAAAACCATCCAAGAAATACGAGAAGAAGAGATAGAGCTGCATCAACAGGGTATTGACAGCGAGGATAACAGCCCCCTGGCGGGCTCCCGCCGAGGTGAAATAAAGGTTGACTGCCACCAGGAAAAACGTACGCAGGAAGATGTCACGGTTCACACGGAAAAACGCCAGCCAGTCGTCTATCTTGTCTTTCCATAAGGAGACGCGCCAACGAAGCATCCGACGGTAATAGCGCCACCACAGCAAACCTGCCGCAGCCAGACCCGCATACTGTGCGATGACTGTTCCCAAGGCAACTCCCTCCATCTTCATGCCCAATCCATAGACCAAGGTCAGCGATGCCATGATA
This sequence comes from uncultured Prevotellaceae bacterium, assembly GCA_902776195.1. Taxonomy (GTDB): domain Bacteria; phylum Bacteroidota; class Bacteroidia; order Bacteroidales; family Bacteroidaceae; genus Prevotella. Next base: position 7,678 of record CACYPF010000019.1, on the reverse strand, counting down.
TTCACGATGTTCTGCATGATGGAGATAAACATCGGCACCCGGGAGTTCTGCATCCCGATATACCAGCCACTAAGGGAATAGAGTACCAAGACGGCAGGAGCTCCCCATACCACGATATTATAATAGGTTACGACAATGGCACGGACATCATCGGTAGGATGGATAAACCACAGCATCATCTCCCGCAAGGGATACTGTAACACGATGACGGAAAGGGAGATCAACAGGGACACAGACATTGAGCGTATCAGCAACCGCATGATGCCCTGGAAGTCACGCCTGCCACGAGCCTGTGCCGTCATTCCACTGGTACCCATCCGCAGGAAACCAAAGACCCAATACACCAGATTGAATATCATGGAACCTACGGCAATGGCTCCAATATAGGCGGCATCACCCATGTGTCCCACGATAGCGGTATCGACCAGTCCGAGAAGGGGCACCGTGATATTCGTCACGATGGCCGGAAGGGCAATCTGTAATATTTGTTGGTCTCTCTGATTCATTTTTCTTTGCAAAGATAGTGGTTTTTACAGAAAAAACACTATCTTTGCGACAAAATACATACTAACTACGTCATGGAACTAAAAAACAAAAAGTCTACATGGGCGGCTCTTGCCACCATCGGAGTTACGGCGATTGCTGCCGGAACAACTGCTGTTGTGAAGATCCGCCAGAAGAGAGAAGAGGCGAGAAGACGTGCCGCACAGGAGGAGCAGAGAGAGAAAGAGACACAGTCTCTCAAGTTGTCACCTGAACAGATGATGGTCTATAACGAGGCTGTCAGGAAGTTTATCACCCTCAACAACCGCATCTACGACTTGCGTTACTATCAGAAAGAGGTACAACCGCTCATCGTGATGCTTGCCACAGGAAAGACTGCCGATGAGGATTCTTTGTCCGGCATCGAGGAGGTTGACATGCTTACCCATGAGGTGCGCCAGTTCGTCAAGCGTCAGTTGCCGTTTATCGATACCTGTATCGGCATTATCAGTGAAGGTGACACCTATGAGGATTATGTCCATGGTCCCATTGACGGGAAGTTCGACAAGGAACTGGATCGTGAGGAGGATGGTCATGAAGTGGCTGACGGTACTCCCATTAAACATGTGCTGAAGTTAGGGTATTTCTTCCCAGAGTCCTCTATTGCCTCCCATCCTGTTAAATCCATTGTCACCGTATGATCAACCGTGAATTGTTAGCACCGAGATCGATAGCGGTTGTCGGTGGTTCCAATAACATCCACAAACCAGGTGGTGCTATTGTCCGCAACCTCCTGCAGGGTGGATATGAGGGTACACTGCGTATCGTCAACCCCAAGGAGGATGAGGTTCAGGGGGTAAAGGTATTTCATGATGTCCGTGAACTGCCTCCCACAGAACTCGCCGTTCTGGTCATTCCTGCCAAGCTCTGCCCGGACACGGTGGAGTTTCTTGCCAAGGAGAAAGAGACGAAGGCATTTATCATTATCTCCGCCGGGTTTGGTGAGGAGACGAAGGCTGGTGCTGAGATGGAGCAGCGTATCCTTGACACCTGTGAGCAATATGGGGCGGCACTGATCGGTCCGAACTGTATCGGACTGCTGAACCGCAACCATCACAGTGTGTTCACCCAGCCTATACCCAAACTGCATCCCAAGGGTGTGGACTTCGTCAGTGGCTCTGGAGCCACGGCTGTATTCATCTTGGAGAGTGCCGTCATCAAGGGCTTGCAGTTCAATAGTGTCTGGTCTATCGGTAACGGTAAACAGATCGGTATTGAGGATGTACTGCAATATATGGACGAGCACTTCAACCCGGATACGGACTCACTCGTCAAACTACTTTATATCGAGAACATCTCCAATCCTGACAAACTGCTCTTCCATGCCAGCAACCTGATCCGCAAGGGATGCCGCATCGCCGCTATCAAAGCTGGCAGCAGTGAGAGCGGCAGTCGTGCAGCGTCGAGTCATACGGGTGCCATTGCCTCCAGCGACTCCGCCGTAGAGGCGTTGTTCCGTAAGGCTGGCATCGTGCGTTGTCATTCCAGAGAGGAACTGACCACCGTAGGCTGTATCTTCACCCTGCCCCCACTGACAGGTAAGCGTTTTGCCATTGTCACCCATGCCGGAGGTCCCGGTGTAATGCTGACGGATGCCTTGTCGAAAGGCGGACTGATTGTCCCCAAGTTGGAAGGGGAGGCTGCCGAGGAGCTGAAAGGGAAGCTCTTCCCCGGTTCCAGTGTGGCGAATCCTATCGACATCCTTGCCACAGGCACCCCGGAGCAACTGGGATTAACAATAGACTATTGTGAGAAGCGTTTTGACGATATCGATGCCATTGCCGTTATCTATGGCACACCGGGTTTGACGACCCTCTATCAGGCTTATGAGGTATTGCACCGGAAGATACAGGAATGTAAGAAGCCCATCTTCCCCATCCTGCCCAGTCTGCACACAGCAGGTCCTGAGGTGGCAGAGTTCTTAGGGAAGGGACATGTCAATTTCTCTGACGAGGTGACACTGGCGACAGCCCTCTCACAGATCATGCAGACACCACCGCCTGCCCCACCGGAGGTACAGCTCTATGGCATAGACATTCCCCGTCTGCATAAACTCATTATGGGCATCAAACAGAACGGTTACCTCCCACCTCAGACCGTCCGTGAGATTCTCTCCTGTGCCGGTATTCCCATGGTGCCGGAGTTGGTATCGGCTTCCAAGGAGGAACTGACTGCCTTCGCTCAGAAAGTGGGCTACCCTGTCGTGGCAAAGGTGGTGGGTCCTGTACATAAGAGTGACGTGGGTGGTGTGACGCTGAACATCCGTACTCCCGAGCACCTCGCCCTGGAGTATGACCGCATGATGAAGATTGAAGGTGCCACCGCTGTCATGGTACAGAAGATGCTGAAGGGCACGGAGCTGTTCATCGGGGCGAAATACGAGGAGCGCTTCGGACATGTGGTACTCTGCGGACTGGGCGGTATCTTCGTCGAGGTACTGAAAGACGTACAGTCGGGTCTTGCACCGCTCTCCGCCGGTGAGGCATATTCCATGATACACTCCCTCAGAGGCTATAAGATATTAAAAGGTACACGAGGACAGCAGGGCATCAACGAGCAGAAATATGCAGAGATCATCGTACGCCTCTCTACCCTCCTCCGCTTCGCTACCGAGATCAAGGAGATGGACATCAACCCGCTCCTTGCTGACGAGCAGGACGTGGTGGCTGTCGATGCACGAATATTAATCGAGAAATAATATCAAAGAAAACAATTAAAACTATAACAAGAAACTATGGACAACAAACGTTATGGTCATTTTGACGATCAACACCGTGAGTATGTGATTACCGACCCGAAGACACCGTGGCCCTGGATTAACTACTTAGGCAATGAGGACTTTTTCTCACTCATCTCTAACACAGCAGGTGGCTATTCTTTCTACAAGGATGCCAAGTTCCGCCGCATCACCCGTTACCGCTATAATAACGTACCGATGGACAATGGCGGACGTTATTTCTATATCAACGACAACGGTACGGTATGGAACCCGGGATGGAAACCCTGCAAGACGCCCCTCGACTTCTATGAGTGCCGCCATGGTATGAGTTATACGCGTATCACTGGACGGAAGAATGACATAGAGGCGAGCGTGCTCTTCTTCGTACCGCTGAAGACATGGGCTGAGGTGCAGAAACTGACATTGAAGAACACTTCCAGCGAAGTGAGAAACTTAAAACTCTTCTCTTTCGAGGAGTGGTGCCTGTGGAATGCGGCAACGGACATGGAGAACTTCCAGCGTAACTTCTCGACTGGTGAGGTGGAGATAGAGGGTTCAACGATCTATCACAAGACAGAGTATCGTGAGCGTCGCAACCACTATGCTTTCTATCATGTGAACACCGAGATACAGGGTTATGACACGGACCGTGAGACGTTCGTGGGTCTCTATAACGAGTTTGCCAACCCGGATGCTGTCATGGAGGGTAAGCCCCGCAACAGTCATGCCCATGGCTGGAGTCCCATCGCCTCGCATTATATTGAGGTGACGCTGCAACCGGGCGAGTCCCGTGACTTCATCTTCCTGTTGGGTTATGTGGAGAATGAGCAGGACAAGAAATTCTCGGCTCCACAGGTCATCAACAAGGAGAAGGCGCATGCCATCATCGAGAAGCTGAACACCACGGAGAAGGTCGACAAGGCTTTTAATGAGCTTTGCCAGTACTGGGACGAATTGCTTAATATATATAATGTACGCACGGGAAACGACAAGCTCGACCGCATGGTGAACATCTGGAACCAATACCAGTGTATGGTGACCTTCAATTTCTCCCGCTCGGCATCGTTCTTCGAGAGCGGTATCGGTCGTGGCATGGGGTTCCGCGACTCCAACCAGGACCTGGTGGGCTTCGTACACCAGATTCCAAGTCGTGCCCGCCAGCGTATCATCGACATCGCGTCCACCCAGTTCCCGGACGGTGGCTGCTACCATCAGTACCAGCCGCTCACCAAGCGTGGCAATAATGACATCGGCGGCGGTTTCAACGACGACCCCTGCTGGCTCATCTTCGGAACAGTGGCGTATATCAAGGAGACGGGCGATTTCTCTATTCTCGACGAGATGGTACCGTTCGACAACCAGCCGGGTTCTGAGGTGACATTGTTTGAGCACCTGAAGGTGTCGATGGACCACGTCATCAAGAACCTCGGTCCGCATAAGTTGCCGTTAATCGGACGTGCCGACTGGAACGACTGTCTGAACCTCAACTGCTTCTCATGGGATCCCAATGAGAGTTTCCAGACTACCGAGAACAAGAGTGAGGGCTCGAAGGCGGAGTCGCTGATGATTGCCGGACTCTTCGTGGTGACGGCAAAGCAATATGTGGAACTCTGCGAGAAGTTGGGTAAGACTGCTGAAGCAGAAAGAATGCAGCATGCCATCGACGAGATGGTTGCGGCTGTGAAGAAAGACGGATGGGATGGTGAGTGGTATCTCCGTGCCTACGACTTCTTCGGTAATAAGATTGGCTCACATGAGTGCGACGAGGCGAAGATTTTCATCGAGTCACAGGGCTGGTGTACCATGGCACAGATTGGTGCTGAGGACGGCATGGTGGCTAAGTCGCTCGACTCCTGCAAGAAGTACCTGGAGTGTGAGCACGGCATGGTGCTCAACAACCCCGCCTTCAGCAAGTATATCTATGAGTATGGTGAGATATCCTCTTATCCCGAGGGATATAAGGAGAATGCCGGTATCTTCTGCCATAACAACCCATGGGTAATTATCGGTGAGACACTGGCTGGACGTGGCAATGACGCTTGGTCACACTATGCGAAAATCCTGCCCTCTTACGTCGAGGAGAAATACCAGACGCTGCATAAGGTGGAGCCGTATGTCAACTGTCAGATGGTGGCTGGTAAGGATGCCTTCAAGCCCGGTGAGGGTAAGAACTCATGGCTGACAGGTACGGCAGCATGGATGTGGCTGACGGTCAGCCAGTATATCCTCGGTGTGAAACCACAGTATGACGGTCTGCAGATAGACCCCTGTCTGCCCACCACCGCCAAGGAGTACACCATCCAGCGTAAGTTCCGTGATGCGGAATACACCATCACCGTCAAGAATCCTAACGGCAAGGAAAGTGGTGTTACTCAGGTTGTTGTGGATGGCAAGCCCATCGATGGCAACGTTATCCCCTACGCCGCTGGCAAGCATACCGTTGAGGTGACGATGTAAACAAGCGTTACGTACATAAGCATAAAAAAGAGGGTTCACTTCGATGTGAAGTGCATACCCTCTTTTTTCCTTCATTCCACCATTACAAATCAGGTCAACCGTATTAAAAAAGCTAAAACAGGAATAAAAAAACAAGGAATAATTAGTTTGCTATTCTAAAAATAGCTATCTTTGCATCATGATTACGGATTTAGAACATATTGGTAATATTCCTGTCAGCACATCGGCTGTAGCCTCCTTGTTTCCTGAAATGAAAGCTGGAAATCAGAAGGTGCGTAATCTTGAAGCGGCTGGTCAAATCATCCGTCTTAAAAAAGGGCTTTATGTAGTCAGCCCGAAGGTGTCGCGAGTGGCTCTGTCAACCGAGTTGATAGCGAACCATCTCTATGCCCCCTCGTATGTATCTAAGCAGACGGCCCTGCGTTATTACGGACTAATTCCCGAAGCTGTATTTACTACACAGTCAATGACCGTAAAGCATTCCCGCAACTTCGAAACACCCGTCGGACGCTTCGAATATCAGAGCATAGCACGTGAGGCTTTCTCTATTGGCATCACATACATCAACAAACAAAGCTATTCTTTTCTGATTGCAACACCTGAGAAGGCTCTTTGCGACATGATAGCCAACTCGCCCAAGGTGAATCTTCGTTATCTGAAGGATGTAGAGATCTATCTCGAAGAGGACATCCGCATGGATATTGAAGACTTCAGAAACATGGATGTTACAATCTTCGAGCACTACGCTCAGGCTGGTAAAAAGGCCAAGTCGGTTACTACCCTTATAAAATATCTTAGGAAATGAGTACAAACGAAATATTCAACCAGATGCTGTCTGCCTATGATTTGACGACAGAACAGAAGAAACGCAATGCCACATTCGAGGTCAACCAGCAGATAATCCTGGCAGGACTCTATAATGGCGGATTCTTTAACGAGGCAGCCTTTTATGGCGGCACCTGCTTACGCATATTCCATGGATTGCAACGATTTTCCGAGGATATGGATTTCTCTCTCCTGACACCTAACGAGAGATTTGACTTCACTCAGTACTTCCAACCCATCATTGACCAGTTTGCCCTTGTCGGTCGTGATGTTGAAATCAAAAAGAAGGACAAAAAAAGCTTTGGAAAGGTGGAATCCGCCTTCTTAAAGGACAATACTGATGTGTTTGATGTTACCTTCCAGACCGAGAAATCGATCAAGATCAAAATAGAGGTTGACACCCAACCGCCTATGAAGTTCAATACTGAGCAGAAGTTGCTCCTGCTGCCAGAGTCGTTCATGACGCGTTGTTTCACCCTGCCGGACCTCTTTGCAGGTAAGATGCACGCTCTGGTTTATCGAGCATGGAAGAACCGTGTAAAGGGTCGTGACTGGTATGACTTCGAGTGGTACGTCCGCCATAACATCCCACTTGACTTCACACATCTTCATGAGCGAGCGATAGAATTCAATAATGAGGATATCACCAAGGATTCATTCCTTGAAAAGCTGAACGAACGTCTTGCCACGGCAGATATCAATCAGGTAAAGGCAGACGTCCTGCCATTTATCCGCAATCCCAAGGAAATGGGCATCTGGTCAAATGACTATTTCCTGCAACTCGCTCAAATGATCAGATTTGAATGAAAAGTAAAATGACATTGGATAATAATTGCTTAAACTAAAACAGAGAACAGAGAACAGAGAACAGTAAGAAAAGTGAAATAAGTGAAATAAATAAGTGAAGAATAAATTTTATATTATATATATTATAATATATATAATATAAAGCACATTTGTAGTATAAAATGAAAAACTTTACTGTTCTCTGTTCTCTGTTCGCACGATCCCAAATCTGTTGTCAAAACATTGCAGCATGTCTTTCCCTGTATAGTGTTGACTCCTTTTGAGCCTTGATTTGTTGCTGTTTTGTTAATTACTGTTTATTATACTGATTCTGTTGACTTATCTCTC
>CACYPF010000018.1 GCA_902776195.1 uncultured Prevotellaceae bacterium | reverse complement strand
GGTATGTTTATGTAACAATTTTCTTTGTTATTTCTCCATACTACCTGTAACTTTGCAGGTGGAAATACATACTTATATTCAAACTATCAGATATATGGAGCATCATTTAGAGCAAACAGGTGAGATTGTGATGTACCAGCCGGATGAGACCATCAGGTTGGAAGTGCGTATGGAGGGAGAGACGGTATGGCTGAACCGCCAGCAGATGGCTTCCCTTTTTGGCAGAGACGTGAAAACAATTGGTAAACATATTAATAATGCGCTGAAAGAAGAACTAAGAAATGAACGAGTTGGCGCAAAATTTGCGACAACTGCATCAGATGGTAAAACTTATCAAGTAGAATACTATAATCTTGATATGATATTATCTATTGGATACAGGGTGAAATCAGACAAAGGTGTTAAATTCCGCAGATGGGCAAATCAAGTTTTGAAAGAATATTTATTACGAGGCTATACGGTCAATAAACGCATGGAACTCCTGGAGCAGCGTGTCACGAGGACAGAAGAGAAAATCGATTTCTTCGTCCGCACGTCCTTGCCGCCAGTAGAGGGCATTTTCTACGACGGACAGATATTCGACGCATACCGTTTCGTGTCGGACTTGATAAGGAAGGCGAAAACATCGGTGGTGTTGATTGATAATTATATTGATGATACCGTGCTCTCCTTGTTGGACAAGAGAAGTGAAAGGGTGAAGGCAATCGTCTATACCAAGTCAGTCAATGAGCAGTTGAAATTAGATATCAAACGGCATAACGAGCAATATGCTGTCATTGAGGTGAGTCAGTTTAACAAGGCACATGACCGTTTCCTGCTGATAGATGATGAGGTATATCATATTGGTGCGTCGATCAAGGACTTAGGTAAGAAATGGTTTGCCTTCACCCTGATGAATGATATCAAGGCTTCGGAATTGATTAAAAAGATGAATGCCGACCAGCGTTTAGTGTAGTTGGCATGAAAGAAGAACAAAGGCGTCGTCCCGCCTTACCAAGACATAGGAGAAATCGCGGTTCTACGATTTCGAGTTTTTTCCTTCCCTGAGGGGAGGAAATACAAAGGAGGGGTGAAGCCCCTTCAAAGGTGAAGGGGATGGGGGATGTTTGCATACCGCCACTTGTATCTGCAAGAATCGGAGTGGGGAACTGAATGTACTGGGGAAGTTCGCTAAGCGACTGAGGAGATGACTGCCTGAATCACTCTCATCGTTCTATGAAGTTCGCCAAGCCCCCAAACCTCGTAACCTGATGAAGGTGGAAATGGTGATGTGGAAGAAATTTTTGGTGATAGATTCTTTCGTCTCATGTTTTTGCACTATCTTTGCACGAGTAATTTATAATTGAGACTATTCTATGGCAAAGCTTAACGTTCAGAATACTGAGATAACAGTCATATCCTATAATGACAGAGACTACATTTCTCTAACCGATATGGCTAATGGAAAACAAAGTGAAAGCCGTGCGGCTGACATCATCAAGAACTGGATCCGCACAAGATATACTATTGAGTTTCTCGGTACTTGGGAGATGATTCACAACCCAAATTTTAAAGTGGTCGAATTTGACCACTTTAGAATGCATGCTGGTTTACCAAGTTTTGTTATGAGTGTTAGTGAGTGGATTGAGAAGACAAATGCTATCGGTATTATCGTGAAGAAAGGACGATATGGTGGTACCTACGCATTCAAGGATATAGCTTTTGAGTTTGGTACCGCTATTAGTGTTACTTTCAAACTTTACCTGATTGACGAGTTCCAAAGACTGAAAGAGGAGGAGCAGAAGCAATTGGGATGGACAGCCAAAAGGGAACTCTCTAAGATTAACTATCATATCCATACAGATGCCATCAAAAGCCATTTAGTCCCAGAAGAAGTAACTTCTGCACAGGCAAGTGTTATCTATGCCGAAGAAGCCGATGTTCTTAATGTCGCAATGTTTGGAAAGACAGCTAAGCAATGGCGGGAGGCAAATCCTGAACTGAAGGGCAATATCCGCGACTATGCCACCATCAACGAATTGATATGTTTGTCAAATATGGAGAATATCAATGCAGTTCTTATTAATGATGGGATGCCACAAGGTGAAAGACTTGTGAGACTCAATCAGATAGCCATTCAACAAATGCAAGTGCTGGAGGGGAATGATAATAGGAAACTGTTAAAATGAAGGACCAAAAAACTCGGGGATGGTTCTTGCTCTGGCAAGCGACTTCGTCGATGACCGCATGATTCACTTCCTTAATTTGTAAAAGACTTTTCGTAAGATGCCCCATAATATCGTTAACGTTGGAAAGTCAAAAAAACAGGAAATTATTTGGCGGATTCAAATAAAAGCACTACCTTTGCATTTGTAAGTGTGTCCATGTGTGGACGGCTTTAAAACAATATTGTTGGAATGAGACCTTAGGTCAGTTGTACGACCAGTCTTGGAAGGGCGTTTTCTAACGTTACCTGTCTGTGATTTCAGATCTCGCAAGTTTGATTATTCGTACAGAGGTGATGCAACAGAGGCGTCCGCGTGGGTAGATGATTACATTCGCCTGCGGCTACTGTTTCCCTTTTATATGTTATTAAGGTGTATGCCAGTGATGGCGATACTCTCTTTGCATATATATGCCTACAGGGTGTAGTATGCCGTGGCGTGTGTAATGTCACAGCGTGGGTAGGGCATTTTTTTCTATGGTTTTTGTGGAAGAGCGCAAAGCGGCTCAGACGGTGAGCAGTGGAGAGGTTCGACTCCTCGCTTTTGCGGCGACTTTTTCTTGGTAACAAGGAAAATGTTTAATTGTTAAACTAAAATGTTAAAAGCAAACTGCCTGCCCGTGAGGGTAGGTCAGTTTTTGAAGGAAAACGCCTCCAAAGGGAAGGCAAAGTATCTGTCGCAAGCCCGCGAGGGTCTGCGACAGTTTCTTTAATTTCACGTGCTTTCTCTTCGTTTAATCGAAATTTTATGTTATCTTTGCCGCCAAATGATAAAGAGACTCTTTTATTTACTCATGGTATTCGCCCTTGTCGGTTGTCAGAAACGACCGAAGGTGGTGTTTACGGATGAGGTACGGCTGCCGATGACACCTGTCAAGGACCAGGGGCATACTGATTACTGCTGGGCGTATGCGATGCTCGCCACGATAGAGTCGGAGCATATCGCACGAGGGGACTCCGTGCATCTGTCGACGGCGTATATCGAGAGGGTGATGAAGAAACGGCACTTGCGTGCCATGGGTTCTACCTTATTGAATATCATAGGGCGACAGGGTATCGTACCTTATGATGTCTATCCCGACTCCACCTATCACCAGCTGCCCCTTCCGAAATGGGTGTTTATGCTGGGAGCCCGCTATACCCCCCAGGAGTTCGCTCATAGTGTCTGTGCCCCTGATGAGTATATCGCCCTGACCTCCAACGAGGACTATCCCTATAACCGGTATGTGGTGTTAGACCTGCCCGACAACTGGGAGCGTAACCGTTTCTGGAATATCCCCAAGGACTCGTTGCTCGCCCATGTCGAGCGAGCCATCCGCAACCGTCATGCCGTCTGTTGGGAGGGTGACATCAATGAACTGGGATTCTCGTTCGCAGAGGGTATTGCCGACAGTCATTTCAATACCGAGCCGACAGACAACCACTGTATGGCAATAATAGGTATAGCCCGTGACCCTCACGGACGGATGTTCTTCACCATGAAGAACTCATGGGGTACGAATAATCCCTACGACGGACTGATGTATATGTCGGCACCTTATTTGCGTGACAAGACCGTCGCCGTCTATATGACACGGGAGGCGTATGGACAATAAAAAACCGAGGTTGTATCACCTCGGTTTTTGTTTGTTTACTTATTCAGCCGCCATGTGACGCCGTCCTTGGTGTCCTTCACCTCAAAGCCGGCAGCGGCAAGCTCGTCACGGATCTTGTCGGAGGTAGCCCAGTCCTTGTCAGCCTTAGCCTTGGCACGCAGTTCGAGTACCATATCCACCACCTTGCCGAAGGCTTCCTCACGCTCCGCATTACTGTTGCCCTTCTCCTCTCTGAGTCCGAGGATGTCAAAGGCGAAGAGACGCATGGTCTCTGAGAGCTCTTTCAGACAGTCGGCACAGATGGCCGCCTTGTGGTCGACGAGTTTGTTGACCACCGTGCAAGCCTCGAAGAGATGGCTGATGACCTGAGGCGTGGCAAAGTCGTCGTTCATCGCATCGTAGCATTTCTGGCGCAGGCTCTTGACGACTCTCTCCGTCTCCGCGTCGCATTTGTCAGAAGGTTGTATGCGCTCCAAGTCACTGATGGCATTCATCAACTTCTCCAGTCCCTTCTCTGCCGCCTGCAACGCCTCGTTCGAGAAGTCTACCGTACCACGGTAGTGGGCGGAGAGCACGAAGAAGCGGATGGTCATTGCCGAGTAGGCTTTCTCCAGCAACGGATGGTTACCGGTGAAGAACTGCTCCAAGGTGATGAAGTTATTATACGACTTACCCATCTTCTGTCCGTTGATGGTCAGCATGTTGTTATGCATCCAATATTTCACGGCAGAGTGTCCCATCGAGGCAGTAGCCTGTGCTATCTCACACTCATGGTGTGGGAATACCAAGTCCATGCCGCCGCCATGGATGTCAAACGTCTCACCTAAGTATTTACGTCCCATCGCCGTACACTCACAGTGCCAGCCGGGGAAGCCGTCGCTCCAGGGAGACGGCCAGCGCATGATGTGCTCCGGCTGTGCTTTCTTCCAGAGGGCGAAGTCTGCCTGGTTGTGTTTCTCACCCACACCAGCCAGTTCACGGCTCTCGTCCTTGATGTTCTCCAAGGTGCGTCCACTCAGGATGCCATAGTGATATTTCTTGTTATATGCCTCTATGTCGAAATAGATAGAACCGTTCGACTCGTAGGCAAAACCGTTGTCTATGATCTGCTGCACCAGTTGCTGCTGCTCGATGATATGCCCGGTGGCATGCGGCTCGATAGAGGGAGGCAGCACGTTCAGCGCCTCCATTGCCTGGTGATAGCGGTTGGTGTAATACTGGGCGATCTCCATCGGCTCCAACTGCTCCAGCCGTGCCTTCTTGGCAATCTTGTCCTCTCCCTCGTCGGCATCATGCTCTAAATGCCCCACATCCGTGATGTTACGGACATAGCGCACCTTATAGCCTAAGTGTTTCAGGTAGCGGAACACCAAGTCGAAGGTGATGGCGGGACGGGCATGTCCCAGATGGGGGTCACCATAGACGGTGGGACCACAGACATACATACCTACATTGGGGGCATGTAAGGGTTCGAAACGCTCTTTCTGACGAGTCAGTGTATTATAAATGACTAACTTTGATTCCATAATTTGATGATTTTGCGTGCAAAGTTACGAAATAATTCCTAATTTCTAATTCCTAATTCCTAATTAATTTGTATCTTTGCAGCCAAATTGGAATTAATAACGAAAAGAAATGGCTTATACACGCATGACTGCTGCAGAGGCTGCAGCACTGATTAAGAATGGCGAGAACATCGCCATGAGTGGGTTTACGCCTGCCGGTGTGGCTAAGGCAACCACTAAAGAGTTAGCAAAGCTTGCCATTGCAGAGCATGAGGCAGGACGTGAGTTCAAGGTAGGCATCTTCACTGGTGCCTCTACCGGTCAGTCAACGGATGGTGACCTGTCAAACGCACAGGCTATCAAGTACCGTGCTCCTTACACCACCAACCCTGATTTCCGCAAGCACGTGAATGCTGGTGAGATTCCTTACAATGACCTGCACCTCTCACACATGGCTCAGGAGTTACGCTATGGTTTCTACGGACAGGTGGACTGGGCGATTCTGGAGGTGTGTGACATCGAGGAGGTAGGCAACGACTATCGTGTCTATCTGACAGCCGCCGGCGGAATCTCTCCCACGGCAGCCCGTCTTGCCAAGCACGTTATCCTGGAGCTCAACTCCTTCCATAACCCCAATGCCAAGTATATCCATGACGTTTACGAGCCATTGGATCCCCCTTATCGCAAACCCATCCCCATCTTCAGTGTCAGCGACCGTATCGGTGTTCCCTACGTGACGATACCCAAGGACAAGGTGGTAGGTGTCGTAGAGTGTAACATCCCTGATGAGGCTCGTGCCTTCAAGGACAGCGATCCTGTGACTGAGAAGATCGGATACCTGACCGCCGAGTTCCTCGTTGACGAGTTGCATGCGGGTCGTATCCCAAAGGAGTTCCTGCCCTTGCAGAGCGGTGTGGGCTCTACTGCCAACGCTATCTTAGGAGCGCTGGGTGAGGATAAGCATGTGCCCGACTTCAATATCTATACCGAGGTACTGCAGGATGCTGTGGTAGGTATGATGATGAACGGACGTGTGAAGGATGCCTCTGCCTGCTCACTGACAGTCTCTAACGAGTGCTTGAAGCAGGTATATGGCAATATGGACTATTTCAAGGACCACCTGACACTGCGTCAGAGTGAGATCAGTAACCACCCTGCCATCATCCGCCGCCTGGGTGTGATCGCTATCAACACTGCCATCGAGGTAGACCTGTATGGTAATGCCAACTCTACACATATCAGTGGTACGAAGATGATGAACGGTATCGGTGGCTCTGGTGACTTCATCCGCAACGCTTACCTGTCCATCTTCACCTGTCCCTCAGTGGCTAAGGGCGGTCTGATCTCCAGTATCGTTCCCTTCGTGACGCACCAGGACAGCTCAGAGCATGATGTGAATGTCATCGTCACCGAACAGGGTGTTGCCGACCTGCGTGGCAAGTCACCTATGCAGCGTGCGCAGACCATCATCGAGAACTGTGCGCATCCTGACTACAAGCAGCTCCTCTGGGACTACCTGAAGTTAGGCACTGGCGGTCATACCCGCCACTGTCTCACTGCTGCCTTCGCCATGCACGACACCTTGGCTCGCAAGGGCGACATGAAACTCACCGATTTCTCGGAATATATCAAATAAATGAAATATGATGAAGAAGACCGCTTCGCAAGAGGCGGTCTTCTTTTTATATGTATTCCATCAGCACGTCCCATACGGCGATGATATGGCAGATGCTGCCGGCAAGGACGAAGAAGTGGAAGACGGAGTGCATATAACGCTTCTTGTTGAACGAATAGAAGAGGGCACCGGTGATATAACACACTCCCTCTGCGATAATCCATATCACTGCGGCGGTTGATACGGAGTCAAGGAGTGGTTTGAAAGCAACCAGGACACTTAACCCCATACCCACGTAACAGAACGTCTCGACATTAGAATGCTCCTTCAGTTTGATGAAACTCACGATGGTACCCGCTATCGCACAGGTCCATACGAAGATAAAGAGGCTCCATCCCCAATAACCTTGTGTGCGCAGAGCCACCAATGTAAGTGGTGAGTATGAGCCTGCAATGTGCCAATAGATGGCGGCATGGTCCCATTTGCGCAGCCGCTCCTTCCATTTCGAGCGGCGAGGAAGGGTATGGTAAATAGTGGAGGCGATATAACTGCCCAGCATTCCAAAGAGGTAAAGGCATACACCCAGTCGTGCCCAAGGGTTGTCACCCTTGAAAGCCATCACCAGGAACACAATGCCGAAAGCGACACCCATCACGATGCCTCCAGCATGGCTCCATGCGTTCCATAGTTCCTCCTTATGAGTGTACTTGATTGCCATTTGGCTACAAAAATACAAAAGATTTTGGAATAATGATTACTCAAAATTAAAAAATGACGGATAGTGTAATCTCATGTAATAATTTTCTTGCATGGTTTTGGGAAAAGAACTACTTTTGCAGCGTTCGAACACTTTAAGTCAATTTAGTTATTTACTCTAAAAACAAGTAAGAAAGATGAAAAGAATTATTTTATTAGCCATGATGTCAGCAGGTCTGACATTAACCGTACAAGCACAGAAGACCGTTGTGTCCAATGAGGCAAGTACAAAGGAGAAAGTATATGATGTTGTTGAGCAGATGCCAGAGTTCCCTGGTGGTATGAGTGAACTCATGAGGTTCATAGGGGACACCATGAAATATCCTGAGGATGCAGAGAAACAACAGAAGGAAGGACTTGTGATTGTGAACTTCGTTGTGGAGAAAGACGGCAGTGTCAATGATGCGGAGGTTGTCAAGGGGACATGGCCCTCTCTTGATGCTGAGGCTATCCGTGTGGTAAAAGCGTTACCCAAATGGACTCCTGGTAAGCAGAATGGAAAGGTTGTGCGAGTGAAATTTACGATTCCCTTCCGATTTGCCATCCCTGCAGATAAAAAGAAGAAATGAGGAATACATTATTTATATTATTAATCACTCTCTTGATGGCAGGCTGTTCTCAGAAGCAGCCTGCCAATGGGGTGTTCAGTGAGGTGGAATATTATGCCGACCATCACCCTGACCGTGCCAATCTGATGCTGGACTCGTTGGAGCGATGCCATGCTATCAATGACACTCTGCTCTATCAACTGGTGAAGGCAGAGGCACTGCATGGGGTGGGTGTCCCTTTGAGTGGGGAGACGGACTTAGAGCATTGTATCGGCTATTTCAAGGAGCAAGGTGATCATGATCATCAGGCTCGTGCCATGCTGCATCAGGGGATGGACTTGTATTCCAAAGGACATTATATCGAGGGACTGGGTCTCGTCAAGGAAGTAGAGAGGGAGTTTAGTGACCTTGACGATTCTGGACTGCGTTATTTGCTCTATGCCGTATTAGGTGATATCAATGATAATGCTGCAGATTTCCGTCAGACACTTCATTATTATCATCAAGCCCTGGAGGTGGCGACACAGGAGGGTGATGTTAATTGGCAGGTTCAGATGCTGAATAATCTCGCCACCACTTTCGATAAGAACGAGCAGACAGACAGTCTGCAATACTATGTAGAGCAGTCGAAACAGTGGCGGAATCAAACGCAAAACGTTATCCGTGCTACCTCCTTAGTCAACGAGGCAAGTATGATGAAGCGTCGAGGTAAGTTGCAGATGGCAAAGCAGTTGATCACTGCTTCTCGTCAATTTGCCCAACTTGACAAAGGGACGGTGCTGCTTGCTGATATCGAGGCAGAACAAGGGAACATCCAACAGGCACACGATCTCTGGTATGAGTTGTTGCACTCCCCCAATCCGGATATCCGTATTCATTGCTACGAACGACTGATAGACTATTATCAGCAGGAAGGTTTCTATGAGAGAGTCGCAGACCTCTCGCAACGTTTGAACCAGTATTATCAGCATGCCTATGTGGAAAGTCCTGCCGCTGATATCATTGCCTTACAGACACAACTCAACCAGCAACAGAAGGAACGCCGTCAGTATCATGTCACGATAGTACTGCTTTCCTGTATCAGCATCTTATTGTCTGCCATCCTGATAGGTGTATGGTATTACCGTCGTCGCATCAACCGACTGCATACCCATATTGATGCTCTTAACCAGAAATACCTGACGTGGCAGATTGCCGAGCACCTGTTATCAGCGGATACTGTCAGTCGTTTGCACCAGATGGCGGCAAGAGGCAAAGAGGCAGCAGAAGGCGACTGGCAGGAGCTGCATACTCTTGTGCAGCAACAGTCACCTGCTTTCCTTGCTCGTTTGAATGGAGCAGTCTCGCTCTCACCCTTAGAGACTAATATCTGTCTGCTGATACGACTGCGTTTCACCCCCAGTGAGATAGCGACACTGGCAGCAATATCTCCTCAGCGGGTTACGAATATGCGTACGGCACTGCTTCTGAAAATATTTGGTGAGAAAGGTGGAGCCCGTGATTTTGACGCTCGTTTGCGAGGAATGTAGATTCTTTTTCGTATCTTTGCAAGCATGAAAGTCAACGAGGCGACATGGCAGTATGTACAGGAGCACCGCATGGATGATGTCAGACGACTTGCCCTGAGTGGGGGAAAGTCGGCAGAGGTGGATATGTCTTTCGCCTTGCAGCAGATTGCCGGCTGGCAGACGGCAAGGCGGAAACTGCCTTCATGGGCTGCCATTGACGGCATCATCTATCCTCCTCACCTGAATATGGAGCAGTGTTCCAGTGAGCAGACGGCTCGGTACAAGGGGGAAGTGATTGCCCGGAATCTGGAAATGCCGGAATCCCGTAATGTCGAAATCCCGAAAAATCAAGGTGCTTTTGTCGATTTGACAGGTGGCTTTGGCATTGACTTCTCCTTTATGTCGCGTCCTTTCATGAGGCGGATCTATGTGGAGCGTAACCCAGACCTCTGTGAGATAGCCCGACATAATTTCCAACTCTTGGGGTTGGACGCTGAGATTGTGTGTGGTGATGCGGAGGACTATCTTGCCCAGATGCCCCATGCCAACGTGGTATTCTTGGACCCGGCACGAAGGGATCAGCATGGCAGTCGCACCTATGGTATCGAGGACTGTACACCCAATGTCCTCGAACTGCTCCCCTTGCTGAAGGAAAAAGCCGACCGTATCATCCTCAAGCTGTCGCCGATGCTCGACTGGCGCAAGGCTGTCTGCGACTTAGGAGGGGTCAGTGAGGTGCATATCGTCAGTGTTGACAACGAGTGTAAAGAACTCCTTTTGGTTATTAGCAGCAAGCTCTCAGGTGGCTTGCGCCTTGCTTGCGTGAATAATGATACATCCTTTGAGTTTGTTCCCATAGGGGAAACCGCTGGTTCCAATGGGGGAAACCATCGGTTTCCTTCGTTGGAACCAATGGTTTCCTTCGTTGGAACCAATGGTTTCCTTTATTTATTCGAACCGAATACCAGTATCATGAAGGCTGGATGCTTCGGGGAAGTGGCTGAGACGTTTGGTGTTAACCCGTTGTCTGCCAACTCCCACCTCTTCATTGCCGACCATGATGTGGAGGATTTCCCAGGTCGGAGGTTTCATATAGAGGCGGTGACCTCGATGAACAAACAGGAGTTAAAGCATGCCTTGGCTGGTATTGACAAAGCGAATATTGCCGTCCGCAACTTCCCCATGACCGTCGAACAACTGCGTAAGAAACTGAAACTCAAGGACGGAGGAGATGTGTTTATTTTCGGAACAACCCTGTCGGATGGTTCACATCAGTTGTTTATTTGCCGTAAAATAGGTTAAAACTTTGCGTGTTTGTTGGTTTTTTTGTATCTTTGCAAGAAGTATTATAATGTGAAGCCAACATGTCATCAGTAACTATCCGTAAAGTAGACGACAAGAAAAGTCTGGAAGCCTTCATCCAGTTTCACTATGACCTCTATCGTGACAACCCTTACGATGCCCCGAACCTGCACAATGACGAGATGCATACGTTGCGTAAGGACAAGAACGCTGCCTTTGAGTTTTGTGAGGCAGACTATTTCCTTGCCTATCGTGACGGTAAGGTCGTCGGGCGTATAGCGGGTATTATCAACCGCCGTGCCAATGACCGTTGGGACACGAAGAGTGTGCGGTTCGGATGGATTGACTTCATCGACGATATGGAAGTGTCACGTGCCTTGCTGGATGCTGTTGCCGCTTGGGGTAAGGAGAAAGGGATGACCCAGATGGTGGGACCGCTCGGTTTCACCGACCTTGACCCGGAGGGTATGCTCATCGAGGGCTTTGACCAGTTGGGTACCATGTCTACCATCTATAATTACGACTACTATCCCCGTCACATGGAGCAGTTGGGAGGATGGGAGAAAGACAATGACTATGTGGAGTACAAGCTCATCGTACCCAAGGGTGACATGCCTGAGAAATACCAGAAGATAGCCCAGATGGTGATGAAACGCTATAACCTGCATCCCACACATCCCAAGCGCAGTCAGATCATGGGCAAGGAGCAGATAGGACGTAAGGTACTTGATGTCATCAATAAGTCGTATCAGAATATCTATGGCTTCTCGCAGATGACAGAGGCGCAGATTGACGAGTACCTGAAGATGTACTTCCCCATGCTCGACATGGATATGCTCTGCCTGATAGAGGACTGGAACACCCCCGGGCATGACATCATCGGTGTGGGCATTAGCATCACCAGTATGACACGAGCCCTGCAGAAATGTAAGAACGGACGGCTGTTCCCCTTTGGCTGGTGGCACTGTCTGAAAGCCTTGAAGTTCCATCAGGCGGAGTGTCTGGACCTGCTGCTCATTGGTTTCCTGCCGGAATACCAGCAGAAAGGTGCCAATGCGCTGTTGTTCTATGACCTGATTCCCAAATACCAGAAATACGGTTTTAAGTGGGGTGAGACCAATGTGGAGATGGAGACCAACGAGAAGGTGCAGTCGCAATGGCAGTATCTGGAGCATGAACAACACAAGCGTCGCCGCTGTTATAAGAAAAGTTTGTAAAGAGATATGAGCGAAGAGAAAAACATCGTGGAGAGTCAAGAAACCGTCAACTATGACGAGGGTAATATACAAACCTTAACCGGACTGCAGCATATCCGGCTCCGTCCTGGTATGTATATCGGTCGCTTGGGTGACGGATCCTCCGCAGAAGACGGTATCTATGTGTTGCTGAAGGAGGTCTTCGACAACTCTATCGACGAGTTTAAGATGAAGGCGGGCGACCGCATTGAGGTGACGGTAGAGGATCATCTCCGTATCTCCGTCCGTGACTATGGCCGTGGTATCCCACAGGGAAAACTCATCGAGTCGGTCAGTATCCTGAATACCAGTGGTAAGTTCGACTCGAAGGCTTTCAAGAAGTCTATCGGACTGAATGGTGTGGGTGTGAAGGCTGTCAATGCGTTGAGCAGTCGTTTCGAGGTGCATAGCTACCGCGACGGCAAGGTACGCAAGGCTGTCTTCGAGTGTGGTGAACTGGTCAGTGACGTGACAGAGCCCACCCAGGACGAGAATGGAACATATATCTACTTTGAGCCCGATAACACGAAATTCGTCAACTACCAGTTCCATGACGAGATCGTGGAGAACATGCTCCGCAACTATACCTATCTGAATATCGGACTGACCATTATGTATAACGGTCGTCGCATACTTAGCCGTCATGGCTTGGAGGACCTGTTGAAGGACCGTATGACGAATGACGCGCTCTATCCCATTATCCATTTGCAAGGGGAGGATATTGAGATAGCCTTTACGCATGCCAACCAGTATGGTGAGGAGTACTACTCTTTCGTCAACGGTCAGCATACCACACAGGGTGGTACCCATCAAAGTGCCTTCAAGGAGCATATCGCCCGTACCATCAAGGAGTTCTTCAACAAGTATGAGTACGGGGATATCCGCACGGGTATCGTCGCCGCTATCTCCATCAATGTCGAGGAACCTATCTTCGAGAGTCAGACGAAGATCAAGTTAGGTTCTACCGCGATGTCACCGGATGGTGTGAGCATCAACAAATACATCGGTGATTTCGTCAAGCAGGAAGTAGACAACTACCTGCATATCCATCAGGATGTGGTGGAAGTGCTGGAGCAGAAGATCAAGGAGACGGAGCGGGAGCGTAAGGCGATGGCTGGTGTGACGAAGCTGGCACGTGAGCGTGCCAAGAAGGCGAACCTGCATAACCGTAAGTTGCGTGACTGCCGTATCCATTTCAGTGATGCGAAGAACGACCGTAAAGAGGAGTCGTGTATCTTCATCACTGAGGGTGACTCGGCAAGCGGAAGTATCACCAAGAGCCGTGATGTGAATACACAGGCAGTGTTCTCGTTGCGTGGAAAACCCCTGAACTCCTTCGGACTCACCAAGAAGGTGGTCTATGAGAATGAGGAGTTCAACCTCCTGCAGGCTGCATTGGATATCGAGGAGGGTCTGGACACCCTCAGATATAATAAGGTGATAGTGGCTACGGATGCCGATGTTGACGGCATGCATATCCGCTTGTTGATTATCACTTTCTTCTTGCAGTTCTTCCCGGAGCTCATCAAGAAAGGACATGTCTATGTGCTGCAGACCCCTTTGTTCCGTGTCCGTAACCGCAGGACGAAGATCCGTGATAAAGCGATGCGTGAGGATGGTAAGAAGGGCGACTTCGTTACCCGTTACTGTTATAGTGAGGAAGAGCGTGTGAAGGCGATACAGGAGTTAGGTCCTGATCCGGAGATCACCCGTTTCAAGGGTCTTGGAGAGATAAGCCCCGAGGAGTTCGCTGGCTTTATCGGTCCTGACATCCGTCTGGAGCAGGTAACCCTCCATAAGAACGACCAGGTGCAGAAACTCCTTGAGTATTATATGGGTAAGAACACCATGGAGCGTCAGAACTTCATTATTGACAACCTCGTCATTGAGGAAGACCGCCCGGAGGAGGAAGAGTATTAAAGAAAAAAAGTAGAAAGGCAAGATATGAGGACAATAGATAAGCTGATAGGGAAGAGAGGTTCGGTAAAATGGATTTTACCTTTTTATCTTTTTACCTTCTTACCATTATCAGCCCAGATACGTATCAATATGGGTGAGGACAGCCCTATACGTAAACTGCAGATTGCGGAGATGGCAATCTCTAATCTCTATGTGGACAGTGTCGATGAGCAGAAACTCGTGGAGGACGGTATCCGGGGGATGATAGAGAAGATGGATCCTCACAGCAGTTATATGACGGCTAAGGAGGTGAAGCAGGCAAATGAACCGCTGCAAGGGAACTTCGAGGGTATCGGTGTGCAGTTTAATATGGTGGAGGACACGTTGCTCGTTATCCAGCCTGTCGTTGGCGGTCCCTCAGAGAAACAAGGTATTCTTGCCGGTGACCGTATCGTCTATGTGAATGATACTACGATAGCGGGTGTCTCTATGCCCAAGGAAGAGATTATGCGACGACTGCGCGGTCCGAAAGGGACGAAAGTGCGTCTGGGAGTCGTCCGCCGGGGTATTGCCGATGCCTTACGGTTTGTCATCACTCGTGATAAGATTCCTGTCAAGTCTATAGATGCCGCTTATATGATACGTCCGGGTATCGGCTATATCCGTATTGGTAACTTCGGTGCCCAGACGCATGAGGAGTTCTGCCAGAGTCTCATGAGACTGACAGGTGAGGGGATGCAGTCGCTTATTCTTGACCTGCAGGAGAATGGTGGTGGTTATCTCCATGCTGCCGTTGCCATCGCCAATGAGTTCCTGGGGAATAACGACCTGATTGTCTATACGCAGGGTCGTCGTGCTCCTCGTAATGACTATCGCGCTAAAGGGAACGGTCTCTTTGAGAAAGGGAAGGTTGTTGTCTTGATAGACAGCTATTCGGCGTCTGCCGCTGAGATCGTAACAGGAGCCATACAGGACCATGACCGTGGATTTGTGGTGGGTCGCCGTTCCTATGGTAAAGGATTGGTACAGCGTCCCATCGATCTGCCCGACGGTTCGATGATCCGTCTGACTATCGCCCATTACTACACCCCTTCTGGGCGTTGCATCCAGAAACCGTATGAGAAGGGGAAGGCAGAGGATTATGCGAAAGACGTGCTGAACCGCCTGAAGAGTGGGGAGTTGATGCATGCCGACAGTATTCATTTTGCCGACTCGCTCAAATACTACACCTTGAAAGAGCATCGAGTGGTCTATGGCGGCGGCGGTATCATGCCCGACTATTACGTACCGCTGGATACGATGAAATATACCCGTTTCCATCGGGAACTGTCAGCACGTTCCTTTATCATCAATGCCAGTCTGCGGTATGTCGACCAGCATCGTAAGGAATTAAAGAAGAAATACCCGACCTTTGCGAAGTTCAAAGAGCAGTTTGAGATTCCGCAGTCGGTGACTGATGACATCATTGCTGAGGCTGAGAAGCAGAAGATCAAACCGAAGGATGATGGGGAACTGCAGAAGACACTGCCTTATCTGCGTCTGCAACTCAAAGCACTGGTAGCCCGCGACCTATGGGAGACGAGTCAGTATTTCGCCATCATGAATGAGACGAATGATATTGTGTGCCGGGCTTTGGAACTGATGGACCAGTAAGGCTATCTCGTAACTCTCGTTGCCCGGATGAAATAGGCAATCAGCAAGCAATAGGCTACGAGGGAGAGCAGTTCACTCAATGGGTTAGCCCACCATTCTGCGTAATCGAATGAGATGCCGCCGAAACGTAACAGGGCGCTCAGCACACCCATCAAGGCACCACCGGCAATAAAGCCAGAGGCGATAAGGTTACCTTTCTCCCCACGCTCCTTATTGACCTCATTATCTTTTGAACGTGTTGTCACATACCAGTTGATGGCACCGCCGAAAACCAGTGGAACATTCAGTTCCAAAGGAATGAACATACCCAGTGCAAAGGCAAGGGCAGGAACCTTACAGAGTGTCAGGATAATGGCAATGACAGCACCAATGGCATAGAGCACCCATGGTGCACCGACACCATTCATCAAAGGGTCTATCACGGCAGCCATGGCATTAGCCTGCGGAGCAGCGAGAGCACCAGAGGCGAATCCGTAGGTCTCGTTGAGGAGCATCATCACACCTCCAACGGTGGCGGCACTGACCAGTGTGCCTAAGAATTTCCAGGTCTCCTGCTTCTTGGGAAGCGTATCTGTCCAGTAGCCAATCTTCAAGTCGGTGATGAAAGAGCCTGCCATGGAGAGAGCCGTACATACCACACCGCCCATAATCAGGGCAGCCACCATGCCACCAGTTCCTTTCAACCCTACGGCAACCATCACGACAGAGGCGAGGATAAGGGTCATCAGGGTCATGCCTGATACAGGATTACTGCCTACGATGGCGATAGCGTTAGCGGCAACGGTGGTAAACAAAAAGGCAATGACTGCGGTCAGGATGATGGCAACAGCGGCAAACAATATGTTACCGTCCATCACGCCAAACCAGAAGAAGAGGAATGTGATGATAAGGGTGATGACAGAAGCAAAGGCAATGAACTTAAAAGGAAGGTCTGTACTTTGTTGTCCTTCTTCGGTGGCTCCGGCTTTGGAGGCAAGTCCTACCGCACTCTTGATGACACCCCATGATTTGATGATGCCAATGATACCTGCCATGGCAATGGCACCAATACCAATTGACTTGCCATACGAAGTGAATATCTGTTCCGGGGACATGTCGCCAACGGCAGTGGTAATGGCAGGGTTCCATTGATTCAATACTGTATCAGGAAAGAACAAAGCCATACCGGGAACTACCAACCACCACACGAACAAAGAGCCCAATGTGATAATCAGCGCATAGCGGAATCCGATGATATAGCCCAAGCCAAGGACAGCAGCACCCGTATTGTTCTTAAAAACGAGTTTCGCCTTCTCAGCAAGGTCTTCACCGAGGGGTATCATTCGGCTGGTCACATTCTCATTCCACCAACCGAAGGTTGCTACGATGAAGTCATAGAGTCCGCCCACCAGACCTGCTATTAATAATGGTTTTGCCTGGGAGCCCCCTTTGTCACCACTCTTCAGTACTTGTGTAGTGGCTGTCGCCTCTGGGAAAGGGAATTGCTCGAGAGGTGCCTCTACGAAGTATTTGCGGAAAGGGATAAGGAACAAGATACCGAGTACGCCACCCAACAAGGAAGCGATGAATATCTTCAAGAAGTCGGCGGACATCTCAGGGTATTTAGCTTGAAGGATATAGATGGCGGGCAGGGTGAAGATGGCACCAGCTACCACAGCACCAGAACAAGCACCAATCGACTGGATGATGACATTCTCTCTTAACGCATTGGAACGCTTGGCGGCGGCAGAGACCCCCACGGCGATAATGGCAATAGGAATGGCTGCCTCGAAAACTTGACCTACCTTCAGTCCCAGGTATGCTGCGGCTGCTGAGAACAGTACTGCCATGAGAACGCCCCATGTTACAGACCATGTGTTGACTTCACTTCTTTGTTTCATCTTTCATATATTCTTTAATTCGTTTCAGACCTTCCATCATCAGACTACGTGGACAGGCAATGTTAATGCGGATATAACCCTTACCGCTTTCCGGACCATACATCGTACCGGGATTCACCCAAACCTTTCCTTCTGTCAGCAGGTGCTCGCAGAGTTCCTCTACATTGTTACTATAACAGGTAACATCTACCCAGACAAGATAGGTGCCTTCGAGAGAAGTGACTTTACAGTGTGGAAGCTCCTTCTCAAAGAACAATCGGAGTGCCTGGTAGTTGTCCCAAAGGTATTCGTTGAGTGCATCAATCCAGTCCTCACTCTCGTTATAGGCGGCATTCAGTGCCACAGGGGCAAAAGGATTTAAGTCGCATACCTCATTGATATTGATGGCACGGTCTATTCGACGGCGAGTCTCCGCATCCTTGCAGATAATATTTGCCACCTGCAGTCCTGCGATATTGAATGACTTAGATGGGGAGTTGAGGATAATCGCATCAGTATCTACGGTACCCATCGGACAGAACTGTTGTCCGGGCATGATGAGTTCACAATGAATCTCATCTGATATAATCCGGACGTGATGATGATGGCATATATCTGTCATGTGCTGCAGTTCTTCTCTTGTCCATACTCGTCCTGTGGGATTATGGGGATTACAAAGAAGAAAGACGGTGGTCTTCTCGTCTGCACATCGCTTCTCAAAGTCTTCCCAGTCTATCTCAAAAACCAGTTCCTCTGTGTTGCGGCTTGGTCGCAACACACTCTCCGACACTTCACAACCGTTATTTCGGATGGAAGAGAAGAAACAATTATAGTCAGGAGAGAGAATTAGCACTTTCTCTCCGGGCATGGTCAGAGCTTTGATAGCACATGACATGGCGGGAATGACACTGGTAGTGTAGAGGATCTCCTCCCGTTTGATTCTCCATCCATGGCGGCGCAGGAACCAAGAGATAATGGCTGCGTAATAGTCTTCTTGAACATAGGTATAGCCAAAGATGCCATGCTCAGCCCGTTTCCTAATTGCCTCTTGAATGGCGGGTGCCACCGCAAAGTCCATATCAGCTACCCACATGGGGATGACATCCGCAGAAGGACTCTCATCCCACTTCACACAGCTGGTGCCACGTCTCTCAGTCAGTTCATCGAAGTTATATTTCATACCTCTTATTTCTTACCTCTCACCTCAATCACACAGTTGTTGGGTTGGCGGACATTCTCGTCGATAGTGACAGAGCCGATAGAGTCTGCCACGATATGTCCACTGGTAGGATTCTTAATATGCTCAATATGTCCTTTGATGTCCGCCTCAACAGTAGAATACTCAAAGATACGGTCACATGCCTTATCGAAGGTGCAGTTCTCCAATACGAGGTTGTCAGCATAGCAGAGCAGTTGCTCTCCTGCAAGATGGCAATTGACAAGACGGACATTCTTCGAGTGCCATGCTAAGTATTCTCCATCCAGTTCAGAGTCATAGATCGTGACATTCTCACACTCCCAGAAGGAGTCCTTGGTGAGGATTTTGGCATGGTGTATCTCTACGTTCTCACAATATTGGAACACATACTTGGAGTCGCTCTCCAGTCCGTCGACATAGATATTCTTAGAGAACATGAAAGGATAGGTTCCACCATGCAGCTGGACGTTCTTCAGTTTCAGTCCGTCGACTTTCCAGAACGTCTCGTCAGCATCACATATCTGTACATCCTCCAGTTCTACGTTCTTCATCTCGCGAAAGAACTTAGGAGCGTCAATACGGCAACGCCGCATCACTAAGTTATTGGTATACCAAATGGCAGAACGTGCATCCAATGCGAAATAACAATCCTCGATCAATGCGCCGTCAACATGCCACCAAGGATATTTCCCATAGAAACGGCAATGGCTCGCTTCCAGGTTCTGACATTGTTTGATACCACTCTCACCATCTGTAATGGTGATATTTTCTAATCGTGTGTCATGAATGGTGAATAACGGCCGTTCTCCACCAAACTCCTTGTCTTTAATCAATTCCATCAAATACTATCTTTCGTTTAATTCTTTTTAAAAGAAAAAGAAGAAATAGGCTGCAGCCCACTCCTTGGGTACTCCGGAAACCTTTCCGATACTGCTACCGTTACCGTTGCGGACAGTGCCATCGCTCTCAATCTTGCCAATGCTACTGCCATTGCCATTGCGTACGGTACCATTACTCTCAACTTTTCCGATACTGCTGCCATTACTATTGCGAATGGTACCGTCCCGGTCTATCTTTCCGATACTGCTGCCATTACCATTACGAACGGTGCCGTCACTGTCGATACGTCCGATAGTGCTACCACTGCTGTTGCGGACAGTACCGTTATTCTCAATCTTTCCGCAACTGCTTCCGTTGCTGTTATAGACTGTCTGTGCTGATGCTCCGGTAGTCATCATCACTACCATGGCGACGAATAAAATACGTAGTAATTTCATCATTTCTTGAAGTTTAGCATAAATATCAGCGCAAAAATACAAAAAAGTTAGTAACTTTGCAAGCAAAATAAGAAAAATATGAAGAAACTCTATATAGAGACTTATGGCTGTCAGATGAATGTCGCTGACTCAGAAGTGGTGGCAAGCGTGATGCAGATGGCAGATTATGAGACAACAGAAAATATAGATGAGGCTGATGCTGTCTTTTTGAATACCTGTTCGGTACGCGACAATGCAGAGCAGAAGATTTATCACCGCTTAGAGGCTTTGAATGCCCTTCGTCGCAAGCATCCTCTCATTATCGGTGTCTTGGGTTGTATGGCAGAGCGGGTAAAGGAAGACCTACTTGAGAATCACCATTGTGACCTGGTGGCAGGTCCTGATGCCTATCTTACTCTGCCCGACTTAATAGCACAGGCAGAGACAGGTCACAAGGCGATGAATATAGAACTGTCGACTTCTGAGACATATAAAGATGTCGTCCCTCAGCGTATTGGCTTGGGGCATAAGATTGGGGGCTATGTGAGCATCATGCGTGGCTGTAACAATTTCTGCCATTATTGTATTGTACCCTATACCCGAGGTCGTGAGCGCTCCAGGGATGTCGAAAGCATTCTTCGTGAAGTCCGTGATTTACGGGACAGGGGATTTAAGGAAGTGACACTCTTGGGACAGAACGTGAATAGTTATCAGTTCAGAGTTCAGAGTTCAGAGTTCATAGTTGACTTCCCACAGCTGTTGCGCAGAGTCGCTGAGGAAGTCCCTGAGATGCGAGTACGTTTCACTACCTCTCATCCCAAGGATATGAGCGATGAGACATTGCAGGTGATCGCAGAGATGCCCAATGTATGTAAGCATATCCATCTTCCTGTACAGAGTGGATCCGACAGAATCTTGAAATTGATGAATCGGAAATATACTCGAGAGTGGTATCTGGACCGTGTAGCAGCTATCCGTCGCATCATTCCTGATTGTGGACTTTCTACGGATATCTTCGTGGGATATCATTCGGAGACAGAGGAAGATCATCAGCTCAGTTTGGATTTGATGCGTGAGGTGGGGTATGACTCTGCCTTTATGTTCAAATATTCCGAGCGTCCAGGGACTTATGCCTCTAAGCATTTACCGGATGATGTACCGGAAGAGGAGAAGATACGTCGTTTAAACGAGTTAATAGCCTTACAGACAGAAATCTCTGCCCAGCAAAATAAAAAGGATGAGGGCAAGGAGTTCGAGGTGTTGGTGGAAGGCTTCTCCAAGCGTAGTCGCAGTCAACTCTGCGGTCGTACTGAACAGAATAAGATGGTTGTCTTCGACAAAGGCAGTCATCATATTGGTGAGACGGTACGTGTGAGGATAACGAATAGTACTAGTGCAACTTTATTTGGCGAAGAGGTATGAGAGAGTTTATGCAAGTTCTAAGGCGTTTTGTGATGCCTTATAAGAAATATGTGGCATTGTCGATTATCTTCAACCTGTTGTCGGCATTACTGAATATCTTCTCTTTTGCAGCTCTGATACCTATTTTGCAGATCCTGTTCAAGACAGGTGACCAGGTGGTGGTCACTTCCTTGATGGAGTGGAGTGACGGTAGTTTTAAGGATGTGCTGATCAATAATATTTATTATTACATCAATTACTTTATCACAGATGTAGGGTCAACGACGACCTTGTTGTTTATTGGTATTTTCTTAATAGTTGCGACCCTTCTGAAGACCTTTGCTTATTTCCTTGCTGCGTCGAGTGTGGTCCCCATCCGTACAGGTGTGGTACGAGATATGCGCAATCAGCTGTATAACAAAATAGTCAGTTTACCCTTAGGTTTCTTTACGGAAGAGCGGAAAGGGGATATCATCGCTCGTATGACAGGTGATGTACAGGAGGTGGAGACGAGTATCATGTCATCCCTCGACCTGATGTTCAAGAACCCCATTCTGATTATCTCCTATTTCACTACCTTGATAATAATTTCGTGGCAACTCACCCTCTTTTCAGTAGTCATTATTCCTGCCATTGGCTGGTTCATGGGATGGATTGGTCGTAAGCTGAAGGCACAGAGTATCAAAGCGCAGTCGCTTTGGAGTGATACCATGAGTGTGGTGGATGAGACATTGAGCGGACTCCGTATCATCAAGGCATTCTGTGCGGAGGATAAGATGCGTGATAAGTTCAATACCATCAATTCCACCTATCGTAATGATATTATGAGAGTGAACATCCGACAGAATATCGGACACCCTTTGTCAGAGTTCTTAGGCACTTGTATGATTGTCATCGTTCTGTGGTTTGGTGGCGTACTGGTATTAAACAACCACAGTCTTTCTGGTCCCACCTTTATTTATTATATGGTGATTCTCTATTCTATTATCAATCCATTGAAAGAGGTGTCGAAGGTAGGATATAATATTCCGAAGGGTCTTGCCTCCATGGAGCGTATCGACAAGATACTGATGGCAGAGAACACCATCAAAGAGCCTGCACAGCCGAAACATCTCGCCTCATTCGAGCATCAGATAGAGTTCCGTGACGTGTCTTTCCGTTATGGTGAGACATGGATTTTGCGTCATATTAATCTTGTGATTCCTAAAGGAAAAACAATCGCTATCGTTGGACAGAGCGGTAGTGGTAAGTCTACGATGGTTGACTTAATTCCTCGTTATTATGACGTGCAGGAGGGAGAGGTCTTAATTGATGGGGTCAACGTGAAGGATTTAGGTATTCAAGACTTACGTCAATTGATAGGAAACGTCAATCAGGAAGCGATCTTGTTTAATGACTCTTTCAAGAATAACATCTCCTTTGGGGTGGACAGTGCGACGGACGAGCAGATTG
This sequence comes from uncultured Prevotellaceae bacterium, assembly GCA_902776195.1. Lineage (GTDB taxonomy): Bacteria > Bacteroidota > Bacteroidia > Bacteroidales > Bacteroidaceae > Prevotella. Next base: position 19,264 of record CACYPF010000018.1, on the reverse strand, counting down.
CAGAGGCTGCAAAGATTGCTAATGCGTACGACTTTATCATGCAGAGTGAGCACCAGTTTGACACCAATATCGGAGACCGTGGCGGTCGTCTGAGTGGTGGGCAGCGCCAACGTGTGTCTATTGCTCGTGCTATTCTGAAGAATCCTCCTATCCTCATCCTCGATGAGGCTACTTCTGCCTTGGATACAGAGAGTGAGCGACTCGTACAGGATGCGTTGGAGCGACTAATGAAAACACGTACAACCGTCGCCATTGCACACCGTCTCTCTACCATCAAGAATGCTGATGAGATATGCGTACTTCATGATGGACAGATTGTAGAGCGCGGTACACATGATGAGTTGTTGAATATCGATGGATATTATAAGAAATTGAACGATATGCAGAGTCTATGAGACAAAGAGTACTATACTTGTTGAATTTCTATGTGGCAACGCTCTTCTTCTTTGTTGTTGCTAAAATATTCTTTATGCTCTACAATCAGAGCAACCATGACTTTTCTTTTATCGATATCCTACAGGTCGTTAGACATGGTGCGTCGTTGGACCTCAGTACTTCTCTCTACCTTTTTTCCATTCCATTCATTCTAGTCATCCTCTCTTTATGGATACGAATCCCCAAATGGGTATTTAGAATTTGGTATGTCACGATAGCCATTCTCCTACCACTTGCCTTTGTTGCGGACACCAGTCTTTATGAGTTTTGGCAGTTCAAACTGGACGCCTCTTGCTTGTCGTATTTGGAGACACCCACTGAGGCAATGGCAAGTGTCAGTGTCTGGTATCTGATTCTCCGACTGATTTGCTGGATACTTTGTGGTGTTGTTATTTATTGGGTCTACGACAAACTGACTCCTCTTTGCTTGCAATGTAAGTTAGCATCAAACAGATCAAAACTAATAGCCACCCTGTTTGCCATTCTGCTCATACCCTTTATCGTTATCGGTATACGGGGTGGGTTAGATGAGTCGACGACGAATATCGGACAGGTCTATTATTCGCAGAACCAGTTTTTGAATCATTCGGCTGTCAATCCTTTCTTTTCTTTCTTTGCCTCTTTAGAGAAGACGGCAAGCAACAATGTGGTCTATCATTTTATGGATGATCAGGAGTGTGAGAAGATTTTCAATGAGCTTTATAACACCAAGAGCATTGACTCAGATACGTTATTGACTACTCAACATCCTAATATTATCGTCATACTTCTAGAAAGTTGCGGTGGACAGTTTACAGAGATTAGTGGGCGGTCAGATATTACCCCCAATCTCAATCGTCTTGCCAAAGAGGGTGTTTATTTTACGAATTGCTATGCTAATAGTTGGCGTACAGATCGTGGGACGGTATGCACATGGAGTGGTTATCCTTCTTTCCCCACCATGTCAGTGATGAAGATTCCATCCAAGTCTCGTACACTTCCTAATATCGCACGTACACTACAGCAAGAACGAGGTTATTCGACACATTATTTATATGGTGGGGATATCAACTTCACCAATATGCGCGGTTATCTCGTTTCTGGTGGTTTCGCTAATTTGACATGGAAGGAAGACTATACGCGAGAGGAGCAAACCTCTGCCAAATGGGGTGTTCGTGACGATATCACTTTCGAGACACTCAACAAGTTGACGACTACCATGCGACAGCCCTTCCTTATCGGTTACTCCACGTTGAGCAGTCATGTGCCCTGGGATGTGCCTATTCATCATTTCGATGATGAGGTGCTTAATGCATTCTATTACCTTGACCAATGCGTAGGAAAGTTCATCGAGCAACTAAGGAAAACACCACTTTGGGAGAACACATTGGTGGTAATGCTCCCAGATCATGGTATTGTTTATGATGGGTTAGACGAGTCGAATCCTCTTCTCAACCATATTCCGATGATATGGGTAGGTGGTGCTGTTAAGGCTCCTTGCCGAATTGAGAAGATATGTAATCAGACAGACCTGCCTGCTACCTTGTTAGGACAGTTGGGACTTAATCACGATGCCTATACCTTTAGTCGTGATGTGCTCAGTAAGACCTATACGCATCCTGCCGCCATTCATACCTATGATGATGGGTTTACGATGATGGACAGTACCAGTTTTGTGAACTATGACTTTATCAGTGATAGAGTAGTGAGAGGAGAAGGTCCTGGCTATCAGCGACTCATTCGACAAGCGCAAGCAATATTACAAATGGCTACGAAAGACTTGAAAGGAAGATGAGACACTGGTTGACAAAGACATACTCTCCCTTATTGGCAGTCCTTTGGAACTTACTGTTAGTCTATCTGGTTTATCAGATTGCAAGGTTGGTGTATTATTGTGAGAATACCGGCTATTTATCCTATTCGTGGGATATCTTCCGTGGGGGATTACTTTTCGATACGTCTGCCATTCTCTATACCAATGTGCTTTATGTGGTGTTGATGCTGTTTCCTTTTTACAAGAAGGAAAACAAGACTTATCACCAATTCTGTAAGTGGCTCTTCATCGTAGTCAATGGGCTCGCTTTTGCTATCAACTTGGCAGATGCCGTTTATTTCCAATATACCATGCGTCGCACGACAACGACTGTATTCCAGGAGTTCTCCAACGAGGGTAATTTGGGAAGTGTCATTGGTGTTGAGTTCATAAACCATTGGTATTTGGTATTACTCTTTCTGGTGGTAATGACTGCCTTGTGGCTGGGGTATGCCAAGCCTCGGATTAATGTCTGGCAGATACAAAAGAAATGGCGTTATGCGGCAGTCTGTTTTCTTTCTCTGCTACTCATCGCTCCTTTCTGTGTCGCAGGTATGCGTGGAGGGTTTACAACTGCCGTGCGACCTATCACTATCTCAAATGCCAATCAATATGCTTCACGTCCTGTTGATGCAGCATTGGTATTAAATACTCCCTTCTCACTCATCCGTACCATCGGCAAGAGTGTCTTCGTTGTTCCTCGTTATTTCGATAGTGAGGAGGAAATGACACGAATTTATTCTCCTATCCACACTATAGCCCCTATAGATACTATAGTCCCTATAGAAAAAAAGAACGTAGTCATCCTGATCGTTGAGAGCTTTGGCAGAGAGTATATCGGAGCCTTAAACAAAACTTTGGAGAATAGCCAGTACAAAGGCTATACCCCTTATGTCGATGCCCTTATCAGTAAGAGCATAACATTCCGTTATTCTTTCTGTAATGGTCGTAAGAGTATCGACGGTATGCCCAGCGTGTTGTCAAGTATCCCCATGTTCGTCGAACCGTTTATCCTCACTCCTTCTTCGATGAACGACTATACAGGACTTGCAGGAATATTGGCTGCTGAGGGTTATGAGACAGCCTTCTTCCATGGTGCCGAGAACGGGTCTATGGGATTCCAGGCCTTTGCTCAGAAAACGGGCTTCCAGCACTATTATGGGCGTACAGAGTATGAGGCGGCAAAAGGAACGAATGATTTCGATGGTACCTGGGCAATATGGGACGAGCCTTTCCTGCAGTACTATGCTGAACAGATGACCCAGATGAAAGAACCATTTATGACAGCTGTCTTCACTGCCTCCAGTCATCATCCTTTTGTTGTACCAGAGAAATACAAACAACAGTTCCCAGAGGAACATCTGGCGATACAGAAATGTATTCGCTATACCGATATGGCTATCGGCAGGTTCTTTGAGACGGCGAGTAAACAGCCTTGGTTCAAGAATACCATTTTTGTTCTGACCAGCGACCATACTAATATGAGTGACCATGCAGAATATCAGACAGACTTAGGAGGTTTCTGCTCACCGATTATTATTTACGACCCAAGTGTGGAGGGTGGTGAGATACAGGATAAGATAGCGCAGCAGATTGATATCCTGCCTACCATTCTTGGAAAGTTGGGCTACTCCAAGCCTTATTTCGGCTTTGGCATCGACGTGCTCAATACTCCCAAGGAAGATACTTGGGCGGTGAATTATCTAAATGGCATATATCAATACGTGAAAAAAGGTTATGTGCTCCAGTTCGATGGTACTAAATCAAAGGGTTTATACAGTCTGCAAGACTCTCTGCTGCAACACAACCTGCTTGTAGAAGCATTGGTGGAAGAAAATTCTTCACTCTTCACTCTTCACTCTTCACTTGAGACAGAGTTAAAGGCTATCATCCAGCAATATATGGAGCGGATGACGCAAGACCGGCTGAAACCTTAATGGGTTGTCTTGGCTATCACTTTTCCGTCGACAACCTCAAAACGTCTGTCAAACTCCTCACGGGTACGACTCCAGCGATCATGACTCCATAACCAAAAGGCAGGTGCTCTTTGAATGCTCTTTTCCAACATCTGGTAATAGATATCCGTCAACTTAAAGTCTTCTAGCTGCTGAGGCTCACGGGTGATAAGTTTGAATTCTACCTCATAATACCCACGGCGTATACGACGTTCGTCGGCGTAGAACACGGCATGGTTGAACTTCCGCATGATACGTTCGGCGCCCGTCAGCACGGGAGTATCATGGTGCAAGAAATCGACCCAGTGATGGATATTGAACCAATTGGGCTTTTGGTCGGAGATATAACCGATTATAAAGAGTTGACCTTCTTTCTTGAACTCGATAATCTTGCGAAGGGTGTCTGCCATGGGAATGCAGATGGCACCTTGTCGCTGGCGCAGACGAAGGAAGAGTTGGTCAATCCCTTTGTTCTCAATCGGATGGTATATTTGTGCGCACTGTACCTTGGGCGTAATCCACAGGGGTAGTGATGTGATCCATTCCCAGTTGCAGTAATGTCCCAAATAGACTCCGATGGATAGCCCTTCTGCCACACACTGCTCTATTTGCTCCGTCCCTTTGAACACCATTCTCCTCTTGATATTCTTGTCGCTGACGGTCAACAGTTTCATGCTCTCTACGATATAATCGCAGAACCACTGGTAGAAATCCTTTTCAATATGCCGTAACTCTTTTTCTGACTTCTCAGGGAATGCACTTCTTAGGTTTTTTCTCACTACCTTTACACGGTATCTTCCTACGTAATAAATCAACAGGTATAGTACGTCTGCAAAAAGATAATGCACCCAGAAAGGTAACAGTGAGATAGGGTAGCATACTGTCATCAGAAGATAGTACAGGAATTTCATTAGCATGCAGTTTAATGCCACAAAGGTAGTTAATTCATGGTGAATGAGCAAATAATTAGGTCAAATTTTGCCGAATTGACAGAAAAACAGTAATTTTGCAGTCATAAGAGATGAGCATGACCAATAAGCGAAAGTTGTACTATATGTTGCATAGTGGCAAGAACAGTAAGATGAAGTTCTTTGCCAAAGCTTATCTGCAGCAGTGTATCCCTTCGTGGATAATGCAAAGGATGCTCAAGGGTAAGTGGAAACAGTTGGAGAAGCGAAATGATCGTGAAGAGATTATGCGGCGTGCAGGATATTACTGTAAACTGTCTTCGGAGACGCAGTATGACAAGGAGATGTTCTGCCAGCAGTCATTCAGTATTGCGGAGCAACCTGTCATCCATCCCAAGGCATACTATTTCGATGCGATGGCATCGGCACGCTATTTTGACCCGCAAGCGCGATGGATTTTGAAACCTGGTGACGTGTCTGATTTACAGACATTACCTACCATTTTGAAAAGCCGTCCCATTGGAGATAATAACCAGTGCTCGATATTGCTGAAACTTAACCGAGTCCGCCATTTCCTATTTGTTGATGACCGTAAACCTTGGCGTGAGAAGCGAGATGTTGCTATCTTTCGTGGAGATGTGGGGAATCCCAAGGATGGGAATGTGAAACCCAATCGGATGGTCTTTATGAATCGTTGGTTTGGTCATCCGATGGTGGATGCCGCCTCTATTGACTATATAGACGGGCATCCTGAATGGCAGCGTGAGAAGATGACGATAGGGGAGCATCTCGACTATAAGTTTGTGATGTCTCTCGAAGGGAATGATGTTGCCTCGAATCTGAAATGGGTGATGTCTTCCAACTCTATTGCCGTTACTCCCCGTCTGACGTGCGAGACATGGTTTATGGAGGGAACACTTATTCCCAACTATCATTATATTGAGGTGAAACCGGATTTCTCTGACTTGGAGGAGCGGTTGCATTATTTCATCGACCATCCAGAAGAGGCGGAGGCTATCATACAACATGCTCATGAGTATGTTGCTCAGTTTCAGGACAAGAGTCGTGAGGAACTCATCTCTCTGCTTGTCCTCAAGAAATATTTTGAAATAACCAATTCTGCCCTATGATATTTGCTAGAGATAAGTCCCAGATGTGTAACAATTTGTTGCAATATGCCCATGTCTACGCATGGGGAAGGGAGCATGGTCGTAAAGTCATTTCTATGCGCTTCAGTTATAAATACCAGTATTTTAAGATATGTCACACAAACCTTACTGGCTTTGGTTGGTATCTTGTGGCAAAATATCTTGCTGCACTCAAAATCCTTCCCACTGCGAGTTTCAAACGTCGTGACTGTGACCGTGAAGCATTAGAACGTAAAATGATGAAGCATCGGCATATCGTAGTCAGTGGTTGGTTCGTGCGCTACTACGACCTCTTCTTGAAATATCGCGAAGAAATTGTTGACCTCTTCACACTGGACGAGCAGTATACCGCTCCTGTCAAAACGAAAATGCAGGAGGCAGAGAAACCCTCCACCCTTAACTCTCCACTCTCTACTCTCCGTCTGGGAGTTCACATCCGTCGTGGAGACTATGACAAATGGCGTAATGGACAATTCTTTTATTCTGATGAGATTTATGCTGCATATATCAACCGCTTTGTGGAGATGCATCGGGACAGGTCGGTTCATGTTTACCTCTCCACCAACGACCCGTCGGTGAAGGAAGAACGTTTCCAACAGTTATGTCAAAAAGCCCATATCCACTGCTTAGGAGGAAGTGCTCCCGAGGATTTGTTCATGCTTTCTGAATGCGATTATCTGATAGGCCCTCCAAGTACCTTCTCATTAGTGGCTGCCATGTACCGGGACATCCCCCTTTATCGCATGGATACGGCTGATGAGTCACAGATGACGGAGGATGGTTTCCGCTTGTTTGCATTTTGGTTTCAGAATATGGTATAACTTGATAAAAGCGATAGCATTATGATCATCACGAAAACACCTTTCCGGATGTCTTTCTTTGGTGGAGGCACGGATATTCCGTCTTTCTTCAATGAATATGGCGGTGCTGTTATATCAACGACATTTGACAAGTACTGTTATGTCAACGTCAGACATCTCCCTCCTTTTATGCCTTACTATTCAGAATTGGTATACAGCAAGTTTGAGCGTGTTAATGATATCAATGACATAGAACATCCTGCCATACGTGAGGCAATGCGGATGTTGGATATTCATGAAATCCGGTTGACGTATGAAGGAGATCTCCCCGCACGGACGGGGTTAGGGACAAGCAGTACTTTTGCTGTTGGAATGCTTAATGCTTTCTATTCCCTGAAAGGGAAGTATGTTGGTAAGCGAAAACTTGCCGAAGATGCGATATATCTGGAACGTACCCTTTGCCAGGAGTCTGGTGGATGGCAAGACCAGATAGCCGCTGCCTACGGAGGATTAAACAGGATTGATTTTGAGAACAACACTTTCAAGGTTGTCCCTATTATTATCCGTCCTGATCGTAAGAAAATATTGGATGAAAATCTGATGCTTTTTTTTACTGGTATTTCGCGTTTCTCCTCCGAGATACAACAAGATACCATCAATCAGCAACATGACAAAAGAAAACAGCTGATGGAGATGCTGAGTCTGGTCAATGATGCACAATCCATCTTGGAGGACAGCCATGCAGATATCAATGACTTTGGGAGATTGTTGGATTACTCTTGGAAGTTAAAGAGGGGTACTGGCAGTAAGATTAGCAACAATACCATTGATGAATTATATGAGCGGGGTATTAAAGCTGGTGCCTTAGGAGGTAAATTGTTAGGAGCTGGCGGAGGCGGGTTCTTGTTGTTCTACGTTGAAAAAGAGAAACAGGAGCATGTAATTAATGCTTTGCATGAACTGATGCACGTTCCTTTTGAATTGGAGAATGAAGGATCAACAGTGATTCATTATAATCCCATAGTGTATATCCCTAGGAAAGAAATAAAAATTTAACAGCTTATGAGTTATGTCGTAACGGGGGGAGCCGGTTTCGTTGGTTCCAATGTAGTGAGAAAACTGAATGAGAATGGCATCAGTGATGTGATTATCATAGACAACTATGACGAGGCAAAGATGCCTAATCTTTTAGGATTGCAGTTTACAGACTATATCGACTACTCTGACGGTTTGGCATGTGTCCGGGAAGCGTTGGAAGATGTTGATGATATCCAGGGTATCTTCCATATTGGTGCCAATGCCGATGTCTTGGAGAATGATCCAAAGGTGATGATGGTGATGAACTATGAGTTTTCCAAGATGTACTGCGATATTGCCGTCCAACGCCATGTACCTTTTGTATATGCCTCCTCTTCCGCTGTCTATGGCAACAAACAGCATCAGGATGGAGGATTGGACTATTTGCTTCCTCACAATATTTACGCATGGTCGAAATGGCTCTTCGACAAGTATACCGACGGCAATAAGGAGAAGTTCAAAAACGTAAAAGTGATAGGCTTCCGTTTCTTTAATGTCTTTGGCTGGGGAGAGTTTCATAAAGGAAAGAACGCTAATATCGCTTACCGCTTCTACAAAATGATGCGAGAACAAGGATATATTGACTTGTTCAAGGATGAGATAGTACGCGACCATGTTTATGTAGATGACGTGGCAGAGGTGATGTACAATGCGATGATGTATGACAATTTTGAGAACGGGATATATAATCTTGGTGGCAATCATCCCATCTCCCACCGTCGTGTAGCTGAGATTGTGGTTGAAACACTCATAGAAGAGGGTGTTGTAGCAGCCAAGACCCCAGCGGAGTATATCAAATTGATAGAGATGCCAGAGTCGCTGAGGGAGAAGTTCCAGTTCCACACTTTTGCCGAGGGACAGCTAAACCTGATTTCTGAGATTACGAAAGGGAATGAGGAGAAGATGAAACTGTATGTGAGAATGCTCATTCAAAATAACAAGTAATGTAATGGAGGCAAGACAAGAACATATTCTTTGTTTGTTGATAGAAAGATATCCACAGCTGGCTGTCTGTAGGGAGAGTATCAAACAGGCATACGACCTGATAGAGGATGCCTATCTTAAAGACAGGAAACTGTTAGTGTCGGGTAATGGTGGCTCTGCGTCCGATTCCGAGCATATCGTGGGTGAGTTGATGAAAGAGTTCAGGTTGAAGAGAAAGGTTTATGCTAATCAGGCAGAGTCTTTAAAAAGCATTGACGAGGAAATGGGTGCTATCTTGGCTGAGAACCTGCAGGGTGCATTACCTGCTATCTCCCTAACAGGACATTCTTCGCTGACGACAGCCTTCATGAATGACTCGCTGCCAGAATTGGTGTTTGCCCAGCAAATCAATGGTTATGGAAAAGCCGGAGATGTGTATTTGGGTATTTCCACATCGGGCAACAGCAAGAATATACTTTATGCGGCGATAACGGCAAAGGCAAAGGGACTTAAAGTGATTGGACTTACTGGTCGACTTAATAGCCGATTGGCTGATTTTGCCGATGTCTGCATCCGAGTTCCTGAGACAGAGACGTTTAAGATTCAGGAACTGCACCTACCTGTGTACCATAGTATTTGTATGATGTTGGAAGATAAATTCTTTGGTGAGGGATGAAAGTGGTGATTATGGCAGGTGGAAAGGGCACACGCATTGCCAGTATAAAGAATGACGTGCCTAAGCCGATGATAAAGATAGGGGGTAAGCCTATCCTACAATGGCAGATAGAAAACCTGAGGGCTTGTGGTCTTACTGACATCATTCTCGTCATAGGTCATTTGGGGGAAGTGATTCAGGAATACTTCAGAGACGGTTCTTCGTTTGGAGTGAGCATCAGTTATTTTGTAGAGTCTACACCGTTAGGGACTGCCGGCGCTTTGTTTAAGATGTCACAGCTGACAGAGGATTTCCTGTTGATGTGCGGGGATGTTGTCCTTGACGTGGACTTCAACCGGTTCATCGATTTCCATTTTAAAAAACATGCCTGGGCGAGTTTGATGACCCACCCTAATGGGCATCCTTATGACAGTTCACTGCTCGTTACGGAGATTCTTCCGCCGCAGACCGTTGGCGGACTTCCTGTAGATACTCATTGTGTGAAACAGTGGATGAACAAAGAAGACGAGCGTTTATACTATCAGAATCGCGTGAATGCCGGGATAGAGATAATATCCCCATTATTACTTCAGGAAGTGGCTAAGAGCTATGTCCCCCGTCATCCGGAGAATCCTGATAAGATAGACCTTGACAGGGATGTCCTTAAACCTCACATCAATAGTGGGAGGATTTTTGCTTATGATACGACAGAATATATCAAAGACATGGGTACTCCTGACAGATTTTATGAGGTGGAGGAAGATATAGAGAAAGGAAAAGTAAGGGCACGCAATCTAAAGCATCCTCAGAAAGCTGTGTTTCTCGATCGTGACGGCACCATTAATCAGTATGTTGGTTTCCTTACCAAAGCAGAGCAGTTTGAGTTAATTCCACAAGTGGAAGATGCCATCAAGTTGATCAACAAATCCGGATACCTGACTATTGTGGTCACCAACCAACCAGTCATTGCACGTGGTGACTGCGATTGGGAAGATTTGAGGATGATACATGATAAGATGGAAACAGATTTAGGTAAGTCTGGTGCCTTTGTGGATGGCATTTATGTATGTCCTCATCATCCGGATAAAGGGTTTGAAGGAGAAAGACCTGAATATAAAATCAACTGTGACTGCAGGAAGCCGAAAGCAGGTCTGTTCTTGAAAGCCGCCTCCGATTACCATATCGACTTGTCACAATCTGTCATGATAGGTGACAGTGATGCTGATGTTGAGGCTGGAAGGAATGCAGGATTACTTCATAGTGTCAAGATTGAGAGAAACAAGCCCGGAGCTTTAGAACATGTATTGTCAGAAATCTTAAAATCATTATAAATTATGTCGCAAATACGTAAAATCCGCTACCGCCTATTTGCATGGCGTCATTTCCCAGAACTGAAACCGTCACAGGAACCTATTGATGTCGTAATACCCTTAGTGGCAAAAGACCTGCGTATCTTCCCTTTATGCTTGGAAGGTATCCGTCATTGTGTTCCTCATCCTATCAAGGATATTTATATCGTGGCTCCACCACAGGACGAGGTCATTCAGTTTTGTCAGGAGAACGGACTCGTGTTTGTTGATGAGTCAACGGTGTTCGGTTTTAATCCCAAGGAGATCAACCTGAAGGTGAACTGGTCTGATGGCACCATCAAAGACCGCAGTGGATGGTTCTTCCAGCAGTTGCTGAAACTCAGCGGCAAGGTGGGAACATGTAGGTACTACCTGTGTATAGATGCCGACCATGTGCTCATCCGTCCGCATGTGTTCCTGACAGAAGACAGCAAGACAGTTTTTTATCAGACATACGAATACCATCAGCCTATCATTGACCACCTCCATCGTTTCCTTCCTGAGCTACAATTAGACAATCTGTCGTATGTTGACCATAAAATGCTGTTTGACAAAGAACAGCTGAAGGTGTTGCAGGAAACGATTAGCAAACGGTGGGGGAAGCCTTGGCTCGATGCCGCCATAGAGAGTTATGACCGTAGCCTGGCTACTCCATCCGCTTTTTCCGAGTTTGAGATCTATGGTAATTTCGTCAAGGATAAGATCCGTCGCCCTTGGTTGCAGAAAGCATTGCGCTATAGTAAACTGGCTGATTACGACACACTCTGCAAGCAATGGGGTGGCTCACGCTGGTCACTTACCTTCCCGGAGTATATGAATAAGAAGTAGGTGCTTCGTTATTGTATCGATAATACTAATCTGAATCCTACTTCCATTCTCCTGCGCCGAACGTCATACATGAAACGGTTAGTGACACGGCTGTAACGAGCGTCACAGTCGTAGGAACCACCACGGATGACGTGGAAACTGCTGGAGGATTTACCCGTTGGGGTCTTCTTGTACCAGTCTTGGCAGAACTCCCAGACATTACCCGACATGTCATAGAGTCCTAACTCGTTTGGTTTTAAACGACCTACAGATTTGTGGTGGTCGTCAAAGTCATAGGTCAAGGTATAGGCGACCTCATCAGGATTGTTGCTGCCTGCATAGAGATAGCCTTTCGACTTCCGTCCTCCTCGTGCGGCATATTCCCACTCTGCCTCTGTGGGAAGACGGAAATGTTTGCCAGTCAGTCGGTTAAGCCGTGCGACAAACTCCTGACATTGTTCCCATGTGACATACTCCACAGGTCGGTCGGCACCCTTCTGTTTCGAACGGTTCTTGGGCATCACAGCCTCCCATAAGGCTTGGGTCACTTCTGTCTCACCGATATAGAAACTATACACCCGCACTTTGTGTCTCACCTCGTCGGCATCAGCAAGTGCGTCGTTCGGCAATGCTCCCATCATAAAGGTACCGCCCTGCACGAAGTTCATCTTAAACCGTACACCATTTACCGTAAAGGTATGCGATGCCGGCACCTTTTGTGCCTGTATTGCCAATGGCAACAGCAATAATAGGTATATAATATATCTCCTTTTCAATCTCATAGCCATATCCTCATTTCCCCATTTCTTCATTTTCATTTCTTTTAGTCGAGCTTCGCTCTTTGTAAAAGCGACTTCGTCGATGACTCATTCCTTTCATTTCTTTCATTCCCTTCATTTCTATTTCCGGTCCCACTGCCAACCATATCATTCTCAGCCAGCAGAAGAAATACGTATATACATCCAGCCAGAACGTGCGGTGAACGAAGTTATGCAACCAGGCGGGGCAGAGCACATCGGTAGGCAGAATACAGAAATTCACCACCAACGACCAGAACAGTGTCCAGTCTAACCACGTCCGCTTTTCCTGCAACCAGAAAGCCATGGCGTAGAAGGGGAAGGTGATGATATAGGTGTGGGTCTCGGGACAGTCGCTGAAGAGTATCATAAACCCTGTCAGTACCCCTAATGCCCGTACCCGGAAGCGGAAGTCGCTCCATCGTTTATAACGCCAGAAGAAAAGGACAGCGAGGATGCCCATCGTCGTTAGCTGCACCAGACGGTAGTTGGGCAGCAGGAAGGGTTTCAGCCCTCGTGCAAACAGGATTCCTGTGAAATCGGAATCACTATGATGAGCCGCTATCATGTCAAACATCTGCTGGTAGAGCACAAAGACATTGTCGAAGTTGGTATTAATGGCAGGCAGCAGCAGGAAGAAAGCCCCGCAGAGTGCGGCATACCCGAAGTTGCGCCATGTCTTGGGATAGCAGAATAGGATAGCAAGCTCGGCGGCACCGTATATCTTCGTTGTTGCTGACAGCATGATGAGGAAGACTGCCCAGAAACCTTTTCCTCGCTCCAGCAGGATGAAGGCGAAGATATAGATATATGCGACGATGATGTTATGCTGATAGCAGAACACGGTCTGCAGCACTACCGACAACAGAAAAATGAAGATATAGAGCTTGTATTTCTCCAGTTGCTGGGGCAGCCATTTGATGGCAAGTGAGAAAAGGGTGTAGTTGCCGATGTTCCATATATAGGGTCCTAACCACCATGGCAGAAAGAAGATGGGAGCGAAGAGAACACTGAACACAGGGGAGTAAAGGAAATATATCTGGTGTGCCTGTGCATACTCTAAGTTATAGGGACTCAGTCCCTCCCAGAACATTCGGGTGGAGTCCTGATAGTCAAAATAATTGGTGTTCCTGCCACGGAAAACCTCCACGGAGGTAGCGATGAGGACGATGACGAGTCCCAGTCCCCACCAGAAATACTTGTTCTCAAAGATCTTTTTGCTCATTCGAAATTCAGTTTCTCATCAATAATATAGGACGGACGGTGCTTCACCTCATCAAAAATGTTGCCGATGTATACCGCAACGACACCGATCACTGTGACAAGGATACCGGCGATAAACCACATGGAGACGAACAGGGTCACCCATCCGCTGACCCTCGTGTCCATCACCAAGGTCTTGATGGTAAGAATGAGGGCGAGGATGATGGCGAAGAAGGTGATGAGCACTCCGAAATAGACAATTAGTCGTAACGACTTCGTGGAGAACGACACAGCGGTCGTCACGGCAAGGTCGATACGCTTGCGCATGGAGTATGACGACTCTTTACCGTCCGTCCGCTCGTCATGGTTGACCATTACTTTTGCCGTTTTGAAACCCACCCATTGGTTCATCAGCGGATAGTAGCGGCGGTAGTCACCCATCTCAGCCATGGCATCCACCACTTTCCTGCGGTAGATGGCAAACTCAGCGACCGCCTCGTCTTGTTTGGTGTCTGTGAGGAATCCCATCAGTTTGTTAAACAGGTGCGACCCCTGCGTCATGAAGAAGTTGTCTGGGCGGTTCTGTCTCGATGCGAACACGATATCGTACCCCTCTTTGATTTTCTCGTAGAGGTCTTTGATCTGTGCGGGTGGGTTCTGCAGGTCACAGTCGAGGGTCACCACATAATCGCCCGTCGACAGGTCGAAACCAGCGTTCAGCGCATACTGCTGTCCGAAGTTCCTGCTGAGGAACACGCCCTTCACCCTTTTGTTCTTCTCACAGATTTCGGTGATAATCTCCCGGCTGTTGTCGGGACTATGATCTTCCACAAGGATAATCTCATACTCTGCGGTCAACTTACTGACGGTCTCCTCTATCTGCCGCACCAATTCGTGCAACAGGGTCGGTGCTCCATATACTGGACTAATGACTGATATTTCCATAATTTTTTGTAAGCATTTCGTAACAAAGTTTCAACCAGATAATGGTGACGGGTAGTGCCTTCAGGGCATAGGGCTGTACAAACTCCTTACGCAGATAGGCAGGGAAGAGGTCGCTGGGCGACATGCTCGACAGAATGAAGGCGAACACCAACAGGAAGATGTCCCATCCGTTGCGCTGCCAAGGTACTGCCGTATACCAGATGACGATACCGATGAACGGGGTGATATAGCCACTTGACTCACTGCCCGTGGAGAATAGGATGATGAACATCATCACTGACGCAAGCAGGGTCTGCCGGAAAGCTACATTTTTATATTGGTCAATACGTAGATAAGGTAGGGCAAACAGCACCATACCGGGGATGATTAACCAGAGGTTGCTGAATTGCAAGCCTGTCACACGGTGTACCATCCCTAGCAGGGAGATATTCTGCATGATAGAGCCTGCGTTCAGCGAGTTCTTCTCAACCAAGGAGAGGTACCACTCATGATACTGGCTGACAATATAGTCCCATCCATGGAAGAAAGGCATTGGTGCCACGAACATGATCACTGCCCAAAACAGCAGTCCGCCAATCAACTTCCCCTTGTGTTTCGAGAAGAATAAGAAGGCGAGTCCTACAATGCTATATGCCTTCACAAAAGTACCCAACATGATAAAGAACGCTGCCCAGAAGTCTTTCTCCTTCTCAATGAGGTAGTAGGCAAGCAGGATGGTGGCTGCAATGGCGATATTAAACTGCTGCATAAAGAGTGCCGTCAGCATCTCATGGGCACAGAACCACAGGATGAACACCTGCTGGTATTTCGTGAATTGTGACTTGCGGATAGCCCAGTAAAGGAACAGGGTCAAGGCGATACCCCACAACAGCAGTCCTATCCATTTAGGACCGATGGCAAAGGGTGCGAACAACAAGGAGAACAGCGGACCATAGTGATGGCTGTCAGCATACTCCGCAGGATTCGGCATGTAGAGGTTCCACCCTCGTACCGCATTCCAGAACGAACCACGATAGATGTCGTAGTTGTTGGCACGCGTCATCTTTGTCAGCCACATGATAATGGGCAACAGCATCCATAACCCGAACAGCGTGCGATAGTCGCTGAAAAACGGTTTTGAGAAGAATTCTCGAATTTTATTCATCATGTTTAAAATGCTTGAAGACAAAACGGACGAGGAGGAAGTTGGTGGGAACGGCAATGGCATAGACTCCTAATGGGGCAACCTCCTTGCTTAGTCCGACCCACAGCCAGAAATTCAGCAGGGCAATCTGAAGACAGTAGTTAAACAGGTGGGCACCACCGAAACCGATTCCGTTCTTCTTCGTCGCCTTCTCATGGAACGTGAAATGAGCCGTCAGGTAGTAGTTCACCAGGAAACTCAGTCCATAACCGATGGTATAGGCGATATTCACCTCTATCCAGTGTTGCAGCACCCAATAGATACCGTAGTGCAGTGCTGTGGATATTACCCCCACAATGCCGAACCGCATCACCTCTCCTATCGTCTCTTTTTTCATATCCAACTGCAAAAGTACAACTTTTTTATCATTTCCTCATTCCTTCATTTAAATTTCTTATTTCTCATTTCACATTTCTCATTTTTTCTTCGTAATTTTGCCAAAAATTACATAGAAAACCATGATTCCATTTAATAAACCTTACTGTTCGGGTCGTGAACTCGATTATATGAAAGTGGTGTGTGGCTCGATGACGATGTCGGGAAATGGCGATTTCACCAAGAAGTGCCATGCTTTCTTCGAGGAACGTTATGGCTTTAAGAAATGTCTCCTCACCACCTCAGGAACTGATGCGCTGGAGATGTGTGCCATGCTCTGTGAGCTGAAACCGGGTGACGAGGTCATCGTACCGTCCTATACCTTCGTGTCGTCTGCCATCGCCTTCCTCCGTGAGGGTGCCAAGGTCGTGTTTGCCGACAGTGGTGCCGACAATCCCAATATCACCGTTGATACCATCCGTCCGCTCATCAACGGGCATACGAAGGTCATCGTCGTCGTTCATTATGCGGGTGTCGCCTGCGACATGGATGCCATCATGCAACTTGCGGAGGAGCATCACCTCCTCGTCGTCGAGGACGCTGCTCATAGCATTGACTCTTTCTATAAGGGTCGTCCGTTGGGTAGTATTGGTCATTTAGGGGCATTCTCTTTCCATGAGACGAAAAACATCAACTGCGGAGAGGGTGGTATGCTGGTGGTCAACGACGAGCGTTTCATCCGCCGCTCTGAGATTATTTGGGAGAAGGGCACCAACCGTGCGGAGTTCTACCGGGGTATGGTGAATAAGTACGGGTGGTGCGACATCGGCTCGTCATTCCTCCCCTCTGAGTTCAATGCAGCCTTCCTATGGGCACAGCTGGAGCAGTTGGAGGACATACAGGGCAAACGCATCCATATCTGGAATATCTACGACGGCATCCTGCGTGGCAATGTCGAGCAGTACGGCATCCAGTTACCGCAGATTCCCGACTATGCCACCAATAACGGACACATGTACTATCTCGTGTGCCAGTCCTTGGAACAGCGTACCCGTCTGATGGCAGCACTCAAGGAACAGGGCATCCAGACCACCTTCCATTATCTGCCCTTGCACTCCAGTGCCTACTACAAGGATCAGTTCCATGGTGCACCCCTGACGAACTGTGACCGCTATGGCGACTGCCTCGTCCGTCTCCCTCTCTTCTATGAGCTGAGTGACGACGATGCCATACGCATCGCACAACTAATCGTTGAAGAATTAAAAAATTGAGGAATAGAAAACCCCATTTCATCATTTCACATTTCACATTTAAGAATGATTGTCGGTTTTGATGCTAAACGGATAGTGCGGAATGCCACAGGCTTGGGAAGCTACGGACGCACTCTGGTCAACGACCTCATCCGTCGTAACGACCCTGATATGCAGTATCTTCTCTATGCCCCAGATAAAGGTAGGGACGTTCTGAGCAATCAGATTAATATAGGGGACACTGCCCAGTTCCGTTATCCTGACGCATCAGCCATCATCCGTCAGCCATCTTTCCTCTGGCGTTCCTATGGTATTGTCAACGACCTCCTGCGTGATGGTGTGCAACTCTACCATGGACTTAGTGGCGAACTGCCCATCGGTATCCGTAAAAAGGGTATTCGGACGGTGGTCACCATCCACGACCTCATCTTCCTACGTCATCCAGAGTATTACCACTGGATAGATACCAAACTCTATGCATGGAAATTTCGCAAGACACTGCAGGAGGCTGACCGCATCATTGCCATCAGCGAGCGTACTAAACAGGATATCATGGAGTTGGGGAATGTCTCTGAGGAGCGCATCCGACTCATCTATCAGAGTTGTGCGCCTCGTTTCTCTTCCACCTTCTCAGAAGCGGAGAAACAACAGGTTCGCAGTTATTACGACCTCCCCGAGCGCTTTGTCCTGAACGTGGGTACTATCGAACGTCGTAAGAATCTACTCCTTGCTGCCAAGGCATTGGAACTGCTGCCCTCTGATATTCATCTCGTCGCAGTGGGACGACAGACCAAGTATGCGCAGGAACTGCCTCAGAACAACCGCATCCACCTGTTGAGTGGTGTCCCTGATACAGACCTCGCCATTATCTATAGTCTTGCCGAGGCTTTTGTCTATCCCTCCCGTTATGAGGGTTTCGGCATCCCCATCATCGAGGCTATCGCAGCAGGACTCCCCGTTGTCGCCTGTACCGGTTCCTGCTTAGAGGAGGCAGGAGGTCCCCATTGCCTGTATGTCGACCCCGATGATGTCGAGGGTATGGCTGCAGCCATCCTCTCCAGTCTCTCCGATGCTGACGGCAGGACAGCGCGCATCCAAGCCAGTCAACAGTACATCAGGCGCTTCCGTGGCACCGATGTCGCCTCTCAAGTACTGGATGTTTATCGGGAGTTACTCTAACTGATTAACTCCTTATTTAATCATGATTTTCTTACCATTCTTGATGACCAAGCCTTTGTAGCCCTCGGTCACACGCTCACCTGCCAGATTGTACGTCAACGATACCCGTAGGTGTGGCCTCCGTACTGGCATCGAAGCTGATGACACCGTCTTGCTCCTTGATGTCGAAGAGGTTGATAGCCGCTCCCTTGTCCTTCCATACCTCATTGGTGGATGGCGACAGGTTGGCTGTGCTGATAGGACTGCCGCCCAGCAGTTGCACACACTCCTGTCCTACGAAGTTGTTTGGCTGGTTCTTGGTGAATCTCTGGGGGTCGGATGTATCGATGCGCCATACCAGCAGACCATGCCCTGGCAGCGTCCTGTCCCATCCCTCTTTCTGGCGGTTCTCCACATAGAATACCTCCCCTTCATTTGCCGACTTCACGATATAGGCGGTGTTGTTGGTATGGAAGGGTTTCAGCTTATAGTTGCCAGCCTTGTCCAGTACCGTGATGGTCTCGTCTGCCATTCCCAGCACATGACGCTCGAAGGCGCTGTAG
>CACYPF010000017.1 GCA_902776195.1 uncultured Prevotellaceae bacterium | reverse complement strand
ATCAGTAAGTGCCATTTTTGATAACGTCTCATACACTTCTTTATACAAAAATCTATATAAATACAATGAAGCCTCTTCAACTAAATTGCAGAAGAACCTCATTGGTTGTCCCGCCGCCTATTCCGGCTCCCAATTTATCACATGAAACATTAATAACGCCTCCTGTGATGGATATTGTGCCTGCATTACCCTCAAGACCGCCGCCAATTCCGGCAGATCTATTACCGGCTGTTGCAGTAATATTACCTCCAGTAATGGTTATGATACCGCCGTTGCCATTATTACCACCGCCGATTGCGGCACCATTATATCTACCATTTGCATTTATATTTCCGCCATTAATGATAATCGTACCCGCATTACTTCCGTTATTACCGCCGATTGCGGCATCATTATATTGCCTATTTGCAATATTTGCATTCAGCGTACCCGTACCGTCAATCGTCAGGCTGTGGCCTTCATTGACGGCAATACCCCTGCTGGCGGTCAGCGTCGCGCCCGTACCAAGGTTCAGTGTCACGGTGCCGCTGATGGTGATGCGTTTATAGAAAGTAACCGTGCCGCTGCCTGTAATATTAACAGTGCAGTTCTCCCATGTCGTATCATCGCTGATATTCTGCCCCGTCGCTTCGATGTTCACGTCATACGCCCACGCCGTCTGCACGGTCATCGTGAGCAGGAGTGTGGCGAGCAGCATCCTGGTTGCCGCCCGCGGAATGGTTAAAAGTTTACTTCGTTTCATATAAGCGTCTAATGTTTTTATTTAATAAAATATTGTTTATTCGAATTAATTGTTTATCTTTGCACCCAAGAATCAAACATGTTAGGATTATGACTGCAATACAACTGCGTGCGGAACTGTTCCGCGAGATGAGTCCACTGCTCGACAGCGAGGCAGCGATGGAGAAGGTAATAGCCTTTGTTAAAGGTTTAGTTATCGCCCAGAAAAAAGAGGCGGGCCTTGCTCCCCGTGACGGATGGGCAACTGCTGCCATGCAGGCCCACGCTGATGGTGAGGACACACTGATGGCTGCCGATGTGTTTGAAGACGAAAAGATGGAGGACTGGAAATGGTAAACCAGTTCGATGTCTATTGGGTTGACCTTAACCCCACCGTCGGCGCAGAGATGCAGAAGATTCGGCCGTGCGTCATCGTCAGTCCCAAGGAACTGAACGCTCATCTCGACACGGTGATTATCGTTCCCGTCACGTCGGTCATTCATGGCTATCCCTACCGCGTGCGTTGTCATATCATGGGTCGTGACGGTGAGATGGTCACCGACCAGATACGCACCATCGACAAACGGCGTCTGAAGAACCGAATCGCGACGCTTACTGCCGATGAGACTGAATCGCTGCAAGACGTGCTCCGGCAGATGTTTTGTGAGTAGCCCGCCCTGACAGTTTGTCATCGGGCAGGTGTTAAAGATACCCTGTCATCCATTCAAAACGCCAACCTCTTACCCTCCAGCCAGAAGTCTTGAAGGACATATTTATCCGAGGTCTCTACATCCAGCATAATGGGGGTATCGACCTGGATGCGACGCATCACAATATCGTTACAGCGGGAAAGGGGCATGTTGTCCCTCTTCCCCATTTTATAGAACTGCGTCCACGGATGTATGAAGAGGAAGCGGTCACAACGGCCTCTGATATCCTCCACCGTGATATACTCATAGTGCTGGGGCGTGTCTGGACGCATCTTCAGCCATAGCACCCGGTTGGCATCATTCGTCACACAACGGCGCAGGATGACATTCCTGTCGTGCAGCGACTCAGAGCCTAACGTCAGACAGCCATGCACCTTGCCATAGACACAGTCCTCGATTAGTATCCGCTCATTGTCCCCATTCTGCGCATCCTGATCTGCCCAGGTTCCTTTGCCCCCTTTCAGCACCACGGCATCGTCGTTGACATGCATAAAACAGCCTCGCACCACCACGTCGGTACACGCATCGATGTCGATAGCATCCGAACTGGGTGCCCCTTTTGTGGCATCCTGCTCCCACACCTTCTCCGTAGGGGCGAAGATGTAGCAGTCCAGGTAGCGCACATACTGGCATTTATAGATATGATTCGTCCAGAAGGGTGAGTTGACGAGACGCACGTCCTGTATCGTCACATGTTTTGAGTTGGCGATATACGTCAGCCGTGGACGCTGACTGTCCTTGTTCGTACAATCAGGGTTCCACTGGCGACGCAACCAGAAGTCCTGCCAGTAACGCAGTCCGTTGCCGTCGATGGTCCCATGCCCCGTTATCGAGAAGCCATCCACCCCATAGGCATTCACCAAGGCAGGAAAATACTTACAGGTCTCCCCCTCTATGCGTGTCACCATCACAGGGAAGTCAGCGATACGGTCGCTACCCTTCAGTTTCCCGACGACATGCAGATGCGTCCCCGGTTTGAAGAACAGCGCCCCGGAGAGGAAAGTCCCTTGTGGTATCACCACGACACCACCACCCTCCTCCGCACAGCGGTCTATCACCTGCTGGATGGTCTTTGTCTGCACCACCGTGCTGTCTGTCGTCACCCCATAGTCCGTGATGACATATTGTCGTCCCAACAGTGCGACATCCACCTTTCCCGCTTTCAGGAACCAGTCGTCCATCTCACTACCGTCAGGCCAGTTGTCAGCCTGTGTCTCCAATGCCATGAGGAGCATCCCCAACAGCCATATTCCTATCCTCATCATCATTGGGTGACGACAGACGCACGTTTTACTCTTCCTCTGGCGCAATGAGTTTGTAACCCTTGCCGTGGATATTGATGATCTCAATCTGGTCATCGTCCTTCAAGTGCTTACGCAACTTGGTGATATACACATCCATTGAGCGGGCATTGAAATAGTTATCGTCAATCCAGATGGTCTTCAGGGCGAAGTCACGCTGCAGGATCTCATTGGCATGAGAGCACAGCAGTGCCAGCAACTCATTCTCCTTGGTGGTCAGCTTCGTCTGCTTGTCACCGATGACCAGCAACTGCTTCTGGGTGTCGAAGGTGAAGCGTCCGATATGGTAAACCGAGCTCTCCTTGTTTTTCTTACCACGTACACGACGAAGGATAGCCTCTACACGGAACACCAGCTCCTCCATGGAGAAAGGTTTGGTGATATAGTCGTCGGCACCAATCTTAAAGCCTTCGAGGATATCCTCCTTCAGGGTCTTTGCCGTGAGGAAGATAATAGGAATCTCCGCATTGGCACTGCGAATCTCCTGTGCCAGTGTGAAACCGTCCTTCTTAGGCATCATCACGTCCAGCACACAGATGTCAAACTTTGTCTTCAGGAAAGCCTTGTAACCAGCCTCACCGTCGGGACACAGTTCTGCCTGATAGCCCTTGGCAGCCAGATACTCACGCAACAGCATTCCCAGGTTCTCGTCGTCTTCACAAAGAAGAATTTTCAGTTTCTCGTCCATAATCTTATTTGTTTAAGTGTTAATATATTATTCTTGATTCTCTTTCAATATAGGCAGGGAGATCGTGAACTTCGTACCCTTGCCCAGGTCACTCTCACACTTGATCTCACCCTGATGGAGGTCAACGACCTTCTTCACGTAGGCAAGTCCGAGACCGAAGCCCTTCACGTCATGCTTATTACCGGTATGTACCCGATAGAACTTATCGAATATCTTCCTCAGGTTCTCCTTCTTGATGCCCTGTCCTGTGTCACGGATACTCAGCAGCAGGCGGTCGTGGTCGTTCCATGTACGGATATAAATATCGAGCGGTTCCTCCGGCTTGCGGTATTTCACCGCATTGTCCATCAGATTGGTAATGGCATTCTGGAAATGCACCTCATCGACATAGATACCCGAGTCGACAGCCTCTATCTGTGTGTAAATCTTACCACCCGTATGCTCCACACGCAGGGTAAAAGTGGAGGCGATGGTCTCCACCATCTCGTTCAGGTCCAGTTCCTTCTTCTTGAACACCACACTCTTCTTGTCGAACATCGACATCTGCAGCACTTTCTCCACGAGGAAGCGCAGGCGTTTCGACTCGTCGGCGATGACACCGCCCAGGTGTTTCGTCATCTGCTCGCTCTTCGTCACACTGTCGTCATTCATCATCTGAGCGGCAAGCGAGATGGAGGCGATAGGAGTCTTCAGCTCATGCGTCATATTATTGATGAAATCGTTCTTGATCTCCGTATAACGCTTCTGACGGAAAATGAGCACGATGGTGAAGATAAACGTGATCAGCAGTACCAGCGTGAAGACCAACGACGGTATCATGAAGCGGACTGACGAGAAGATATAGCTGCTCATGTCAGGGAAGTGAATCTTCACCACACCCATCTTCGACTGCGGGTCATTACGGAAGAGGAGCTGTGTGTAACTGTATTTCTCGCCCTCGTCGGAATAGTCCGGACAGCGATAGACCTCACGCCCGTCCGTTGTAGAGACCGTGAAATGGTAAGGGATATTCACCCCATTGTTCATCAACTCCGCACGGATATCCTGATCCAGCATCCGGAAATTAACACGCTCCTTGAGAGGTTTGTCACTTGCCGTATACAGGATATTATAAACCACCTCATCGAGCAATGCCTTCTGATAGACATACCGCTGACGGACAATCTCCTGCATGGATTTCGCAGCCTCAGAGAGGGAGTTCTTGTCTTTCCGCAGGATCATAGCCTTGGGCACAGAGGCAGGCTTTATCTCGAATGTCTTCAACTGGAAAGAAGAATACACTGTCCCATCATCAGCGGCTACCGCAAACTGGTGTGACTGACGGATAGAGCCGTCGAGACCATCAACCGTCACAGAGTCCTGAGTATAGGCGCGGCGCTCTGTCGCCTTCACATCCTTCTCCAAATAACGCAGCGTCTCGTTCATCTCCAGATTACGGGATGCCTGATAGAGACTGCGGTTCACACTCTCGTCAAACTGCTCTTTCTTCATCTTCACCATCTCCTCGACATACGAGAACTGAAGATAAAGCAGACCCAGGAATGCGAGTCCCATGACGATGGCAATAGCCCAAATAGTAGACTTCTTCATATCGGGAGCAAAGATAATGCTTTTACCGATATGAAGAAGTCATTTAGTTAATTAATTCCGTTAATTTTAACGTTATTAACTATAATATTCTAATTTAGTTCCGTATACTGCTTTAGAAATGAATATTCACATCCACTCCTACCTGAATAGGATTTGCCTTCTGGGCGAAGTAACGCTGACCTCTTGCCGCTGTCGACATGACGGCAAAGGTATTGTATTTCGTGTCTGTCAAGTTGCGTCCCCAGAGAGAGACGACAACAGGTCCGAAGTCATAGTCCGCATGCGCTCCCATCACCGCATAGAACTTCTGGGCAAAGGTATTAGCCTCATCCCACCATGTCTTACCCTGTCCGGAGACATTCGCACCAATAGTGAACTTACCGATGTGATAGTCAGCCATCACACTCAGCAAATGCTTGGGTACAAAGGGCACATAGTTATCCTTATAACTGATTGTTCTAATATCCTGGGTATAGGGTGTCGTCGACGATTTATCCTCATACTCATCAAACTTCGCATTGGTGAAACTATAGGTCAGTCCCCAGTCAAGGGCATTGTCGAAAGCACGTCCACGCAGGGATGCCTCCATGCCGCAGGAATGGCTCTTACCGGCATTCACCATGATGCGCCCGTAATTGCTATGAGGCTCCATGACAGAGAGTTGCTGGTTACGGATCTTCATGTAGAAGAAAGCGAGGTCAGCATGCACCTTACCGTCAAAGAGGTTCAGGTGCGTGCCTACCTCAAAGTTCCAAGACTCCTCAGGTTTGTAACTGATGGTCTCCTCCATATTATCATAGTCTTGTGTTGTATGCTCCACGTCATAGTCACCACGCATCGCATTCTGCTGATTCGCATTCAGGTCGGTCTGGAGGATGTCACTGAACATCTGGATGTTATACCCACCAGTGCGATAGCCCTTCGACACGAGGGCATAGACATTGCCTATCTTGTCGAAACTATAAGTAAGACCTATTTTCGGCAACAACTGGGTATAGGTCTTTGAGCGGTTGTCAGCCACATGCGAGGTGAGGTGATAGGTAGCCACCGCATTGGCGGTACCTCCCGTCATATTCATATAAGCGAGTGCGTCGTAGTCAATTTTCAACCTGTCAACATTAAACCGCAGACCAAGCGTCAGTTTCAGGCGGTCAACCAGTTCGATATTCGTCTCATGGAAAAGAGCGAAGTTCATCGAAGGAGTCTTGAACGACTCAGGCACTGCCATCTCCGCCGACATGGTGACACCCATGGCATCCACCGTCTGCTGCGCCATCTGCATAGCCTGCTCTTGGGGCATTCCTTGTCCCATGAAACGACCCATCATTGCCTGGAGCATCGCATTCTTCATGGAGTTCTCAATAGCAGAACCAATAGGACCTGTGATTGCCTCACCGAAAGTAACAGGTGCATCAGTATGCAGCCACTGGTAGGAGCCGAAGAGACCCGTGGCATGCTGCCAGCGACCTGTATGATGAGAGCGAAGCACAAACTCCTGTGTCAGGGCATTCATCTTCTGACGCTGCTCCAGACGCAGGTAGTCGGGTGTCATATAGTCCTGGTCCATCATCATCCGGTCTTGCAGGAACTGGTAACTGGTCGTGGAGGTGAAGAGCAGGTTCTTCATATCATAACTAATGGAAAGACCCGTATTCAGCATGTTGCGCTTATAGCCGTTCATGAAGGTGGTGGCGGGGTCAGCGACATCAAGGGTGTAGGGGCTGACCGAACTTTCCTCTATCGGCTGGAACTCGCCATAGCCGAAACCATTCTGGTTGACATACTGATAGTCAACCGTCCAGTCGAGTTTCAACTTATGATTTGGAGCAAAGATCAGGCGCACTTTAGCACCAGCCTCATTACTCTTGTCGTTCTTCTCCGAGAAATTCTGATTGTCAATAAAACCTTTCAGTCCGCTGTAAAAGCCTGCCACAGAGAAGGCAAGTTTTTCACTGGGGCGATGATAGTGTGCCACCTCCACATTCGAATAGAGTCCTGTACCGATGCCCAGACGAATGTCCGTTCCCTGATAACTCATCGGGTTCTTGGAATAGACACGCACCAGTCCTCCCTCAGTATTCTGTCCGTAGAGCGTCCCCTGAGGACCACGCAGCACATCCACTCGGTCGAGCATATAGAAATGGTTATTATAGGCAGCCTTTGACATCAGGGGGATATTGTCGTAATAAACGCCTACGGCAGGATTGTTGATGCGCGAGCCAATACCTCTTATATATAAGGAGGAGGTCAGGCGTGACCCATAGGTAGGCATCACGAAGGACGGAACATATTGCGACAACTGGCTAAGGTCGTTCACATTCAACTGGTGCATCTCCTCGGCTCCGAAAACATTACTGCTCACCGGCTGCTGACGCAACAGGAAACTCTCTTTGGGCTGAGAGATAACGATAACCTCGTCAAGGTCTATCACACGGGAAGAGTCGTTCACCTCGTAGGCTTGCGACAGGACGGGCATCATACACAACAGACCCGTCAAAATGAATTGCATATTCTTTTCCATAACGGCTGCAAAGGTACGACATTCTTTTATTCTATGCAATCCCTATTTATATGGATTTTTAAGTATTCACCGTTCCGCAATGCGGACAACGACCCTTCCTTGTGAGCAAGGCACCACAATGTCCGCAGGTATATCGGCAATGGGCATAGTGCCAATAACGGTGAATGGCAAAGGCATAATAGGCTATCAGCAACAGGTACCCTATATAATATAAGGTGGAGACACTGAACACCACATAATCGACGGCGCAGACCCCTGCCAGTCCTCCCAGATAAAGGACCGCATCAGCACCATTCAAATGGTGCAGCACGTCATCGAGGGCAGCCACCGCCACAATGATGATTGCCCAGACGGAAGCCATGAAGAGTCCGAGATGCCATGGAAGGGCGAAGGGATTCAACGAGGGGTGATAGTAGAAATGCCGCCACGTCTCCGCTCCGAACATCTGGATAGAGGCATAGAGGGTGGCAGAAGATGCCACCAACAGACAGAGCATGGTGGGATAGAAGGAGTCGATGTCATTGAAATGCACGATATAGGCATCGTGACGGTTCAGGCGATACAGTCCATAGGCAACGACGACAAGAACAAGAAAGGCAAGGAATACCAACAAATGGGTATCTGAGAAGAAATCGATAAACTGGGAGATAGGGTCGTCGGGGGACACCCCTGCCAGCATCTCACTCTCCCTGATCCACCCCTGTGTCATCTGGTCGCGGGCAACCTTCACCCATATCGAGTCAATAGAGTCCGCGGAGATTGTCATGATGTCTGCCACAACCAGCCGCTCACCTTCTTCCACATACAGGGTGTCAAACGCCATCTCACCGGGTTGGTCGGACAGGGGCAGGCTATTGGCATTCACCACGAAATTATAATTCTGGGTATAATGATGGGTCGTGAAGAAGGAGATACTGTCAAGCTGTTTCTCCGTCAGGTCCCATGCGTCAGGTGTCTGCGGACCATGGTTATAACAGGCTGTCAGCAGAAACGCACCAAGGATGAGTATGATATTCCTAATCTGCCGCATATACATTCATCTGACAATGCTTACAATCAAAGTCCAGGCGGAAACGCCTGCCATCACCCAAACGGAGGAAAAGAGGCTCTTTCCATGACGGACGACTGCCTCCGTGCTTCACGCAACAGCCCAGAGAGTAACGCAGGCAATGCCTGCATTGCATCAATAACTGCTCCCCTCTTGGACGACGTATCTCAAAGGCTGGCTCCAGGGCTGACAGTCCTTGTTCCACATAGAATTCACGAGCCAGACGGTTAGAGATATTATACAAATAAGGAAGCCCGTACCTTCGACCCTCGAAGCCTAAGGCTCCGACTCCCGAAGCCCGTACCTCCGACCCTCGAAGCCCAAGGCTTCGTTGTACGGAGCCTAATGCTTCCACCAGACGACGCCTCAGCTCTGCCAAAAGACTACTCGGAATGAAGTAGCCGAAGACATCAGGGAGCTCTACCCTACTACACTCATACGGAGTACCGCCCAGTCGTGACAACTGACGGATGATATTCTCCTGCTGGGGCTTCTCCGCCTGTTGGTGCTCACAGATGATGCTAACCTCCACGCCATCTGCCGACAGTGAGAAGCCATCGTCCGTCACACCCAGACGCATCACCAAGGGTATCTTCCGCTCACTGCTCTGACGGGAGAGCTGCCGCTCAAACTCCTGATCGTTATTCCGATAGAGTGCCATCCCTGCATGGAGGTGGCGAGGCATCTCATGAGGATAGAGACGGTTACCCTCTGCCCTATTGACACGAAAACCCTCCAACTCACGTTCCTGATTAATGAAACATAAGCCGTCACCATTGGCAAAAGCTGCTGTGCCGGCGACATTGAACGAGTCACGTCGCATCTCCTTGACATACCCCACATACTCGCCCATCGCCTTGGGGGTGTCCGGCGAGAAGATATCGGGTATCCTGCCATGCAGGAAATAGGTGGTAAAGCCACGGTTGAAGGTCTTGTTGAGATGGGGAGTGAAAGAATAGGAGCAATGTCCTCTGGAAGCTCTGCAATAACGGTCGGGATGACGGGCGATAATGGCATCGAGCCGCTGGCTATATGCAGCCACCACGTTCTTCACATAACCGACCTCTTTCAGTCGCCCTTCTATCTTAAAGGAGGTGGCACCCGCCTCAATGAGCTCTTCCAGATGGTCGCTTTGGTTCATATCCTTCAACGACAACAGGTGACGCTGGTGTTCTATCTCTTTTCCGTCGGCATCCAACAGGTCGAACTTCATACGACAGAACTGGGCACAGGCACCACGGTTTGCCGAGCGTCCGAAACAATACTGCGACGCATAACACAGTCCACTATAACTGACACAGAGAGCACCATGCACAAAGACCTCCAGAGGCATGTCAGGAACTTCCTGATGTATTGCCGCTATCTCACTGGCAGACAACTCCCGGGCAAGGACCACCCGTTTGAAGCCCAGTTGCCGGAGCCACCGGACCTTCTCTGCCGTCCGGTTATCTGTCTGCGTGGAGGCATGAAGAGGAATGGGAGGAATCGCCATCCGCAGTACACCCATGTCCTGCACGAGGATAGCGTCCACCCCTATCTCATCGAGTTGGCATATCAGCTGTTGCGTCGCCTCCAACTCATCATCATAAATAATTGTATTCACTGTCACATATACCTTCACCCCAAAAAGGTGGGCATAGTCACAGAGCTGTCGGATATCCTCTATGCTGTTGCCGGCAGCCGCCCTTGCACCAAAACGCTGTGCGCCGATATAGACAGCATCAGCGCCATGGTCAACCGCCGCCATTCCGCAGGCGAGATTCTTGGCTGGTGCAAGCAGTTCGAGTGCCGTCATTCTATCTTGCTGATATCGTAAGGAGTCTCTTGATAGACGTAATAGTTAATCCAGTTGTTATAAAGCAGGTTGGCATGGGCACGCCATGTCACCAATGGTCCGTTCGCCGGATTATTGTCACGATAGTAGTTCTTCGGAAGGTCCACATCATCACGGATATCCTTGTCACGCTTATACTCTTTGTCGAGGGTATCGGGTGCATACTCCAGATGTCCGGTGATGAAGAACTCACGACCGTTACGTGCCATCACCATCGATACGCCACAGTCAGGTGACTCTGCGATGAGCGTCAACTGAGGATTGGCGAGAATATCCTCACGATGCAATTCCGTATGTCGGCTGTGCGGCATCTGGAACACATCGTCGAACCCACGGAAAATAGGCAGTTGCGGTTCCAAGGTTACTTGGGGGAAGATACCGAACATCTTCTTCTGCAAGGGATATTTGGGAACACCATAATGGTAGTAAAGCCCTGCCTGTGCTGCCCAACATATATATAAGGTACTTGTGACATGAGTACGAGCCCACGAGAAGATATCCCTCATCTCATCCCAATAGTTCACCTCCTCGAAATCAAGCGTCTCTACTGGAGCACCAGTGATAATCATACCGTCATACTTCTCATTTCTCATCTGCTCAAAGTCACGATAGAACATCATCATATGCTCTATGGGAGTATTCTTCGGAGTATGGCTGCGGAGTTTCATGAAACTGACCTCCAACTGCAAGGGGGTATTCGAGAGCAGACGGATCAGGTCTGTCTCTGTCGTGATTTTCAACGGCATGAGGTTGAGAATCACAATCTTCAAAGGTCGGATATCCTGCATGTGGGCACGAGAGTCATCCATCACGAAGATGTTCTCCTGCTTCAACAGGTCGATAGCGGGCAGTTTATCGGGTAATCTTAATGGCATAATTCTATTACATTACAGAGAAAACACAAGCAGAGACATTATCATAGCCTCCTGCCTCTATTGCTGCCTCGCAAAGACGATTGGCGGAAGCACCATCCTGCATCAGGCTCTCTATCTGATCATCATAAATCATATCACTCAGACCATCAGAGCAAATCATGTAGGTATCACCCTGAAGAAAATCATCCGTAAACTCATACATGTCAAGATAAGAGTTTTTACAGCCTGCCCCAATACAATTGGTAATCACATTAGAGTGACGTTTCTCGCCCTTGAGGGTATTTAAGGAATGATCAGTCGATAACTGTGTAAGTTTCCCGTCACGCAAACGATACAAACGACTGTCACCACAGTTTATCCAATAATACCTGTCGCCATAGTAGAGTATTCCTACAAGTGTCGTTCCCATTTCCGCCAAGGCAGGATCAACATGTCCTTTTGAGGCAACCATTTTATTGACAGAATCGAGCCACACCAACATCATCTCATTGAATTCACTGATAGAAAGACCCTTTGGCAAGTCATTAACAAAAAAAAGCAAATTGGCAAGTACGTCCGCACTGGCTACCTCACCAGCCTGATGTCCGCCCATCCCGTCAGCCAAAGCAATCACAAAACGGTCGCAATTTTCTGTCATAAACTCTGTATGATAAGCCTCGCCACGCACAAACTTGTCATAGGCAAGCACCATGTCCTCATTATTACTCCTCACACATCCCACACGGCTTGCTGCCGTTAAGACTATTCTACTCATAATATTTAAATACAACCTTTAAATTCATAATCAGGGGTCAATTGACGGATACCTGTAAGTTGATATTCGCCAACGAGACAATGTCCCCACTCTTGATAGACATCGGTATATCTGGCAGCAAATCACGCTCATTCAGTTTTGTGCCATTAGAGGAATGCTTGTCAATGATGCACCACCCTGAATCCGGCTTGTAGATTAACTGCGCATGAACACTTGACACATACATGTTACCTTCAAACATCTGTTGATAGGGACCTTGCTTACGACCAATGATAGCACCATTGATTCCTACCATACGGATGTTCAATGACGGGTTGTACAGTGTCAACGTAGGAATACCTTGTATCTGAACATCAGGAGGTGGAAGTCCCTGATTACTCTCTCTTGCCGTCGCAAAAGTACGACTGATCTCTGCGGCTGTGGCATGAGAACTCGTCTGTGGGGAACTATCCTTTTCTGCACTGGGAGCAGCCATCAAGCCACCACAATGGGTACATCTACGACCTATACCTACACGACCGCAGTTCGAGCAATACAGCAGTTCCTGACCACACTGGTCACAATAACAGGACTGCTCTTCTATCTCTTCTCTACAACTTGGACAAATAATCATAAATCATCCTTTATATCTTCTGGCAGTATCATCTGATAGGTCTCCTGTGTCACCTCACTCTGAGGCATTCCACTTACACGAACAGACAACTGCTGAATTGTTTCATCAAGCATATTACGCATCTCACGGGCATTTCCGAAGGAAGAACTCTTGCTGACAACCTTACGACAGATCAGATCCATCAACTTAAACTCTGCCGCTGGTGATAACGTATAGTTATCCTTCGCAGCCATCTTCTTATAGATGGCAAGCAACTCATCCTCGTTATAGTCCTCGATATGCATCTTATGGGTAAAGCGACTGGCAAGACCAGGATTGACATTCATGAAGTCTTCCATCTCTTTCTGATAGCCTGCAGCAATCACCACAAACTTACCACGGTCGTCCTCCATGCGCTTCATCAGGGTATCAATGGCTTCCTTACCATACTGGTCGTTCTCCGAAGACAACGTATACGCCTCGTCAATGAACAAGATACCACCCATTGCTTTATCACACATGTTATTCACAATCTTCGGTGTCTCACCCATGTACTTACCTACCAAGGTGGCACGACTCGCCTCTATGACGCGACTTGTCGGCAGAATCTCCATACTCTGCAGCACCTCACCCATCTTACGGGCTATAGAGGTCTTACCAGTGCCGGGATTACCTGTCAGGATGAAGTTCATCGACATCTGCTGTACCTTACCAGCACCCATCGCAGCACGCTGTTTCATAAACATGCTCTGGACGGCAAGACGACGGATCATGTTCTTGACAGAACGCATACCGATGAACTCGTCAAGTTCGTTGAGAACCTCGTCAAGCGGACGTACCTTCTCACTCTGCTGGACAGCAAGGTCGTCAACCGTGATACGATACATATCCTCATCCTTGAAGTCGGGATTGTTGACCTCAGCCATCAGACGCTGACTCTGTTTCTCGATAGCGGCATCAAAGATACGACGAGCCTCACGGGCATTACCAAAGTTCTTGTCACGACGCAGATACAACTGCTCAAACTGGCGGTGTACCGCATCACGGGTAGCATCATCAACCGTGAAATTCTTACCCTTGGCAAGATTAATGAATATCTGTGTCAGCTCATCTGGCGTATAATCATCGAAATGGATGGTCTGGGTAAAACGACTCTTCAGTCCGGGATTCGTATCGATGAAGTCGTGCATCTGGTCAGTATAACCAGCCACGATACAAATGAACTTACCACGGTCATCCTCCAGTCGTTTCAACAGCGTATCTATTGCCTCGCCACCGAAGGAGTCGTTATCTCCTGACTTCAAGGTATAAGCCTCATCAATGAATAACACGCCACCCATCGCAGAGTCTATCAACTGATTGGTCTTGATGGCAGTCTGTCCGGAATAGCCGGAAACGAGTTTGCTACGGTCGCACTCCACCAGTTGTCCTCTGGAGAGGATGCCCAGCGTACGGAACACATCCGCCATGATTCGGGCGACAGTAGTCTTACCTGTACCAGGATTACCCGTAAAGACGTAATGCTTTCCCTGGAACGTATTGGTCTCACCACGGCGTATCTGCAAATTGAGGAAGGCGGCAAGGTTGGATATTTCCTGTTTGACTGCTGACAAGCCCACCATACCATTGAGTTTCTCAAGACACTCTGTATAGTCGACAGCCTTAGGAGCCTCATAGGGAATATCCGCCTCTGTAATCGTCATCAGCTCCTCATTGGTCTTAGTCGACATATCCTCCTGCTGCAGACGCTCTGCCTGCTTT
Organism: uncultured Prevotellaceae bacterium; assembly: GCA_902776195.1. GTDB lineage: Bacteria > Bacteroidota > Bacteroidia > Bacteroidales > Bacteroidaceae > Prevotella. Next base: position 106,687 of record CACYPF010000017.1, on the reverse strand, counting down.
GCCGTAATCTTGTCGAACAACTGACGCATCGTACGTCCGTTGGCGAAGTCCTTGTCACGGGAGTCATACATCTCCGTAATCATCTTACGGGTAAGTTCCTCTGCCTGTGGTGCGAAGACATACTTCTTCGACTTGGCAAAAACCTGCATAATCTGATATAACTCCTCAGGATTATAGTCGTCGATATTCAGGAAATAACTGAAGCGGCTGCGCACTCCGGGATTGATGCGGAACAGATTCTCCATCTCCGTACGGTAGCCGGCGGCGATCACCACGAACTTACCACGGTCATCCTCCATTCGTTTCATCAACTGCTCCAAAGCCTGAGCACCTTGGTTGTCACGGTCACCACCCTGACTGACAGGAGCCAATGTATATGCCTCATCAACGAAAAGGATACCGCCCATCGCCTTGTCGCACAAACGGTCGACAACCTTTGGCGTCTCTCCCTGATAAGGACTCACCATCTTGGCACGGTCACACTCTACGACATGCCCACTGTCAAGATAGCCGATTGACTCAAGAATCTCTCCTAACTTACGGGCAATGGTAGTCTTACCAGTACCAGGATTACCTGTCAGGACAATATGGATACCCGCTTTCTGTTGCTCACCCAGTCCACGTTGAGCACGCTGTACACTGTTCTGCACACTATAGGCAATCTCACGGACAGCTTTCTTCACCTGATCCATGCCAATATACTGGTTGAGATCGCTTAGGATATCATCCAGCGTACGCTCCTCAGGAACATAACCGCGGATATCACCCTCCTCTATCATCGTAGCTTCAGCACCCCTGCTGATAAACGAGGTGAAGATGTCCTCTGCTGTCTTGACGGCAAGATGACGATAGCCAAAGGTGTCATCCTTTATCTTCACCTGATACTGGAAGTAGCGTTCCAGCTTATGTTCTGCCTCCGGCGTATAGGCGGAAATACCATATTTAATCCGCAACTCCTGTTTACAAACCTCACATAACTCATTATAGCCTGGAGTCGGAAGACGGAAAATATACTTGAAACGGTTCTGTGCCGCTGGGTTATTAACCAGGAAATCGTCCAAACCCTTAGGCAGTCCCGAGATGATGACAATAGGATTATCGTTCCACTTGTCCATCTCCACAAACAACTTGTCAAGTGGGTTCACCTGATTAGAATAGCGGTCAGGAAGGAGTTTCTGAACATTATCAAAGAACAGTATGCCATCCTGGGCTTTCTTGATATTCTCATCCCATTTATCAACAAAGCGCTGGTAGTCGACAGCATCGACCATCGTCAGCTTTGGCTTATCTATTATCTTATGCTGATAGAAATAATCACGGATAATCTCAGCCAATGCCGTCTTTCCTGTTCCCGTCTCGCCAATAATAATAGCATTTACGCTAAGACGGACTTTCATGATGTCCTTACGGGAATGAAGATAGGTATAGGTATCGACAACCGTCTTGAGCTGTTTCTTGACATCATCAAGACCCACCAACTTTTCGAGAACGTTCTGCGAAATCAATGGTTTGCCACACCACTTACAGAACTTCGCTATCGAACGATTTTCCTTATGACAATGCTCACATACCATATTATTCCACGTCCTTTTGTAATTGTTTAACTACAGCCGAAGGGTTCAGTTTCCAACTGTCTAAATTCGGATTTCTGACATCCAACAGATGATGATTGAACACTATCAACTCTCCCAACATTAGGCCTACGAGAGCAGACCATAATATATAATGCATCACAGATTCTCCACTCAGAGAACGCACCTGATTAGTCACGTCATCAAGAAGACCGAAATTCGAGCCTTTGAACTTAAACTTCTTTTCCTTGAAAGTATAGTATAATGGCTCCAACAATGTCGACTTGATATCATCATCCATTACCTCGGAAACCAACAGGTTCTCACTATTGGTGTCTGAACGGAAATCCGTAAAATGACAAATCGCCATATATATTAATGTAATAATAATAATGGCAGGTATAAACAGACTCGGCAACGAAGTATTGACATATTTCAAGATCATCACAGGAATGTAAGAGGACAAGATGCCCAATACCCCCCATAAACATGACAAGACAAAGCCATAACCTTTAAAGAACGCTCGTGTACCGATAATTAACGCTGACATTCCACCAAGAGGCAAAACGATAGATATACCCGAGTGTGACAACAGATAATCACGGCTACTGACACCAAAGAGCAGCAGGAACAGCACCCAGACACCACACAAGGAATAAAAAACCATACGCCAAGTCTTCTCTTTGCTCTTCGCCTTGTAGAAGCGTTGACGCACTTCTGTGTATTTCGCTGCAGTTTCTTCTTTAGCGGTGCCGAAACGTTTGAAGTATGAATCATTAGAATCTATCTCACCCAGCATCAGGATCCAACTCTCCAGACTACGCTCATACGAATATGTCTCACTGAAATCCTTTTCCGGGTCTTCATGGTAGAAGATAGACAACCACTGGCTCAAGGAACCACGTTTCAACTCCTGTATAAGCTCAGGGCGATGACCGAGTTTATCAATTGACAGACCATCGGTCAGTTCCATTCCGTCATTTAACAAGTAGGCAGGACGAGCACCTAAGATACGGCAAAACCGATAGGCAGCCGTTCGCAAATCATAGACACCCAGACGATTGGTATTCTCCGCACTTTTCAGATCGAAACAAGCCCGCGCCTGGTTCAACTGCTCATACCATCCATGCAACTGGGCAAAATAAGCAAAGCGCCCGTTCGGATCGGAGAAATCCTTTATTCTCTCATTAAAATCCCTCTCATTCAGATGCTGCCACTGTTTCATCAGCTGACCCAACAGAACACCAACACGATATGGTGTGTCTGCCTCTTGTAAGTCAAAAGCAGCCTCACGGTCGATATTATACAATACCTTATAGCCTAACGAGCGGGAAGGCTTCTGTCCGTTAGTCAGAATACGAAGAGCCTCGCTTGCCATACGATCTTCATGACAATACATCCATGACAACAGCCTACCATCGCTCAAGGACATCCACGCATCTTCAGAACAATCTTCATAACCGAAAGAATGGACTATCTCCTGCAATGTCGATGACGGATACTGATTAAGGAACGGGATTTCCTTGTCAATCTCATAGACCAGACGCATCACGGCAACACGACCATCGAAATCCTTTTCTGAGAAATAGCTGCGAAGCCTGTCAATATCTGCTTTTGAATGTGACTCCAAATAGAGGAACAGCGTGTCATTCGGATTTCTCAATGCAATCGCATATTCATCTTGATAACTTAAAACAGAGATACTGACACTATGGACATCATCGCATAGATTACCATGTAAGTCACGATAAGGATAGGTAGGCTCCATGACATAGATGGCAGCCATCAATCCTGCATGCTGGTCGGCAGGATAGCGATTAACGACAATATCCTTAACAACAGAACTCAGTTTCACATTACCACACTGCTCCAACCAACCTGCGATTCTTCCATTATACAGATAATTAATAGCAAGACGCTCGTTATCCAGCAATAATGGAATCAACTCGTGAACGTTATCGGCTACCAGGTTTTTCTCCGGATCAACGATAAAGCTACGGTACTTCAGGATTGGTGATGAGATATCCACCTCGACATCCTCACCTAAGAACCAACGCTCTACCTGCTCATACTTCCAACGGTTCTGAGGATTGACTGCGGTAAGACCCTGTATCAGCATCTTGACCCGGTCGGGCAGCTCATTGATGCGGGGCAGGCGGCCTTCATTCTTCTTACGCATCATGACACGTTCATTCTGACTCAGCGGGTTCTCACCCAGCCAGAGTGTCATCAGCGTAATACCCAAAGAATAAAAATCAACAGACGGAGTAATCTCCACCTCACCGTCAATCACATCATTGTACATCTCTGGGGCGGCAAATACAGGAGTCCGAGCCTGAGTGGTCTTATGGACACGCTCGTCGCCATCCAGCACACTGGATATGCCGAAGTCACCCAGCACAATCTCCGTATGTTTCTCATCACGGAAGAAGAAGTTGCTGGGTTTGATATCCTTATGGATGATATTGCTGTTATGACAATAAGCGAGAGCTGCGGCAGCCTGCAGAGTGATACGACGGAACTGGTTGAAATCACCATCCAGGTCATATTCGGCAAGCGTACCTCCCCTCAGATACTCCATCAACTCATAGTCACGGTTCTTACCATCCACATACGTCTTGCCATAGTCGTAAATCTTCACGATGGTCTCCATACCGAAACTTTGGACGATCCGCAACAGTGTCTTCTTGATGGAGAAGTTCGGATAATATATTTTTAACACCATCTGTTTCTGGTCACACTCAACCAGGAACACCTGTGCCTCACCCGAGTTATCGCTAAGACATTTAAGGTTATGGTAAACTTTTCCTTTGATGATAAAATCACCTGCGGCACTGGATGAAGCAGGCTTGTCTCTACCAGGAACATACGTAGAATCCCCCACTCCTTTTCCTAAAGGAGCAACACGGATGGTTGTACTTGGCTGTTCTGGAGTTCTTATGGTTTGATCCATTATTTATCGTCTTTAATTTCTGCAGTACTATTCTTTCCTAAAACGACCCATTTACCACCAAGATGCGGTTTAGCACATCCACACGGGCTACTGTGGAGTGCGTGTTTGAAGTTACAAACCCATGCCAGACGCACACCCATCGGTTTACTTGCCATGGCATAATTTCGAGCCTGTACCGGTGATGACGTTGGCGGGACAGCGAGCTTGTCAAGGATCGCAGATAACTTCTTGATTCTGTCAGCCTTTTGCTCTTCCAGTTCCTCTTTCGTCATTCGCTTTGTTGACACCTTGGGAATGACAGGATTCTCCACCCCAGCATCCTTTGCCAACAATGTCAGCATCCGCTCACGTAACTTCATATTCATCTGTTCCCTGACGACATCACGCTCAGAATTGTATGGCAGTGAACTCTCCAAACGGGAATATTCCTGAACCACGTTCATCAGCTCCATGTAGTCAGGATTCTTTTGCAACTCCTTGACCAGTTCCTTTGCCTCAGCCGTCAAGGCTGTACCACACTGCTTACAGAAAGCAAAGTCATTCATCGTATGACAGGTAGGGCAAACCAGTCCGCCACGAGGACTGCCACACTCTGGGCAGTATGCCTCATTGCCTGAGAGATGAGCACCGCAATAGGAGCAGATGTCTTTACGGATGTAATGGTGACACGCCTCACAGAAATCAGCATCAGGGTCTATCTCTGAACCGCAGAAAGGACAGGAGCTTTTACTGATAGGCTGACCGCACTGGGCACAGAACATCGCCTCTGGCTCATTGACAGCTCCACAGAAGGGACATTTCTTACCTCCAGCCTGCTGTTGCTGCTGTTGCTGCATCATTTGGGGCTGAGGGTCGTTTTCCCTTACACGCTCTCTTTCGCGAGCCATTTCTTGAGGACGGATTGTACGTTGTGTCCTCTCTATATCTTGGGAATAATCGTTTGTCATACTTTTAGGATAGCATTTATTAAGTTGCAAAGATAGTAATTAATTTTTAAATTAAACAAAAAACCGCCGTAAATTTATATTTACGACGGCATTTTTCTGAAATTTATCTGTAATTTACCACAATGAAAGGCGTTTTTCCTTTGGGATATACATCTTATCGCCTGCCTTGATTCCGAAAGCCTCATACCACATATCGATGTGCGGAAGGGCACCATTGACACGCCAGCGGCCCAGTGAGTGAGGATCGCTCTTGGTACGGTTGCGGATCTCAGCCTCTGTGATGTTTCCTGCCCACACTCCAGCATAGGCAAGGAAGAAACGCTGGTCAGCGGTCAATCCGTCTATCTCTGGCAGCGGACTGCGCTTGGTAGCATTCTTGTAAGCATACCATGCCACCTGCAGACCGCCATGGTCGGCAAGGTTCTCACCTAAGGTCAGACGACCGTTTCCGTTCAGGTCGGGCAACACTTTGATACCTGAGAAGAAGTCGGCATACTTATCCGTTCTCTCTGTAAAGTTTTTTCCATCCGACTCCGTCCACCAGTCGTGCATATTACCATCCTTGTCGAAGCGGCGTCCCTGGTCATCAAAGCCGTGAGTCATCTCATGACCGATGACGACGCCGATAGCGCCATAGTTGAAGGCATCGTCCGCCGTCGGGTCAAAGAACGGAACTTGCAGGATACCAGCAGGGAAACAAATCTCATTAGTCGTTGGGTTATAGTAGGCATTAACCGTCTGTGGAGTCATATGCCACTCCTCCCGGTCAACGGGTTTCCCTGCCTTCTGGCTAATACGCAATTTCGTCCAAAAACGGTAACACTCCTGCATATTCTCATAGTAAGATTTTTTCGCATCAATCTTCAAGTCTGACATATCCGTCCAATGATCAGGATAACCAATCTTCACATAGAAGGTATTCAACTTCAACAAGGCATTCACCTTCGTCGAGTCGTCCATCCAATCCTGGGCGGCGATACGCTCACCGAGACTTATACGGAGGTTCTCCACCAGCGTCTTCATACGCTCCTTGGAAGAGGCAGGGAAGTATTTCTCCACATAAATCTTACCGAGAGCCTCACCCATCTGTCCCTGAACCTGATTGGTCGCACGACGCCACAGGGGATGGTCCTCTTTCCTTCCTGACATCACCTTTCCGAAGAAGTCGAAGTTCTCCGCACGCACCTCGTCATTCAACAGTCCTGCGGCAGAATGGATAATTCCCCACTCCATATAGTCACGGTACTCGGCGGGTGTTATCTTTGAGAAGAGCTGGTCGGCACCAGCCATGAAGTCTGGCTGTCCCACGACCATCTCCTGAATATACTGGCTGGCGATACCCTTGGCATTCATCTGTTTCTCCAACTGGAAATGAGGATATTTAGCGTCAAACTCCTTCAGCGTCATTTTGTTATAGTTGGCGATCGGGTCACGCAACTCAGTACGTGACTTGGACACCTTGGCAAGAGCAAGCTCCACCTTGAAGATATTCTTCATTTTCTTCTCCGCAGCCCCTTTCTTGAAACCGAAGAGTTGGAACATACGCACGATGTGCTGCTTATAGCTCTCACGGATCTTCGTGGTAGCCTCATCCGTCTCCAGATAGTAGTCTTTCTGACCGAGGGTAAGACCTCCCTGGCTGATATTCAGGATGTTCTGTGACGCGTTCTTGTCGTCAGCACCCAGATAGGCATAGAAAAACTCTGCGTCACCATAGGGCATCATCTCCAACTGGATGGCGAAAAGCTGGTCGACGGTCTTTGCCGCCTCCATCTTTCTGATGATCCCCATGGCAGGAGCAAGTCCTTCTTTCTCCCGACGCGCAGAGTCCATGGCAAGCTTATACAGGTCGCTCAGTTTCTGCTCCACACTACCCTGCGGATAGGTCTTTTCCTGCAACTCCTTCAAGATACCATTGATACGCTTGTTATTATCCTCGGCAAGACGGTCGAAACTGCCATAACGGGAATAAGCGGCAGGCAATGGATTCTTCTGCATCCAACCGCCACAAGCATAGTCGTAGAAGTCCTCACCAGGATTTACCTGCTGATGGAGGTCCGTCAGGTCTATACCTGACCTCAGTTGTGACTGCGCCAAGGCAGTCATTGACATTGATGATAATGCCATCATCATGATTACTCCTTTGATTTTCATTTGTTCGTTTTATGTTAGTTGTTCTAATTCTTCCGATAGTTTCTCCCAGCGTTCCACCTCCTCGTCCAGGGATTTCTTGATGGTCGTGTATTCCGTGACCATCTCCATATTCGAGGCATTCACCGGGTCCATCAACAACTGGTCGAGTTCCTTCAACCGCCGTTCCATGTCACTGATCTTACGCTCCGACTCCTCCACGGCACGCTCCGCCTTGCGCAGTTTCTTCTGTTGCTCCTTACGTTCCGCATAGTTCTGATTCTTCGGAATATTCGGAACATTCTGAACACTCGGAGCATTCTGAACACTCGGAGCGCACTGCAACTGGGAAAGATCATTTATCTGTCTCGACTGCAGGAAGTCATAGATACCGCCCAGATGTTCCCTGACCTTACCGCCTCCGAACTCATAGACCTTCGTCACGAGTCCGTCCAGGAACTCACGGTCGTGGCTGACGATGATGGCGGTACCATCGAAAGCCTTGATGGCTTCCTTCAGCACATCCTTGGAAGGCATGTCCAGATGATTGGTGGGCTCGTCGAGTATCAGGAGGTTGACGGGCTCCAGCAACAGACGGATCATTGCCAGTCGACTGCGCTCCCCGCCACTGAGTACCTTCACTTTCTTTTCCGAAGCCTCCCCACCAAACATAAAGGCTCCTAAGATATCATTGATGCGCAGGCGGACATCACCCTTCGCCACATAGTCGATGGTCTGGAAGACGGTCAGCGACTCGTCGAGCAGCTGTGCCTGGTTCTGGGCGAAATACCCTATCTGGATATTATGTCCGACTTTCAGATTACCATCAAATGGTATCTCTCCCATGATACACTTCACAAGGGTAGACTTACCTTCACCGTTCTTTCCCACGAATGCCACTTTCTCTCCCCGCTTGATCGTCAGGTTGACATGAGAGAACACCGTATGGTCGCCGTATGCTTTCCTGACATCCTCACAAATGACAGGATAGTCACCGCTGCGCAGACAAGGCGGGAACTTCAGATGCATGGCGGCATTGTCCACCTCGTCCACCTCGATAGGTACGATTTTCTCCAGTTGCTTGATTTTCTGCTGTACCTGTACCGCCTTGGTCGCCTGATAGCGGAACCGCTCGATGAACTGACGCATATCAGCGATCTCCTTCTGCTGGTTCTCGTAAGCACGCTGCTGTTGCTCACGCCGCTCTCTGCGAAGTACGACATACTCGTCATACTTCACCTTATAGTCTACGATGTGTCCACAGGATATCTCCAACGTGCGGTTCGAGACGTGATTGATGAACGCACGGTCGTGACTGACCAGTACGACAGCCTTGGCACTCTGCGCCAGGAACTGCTCCAGCCACTGTATGGACTCGATATCCAAGTGGTTGGTGGGCTCGTCCAGCAACAGCACGTCGGGTTTCTGCAACAGGATCTTGGCGAGTTCGATACGCATACGCCAACCACCCGAGAACTCTTTGGTGGGACGGTCGAAGTCAGTACGCTCGAAGCCCAGGCCAATGAGGGTACGCTCCATCTCCGCCTCATTGTTTTCCGCTCCCAGCATCATATAACGGTCATGCTCCTGGGTAAAGCGCTCCACCAGTGCCAGATAGTCGGCACTCTCATAATCGGTACGCTCCGCCAGCTGCTGGTTCATGCGGTCGATGCGGTCCTTCAACTCACGGGTAGAGGAAAAGGCTTTCTGCGCCTCCTCCCTTACGGTGGTATCATCCTGCAGGTTCATCACCTGCGGCAGATAACCGATAGTCGTATCGTTGGGGATGCTCACCACACCGCTGGTGGGTTGCTGCTTCCCACATAGTATCTTGAGTAATGTCGACTTCCCTGCCCCGTTCTTACCCACCAAGGCAATACGGTCACGGTCGTTCACCACGAAACTGGCATTGGTGAACAATGGCTTGGCACTGAACTCGACACATAGTCCTTCTACGGAAATCATCTTGCTCTTTATTTGGGTTGCAAAGGTAATGAAAAACAGATAGAATGCAAAATAAATTAATAAATATTAGTTGGCGGAGGGGACTCTCTCATATTTTTTCCGTACTTTTGTAGCACTAAACATCATAATATGGAACATCTGAAGATATTCACTCAATTGATTGCCAGTGAGCTGCACCTGCAAGAGCATGCCGTTGAGAACACCCTGAAACTGTTGGACGAGGGGTGTACCATCCCCTTTATCTCCCGCTACCGTAAGGAACGGACGGGTGGTCTTGACGAGGTACAGATCACTGCCATCAGCAACCGGTTGACGGGACTACAGGAGATTGCGAAACGCAAGGAGACGGTTGTCAAGACCATCACCGAACAGGGAAAGATGACTGCTGAGTTGCAGAAACGCATCAACGACTGCTGGGAGTCCACCACACTGGAGGATATCTACCTGCCTTATAAACCCAAACGGCGCACTCGTGCCCAAGTGGCAAGGGAACAGGGACTGGAACCACTTGCCACCTTGCTCATGCTCCAACGGGAGCAGCATCCCGAGACCGCCGCCAAGCGTTTCGTCAAGGGGGATATTACCGACACTGAGCAGGCGCTCCAAGGTGCCAAGGACATCATCGCCGAACAGGTCAGCGAGGAGGAAAGAAGTCGTAACCAGATACGCAGTGCCTTCCGTCGTGAGGCTTTCATCGTCTCAAAGGTCGTCAAGGCTAAGAAAGACACGGATGAGGCAGCGAAATACTCTGACTATTTCGACTGGGAGGAACCCTTGAAACGCTGTTCGTCCCACCGTCTGCTTGCCATGCGCCGCGGGGAGAGCGAGGGCATCCTGCAGGTCAGCATCACGATTGATGATGACGAGGCGGTCAGCAGACTGCAACGCAACTACGTCCGTGGCAACGGTGCCTGTCAGCGTCTCGTCGCCGAGGCGGTGGAGGACGGCTACAAGCGTTTGCTGTGTCCCTCCATCGAGACGGAATTTGCCAACCTCAGCAAGGAGAAGGCTGACGAGGATGCCATCAAGGTATTCACGGAGAACCTGCGACAGTTACTGCTGGGGGCACCATTGGGACAGAAACGGGTGATGGGCATCGACCCGGGCTTCCGTACGGGTTGTAAGGTGGTCTGCCTGGACGCACAGGGTAACCTCCTACACCACGAGGCGATCTTCCCCCACCCTCCCGTCAACCACCGCATGCAGGCTACCGTCCATGTCCAGCAGATGATTGCCGATTACCATATCGAGGCGATAGCTATCGGCAACGGTACGGCAAGTCGTGAGACGAAAGATTTCGTAGTCGACACCCTTAAATCCTACCCTACAACACCTACCCTCCCTAAGATCTTCGTCGTCAGTGAGGACGGTGCCTCCGTCTATTCCGCCTCAGCGACGGCACGTGAGGAATTCCCCGACGAGGATGTCACCGTTCGCGGTGCCGTCAGCATCGGACGGCGGTTGATGGACCCGCTTGCCGAACTGGTGAAGATAGACCCAAAGAGTATCGGTGTGGGACAATATCAGCATGATGTCGACCAGACGAAACTCAAGCACTCGCTCGACCAGACGGTGGAGAGCTGTGTGAACCTCGTGGGTGTCAACCTGAATACGGCATCACAGCACTTGCTGATGTATGTCAGCGGACTGGGTCCCGTCCTTGCCAAGAATATCGTGGACTACCGCAGGGAGAACGGGGCGTTCACCAGTCGGGCACAACTGAAGAAAGTACCACGCCTGGGACCTGCCGCCTTCCAGCAGTGTGCGGGTTTCCTACGCATCACAGAGGCAAAGAACCCGCTCGACAACAGTGCCGTCCACCCTGAGAGCTATGCCGTGGTGGAACAGATGGCGAAAGACTGCCATTGCAGTGTTGCCGACCTTATCAGTAATAAGGAAAAACGGTCTCAGATTGATATCCGCCACTATGTGACAGATACTATCGGACTTCCTACCCTCACGGATATCATGAAGGAGTTGGAGAAGCCCGGCCGTGACCCACGTGAACAGATAGAGGAATTTGAGTTCGACCCCAATGTGCAGACTACAGAAGACTTGCACGAGGGAATGGAACTACCTGGTATTGTGACGAATATCACCAACTTCGGCGCTTTCGTGGATATCGGTGTCCATCAAGACGGACTGGTGCATATCTCCCAACTTGCCGACAAATACGTCAGTGACCCCACGCAGGTAGTTCGCTTGCACCAGCATGTCAGGGTCCGGGTGTTGGAAGTCGACCTGCGCCGCCACCGCATCTCTCTCAGCATGAAAGGCGTGAGCCAGTAGAGCGATATACCTAACGTATGGTAGGCAGAATAACCGAAAAGCGGTATTGCATACCATCCCGAATCACCATACCTTTGCACTCAGAAACTAAATGAGACAAAAGTATGGTGAATTTTATCTTAGCAGACAACCAAGAACTGACGGCGTATGCCCTCAAGACGCTGATCCGTGAGCATGAGAGTGCGACCCTCCACCATGTCACGGACAAGGAGCAACTGCTCAAACAGCTGCAGGCTGACGAGAAGAGTATTGTCATCATCGACTATACCTTATTTAATATACAGGACGAGGAGCAGTTGCTGATTATCATTGAGCGGTTCCCCAAAGCATTGTGGATCATGACAAGCGACGACCTGACGGTGTCGTTGATGCGCAAACTGGTCTATACCGTCCGTCATGTGAGTATCGTTTTCAAGGACTCCCCTCTCAAGTTGTTCCATCATGCCATCGAGTATGCGATGCGTGGCGAGCGCTATCTCTGTCAGCGTGCCGCAGAGGTATTGATCTGTCAGCAGGCTGACGAGGAGTTGCATTCGAAAGTTCTGACACACACAGAGATAGAGATCCTGCGCGGGGTAGCACAGGGCAAGACCACCAAGGAGATTGCCTACGAGCGTTACTCCAGTATCCATACGGTGAATACCCATAAGAAGAATATTTTCAGAAAACTACAGGTGAACACCGCCCACGAAGCCGTGAAATACGCTTTCCGTGCCGGACTGGTTGACCCGTCGGAGTTTTATATTTAGTTTAAAGATGATTATTGAGAGATGAAGAAACAGACCATTGCTATTGACACCCCTTATGTACGCCCCGATGCCTATGGCTCGCTCGCCGTACCAGTATACCATAACGTTGCCTTTGAGTTTGAGGATGCCCAACTGATGGCGGATGCTTTCTGCAACCGTGTCAAGGCACCCGACTATGCCCGGGTGGAAAACCCTACCGTGACGAACCTCGAACAGAGGGTAAGGCTGTTGACGGACGCAGCCCATGTGACGGCGTTCAACTCGGGGATGGCGGCTATCAGTAACACCCTGCTTGCGGTGAGTGCACAAGGGAAGAATATCGTGACATCCACCCACCTCTTCGGCAATACACTCGCCTTGGTCAGCAACACGCTGTTGCGTTTTGGCGTAAAGCCGCGGTTGCGTGACCTCACCAACCTGCAGGCGGTGGCTGATGCCATCGACGAGAACACCTGCTGTGTGTTCCTGGAGGTGGTCACCAACCCGCAGTTGGAGGTCGCCGACCTTCGCGCCCTTGCGGATATCGCCCACCAGCGAGGAGTCCCCTTGATTGCCGACTCTACGGTGATTCCTTTCACGGAGACACATCTGAAAGGACTGGGCGTGGACATCGAAGTGGTGTCCAGCACGAAATATCTCTCGGGAGGCGGTACCTCCCTGGGCGGACTGGTCATCGACTATGGTACCTTCCCGCTCATCAACCAGCGCATCAAGTATGAGTTGCTGTTTAACCTCGGTGCCTATATGACACCCCAGGCTGCCTACCTGCAGACCTTAGGACTGGAGACACTCGATGCCCGCTACCAGCGACAGGCTGCCAACGCCCTCCAGTTGGCGAAGGCATTGCGGGAGCAGGGTGCGATCCGGCAGGTCAACTACATCGGACTGGAGGACAACCCATACCACGAACTCGCCCAGCGTCAGTTTGGGAAGACGGCAGGGGCGATGCTGACCATCGACCTGAGGAGCAAGGAGGAGTGTTTCCGTTTCCTCAATCGCCTGATACTCATCCACCGTGCTACCAATCTCTTCGACAACCGCACGCTGGCGATTCATCCGGCAAGTACCATCTTCGGACTCTTCCCCGAGGAGCAGTTGAAGAAGATGGATGTGCGACAGACAACCATCCGCCTGTCAGTAGGGCTGGAGGCAGTAGATGATTTATTAGAGGATATCCAACAAGCATTAGGAGATGACTTATAGTTTTGACAAGATCATAGACCGTCGTGGCAGCGGTGACCTGAAACACGGGGTACTGCTGGAACGATACGGACGCAGTGACCTGCTCCCGCTGTGGGTGGCGGATATGGACTTCGAGACACCGCCGTTTATCACAGAGGCGCTACGGCAACGTCTCGACCACTCTTTATTCGGCTATACGGTGGTACCCGAGGAACTGTGGGACACCATCATCCGATGGGTTCATGACCATCACCTGTGGGACGTACGACGGAAGTGGCTCACCTACATTCCCGGCATTGTGAAAGGGATTGGGATGGCTGTTAATGTGTTCTCGAAGGAAGGTGATAAGGTGATCATCCAACCTCCTGTCTATCATCCTTTCCGGCTGACCCCACAAGGTAACGGGCGCAAGGTGGTGTATAATCCGTTGAAGCGACTGCCTGACGGGACTTACGACATGGACTTTGAGCAGTTGGAACAGATCACTGACGAACAGTGCAAGATACTGATTCTCAGCAACCCTCACAATCCCGCAGGCATCTGTTGGAAAGAGGAGACACTCCGGCGGTTAGCTCATTTCTGCTATCAGCACGGCATCCTCGTCCTGTCGGACGAGATACATAGTGACATGGCACTCTTCGACAACCGCCACGTTCCCTTTGCCACCGTCAGTGAGGAGGCAGCACAGTGCAGCATCACCTTCGGAGCGCCTTCGAAGACATTTAATATCGCAGGTATCGTCAGCAGTTATGCCATCGTACCCAACGACACCATCCGCCGTCGTTTCTATACATGGCTGGAGGCGAATGAGTTGAACGATCCTCCCCTGTTCTCCCCTATTGCCACCATCGCCGCCTATCAACAAGGTGAGGCATGGCGCAAGGAGATGCTTCATTACGTGGAAGGGAATATCCGTTTCGTGGAGGAGTATTGTAAGGAACATTTGCCAAAGATAAAACCGCTTCGACCACAAGCATCTTTTTTGGTATGGCTCGACTGCCGTGAGTTGGGATTAAGCCACGAACAACTCATCGACTTGTTCGTCAACAAAGCACACCTCGCATTGAATGACGGAGAGATGTTCGGACCAGGCGGTGAGGGCTTTATGCGCATGAACGTCGGAACGCCCAGATGTATCCTTCTGCAGGCTTTGCAGCAGTTAGAGACAGCATATACCAAACGTTAGGTATATGAAATGCCACAAGAGTGCGATTGTACGGTACGCTAAAAGCCACTACCTTTGCAGACAGATAATTACACAAAAACATCAAGAATATGGCAAACATCGCCCACAACTTAATTGACTTGCTCGGTAACACTCCGTTACTGGAACTAAGTCGTACAGAGAAGAAAGAACGGTTGAAAGCCCGTATCATCGTGAAATTGGAGTTGTTTAACCCTGCACGAAGCGTGAAGGATCGTGTGGGTTTCGCCATGCTCAATGACGCGGAGCGTCGTGGTCTGATCAATAAAGACACCACGATTATTGAACCCACCAGTGGCAATACGGGTATTGGGCTTGCTTTGGCAAGTGCCATACGTGGCTATCGCCTGATACTCACCATGCCAGAGGCGATGTCGCTGGAACGTCGCAAACTACTCAAGGCTCTGGGTGCAGAACTGGTACTGACTCCCGCCTATGAGGGAATGGCTGGTGCTATCCGTAAGGCACAGGAGTTAGCCCAAGAGATTGGTAACGCCTATATCCCCCAACAGTTTGAGAACAAAGCAAACGCAGAAATCCATCGCAAGACGACAGCAGAGGAAATATGGCGTGACACCGACGGGAAGGTAGACATTTTGGTAGCAGGCATTGATACTGGTGGCACCATCACTGGTGTCGGAGAGGTATTGAAGAAGTATAACCCCCATATTCAAGTAATTGCCGTGGAGCCCGACAGTTCTCCCGTATTGAGTGGAGGGAAGCCAGGTCCTCACAAACTGCAAGGTATTGGTGCAGGCTTCGTCCCCAAGGTACTGAACACAACCGTCTACGACGAGATTATCCGTATCAAGGATGAGGAGGCATACGATCGTGGACGACAACTTGCACGTACGGATGGCGTTCTGGCTGGCGTGTCATCGGCTGCCGCCGTCGCTGCTGCTATCCGGGTTGCGAAGCGTCCAGAGAACGAGAAAAAGAATATTGTGGTCATTTTACCAGATACCGGTGAGAGGTATCTGAGTACACCTATTTATAATTTCGAATAACGATGAGCGATACTAAGAAACTAAGCCTCATCGCCTTCAGCGGTGATTTCGACAAGTTGACAGCAGTCTTCACCCTTGCTACGGGTGCCGCTGCTGTTGGATACGAGGTTAACATCTTCTTTACTTTCTGGGGGCTGGATGCCATCAAGAAGAAACAGGGACGGGCATTCCTTGGCGCTAACTGGTTGACAAAGATTTTCGGTTTCATGATGGGAGGATTGAAGTCGACCCCCACGAGTCGTTTCAACTTCTGTGGTGCTGGTCCTAAGATATTCCGATATCTGATGCGTAAGAATAATGTGGCAACCTTAGAAGAATTGGTTGAGGCGGCAAAAGTATTGGGTGTCAACTTATATGCTTGCGAGATGGCAATGCACGTGCTGGGATTGAAGAAAGAAGACTTCATCCCTGAAGTCAAGGACGTGCTGGGGGTAGCAACCTTCCTGCAACTCTCAGAGGGAGGACGGACAATGTTTATTTAAAATTGAAGATATGGCAACAAAGACATTAGACATCACGAAGGAACATTGCCCGATGACCTTCGTCAAGACCAAGATCGAACTGGCTAAGTTACAGGCAGGCGACATTCTGGAGGTTCTGCTCTCAGAAGGAGAGCCACTGGACAATGTGCCCCGCAATGCGGTAGATCAAGGCTATGAGGTGCTCTCTGTAGAGCATGTAGAGGGAACAAAACATAAAGTAATTATCAAGAAATAAAAAAGACTAAACTATGGCAGATTCAAATCTTCAGCGCAGTGTGACCACTGCCACCGCCAGAAAACTGGCGACCACCACTAAGACTGCCCCTCAGATGGGTAGTATCACTCCAAGACTTCTCCTGAAACTCCTTCCATGGGTTCAGGTCAGTGGCGGTACTTACCGCGTCAACCGCACCAAGGTAGAACTCAAGAAGACGGAGCGTCTGAATATTGAGTACCTGAATGGGGTTCCCTCGTTTACCGCAAATAGTCTGAAACAAATTCCTTTGTTCTCTGCTTTCGATGATGAGATTGTGACTCGTCTGGCAAGTTCCTTCGAGACTGTCGAGGTATCACTGGGTAACCTCTTTGTCAAAGAAGGCAAAGACAAACAGAAGTTCTTCATCGTTGCAAGTGGGCAGGCGGAGGTCATCAACAAAGGTCCTCATGGAGAGGAGTTGCGTATCGCCCTGCTGGGTGACGGTGAGTTTTTCGGTGAGGCAGACCTTCTGAATGACGCAGCCTCCACAGTCAGCGTCCGTGCTGTCACACCCTCCGTGTTCCTCTCCCTGAAACTCTCCGAATTAGAGAAATTCATCAAGGAGGTTCCAGACTTCCGTCAGACTTTCCAGAAGGCTGTCGACAAGCAGTTACGTCTGAAAGCAACTGTCAATGATCATGGTGAGAAACATATCGACCTCGTAAGCGGTCACAAGGAGGATAATATCATCCCAGAGACCTATATCGACTACGAGGAAAATCCGACGGAATACAGTCTCAACACCTTACAGACTGTAGTACGTGTCCACACTCGTGTGAGCGATCTCTATAATAATCCTTACAACCAACTCGAAGAACAACTGCGCCTCTCTATAGAGAGTATCAAAGAGCGTCAGGAATGGGAACTCATCAACAACAACCAGTTCGGACTGCTTGCCTCCGTCAGTCCTGCCCATCGTATCACGACCCGCTATGGAGCACCGACACCTGATGACCTCGACGAATTGCTGTCATTGGTATGGAAGGAGCCTGCTTTCTTCGTAGCCCATCCTCGTGCGATTGCCGCCTTTGAGCGTGAGTGTACATGGCGTGGAGTACCACCAGTAACTACTGATCTCTTCGGAACGAAAGTCATTCTTTGGCGTGGGGTTCCCTTGATACCTTCTGACAAGGTGGAGGTAGAAGGACAGTTCCTGACAGGTCGTGGTGTGGGAACAACGAAGATCATCCTCGTCCGTACTGGTGAGAAGAACCAAGGTGTGGTTGGTCTGCACCAGAGTGGTATTCCTGGTGAGATTGCCCCGTCGCTCAGTGCCCGTCTGATGGGTCTCGACAAGTTTGGTGTCGCCTCCTATCTGTTGACCAAGTACTTCAGTCTTGCGGCATTGACAGACGATGCCATTGCTGTCCTTGAGAATGTAGAGGTAGGCTATTACCACGACTACCAGCATCGTAATAAAGTAGAGAAATAGATAAAAGAATGATAGAGACATTTAATAATCCCTATTCCGCACAAGACACCTTGGTCTTAGAAGCCCTACGGCGTGTGGCTCAGGATTTCTGCCCAGACGAGGTACGTGCTGAACGTCAGGCTATCTTGCCTGACGAGCAGTTGAACCTCAATGCGCTGGAACTGCCCTTCGGGATGGAGCGTCCTGCTGAGGGAGGTGCGACAACATCGCATCCCACCCATGAGGCGTTGCCCGGCGACAATGGGTTCGGCATCGGAATCCCTGAGACCCAGAAGTTGCGCCAATTGCACTATGAGGAAGCCGACACGCTGGACTCCGACCAGATCAAGAAAGACTTCCCCATTCTGCGGCAGAAGGTGAACGGGCATGATCTTGTATGGCTTGACAATGGTGCCACGACACAGAAGCCCAACGTGGTAATTGATAAGATCTCGGATTATTACCGTAACTATAATTCGAATATCCACCGTGGTGCCCACACACTGGCGGCACGTGCCACAGATGCCTACGAAGAGGCACGCCAGAAGATTGCCAACTTCATCAATGCACCATCTTCCGATAATATCGTCTTCGTGCGTGGTACCACAGAGGGCATCAACCTTGTGGCACAGACTTTCGGCAGACAATATCTTGGCGCTGGTGACAACGTCATTGTCTCAGAACTAGACCACCATGCCAACATCGTACCTTGGCAGCGTATCGCTCAAGAGCGGGGCGCAGACTTGTTTGCTATCCCTACCGACAAAAACGGAGACCTCATCCTCTCGGAACTGGAGCGTCTCATCACACCCCGTACACGAGTGGTCTCAGTCGGACATGTCAATAACACATTCGGAACAATCAATGATGTGCAGCGTATCATCGATATCGCCCACTCCCACCAGGTGCCTGTCCTCATTGATGGTGCCCAATCGATTGCCCATACACCTGTCGATGTACAGGCTCTGGGAGCCGATTTCTTCGTATTCTCAGGACATAAGATTTACGGTCCCAATGGTATTGGCGCCGTCTATATCAGTCAGGAGTGGCTCAACAAACTACAGCCCTGGCAAGGCGGTGGTAACATGATCAAGGACGTGACGATAGAGCATACAGAATACAATCAGGCACCGGCACGTTATGAGGCTGGTACGCCTAATGTGGCTGATGCCATCGGACTGGGTGCCGCCCTCGACTACGTGAGCCGTATCGGCATACGCAATATCGAGCATCATGAGCATCAACTCACGGAGTATGCCCGTGAGCAACTGGCGCAGGTACCGGGGTTACACCTTATCGGCAATCCCAAGCATCGTGTCTCTGTCGTCAGTTTCTACCTTGACAATATTCCTGTTCCTGAGGTAGGGACATTGCTTGACAAAGAGGGTATCGCCGTCCGTGCGGGTCACCACTGTGCCCAACCTGCCCTTCGTGCCTTGGGACATGAGATGTCTGTACGACCCACCTTCGCCCTCTATAACACCCGTGAAGATGTCGATAAACTCGTTATCGCCCTACGGAAAATAGTAAACAGCAAGTAAAAATTAAGGTATCAGAGTAAAAATGGCAAAGATCATAGTAAATGGTGAGGCTCAGGAAGTGATACTTCCACTCACCCTGACCGAGTTAATCAAACAGAATGACGTACAGCAGCCAGAAATGGTCAGTGTACAGGTGAATGAGGATTTCGCTGACCGCTCCGAATGGGATGGTATACAGATCAAGGAAGGTGACACTGTCGACTTCTTGTACTTCATGGGAGGAGGGGGTGTTTAGTTCATAGTTTAGAGTTCATAGTTTTGTGTTATGTACGATTTTACTGAAGAGCAGATACAACGTTACTCACGACATATCCTTTTACAGGATGTCGGCGTGGAGGGACAGGAGAAGATCCTCAATGCTAAGGTGCTCGTAGTGGGTGCTGGCGGATTGGGAGCCCCCGTCTCCCTTTATCTTGCGGCAGCAGGTATTGGTCGTATCGGCATTATTGATGCCGATGTGGTCGACCTCCCCAACTTACAACGCCAAGTCATTCATTTTACCAAGGACGTGGGAGTACCTAAAGTAGATAGTGCCAAGGAGAAAATCCTTGCCATCAACCCTGATGTGAAGGTGGATACCTTCCATGAGTTCCTATGGTCTGGCAATGCACTGGATATTATCAAGGAATATGACTTCATCGTTGATGGCACAGACAACTTTCCTGTGAAGTTTCTCATCAACGATGCCTGTGTGATGGCTGGCAAGCCCTTCTCGCATGGAGGCATCCTGCGTTTTAATGGACAGACGTTTACACATCTGCCTGGCACAGCCTGCTACCGCTGTTTCTTCAAAGAGCCGCCACCCCCTGGAGCAGTACCCACCTGTTCACAGGCTGGCGTCTTAGGAGCCATCGCCGGTATGTTAGGTACTATCCAGGCTGCGGAGACCTTGAAATTTTTCACGGGCGTTGGTGAGTTGTTGACTAACCGTCTGCTGACTTTCGATGCCAAGACAATGCTGTTCCGTACCATCCCTGTCAAACAACGTCCTTCGTGTGCCATCTGTGGTGAACACCCAACCATCACGAAGTTGATTGACTATGAACAGGCTGCATGTGACTTAAAACATTAAAACGATGAGAATCAACCAAAATGTCATTGACGAGATGATAGCACAGGCTCAGAAAGATGCCCCCAATGAGACCTGTGGCTATCTCTTGGGTGCTGATGATGTCGTCACAGAAAACTACTGGATGGAGAATATCGACCATTCGTCAGAGCATTTCTCCTTTGCACCTAAGGACCAGTTCGCTGCCTTGAAATACGCACGTTCTAAGGGACTAAGGATTCTTGCCAACTGGCACAGCCATCCCGCTTCTCCCTCACGTCCTTCCCAAGAGGATCTTCGACTTGCCAACGATCCTACCATCCGTTATGCCATCCTCTCATTACATGAGGGCATCCACCTCAACTCCTTTAAGATTCTTAATGGGGAGGTGATCAATAAGGAACAGCATCTTTAGCGCTTCTCTGCAGTAGCGTCTTGTATCACCAGACCAGCAAGGGTCATGCCGAAGATGGCGGTGATATGTACGAGGGAGCCTTTGGAGGGGTTAGAGGTACGAGGGGACTCGTCGGAGTACACACACTGGAACTTACGTTTGGGGAACCGCTTCTCTTTCTTGAAGCGGTTTCTTAATGCCCGCGCCAAGGGGTCGCCTTTCACTTTCCAGAACTCTGCCACCTGTATGTGGGAAGGGTCGAGCTTCAGAGCCGCCCCCATGGACGAGAAGAACCTCGCCTTTGTCTGACACGCCAGTTCTATCAGTAACGCCTTGTCTTTCAGCGAGTCGATGGCATCGATAATATAGTCATAGGTGTCCAACTGGAACGCCTCTGCCGTCTCCTCCGTGAACGTCTTTTGCAGTGCCGTGACCTCCGCATCGGGGTTGATGGCAAGCAACCGTTCTTTCAGTGCCTCCACCTTCACCTGCCCTACCGTCCTCGTGGTCGCCATCAACTGGCGGTTGACATTCGTCACGTCCACGCAGTCGAAGTCCACAATCGTCAGATGCTTCAGTCCGGTACGCACCAAAGCCTCGGCACACCAAGAGCCCACGCCCCCGACACCAAAGAGGATGACCCGTTTCTCACTGAGCCGTTCCATCCCCTCAGCACCCAGCAATATCTCTGCCCGTTGGAATATCTCTTTCATTGATCATGCAAAATTAATAAGAAGTGGGCAATAATCCAAATTATTAAGTAAAGAAAATGCACTACGATAGTGCAATTTGCCGATTTCTTGCTGAAAGTTCGCAAAAACATATAACCTTATAACATGATGTGGCTCAAATGCCCTTGTACAAAGGGATTGAGCCATATTACATGTTGCTCAAACATGTAACATACATGTAACATACATATAACTTTTGTGTGAGAAGTATGTTATATGTATGTTATATGTTCAGCAAACATATAACATGCGTTAAAGCCTCTGGTTATCGGGGTTTGCGCCCTGTCATGTTATAAGGTTATATGTTTTTGCGATTTTCATTAAGATTAACGCATCCATTTGACAAAGATATAGTTTATCATTCGTTCCGATACCTCCTAAGGGGGTACTCCGATGCCTCCTATGGGTGACGCAAAGCATCCTTTAGGGGGTAAAGGAACTATCCCCATGACCCTTAGGGATAATCCCCAAGCCCCACGAAGCCCGTACCTTCGACCTTTGAAGCCCAGGGCTTCGACCCACGGAGGCGGCACCTTCGACCCTCGGCGCCTAAGGCTTCGCAACCCGCATGCAGTAGTTTGGTAAACACAGAGACACGGAGACAGGGATTGTTTGTAGTCGACAGGGGGACATACCAAACGTATGGTATATAAAAATGCCATGCAGAGGGTATTGCGGGAATGGGGATTCCGCCGTACCTTTGCACTGTGATTTTTAATCACCCTGCGAATTAAGTTAAACCATTTAAAGGACAGAAAAATGAAAACAATGATGATGAACATGCGAATGTGTTGCTGTTGTTGTTGCAGCATGCAGATGATGCGTAATGAGAAGGAGGAGAGAAGTAACCAACACATTATTAATATATATAAAGAACGACAAGAACATGAGAAAATCAGTATTCACCATAGCATTGCTCTTAGGGCTGCAAGTTAGTCAGTCAGCCGGAGCACAGAACGAGCAGGTAACCCTCCGCGTACAGCATTCTGTACGCCCATTGGTAGAGAAATGGGTTGCCGAGTATACCAAGATCAACCACGACGCCGCTTTCCAGATTGTTACAGGGAAAGCCACCAACACAGAACATCAGATATCATTTGTGACAGAACAAGCCGACGATGCCGTTTTCGTGGCACGCTATGCCGTACTGCCCGTGGTGACGAAATCGTCGGAGGCAGCACAGCTGCTGGGCAGCAAGCGTCTGAATGCCAAGAAGCTGAATAGTCTTTTCTTCGTAAAGGACGAGTTTGACGATGACACGAAGGAGAGCAAGGCAGAGCAAGCGCTTCATATCTACACAGGCAATAGTCAGCAGTCGGCATCCAGAGCCTATGCCAAGAGTTTCAAGCAGGAGACAAGTTCGTTTAAGGGTAAAAAGATTTCAGGTGATGACAGTTTCCTCAATACCGCATTGAGCCGCGACCCGTTAGGTATCGCCATCAACTCACTCTCCAACATCTTCGATTTGCAGAGCCGCCAGTTGCGCAGTGACCTCGCCATCGTGCCCCTCGACATTGACAAGCATGGTGAGCAGATACTCGACGAGGCTCGTCTGGACGACATCATCCTGTTGCTGGAGCAGCAGCAGTTCGCAGAGATCCCCACGGGTAAGATAGGACTGTCATACAACCATCACGACGGCATTTTGAACCAGTTTGTCCGCTGGATATTGACCGATGGCAACAAATACGTCCATGAGTACGGTCTCTTGCAGCTCTCACAGAAAGAGGTGACGGCACAGTTGCGCCTCACCGAGCAGCAAGACCTCGCACAGAAATAACAATAGGAAAGGGTAAAAAGATGAAAACAAGATTAGTACTATTTCTAATAGTGCTGGCTACGGTATTGCCGTCAGCCGCACAGACCACCATCACGGGACATATCGCTGATGCCCGTACAGGAGAGTCACTGATAGGAGCCTCCCTCGTCCCCAAGTCGAGTAAGGAACTGGGTGCCGTGACAGACGTGGACGGAAACTTCACCCTGGTGACGAATGTCGAACTGCCTCTCACCCTGAGTGTCCAGTATGTAGGCTACCGCCCGCAGGAGGTGGATGTCTATGATGCCGCAGAGCCGGTGGACATCCTGTTGAGCGACAATGCCAGCCGACTGAACGAGGTCGTAGTCATTGGCTATGGTGAACAGAAACGCCTGGAACTGACCAGTGCCATCTCCAGTGTGGGCAGTGAGGTATTACGACAGCAGAACAACTCCGTGGAGAGTGCCCTGCAGGGTGCCGTGGCTGGTCTTAACGTCACCCAGACCAGCGGACAGCCGGGTGCTGCCAGCATCATCCGCATCCGTGGCGGTAACTCCATCACGGGAGGTAACGAGCCCCTGTATGTCATCGACGGCTTCATCGTCTATAACGACCCAGCCTCTACCCGTACCGGTGCCAAGACGAGTGATGCCACCCTCGACCCCCTCGCCTTCCTGAACCCTGCGGATATTGAGAGCATCGAGGTGCTGAAGGACGTGAGTGCCACCGCCATCTATGGTACCCGTGGTGCCAACGGTGTGATCATCATCACCACCAAGAAGGGGTCGCACGGTCGTAACAACATCAGCTATAACGCCAGCTTCGGATGGAGCACCATCGGCAAGAAGCTGAACTATCTGAATGCCCAGCAGTGGGTAGGACTGTGGAACGAGCTGTATGACAATGGTGAGGTGGGCTATCGTATCGACGCCCCTACCCAGAGCTACGACTGGCAGGATGCCGCCTTACGCACTGGTTTCTCACAGGAGCACCAGTTGTCATTTGTCGGCGGTGATGAGATCTCCCGATACAGCATCAGCGGTGGCTATAAGAGTCAGGATGGTATCGTGAAGGGTACGGGACTGAAACGGTATGTGGGTCGTGCCAACTATGAGCGCAACATCTTCCCCACCCTGCTGGTGGGTGTCAATGCCAGTGGTGCCTATAACAAGGTGACAGGCGTTGCCGACAACAGTGGCAGTATGTTCGCCCCCAGTCCTTGGGTGGCAGCTATCTCACATACCCCCTACACCTCTATTTACAATGCTGACGGCACGTACAACTACGACCCGACACCCACCAGTGTGGATATCTATAACGGGCGTGTGGGCAATCCTATCAGCGACTTAGAGAACACCCAGGCGGAAACGGAGAACACCCGTTTCATCGGTACCGGGTTTGCAGAGTGGACGGTCATCCCACAGCTGAAGCTGAAGGCAAGTCTGGGTGCCGACATCTCCAACACCCGTCAGAGCTACTATGCTCCGTCCTATACCACTGGTGGACTTGCCAATAACGGCTATGCCTCCGTGGGTCAGACAAAGACCACCACATGGCAGACAGAGTATACGGCAACGTACAGCAATGTGTTCAAACGCGTACACTCCCTGAACGCACTGCTGGGATATACCGCCCAGCGTACCGACCGCAGCAGTGTCGCCACGACATCCTACGGTTTCAGCAATGATGCCACGGGATATGACAACCTCGGAGCGGCTGCCACCACCCTGCCTTCTGTCAGCAGTCATTATATCTCCACCCTGCAGTCGTGGATCGGTCGTGTGAACTACAGCTATGACTCACGCTATAATGCCTCACTGACCCTGCGTGCCGATGGCAGCAGCCGTTTCGCCGACAACCACCGCTGGGGATGGTTTCCTTCCTTAGGTCTCTCTTGGAATATCGACCGTGAGAAATGGCTCCACTTAGGCAAGAGTGTCGACTTCATCCAGCTGCGTGCCTCTGTCGGTACAGTGGGTAACCAGGAAATCGGTGACTACCAGTTTGCGGCGAATGTCGTTCCCCGTACGGTGATTATCAACAACCAGAAGGCGACGAGCTATATCATCGAGAACAAATCGAATGAAGATCTGAAATGGGAGACGACCACCTCTTATAATATAGGACTGAGCACCGGCTTCTTCCAGAACCGTCTGACAGTGACGCTGGATGCTTACTATAAGAAGACCAACGACCTCTTGCTGGATGTTCCCGTAGAGCAGGTAACTGGTTTTTCTACCGTCCTGCGTAATGTCGGCTCTGTAACGAACAAGGGTGTGGAACTGGAGATTGGCGGTGTGCTGATAGACAATAAGAACTGGAAATGGAACGTGAACGGTAATATCGCCCATAACAAGAACGAGGTGACCAGTCTGGGCGACTCAGAGTATTTCCTGCCTGACTTCGCCTCTGTAGGTACGCTGCAGTATATCAACCCGCTGATCGTGAAGGTGGGTGAGCCCCTCGGTACTTTCTATGGTTACCGCTTCAAGGGCATCATCCAGTCTGACGAGGACCTCAGCAGTCTCCCTGCACAGACGATCTCCACGGTAGAGCCAGGTAACCCGAAGTTCGAGGATGTCAATAACGACGGTGTCGTCAATGAGCAAGACCGTGTGGTGTTAGGGAATATCCAACCGAAGTTCACCTATGGCTTCAATACCAAGGTGGCTTATAAGAACTGGGACCTCTTCGTGAGCCTCAGCGGTAGTTATGGCAACAAACTCTTCAATGCACTCGCCTGTCGTCTGGACCGTGGTAATGGCTATTATTACAACCCACTGGGTGAGGTTGCCAACCGCTGGACTGTGACCAACCCGAGCAATACCATCCAAAAGGCAAGCAGTGCGACATCTATCTATGCCGATGACCGTTTCGTGGAGAATGCCAGCTATTTGAAGTTCCGTAACATCCAACTGGGCTATACCCTGCCCGTCCCACAGATCACGAAAGATGCCAAGCTGCGACTGTATGTCTCACTGCAGAATTTCTTCACCATCACCAGCTACAGCGGTTATGACCCAGAGGCAAACCGCAACGGCATCGACGAGACCAGTGCCCTCTATCAGGGAGTGGACTATGGTGCCTACCCTGCTGCCAAAACGGTATTGTTTGGATTTAATATCACACTGTAACGAAATATCGGAATCATTATGAGAAAAAGTATAATATATCTCGCAACAGGTCTTTTGCTCACCAGTTGCGCTGACCTCGACCAGAAGTCGATCAGTTCCATCGACAAGGACAATTTCTATCAGAGCAAAGAGGATATAGAGACAGCCATCAATGGTGTCTATCAGGAGTTTACCGTGGATGGGTTCTATGGTATGTTCAATAACCAGAGCATCTATATCAACGACTTACAGACTGACTATGTGAAGGCGGGAGCACAGACGAACTCAGCTCATATCCGTGAACTCAGCAACTTTGCCGTCCAGCCTACCAATGTCTTCGTCAGCTATGCCTGGGAGGAACACTATACCGCCATTAACCGTGCCAATGTGGTTATCGATAAGGTGACGGATGCGTCATGGCTCGACGAGCAGTCCAAGCAGAACTACATCAACGAGGCACGTTTCCTCCGTGGCTTTATATACTTCAACTTGGTACGCTATTTCGGAGGAGTACCCATCGTACTGCATGACAGTGAGGGAGAAGGGGCTGCCCGCAACAGCGTCGATGAGGTGTATGAGCAGATTGTTGCTGACCTGACTGCCGCTGAGGGTCTGCCCGCCGACTATACTACCCTCGACAGCAAGGCATCCAGTCTTGCGGCATCGGCACTGCTCTCCAAGGTCTATCTCGTATGGGCGCAGACCAGTAGTGAACAGGGAAAGGCAAACCAAAACGCCTATTATCAGAAAGCTATCGACAACGCCAATAAGGTGATTAATTCCGGAAAGTACAAACTGCTGGATAAGTTCATCGACAACTGGTCGGTAGACAAGAAACATGGTGCGGAGCATATCTTCTCCATCGAGCACGACCGTACCATCAACGGTAATGTGTCAGGACACTGTACCTTCGCCACGAACTGGAGCAACTCTGAGCCTGTGCTCCTCGCTACCAGCGACAAGTATTATGAGCAGACAGACCCTCGTGACCAGCGGCGTGACGGCTCATGGGCTAAACGACTCTATGACCCGAATACGGGTGAGGACTTCGTGTTCACAATCCCCCGCTTCCGTAAGTATATTGACTCGCTTAACTATGCCAATCCTGCCTCAGCAGGTAATTCCGCAGGGCAGTCAACGAACACCACCATCATTCGTTATGCTGAGGTGCTGCTCATCAAGGCTGAGGCAGAGAATGAACTGAACGGTCCTACGACTGCTGCCTACGATGCCATCAACCAGGTGCGCCGCCGCGCCTACTGGAGTCCGTATGAGAATGTGCAGAACACACCATCTGACGGCTCTGCCCTCGACCTCGCAGGACTGACCAAAGAGGAGTTCCGTGAACGGTTGCGTGAGGAGCGCCGACTGGAGTTTGTATTGGAGGGACAGCGCTGGTTCGACCTTATCCGCTGGCATATCCTTGTCAAATATGTAAAGGCGAATACCCCTACTGATGCGGAAACGCTGGGAACAAAGACCACCAAGATACAGAATGTGTCGAAGAAAAACTACCTGTTACCACTCCCGCAGGACCAACTGATCCTGAATCCTAACCTGGAGCAGAACTGGGGCTATAGCGGAGAGTCGGGAGACGGTCCTTACGGGGCAGAATTTGAATAACACCGAACATCGAATAACAAAAAAAGAAAAATAATTATGAAACAGATTATCTTCAAAACAATTGCTGTGGCTCTGCTTGCAACCACAGGTTATCAGACTGTAGCTGCCCAGCAGCAAGTAGCAAACAACCGCCGTGAACGCATTTTGCAGGTACTTGATCAGAGTCGTCCTAACGAGTATGTGCCCGCAGCCTTCTTCCTCCATTTCGAGAACAAACTCGGACGGAAAGCGGTACAGGACCATAAGGATTTCTACCGTGCCACCAATATGGACTTCGTGAAGGTGTTCTATGAGATCAGTGTGCCACAGATTGACATCAAGAGTGGTAAGGACTGGGAGAAAGTGCCTGTCTATAGCGAGGAATTCTTCGCACCACAGGTAGCCGTCATCGAAGACCTTGCCCGTGAGTTCGGCAAGGAGGCGTTTATATTGCCTACGGTATATTCACCATTAGCACTTGCCCATCAGACCTTAGGACGTGGCAAGGACCTGAAGAAGCTCGCCGAGGAGAACCCCGTCGCCTTCGGAAAAGCCATCAAGAACCTCTCGCTTTCTATCGAGAACTATCTGCGCTCAGCACGCAAGCATGGTGCCGACGGCTTCTATGTGTCCAGCCAGGGCGGTGACGGCAACTCACTGTCTACCAAGATATGGCAGGAGCAGGTACGCCAGTGGGACAAGCACGTGTCTGAGGTGGCAAATGAGATTGGAGAGATCAATATCCTGCACATCTGCGACTATGGCACTCCCTTCAAGAACGCAGAGGCTCTCTATGCCTTTGCCGACTATCCCGCCAGCATCATCAATGTACCTCTGAACTTCTCTGACGGCTCTTCTCTCAACCTGAAAGAGGCACAACAGCGTTTCGGTCGTCCTATCTTCGGAGGACTGGAGCGTCTGGGGGTGATTGCCAACGGAACCATCGAAGAGGCTAAGAAGGCTGTCGACAAAGTGCTGGAGAATGCCGCTCCCAACTTCATCTTAGGTGCCGACTGCACCGTACCGGGTGAAACGGACTGGGAGAAGTTGCGCGCTGTCATCGACTATGCACACACTTGGCGGCTGACACACAATAAGTAACCATTCTTTTCCGTTAAATATTTAAATGAAGCAAATGTTAGTATGGATAGGCGCCCTGATAGTGGGCGCCATCCTTGGTTTATTACAAAACAGCGGCATTGATAACACTGCCAATTTCATCGCCGCCATCTATGTGCGACTGTTCCAGTTGCTTGCCGTACCGACAATCGTACTTGCCGTCACTACCACACTGGCGACACTGGGCAGTGGACCAGATGCCGGACGCATCTTCCGGCACACCATCATGTACACGCTGCTTACCACTTTTGTAGCTGCTCTTGTCGGCTTGTTTCTCTATGTCATCATTGCACCTGGCAACATGGTCATCAGTGCCGCAGAGACAGGCTCCCAACTCTCAGCGGACACCCCCCAACTTAGTTACACAGACCACTTGCTGAGCGTTATCCCCAACAATATCGTGAAACCATTCCTTGATGGCAATGTGCTCTCGCTGCTACTCCTTGCCGCCGCTGTAGGCATCGCCCTGTCGCAGATGACAGACACACCCCACAAGAAGTCGGTGGTCAACTTCCTTTTAGGCATACAAGAGGTATTGTTTATGCTGATTCGCGGATTGATATGGACATTGCCCATAGGTATCCTTGCCTTTGCTGCCCAACTGTCGTCACAACTGAGTGCCGGTGTCATCGCCGACTCCTTGGGAAAATATGTCGCAGTCGTCCTGGGTGGCAACCTGTTGCAGTTCTTCGTAGTGCTGCCCGTCTTCCTATTGCTCAGAGGATTGAATCCTATCCGTGTCATGACGAAGATGACACCTGCCATCATGATGGCACTCTTCACAAAGAGCAGTGCAGCGACCCTTCCTGTCACGATGCAAACTGCCGAGGAACGACTGGGCGTTAAATCGCAGATATCCCGTTTCGTACTGCCCATCTGTACCACTATCAACATGAACGGTTGCGCAGCCTTTATTCTGGTCACCTCACTCTTCGTGATGCAGCAGGGGGGTATCGAACTCACCTGGACCACCATGCTCACATGGGTTCTTATCTCCGTTGTCTCTGCCATCGGCAATGCTGGTGTTCCCATGGGGTGCTATTTCCTGACCCTCTCCCTGATGTCTGGCATCAATGCACCTATCGCCGTCCTCGGCATCATCCTCCCCATCTATACCATTATAGATATGGTGGAGACTGCTGTCAACGTATGGAGCGATTCCTGTGTCTGTGCCATGACTGACCATGACCTTACGGACAGAACGTAAGGGTGGCTCCGTCCCCATCCACCTCTAACTCAGCCATACTGCCTACCAGCATGGGGAAGTTGCGCATGTGACGATGTCCTACGGGGAAGTCGAAGCAGACGGGGATGGCGTATTTCCGCAGATACTCATGGAACATATGGTTCATATCGGGGAAAGTATTGGGAATCTTCTTGTAATTGGTAAACTGCCCGATAATCATTCCCTTGACATGCGGCATCAAGCCACGCACCTCCATGTTATGCAACATACGGTCGACCTTGGTCATGCTTTCCCCCGTATCCTCCACAAAGAGGATGATATCCGGGAGTGTCAGAGGGTCGTAGTCGGAACCGGCAAGACCATGTAATACGGACATATTACCACCCACAAGGATGCCTTTCGCCTTACCTGCATGGTTCAGGGGATGGGGGGCGACATGGTATTCCGGCAACTCCCCCTTCATCATGCGCAACAGCGACTGACTGATGGTGTCATTTCCCTCGTAGGTACTGATGGCATGACACATCGAGCCATGAATACCGATATTCCCCGCACATGCCTCGGCACTCAGCAAGGCGGTGATATCACTGAAACCTATCAGCATCTTGGGATAACGCCTGAAGATATCCAACGACAACTCGCACAACAGATGGACTGCCCCATCGCCGCCACGGGAACACATGATAGCCTTCACGCTGGGGTTCTGCAGTGCCCATAGCAGGTCGTTACGCCGTTCCTCAATAGTACCTGCGAATTCCCGATAGTTATTCAGCGCACTACGACCGACCACCGTATGGAAGCCCCACCGCTCTAATGTGCGGATGCCCCCGTTAACCGTTGCCGTATCAGTGGCACTCGACGGTGAGATGATGGCGATGGTGTCGCCCTCATGAAGCCATTGCGCCATTACTGGTGATATAGTCAGCGTCAGTATCCATGACGAGATAAAACGTTTCATACCTGCAAATATACGAAAAAAGTCGCAACTCCAAGGAGTCACGACTCTTTTTCTTTCATTCCATGCGGAGATTTACTTCACCTTATCAACGATAGCCTTGAAAGCCTCTGGGTTGTTCATTGCAAGGTCGGCGAGCACCTTACGGTTGATCTCGATACCAGCCTTAGCGAGTTTACCCATCAGGACTGAGTAGCTCATACCCTCCAAGCGGGCTGCAGCGTTGATACGCTGAATCCACACGGGCACCAAAGTAACCGCGAGTGAGTTTCAGAATTCTTTTACGTTTTGCTCTTGATGCAACGTGATTAACTGATCTTGGCATAGTTTCTTCTTACTTTAAATGTTTGACAATAGGTGAATTAACGGAGACACAACAGATCGCGAACCTGCTTCATGTTGGATACATCAACAATTGTTGAACCTACCAAGTTGCGCTTCTGCTTCTTGGTCTTCTTCGTCAGGATGTGACTGTGGTAAGCGTGGTGTCTCTTGACCTTACCTGTACCCGTGAACGAGAATCTCTTCTTCGCACCGGAATTTGTCTTTACTTTTGGCATTGTTTTAATTATTTAAATTGTTATTATAATCGGCGACTACGCATATACCGGGCGCGACGCCTTCTTTCTTTTCCTTTTATTATCAATTAATCCTCTGACTCCGTCAGCTTCTTCAGCGCATCAGCACTGATCTTGGCATTGGCGAACAATCCACCATTCGAGGGTGTCGCCTGCCCTGCCTGCTGCTTCTCTGCCTCCTTAGCCTCAGCGATGGAAGCCTCACGGTCACGAGCCTGCTGACTCTTCTTAGCAACACCAGCCTTCTTGGGGGCGAGATAGAGGAACATCTTCTTTCCCTCCAGTGACGGCATGTGCTCTACCTTACCATATTCCTCCAAGTCATTGGCAAAACGCAGCAACAACACCTCACCTTGCTCTTTGAAGAGGATGGAACGACCACGGAAGAACACGTAAGCACGAACCTTATTACCTTCCTCCAGGAACTCCTTGGCGTGCTTCAACTTGAACTGGTAGTCGTGCTCATCAGTCTGAGGTCCGAAACGGATTTCCTTCACCTCTACCTTCACTTGCTTCGCCTTCATCTCCTTCTGGCGCTTCTTCTGCTGGTAGAGGAATTTCGAGTAGTCAATTAAGCGGCATACAGGAGGATTCGCATTCGGCGAGATCTCCACCAGGTCAACACCCTGGTCACGCGCCATATCCAATGCTTGACGGGTAGGAACAACGGTACTGCCGTCTTCTCCTACGATACGTACCTCACGAACACGAATCTGCTCGTTGATGCGGTACTGATTCTTCATGTTGTCATTCTTCATCGACTATCTTTCTCGACTCTAATTTCTCAAATTGGGTGCAAAGTTACGAATAAACAAGCAAACTACCAAATTTTGGAGCATTAAATACAAAGAAAAAGTGATTATTAGACTTCCGGTCATCCTTGGATAACAGGAAACCGCTCAGATTTAGCGTATCAGAGACCAAGTTAGGACTTGGTGGATTTCACGCGAAACCTGAGCGGTCTGTTTTATTATTTATCAGACAGAATTAGTCTTCCTGATTCTCGGGACGCAGCTTGCGGACAGTCTCGCCGGCACGCCACATCTCCTGGTTGCGCATAGCCTCGAGCTCTTTCTCCAGACCGGCACGATAGTCAGGCTTAGAGTTAGCGTCGATAGTAATCTGAGCCTCATTACCCGTCTTCACAGAGTAGTACAGCCATTCCATAACAGGCTTGATGGCATCGTGGAAACGAGGAGCCCAGTCAAGAGCACCACGCTGTGCGGTAGTAGAGCAGTTGGCATACATCCAGTCCATACCCTTAGCACCGAACAACGGACCAAGGCTCTGTGTCAACTCCTCAACAGTCTCGTTGAAAGCCTCAGAGGGAGAGTGACCATTCTCACGGAGCACCTCATACTGTGCAAGCAGCAAGCCCTGGATAGCACCCATCAGTGATCCACGCTCACCAGTCAGGTCTGAGGTAGCCTCACGCTGGAAGGTGGTCTCAAACATATAACCAGCACCGATACCGATACCGAAAGCAAGTGTCTTCTCCTTAGCCTTACCAGTAGCATCCTGATAAACAGCGTATGAGCAGTTCAGACCACGACCCTCGCAGAACATCGTGCGGAGAGAGGTACCGGAACCCTTAGGAGCCACCATGATAACATCCACGTCAGCGGGAGGAACAACACCTGTACGGTCGTTCCAGTTGATAGCGAAGCCATGGCTGTAATACAAAGTCTTACCAGGCTTCAGATATTTCTTGATGACAGGCCACTGCTGAATCTGACCAGCATCAGAGAGCAGCATGCAGAGGATAGTACCCTTCTCGGCAGCCTCTTCGATAGAGAACAATGTCTTACCGGGAACCCATCCGTCAGCAACAGCCTTGTCGTAGGTCTTACCCTGACGCTGGCCAACAATCACATTGAAACCATTGTCACGCAGGTTGCAAGCCTGTCCAGGACCCTGAACACCATAACCGATGACGGCAATAACCTCATCCTTCAATACTTCACGTGCTTTCTCCAAAGAGAACTCTTTGCTGGTGACTACTGTCTCGATAACGCCACCAAAATTCATTTCTGCCATAATTGCAAATTATTTTTAAATGTTACACTTATCCCTTGCCGACCATGCCAGTCCTAACCCGAGAACCGCCGTCTTGTCAGTCTGCTCAGTGCTTACCCGAAGCACCAACGAGGGCTTAACTGAAATTAATTGGCTGCAAAGATAACAAATTGCTATCAAACAGCCAAATTATCTAACAGATTTATACTTTTTTATATCAACGGAAAACCACTTTGCTGCGGCAACACTCCGTACCGTCACCCTTGCAGATGCGGACGTTGAAAGCGTCGCCATCCTCCTGCATATAGAAACTCAGTCTGTCACCAGCATGTGCCTCAGCGACGTAGGCAATCTCAAAGCGTTTGACCTGATGCGTGCGATACCAGTCCATATCCCAGAGGTCGAGCACATGCTCGATATATTTTACACTATTGATATGACCGTTGATATCCACATCATTATAATAGGTGTCGATGGTTCGGACGAGTGTCGCCTCATCGGTCATCTTCACTCGCCCACCCTTGTCGATGGGACATTCCTTGTCTTTGACAATCCACTGCTCAATGGCACCGTTATCAATGGCATAGATATCCGTTGGCTGACGACTCTCTGTATCAATCATCGCCCAGATGCTGCGTCCATAACCATAGACATGACCATCGTTCCCTACTACGGCGAAGTTACGACTGGTGAAATATCGCATGGCACTCTCCACCCATGTCTCCACATTGAACTTCGTGTACTGCCTGGGCATCTCCTCCATCTCTATAGCGAGACGTGAGAGGACCCATGAGCGCTGGATGGTCATCAGGTATTTCATGCCAAAGCCACGGGCGGAACTATGGAAGTCGGCGGCATTCAGCATGTGATTACCCATGTGCCCCATGAAGAGCCTGCCACTGAAGTCACAGTGGAAGGGCTCTGCCATGAACTCATAGCATCCGATCTTATCCATGCTGTTTCTCCCTTTCCTCCAAGAACTCACTGACCTGCTCCTGCATGCCACGGGTCACGGCAATACGACCGCTACGGGTATACTGCAGCACGCAACCAAATTCATCCAAAGCACGGTATAGGGAGATGATATCATCCGTACGACCGCTCTTCATCACGATGATATAGGTGGGGTTCACCTCTGTTATCTTCGCATCATGATGCCGGATGGTCTTCGAAATCTTCGGATTCTGAAGAACGATATCAGTAGCCAGCTTATACAAGCCCGTCTCACGGATAAACAACTGATCATCCGTGAAATAGTTTGCCTTGATGACATCCACTTTCTTCTCTATCTGCTTGGTGATCTTCACAATCTGATCTTCATCGCTCCATGCGGTGATGGTGTACTTATGGACACCCTCAATACTCGAAGCCGAAACATTCAGACTTTCGATATTCACCTGACGACGGGTAAAGACTGCCGTCACTTGGTTCAGAATACCCGCGATGTTCTCTGAATATACCAATAATGTATATAGTTTCTTATTCTCTTCCATCTTACTTCTTACATCTTACATCAGACATCATACTTCCAACATCATGTCATTGACATTCATACCCGGAGGTGTCATCGGCAACACGTTATCCTCCTCCTTAATCGCACACTCCAGAATATACGGTCCCTCCGTTGCCAGCATCTTATCGATGGCTGCGGCAAGGTTCGCACGGTCGGTCACTGCCTCATAAGCAATGCCATACCCCTTGGCTATCTGCTCGTAGCAGGGATTCATCATCTTCGTGAACGACTTGCGGCGCATCCAGAACATATCCTGCCACTGGCGTACATTACCCAAATAGTTATTGTTGAGCAAGATCATCTTCACGGGTGCCTGCTTTTCCATGATAGTACCCAATTCCTGGATATTCATCTGAAAACCACCGTCACCCATAAAACATACCACAGTACGGTCGGTGGCAAAGGTTGCGCCAATAGCCGCAGGCATACCATACCCCATCGTACCCAGTCCACCACTGGTACAGATGCTACGCTTCTGCGGATATTTGAAATAGCGGGTGGCAAACAACTGGTTCTGTCCCACATCCGTCACCAGGACAGTACCCTTGGGAGCATGCTCAGCGACAGCATTCACCACTTCACCCATCAGCAACGGACCCTCCGTCGGATGGATGGCAGGCTCAATGACTTTCGTACGCTCCTTCTCATCCAATTCCTTGAATGAATCACGCCATTCCTGATGGTTATTCTTGTTCAGTAATGCCGTGATGGCTGGCAATGACTCTTTACAGTCTGCAACCACAGCGACATTCGTTTTCACGTTCTTATCAATCTCACTAAGGTCAATATCCAGATGGATAACCTTTGCCTGTTTGGCATAGGTCTTGGTATTACCTGTCACACGGTCACTGAAACGCATACCGATAGCGATAAGCACGTCACACTCCTGTTCCTTCAAGTTGACGGCATAGTTGCCGTGCATACCCAGCATACCCACATTCAGTGGATGGTCGGAGGGCAGTGCGCTCAGTCCGAGCATCGTACGCCCTGCGGGAATGTCGGCTTTCTCAAGGAAAGCCTTCAACTCCTCTTGCGCATGACCTAACTCCACGCCCTGTCCTACCAAGGCAAGTGGACGTTTGGCATTATTAATTATCTCTGCAGCCTGACGGACAGCCTCTTCCTTCAATTTCGGAGTTGCCACGTAAGAGCGTACAAAGTCGACTTTCTTAGGTTCCCATTCAATCTCCTCGACCTGTGCGTTACGAGGGAAATCGAGCACTACAGGACCCGGTCGACCGCTTCTTGCGATATAAAAAGCACGGCTGACAGCCCAGGCAATGTCCTCGGCATGACGTATCTGGTACGCCCATTTGGAGATAGGCTGTGCCACACCTACGAGGTCTACCTCCTGGAAAGCGTCTGTTCCCAACGTGCCAATGGCAACCTGACCAGCTATGACGACAATGGGTGTAGAGTCCATCATGGCATCAGCGACACCAGTCAACGTGTTTGTCGCACCTGGACCACTGGTCACCAAAGCGACACCTACCTCACCTGAGACGCGGGCATAACCCTCTGCGGCATGGGTAGCAGCCTGCTCGTGACGTACCAATATGTGGTCAAAACATTTCTTCTCTCCTCGTGTATAGTCATATAGCGAGTCATAAACGGGCATGATGGCACCACCGGGATAACCGAAGATTGTCTTCACCCCCTCTGCCTGTAACGCCCTCATCAGCGCTTTAGATCCTGTAATCTTTTCCTTCATACTTTTATTATTTCTATAGTTACTATAGTTACTATAGTGCCTATAGTTATTATTCTATAATTCTAATACCTCCCTTGTCAGCTGAGCTCACACTCTGCGCATAGGCACGCAGTGCCTTGCTGACAGTACGGTTACGCTTCAGTGGTTGCTGAGGACGGGCAGCCAATTCCTCGTCCGACAGCTTTACATTAATCTGACGGTTGGGAATATCTATGACGATGATGTCGCCGTCCTTAATCTTACCAATATTACCTCCAGCGGCTGCCTCTGGCGAGATATGTCCGATGGAGAGTCCGCTGGTACCACCGGAGAAACGACCGTCGGTAATCAGGGCGCACTCCTTACCCATGTGCATACTCTTGATATAGGAGGTGGGATACAGCATCTCCTGCATGCCGGGACCTCCCTTCGGTCCTTCGTGGGTAATCACCACACAGTCACCTTTCTTCACCTTACCGCCAAGGATTCCCTCGCAGGCATCCTCTTGTGAGTCGAAGACAACGGCAGGTCCCTCAAAATGCCAGAGGCTCTCATCAACGCCAGCAGTCTTCACGACACAGCCATCCTGTGCGATATTACCGAAAAGTACGGCAAGACCACCATCTTTCGTATAGGAATGTTGCAGATCACGGATACAACCGCTGGCACGGTCCGTATCGAGGGTTCCCCACTCTTCACTCTGACTTCCCATCTTCGTTGAGAAACGGTTACCAGGTGCTGACTGGTAGATACGGTTGGCATCATAGTCGACACGTCCGTCTGTGATACAGTATTTATCCATTGCCTCACCTATCGTCATGCCGTCAACACGAGGTGCCGACTTGTCGATAAGTCCACCTTTGGCAAGCTCATGCATAATGCCTAAGATACCACCAGCACGGTTACACTCCTGCACACTGTATTTCTGGGTATTTGGAGCCAATTTGCAAAGACAGGGTGTCTTACGGCTTAATGCGTCAATATCGTTAATGGTAAACTGGGCTCCAGCCTCTTGCGCCACGGCAAGCAGATGGAGTACCGTATTGGTGGAGCCACCCATGGCGATATCGAGCGTCATAGCATTGAGGAATGCCGAACGGGTGGCGATATTACGGGGCAGTACGCTCTCGTCACCATCCTCATAGTAGGCAAAGGCATTCTTCACAATCTGACGGGCTGCCTGTCTGAAGAGTTCCACACGGTTGGTATGGGTGGCGAGAATGGTGCCATTACCAGGAAGCGAGAGTCCAATAGCCTCAGTCAGTGAGTTCATCGAATTGGCAGTAAACATACCGGAGCAACTGCCACAGCCAGGACAGGCACATGCCTCTATCTGCTGCATCTCCTCATCACTGACTGACGGGTCGGCACCCTTGATCATCGCCGTGATCAGGTCGGCATTCTCACCACGCCACTTACCCGCTTCCATCGGACCGCCTGAGCAGAAGATGGTGGGGATATTCAGACGCATGGAAGCCATCAGCATACCCGGTGTCACCTTGTCACAGTTGGAGATACAGATCATGGCATCTGCCTTATGGGCATTCACCATGTATTCCACACTGTCAGCTATGATGTCACGGGAAGGCAATGAATAAAGCATACCGTCATGTCCCATGGCGATACCGTCGTCAATGGCGATGGTATTGAACTCAGCGGCATAACAACCCATCTTCTCGATTTCCTCACGGACAATCTGTCCTATCTCATGCAGATGAGTATGACCTGGCACAAACTGGGTAAATGAATTAACAATAGCAATAATGGGTTTGCCAAACTGTTCCTGTTTCATACCTGTGGCAACCCAGAGAGCTCTGGCTCCTGCCATCCTTCTACCTTCCGTGCACACTGCACTGCGTAACTGATGTTTCATATCTAACTTTTAGTATTTGTCTGTTTTGAGTTTGCAAAGTTACACCTTTTTATAATAAAAACCAACGAAAAAGCGGATTTTCTGCAAACCCGCTTTCAATTCATCACTTAAATCAGCGATTAAGTTTCTATTTCATAGTATTAAAGCGTTGATTCTTCTCAATAGTCCATCCCTTCCTTTTGGAAAGCAGACAATTCTTTCCCTTGAACATTTTCGCAGCTTGCTGGTCGCCTTTCAATTGCCACTGCAACCAAGCGAGTGCCACCACGGCAAACTCACCACCATGGGGCTGGGCATACGTACCACCATGTCCCACCGGAAGATTGGCAGCACAGGCTGGCACATGGTTGATGCGATGGAAGTCGTCCATTCCATTCTCATAGGCAATATCGGGCTTTCCGCCAAGGATATAGATAACGGAACTATGAATATCGCTCAGTTTCTCCTTCGGAGGCATCGGCATGCCACCCACTGCCGTATGGGCGTTCTGCTGGTTAAACAAGCCACTGTTACAGATCATCATGGTCTTGATACGGGGATCGGCACAGTTGTAGAGGGTCTGCAGACCTCCACACGACATACCTGCGGCGGCGATATTCTTCACGTCCAGTTTCTGATAATAAGGTGACGCGGGGTCTGCGTTCTGCCGCTCCACCCAGTCCATCGACTCTATTTGCTGCTGTGTGGTGGACATGGGACCCTTATAAGGGTCATCCGTCATGGGGATATAACCAGTAGCCACGACCATAAAACCGTATGACGCGATCTCGTTCAGGAACTTATAATGCTCAAAGGGTGAGTTATAGCAGGCACCATTGCCCCATACCAGTACGGGCAACGGATGCTTCTGGTCAAACTTCGACAGGTCTTGCGGCACGAAGACGGTATGCGCCCCTAACGTCGGCTCAGCCTTCATGATAGCCTTATAAGGACCCGTACCACCCTCCTCCACCAGCCGGGAGGTTGTCTGGCTTCGGAATGCCTCTAACTCCCTGACTATCTCATCGAAATCATCAGTAAGGGTCAACTGCATGTTTTTGTATTTTCCTAACTTGACAAGTTCCTCCAAGAAGGGATAGACAGGCAGTTCCTTCGTCCAGAAATCAGTGCCAAGGAAAATCATCGGACTCGAATAGCCGAACGACAGGTAGTGGTTCTGCACGGCATCCTGGAAGATTTCCTGCATGGTACCCGCACTTCCTGGCGTGTAGATAATACCCCCAAAGGCATAGGTCAGAATCAGGTCCTCCCGGATGCTGTTCTCGAAAAACTTAGCAATATGAGTGGCAAAAGGAGCTGAAGGCTCATGGCCATACAGATAGGTTGGAATGCCAAGGCTGACATAATCACCCTTACGAGGATAGCGTTCCATCACCTCAAACGAGGTAGAAAGCCATCCTTTATCTTTAAACGACGGTGCAGTCTTCAGAATATCAATGGCTGCATCCACCTCCTGCTCTGTGCGTCCTGCCATCCATGCTCCCAGATGGGTTGCTTCCATCGCACCAGGTCCACCACCGCTCAACATGATAAAGCCTTGCTCAGTAAGGCGCTTACTTAAAAGCACCACCTTTTTATACATCGGGTCGGTACGCAGCAGGGCATGCCCACCCATGATACCCAGACAAAAGCGAGAGTCATACTTTTTGAAAAACTCATCAAGAGCCACATGGATACAGTGGTCATGTAGCGTACGAGCCAATGACTCCTCTACATTCTGAGCCTGTTTGCCGTTGGCGATGAAGTGCTTATACACCTTCGTATCGTAGCAGGTCTCAAAAGTTGCCTCACTCTTAGGGTCGTAACCCGCATAAAGTTCCGCTGCGCTGTAAAGTGACGTGCGGTTCACATCAAAAGGCACAGACTTCAGATAGTCGACAGCCTTCTTACTAAACAAGTCATCAACAGACTGCGCATAGGCAGCTGAGGTTGAAAGCACCAATAGTGCCATTAAAATAGTTTTCTTCATCATCTTGCTTATTTTTTAATGATACGTCCTTGTGGTTGAGCATATTCCTGACCGATATGTCCATTGAGATTCTTGGTAACAAACTCAATAAAAATATCATTATAAGTTCTCTTGG
Organism: uncultured Prevotellaceae bacterium; assembly: GCA_902776195.1. Taxonomy (GTDB): domain Bacteria; phylum Bacteroidota; class Bacteroidia; order Bacteroidales; family Bacteroidaceae; genus Prevotella. The sequence goes on along the minus strand of CACYPF010000017.1, from coordinate 65,339 downwards.
TCTCCCATGTGATCTTGCTACCTTTCAGGGTATTGTAAAGACCACCGTCTGTCACGCAATACTTAGTGGTGGCAACGGTATAGGTACGGGCTGGGTTGATGGGCTCATAGTGCTGTGTGTTGCTGTTGAGGATCCGCACATCGCTCACACGGTGCTCTCGCTCATCAACTATGAACCTCATTCCCGACACCTGTGGAAACTGACCGTCAGGTTTTGGCAGGAAACTCATTAGTTTTTCCAGCATGGCGATGATCGTGCTACCCTTTACTTCCGCCACTACAATATAATTATCGTAAGGCAACAGGGATAGCAGGTCACCATAGGTCAAGTCACCAGCCTTCGCCTCGTTACGGATACTACCACTGTTAAGTACGGAGATATCCGAACCCGTCACCATACGAAAGGCATCTGTCACGATATCACCTGCCGTCGTTTCCCCTATGCGATGAACCTCATTGCCCTCATCATCAAGGATGCGCAAAGGCACCTCACTATGACAAATCACTCTGCTGGTCTGCTCGTTCAACATGGAATGAATGCTGTCCACCACATGAGCCACAAAAGGACTCTCTTCCGTCACACGCTCTATGGGGACGAGCGATGTCATCATCCTGCCATCAGGAGTAATGAGTAGTTTACCTATATTCGTGAACTTGGTTCCCGTCTGTGTCACAACGATGGGCTTTCCCTCCTTATTCAATATCGTGTCGGACACGATGACGGCATGGGAGTGACCATCCAGGACGATGTCTATACCCGAAGTGTTAGCCACCAGGGTATGGGAATCAGAATGACGTGCCGTCAATTCTTCACCTAAGTGGGAGTCAACTATTACATAATCTGCCCCTGCTCGCCTTGCTTCATCAACGGCATGTTGCACCAATACAGGAATATCTTCACGCTGTAAGTCATAAATAAGACTGTCACGCTCATCCCGGAATGCATACGCCTCATCCTCCATCGAGGTCGGTGTGACAACCCCCACGAAAGCAATACGTTTGTCACCCACCCGCTTCATCACGTAAGGGGCGAAGACCATCCTACCCGAACGGATATCATAGAGGTTACAGCACACCACGGGTACTGGTACTTGGCGAAGCAGTTGGAACATACGTTCCATGCCATAGTCAAACTCGTGATTACCCAATGTGATGGCGTCATAGTTCATCACCCTCATCACATCCACCACATACTGTCCTTTCGATATAGCACCTACCGTCTGTCCTTGCACATAATCACCATTTGACACTAAAAACACATCTGCCGTGTCAGCTATAGCATCACGCAACCCTGCCAGTTTAGCATAACCACCCATGGCACAGTGCACATCATTCTCATAGAGGATGACAATACTCTTCTGTCTCGGGCTGATTGGAGTGTCCTTGACTGCTTGCTTACAGCCTGCCGCCAACAATACCGTACCTGTTAACAGGAGTCCTTTGATTATTTTGTTCATCATCTTTTGGTTTTGGTTATTAATCGAATCTTTTTCTATTTGGTGGCAAATATACAAAAAAAATTGATTATCTTTGCATTCAATATGAATAACCTTATAAAAAAAATGAAAACAAAGCTACTAATCGGTGCATGGCTGATAAGTCTGACAGCTTTTGCACAACCACGAAAAGAATTGAATCTGAAAATATGGAAGTTCTCACGTAATAACCAATCATGGGAACAGGTATGTATCCCACACGACTGGGCGATAGCAGGTCCATTTGACAAGAAATGGGACTTACAAAAGGTTGCCATTACTCAGAATGGCGAGACAGAGGCGACGGAAAAGTCTGGACGCTCAGGAGCATTACCATGGATTGGAGAGGGATGGTATCGCACCTCCGTGACAATTCCACAAGGCTATGAGAGCGCAGAACTGGTCTTCGACGGCGCCATGGCAGAGCCACGGGTCACCATCAATGGCAAGGAGGCTGGCTACTGGGCTTATGGCTATAATGCCTTCCGAATTGACGCTACTCCCTATATAAAGGCTGGGAAACTGGATATCGGTGTACACCTGCAAAATCTGGAGGAGAGTAGCCGCTGGTATCCAGGTGCAGGACTGTATCGACCCGTGACCTTGATTCTTAAACAGAAGACGAATATCAATGACTGGTCGCTGTTTGCCCGTACCATCAGACTGGATCATGAAAAAGCGGAGGTTGCTGTTGATATGTCTGTGGAAGGGACTACAGAAGGAGCGACCGCAAGCATGGAACTTGCTGACGGCAAGGGGAATATCATTGCATCCGCTAATGATATAAGCGTAAAGAACGGAACCGTCCATTCAACCATGCAGGTGAAAGCCCCCAACCTTTGGTCACCTGAGTCACCTTATTTATATATATTGACTGCCAAGGTCTTCAAAGACGGGAAAATGGTTGACGTGAAAACACAGAGAATCGGTATCCGCACCATCAGCGTATCTCGCGAGGGCGGTTTCCAATTGAATGGTGTATCAAGAAAGATAAAGGGAGTCTGCCTGCATCATGATCTTGGTCCTTTAGGTGCGGCTATTAATAAATCTGCCTTGATCCGACAAATCCGTATGATGAAAGAGATGGGGTGTGATGCTATCCGTACATCCCATAATATGCCGTCGACCTGGCAAATGGAGATTTGCGACTCGATGGGCATGATGGTGATGGCAGAGAGTTTTGACATGTGGATATACCCGAAGTGCAAGAACGGTTATGCCCGTTTCTTCAAAGAATGGGCTCAAAAAGATATCACCAACCTCATTCTGAATCATCGTAACCATCCAAGCATCGTGATGTGGTCGATAGGCAACGAGATTCCTGAGCAATGGAGCGAGGAAGGACGACAGATCAGTAAACAACTGCAAGGACTATGCCACAGCCTTGACCCTACCAGACCTGTCACACAGGGTATGGACCGTGCCGAGGACGCCTTAAAAAGTGGGTTCGCCCAAACAATGGAAGTTCCAGGTTTCAACTATCGGGTACATAAATACGAGAACAATATCAAACAACTGCCACAAGGTTTCCTGTTAGGTAGTGAGACAGCGTCTACAGTCTCATCACGTGGAGTATATAAGTTCCCTGTTGTCCCCACAGACAACTCACAATTCGCCTCCTACTCTCCCAACTACGACCCTACTGCCTTGCAAAAAGCTGACGGACAATGCAGTAGTTATGACGTGGAATGGTGCTCATGGTCGAACCTGCCTGACGATGACTGGCGTTGTCAAGACGATTACCCATGGGTGATTGGCGAGTTTGTATGGACGGGGTATGACTATTTAGGAGAGCCTACTCCTTACGATGAGTACTGGCCTTCACGAAGCAGTTATTTTGGAATCTGTGACTTAGCAGGACTTCCCAAAGACCGCTACTGGCTGTACCGCTCCAAGTGGAACACAAAGAAGCATACCGTCCATCTGCTGCCCCACTGGACCTGGCAGGGACGTGAAGGAGAGATTACACCTGTATATTGTTATACCGATGGCGTGGAGGCAGAACTCTTTGTCAACGGCAAGAGTCAGGGACGCATCCGAAAAAATCCTGCAGAGCGACTGGACCGCTATCGCCTACGCTGGAATAACGTAAAATATGAGCCAGGAGAAATCCGTGTCGTGGCATACGACGCACAAGGAAACCAGATTGGGGAAGATAGCAAGCGGACAGCAGGGACACCCGTCGCTTTAATGGCAAAGGCAGACAGGAAGTGGTATCGCGCGAATGGTGAAGATTTAGTGTTTGTGACGGTTAGTGTGGAGGATGCCAAGCATGTCGCTGTACCCATTTGTGACAACGAGTTGACATTCTCTGTGGAGGGAGCGGGATTGTTTGAGGCAGTCTGCAATGGTGACGCCACCTCACTGGAGTCGTTTAAACAACCTAAAATGAAACTCTTTAATGGTGAGCTCGTTGTCATCATACGAACCACATCAAAGCCTGGGAACATACGACTGCACATCAAAGACCGTAAGGGGAAGCTACACCCCGCAACTATTTTGATTCACACCCAAGAATGAAAAAAGGTCTCTCATCACGAGAGACCTTTTTATGTTCCTTATAAACAATCTTCTTACCTTTTAGAACCATCCTTTTATAGGGCTTTCTATGCTTTTCTTAATGCAAATTTACGTCAATCATTTCTATCTTTTCATGCATATGCAGCAAAATTACAACCCAATGCCCTTATTTTTGACCTGTGTCAATTTTACATGGCGACTCATCCATGAAGAGGTACGAAGGCTGATAACCACCAGCGTCTATAACAACTTTCTCAAAGACAATGGCAGGGTCATTTGGCCGTATGGTGAGGGTATGTAAATCACCTGCTGACAAAGGTAATTCAACCACACTCTCCACCACACGCCTAGAAATAGTTGGATAATAAATTGTGTATATATTCTCTTTATTCTCATTGAGATCTTTATTGAAATTCACAGTTACAGGAGTACTCCCATCAAGTGATACCTGATAGGTCAAGCCACCTTTATTTAAATAGTCTAGTGTGGACTTTACCACAATATGAGCCTTCACTTTTTCCAGAACATTACCATTCGTTTTAAAGCGATACGAAAGACTACCACCCAAAGGACTCTTCGTATAGGGCATCAGAGTGACACCACTGCGAGTACGTCCCATATCTGGAATGACAGTCCATACTGTCTCCGCATTACCCTTTGCCTCAAAATAATGCTCTGCTTCCATCGACACTACACCCTGTTGCATAGAGAAGACAAAGCCGCCACCCTCTCCCATAGGTAACCGCTTTACCTCTGGCATGCGGTCAGCAGGAAAATCGTCATTCCATGAAGTGTAGCCAATATGTTTCTGGGTCATCATACCATTCCACTTGCCATGAGCAATTTTATGATTATAATCAGCACAAAGCACTGAGTCACGCAGGAAAGCCTGCTCTACCTTATCTGCCCACAGATTACAATCAGGATTCCCCTCCTCATAGAGTTTGAGGTTCATAGCCTGCGCATAATACATCTGGTAAATGTTTGACATAGCCTGTATAGGGAAAAGTATCAATTGCTGATAAGCATCATGATAACGCTGGTCAAGAGTCAGATACTGGCGTAATGCCTCCGCCTCCAGTCGCATGAAATCATCAGCTACATGACGCCATTCCCCTGTATTGATATTATAGGTCTTCGCATCCAGCATCTCTGCTGTAACACGACCATTCATTTTACATGACAAGTTAAGCAAGCGCGCTGCCTCAGCAGCCTGGTCCTCGCCAAACTGCTGACGGCAGAACGCCTCAATATGATTGATAATTAGTTTTGGATCATATTGATTAGGATTCCACGCCATGTCCATGAAGAAGGTGATCGGATACTCCATCGGTTTCAAGTCACCCACATTCAGAATCCACATACGCTCAATACCATTGATATAGGCGAGATGCAACTGCTCCCACATATTCTGGGCAGGTGTTACATTCAGCCACTTCGTGTTACGAGGTGCCCCCACATAATCGACATGGTAATAGAGTCCCCATCCCCCTGGATGCTGACGCTCCTTCATATTGGGAACACGGCGGACATTACCCCAGTTGTCGTCACACAATAACATGATGACATCGTCGGGAACACGCATTCCTTTGTCATAATAGTCCAACACCTCTTTATATAATGCCCACACCTGAGTGGTCTCCTTTGCCTTCTTACCTGTTACCTGACTGATGATACGACGCTGGTTCTCTACGATACGCTGCAATAGTTTGGTATCGGCATCCTCACTCATTGCCTCATCACCATCACCACGCATACCGATAGTCACCATATCTTCCGTACCCTTCATGCGCTCAATGCCCTCTCGGAAGAATTGATCAAGTTTCTGCTGGTTTTTCTGGTAATTCCATGGTCCCCACTCCGCACGCCGACGAGCATATTCCTGATGGTTACGGGCCATTGGCTCATGATGGGATGTTCCCATGATAACCCCCATATCATCAGCTGTCTTGGAGTTCAATGGGTCATCAGCGTAGAATGCCCACATCCACATGGCAGGCCACATCATATTGCCACGCAGTCGGAGTATCAATTCAAAAACTTTCTCATAAAAGCGATGGTCACCATAATTAGTTCCAAAAGTATTCTTAACCCACGATGTCAGACAGGGTGCCTCATCATTGAGGAAGATACCACGAAACTCTACGGCAGGCTCACCATCCGTATACATACCTTTATTTATATATATATGGTCATGATGCTCCACAGGTACATCTGCCCAATAATACCAAGGAGACACGCCCATCTGTTCTGAGAGTTCATAGACACCATAGACTGTACCACGGCGATCACTGCCTGCAATAACCAATTGCCCGTCTACCACAGTAATGATGAATTTCTCCCGTTTATCTTTCAATAAAGACGCATCCAGTTTCTTTTGCTTGACCAGTTGATTAATAAGAAGAGACTTACCTAACGTTCCTACTATAATTTTAGCATCAGGCGTGTCTCCTAACTGTGCCTCTTTCCCTGTCACTCTCGCAAAATCTGCTGCCAGTGTCTTTACAGCAATAGCTACAGCCTTAGCATCTGACTGATCACAACTAATGGTTATTGTTCCATCGGTAAGCAACATATCCCCTGATGTGAATCCGACAAAGCGAGGAGCAGCATAACTCATGCTGCTCTTTGAAAACACAAGAACAACCAATATAAAATAGATAATACCTTTTGATGAAAATTTTATCTGTTTCATATAAACTATACGTTATCGTTATTGATGTTGCAAAGTTATGATTAAAACAAATACAAAACAAGTAAAAAAGCAAAAAAAACAAGGGGATGAAACATACAGAAACGTTTTTGGAACAAATGGGCATAAAAAATCCCCGCAAGTAATACCTGCGGGGATCCTATTTTTACTAATTTACTAAATTACTTAGTAGTATCAACGAACATTGCAACACGGTTGAAGTCGTTCTCCTCAGAGATCTCACTGGTAGCACCCAAGCCCTGAGTAGTGATACGATCCTTAGAAATCTTGTAGCGCTTGATCAGAGCATTTGCAACAGAAGTAGCACGAGCCTCAGAAAGCTTCTGGTTCAGCTCTGCGGGACCCTCTGGAGAAGCATAACCCTTAACAAGAACCTTAGCCTCAGGATGATTCTTCATGTACTTAGCAACCATCTCAACACTTGCATACTGAGCAGCGTCGATAGTGCTCTTACCCTGACGGAAGATAACGATAGGCTGCAGAGTTGTCTCCTTCTTCTCCTCTACAATCTGAGTAGGACGAGCCTCGCAGTCAGCGAGCTTCTTCTTCAGGTCGTTAATAGTAGCGTTAGCAGCGTTCAGCTGACCATTCTTAGCGTCAACATCAGAACGAAGCTCATTGATCTTAGCGTTCAGAGCGTCGATCTCAGCTGGGTCGCGGAGCTCCTCAACCTTGAAGTTGTGAGTACCGTTGCTTGTACCGAATTTGTAGTTGAAACCAGCCTTTACGCTGAGTACACCACCAAGCTTCTTGCCATCAAAAGCAGTCTCACCTTTTCTGAAGGGGTTAGCCCAACCTCTTGTGAATATTGCAGAAGGCTCAATATAGAACTGCCACTGCTTAGCAGAACCGAAATTGAAAGCGAAATCAATAGCAGCCTTTGCATTGATACCACCCTCTTTACGAGCCCAATCGCGAGTGTAACCACCACCGACGAGAGCGATGATCTCGAATGCACGTGGCTCGCCTTTGTAACCAGCGAAAGCGTTGCTCAGGTTCCAAGTGGTCATCAGGTCGAAGTTTGTCATATTGACGAAAGTTTTGCTACCGACCATAGACTTACCCATTCCATAGATACCTTTAGTACCGTTTCCGAAATAAGCATCAACATCCAAAGCCAAACCGAATACGGTTGTCAGGTTCTTACCAAGACGAATGCCGAACTCAGGAGTAATACCCTTGAAGAAACCAGCCTTGTTGTCACCAACAGTCTCATAGCTGAACTTTGACATAGGAGTACCAACACCAGCGTTGATACCTAAGTACCAGTTGTCACCAGCCTTGTTTGCAGTAACTGCAGTTTTCTGTGCAGATACAGAAGCTGTCATCATAGCGACAGCAAGCATTAAAAAAAGCTTTTTCATTTGTTTACTAACTTTATTAATTTATAAATAAATCTACCTATTTTTTAAATTTTCGGTGCAAAGTAAATAAAAAAAACAATAAGTTCCAAGAAAATCGTGTAAAAAGTACGTTTTTAACTAATTTTTCTTGATTTAAATTGCTTTTTAAGCTTTACGTTCTCCCGATTTAACAAAAAATCAGAACTTATAGTCGATTCCGACACCTATTACGTTATTGGTACGGGAATAAATGTCCTTACCTGCGACACCCAGTCCCTGGTAACTGCTCTGCTCTTTGGTGTAGTCGCTATAGAGACTGATGAAATAACCTGCATTGAGCCGGATCTTCTCTGTGATGTTCCAAGCACCGCCCAGTCCTATTGACCAACTGTCACAGGCAAAGGATGTGTTCTGCTGGTAGTCGTCACTCAGTCCATAGTCAGTACGCTGTGCACCGCAACTGACGGTAAATTTTTCGTTAATGTCATATTCCACACCGGCAAGGAACTCATGCGTCCCATGCTTCAACTCCTTTTGACGGTCGTTAGCCATCTTCGCATTCTTATCGTCGAAGAAATGATATTCCAATGTGGCACGCAGTTTTGGAGAAAACTCATACCCCGCTGCGAATGTCAACAATGACGGCATATCGTAACGAGTCTTCACGCCATCCATATACCCTCCGACTTTCGATCCTAAGACTGCGGCGGTCTGCTCCGGAGTCATCCCCGCAATCTCAGCAGTCAGTTCCTTGGTATCGTTAGGCACGTTAAGTTTTGTGCGGAACTCATAACGGGCAGCCAGTGTGACTGGACCTTTGTGGAAGTCCACACTGATAATCGGTGTGAAACCCCACCCACGCTGGTTACAGTCAAGTTGCAGATTGATGAGTTTGTTACCTCCCATATCCGCCACCACATGTCCACGATAATAGCCGTCATAGTAGTTGGCACGGAAGCCGACAGCTGCCGCCAGACAATCAATAATCTTATACGTGAAGTTGATCTGTCCTCCATAGATATACTGTTTGCCTTTCATCTCCGAGTCGAGGGTATAGCTGCCGGGCATCATTCCTTTTTGTGCCAGCATGGCGGTCATCGGGACATTGAACATCGGTACGCCGTCCTTATACTCGACGAAACCACCACTTCCCACGATACCAATCATAGCTGACAGCGCGATGCGGTCTTTTTTATAGGAGGCGAAGAACGCCGGTACGATAGGCGCCGATGCCTTGCCATGAAATTTCTGGTTATAGTCAGCACCCATGAAATTGGGGATGCTGGTCTCAATATCGCGGTTCTGCCATGGTTTCTGGAAATTCAGTGAGAGTTGCCATCCTTCATGTCCCCAAGCCAAACCGGCAGGGTTACTGAATACGGCGTCAATGTCAAATGTGGCACCACGTGCCATCATACGGTCGAATGCAATGTGATAATTCGTGTTGGTCATCAGTCCTCCTGCACGGACACCCAATGTCACAAACAGGATCATTGCCATCATAAAAAGTTTCTTCATACTTCTTCTATCCTTAATGGTTTCATGGTGCAAAGGTATAAATTATTTTCGATAATCCGTAAAAAATGACAAGGAAATTACGCGAAAAGAACAATATTAGTATTTATTTTCCGTAATATGGGTTAAACTTTCCGTATTTTGTTTTGTCTTTAAATAATAAATAATGTGTATCTTTGCAACAGAAATTTCCTAATATACATGAATATGAAAAGTATGAAACTACTCTTGGTTGCAGCTTTGACAATAGTTACAACAACGACTTTCGCCCAGTCGAAGGTTTATTTTACTAAGGAGATTACTCCTGAGTCATTAGTGAAAATCTACAAGGCACTCGGTGTAGAGGCTAAAGGACGCGTCGCAGTGAAGATATCAACAGGTGAGGGTGGTAATACCCATTACCTGAAACCCACACTCATCCGCAATCTGGTGGATGAGGTAAACGGTACGATTGTGGAGTGCTGCACAGCATACGGCGGTTCCCGTCAGGATCCCCAAAAACATTGGGAGACGATTCATGACCATGGCTTCGACAGCATCTTCGCCGTGGACATCATGGATGAGTTCCACGATATCCGCATCCCCATTCAGGACAAGAAACACCTGAAATACGATATCGTGGGTGAGCACCTTGCCAACTACGACTTCATGATCAACCTCGCCCACTTCAAGGGACATGCCATGGGGGGCTTCGGCGGTGTGATGAAGAACGCCTCCATCGGTGTAGCCTCCACGGCAGGTAAGGCGTATATCCATACGGCTGGTAAGACGGACGATGCCAAGATTGCATGGGGCCCCGACTATCTCGCTGCTGGTAAGACACAGGACCTCTTCCTGGAGTCGATGGCTGCTGCCGCACAGGCTGTCCATGAGTATTTCAACGGCAACATCATCTACATCAACGTCATGAACAACATGTCGGTAGACTGCGACTGCGATGGGCATCCCGCAAAGCCGGAACTGCAGGACATGGGTATCATGGCATCCCTCGACCCTGTTGCTGTTGACCAGGCTTGTCTCGACAAGGTGTTCAACTACCAGGGCAAACCGGGTGATGACAATAGCCCCCTCATCCAGCGCATCAACCGTCAGCATGGCACATATATCACTGACTATGCTGAGAAGATCGGTTTCGGCTCGAAAAAATATGAGCTGATTAACCTCGACAAATAAGTAATTACCAACACATCAAAAACGATACTAATGAGAAGAAATCTCCTTACGCTGATGCTGGTAGCGGTGGCTGCCGGCATTAACGCTGAAGAAGTCACCGACTCTATGAACCTGCAGGACGTCGTGGTGACGGGTACCCGTAACGCCACCGACGTGCGCTATCTGCCCATGACGGTCTCTGTCATCGGTCGTCAGACACTCACAGAACAGTATCAGACAAGTGTCCTGCCCACCGTCATGCAACAGGTGCCCGGACTCTTCATCACCAGCCGTTCCATGCTGGGCTATGGGGTCTCCGGCGGGGCCGCAGGGGGTATCAACCTACGGGGCATCACTGGCGGCAGTGGTCAGTTGATGGTACTCATCGACGGTCATCCGCAATATAACGGTATCTATGGCCATCCCATCGCTGACAGCTACCAGACACTGATGACCGAGCGGGTGGAGGTGTTGCGCGGTCCTGCCTCTATGCTCTATGGCTCGAATGCCATGGGAGGTGTCATCAATATCGTGACCCGTGGAATGCATGAGGATGGCGTGAAGACGACAGTCAACCTGGGGGCTGGCAGCTACGGCACCATCCAGGCGGAAGCCTCTAATCAGGTGCGCAGCGGCAAGTTCTCCAGTACCGTTGCCGCACAGTATGGGCGCACCGACAATCACCGCCCCCGCATGGGTTTCGAGCAGTATGGGGGATATCTGAAACTGGGTTATGACTTCCATGCGCACTGGAATGCGTATGTCGATGCGAATATCACGCATTTCAATGCCAGCCAACCGGGCAGTACGTCTTCCCCACTCTACGATGCCGACCAGTGGATCACTCGCGGCATGGTGTCTGCGGCTGTCGAGAATCATTATAACAAGACCAGCGGTGCCGTCAGTCTCTATACCAACTTCGGACGACATAAGATTGACGACGGTACAGCAGACCCAGAGAATCCCACCAAACGGTATTTCCGTTCGAAGGACGCACTGATGGGTGTCTCTCTCTATCAGAGTGCCCAACTCTTCGAGGGCAACCGGGTGACAGTGGGTATTGACTATCAGCATATCTATGGACATGCGTACTATACCTCTAAGGAAACGGGTGAGACACTGGACACACCCAACAAACAGAGTGGCAAGTCGTATCGCAACGAGATAGCAGGCTATGTGGAGTTCCGGCAGGATCTCACCTCGTGGCTGACGGTTGATGCGGGCATCCGTATCGACCACCATAGCGTCACGGGTACGGAGTGGATTCCACAGGGGGGCATCGTCATCCGTCCGATGGACAACGGTGAGCTGAAAGCGATGGTGAGCAAGGGGGTCCGCAATCCTACCATGCGGGAGATGTATCTCTACCCTCCCTCTAACGAGGACTTGAAACCGGAACGTCTGATGAACTATGAACTGTCGTGGAAACACCGGTTTAACACGCTGACCTACGGCATCAACCTCTTCTATCTGAAGGGTGACAACATGATTCAGACGATGCCCGTCGATGGCAAGCCCCGTAACGTGAACACGGGGAAGATAGAGAACTATGGTGCTGAACTGGAGGCTGCCTATCGCATCAACCAGCATTGGGACATCACCACCAACCACGCTCTGCTGCACATGAAGAACCCTGTACTGGCGGCTCCGAAGTATAAGGGCTTCCTCGGTGCTAACTACAACTGCCACCGACTGAGCGTAGTGACTGGTCTTCAATATATCAGTGGACTCTATACTGCTATTGGCGACAACGAGAAGAAAGAGAACTTCCTCCTGCTTAACGCCACGGTCAGCTATCAGCTCATCAGGAACCTTGCCCTCTGGGTACGTGGCGAGAACCTGCTGGCGCAACGCTACGAGATCAACCTCGGCTACCCCATGCCCCGAGCCACCTTCATGGCTGGTGTGCAGTGTAGCTTCTGATACCGTTATTCCAATACTCATCATCAACAAAACGACTGGCAGATTTCTCATTCCGCCAGTCGTTTTGCTAATATATATTATAATGTAGGTTACACCTGCGCAATAATCTTGCCACCCTCCTCTATTGCCTGCATGTTGAGGGGAATCATTGCGTGATGACGCTCAGGGAGCGTCTTAAAGAGTGCTTTCTCCACACCCTTCGTGCTCACGACGGGAGCCACCTTGAGGAGACCGCCCAGCACAATCATGTTGAACACCTTCGAGTTCTTCATCTCCGCAGCCTTGTCCATGGCATCGATGCGGTAGACGGTGATGTCCTTACGGGTTGGCGGGTTGAGGATGCCATAGCCGTCGTAAATCAAGATACCACCGGGTTTGAGTTTCGGTTCAAATTTCTCCAGCGACGGCTGGTTGAGGACGATGGCGATGTCGAACTTCGAGAGGATGGGCGAAGAAATCTTCTCATCACTCACGATGACGGTGACATTTGCCGTACCACCACGCTGTTCGGGACCATAGGCTGGCATCCAGGTCACTTCCTTGTCATCCATCAGTCCTGAATAGGCAAGAATCTTACCCATCGAGAGGACTCCCTGACCACCGAATCCACTGATAATTATCTCTTTTTTCATTTTGTTGTGTCTTTTAAGTCTCCTTTCGGATAGTAATTGAACATGTGTTCCTGCATCCACTCGTTGGCAGCCTTTGGAGGCATCTTCCAACCACTGTTACAGGTTGATACAATCTCAACGAGACTACTTCCCTTTCCAGCCATCGAAGCCTCGAAAGCCTTGCGGATAGCCTTCTTCGCACTGCGGATAGCGACAACGGTCTCGACACTCTGACGGGTGACATAGCAAGTACCCTCCAGTGTGGCAGCGATCTCCGTGATATGCAGAGGATATCCGTGCAGGTCAGCCTGACGGCCATAAGGACACGTGGAGGTCTTCATACCCATCAGTGTGGTAGGAGCCATCTGTCCACCCGTCATACCATAGATGGCATTATTGATGAAGATGATAGCGATGTTCTCCCCACGGTTCAGGGCATGAATGGTCTCACAGGTTCCGATACAGGCAAGGTCACCGTCACCCTGATAAGTAAACACGAGACGGTCGGGCCACAGGCGCTTGATAGCGGTAGCCACAGCAGGGGCACGTCCATGGGCAGCCTCCTGCCAGTCGATGTCCAGATAATTATAGGCAAACACGGCACAGCCCACGGGTGACACACCAACGGTCTTCTCCTCCATGCCCATTTCCTCGATGACCTCAGCCACGAGTTTATGCACCACGCCATGCGAGCAACCAGGGCAGTAGTGCATGTGGTTGTCGTTCATCAGTGTGGGTTTCTGATATACCAGGTTCTCTGGTGAAATGATATTGTTCTCCATCTTACATCATCTTCTTTAAAGCATCAATAATCTCTTCGGGCTCAGGAACGATACCACCCAAGCGACCAAACTGCTCGACAGGCAGGGCACCGTTGATGGCAAGACGGACATCCTGTACCATCTGTCCGGCATTAATCTCGACAACGAGTACACCCTTCTTACCCTTCGCCATCTCAGCAATCTGCTTAGAGGGGAACGGCCAAAGCGTGATAGGACGCAAGAGTCCTACCTTGATACCTTCCTCACGAGCCATCTCGATAGCTTTCTGTGTCAGGCGGGCTGCAGAGCCGAAAGCCACGATCAGGTATTCGGCATCATCGCAATAAAGGGTCTCATAACGCACCTCTTTCTCACGGATCTCCGCATATTTCTCCTGCAGATGGATGTTACGAGCCTCCATTGCCTCTGGTTTCAACTCCAGCGAGGTGATGATATTTGGCTTGCGGTCCTTGGTGCGACCGATGGTAGCCCAAGGACACTCTTTGCGGATCTGCTCCTCCGTACGACGGGGCTTATAGGGTGGCAGCACGATTTTCTCCATCATCTGTCCGATGACACCATCAGAGAGGATCATGACAGGGTTACGGTATTTGAACGCCAACTCAAAGGCGAGGTCTACGAAGTCTGCCATCTCCTGGACAGAGTTAGGAGCCAGGACGATGACGTTATAGTCGCCATTACCACCGCCACGGGTAGCCTGGAAATAGTCACCCTGTGAGGGCTGGATAGTACCCAAGCCAGGACCGCCACGCTGTACGTTGACGAAGACACCGGGCAGTTCGGCACCAGCCATATAGGTGATACCCTCCTGCATCAGTGCCACACCGGGTGACGAGGAGGAGGTGAGCACACGCTTACCTGCCGCTGCTCCACCATAAATCATATTAATAGACGCCACCTCACTCTCTGCCTGCAGCACCACCATACCAGTGGTCTCCCAAGGCTTCAGCTCGGCTAATGTCTCAATCACTTCACTCTGTGGGGTGATGGGATATCCGAAATATCCGTCAGCACCACAACGGATGGCAGCGTGGGCTATCGCCTCGTTGCCCTTCATCAGTGTCACTTCTTGCTTCCCGTCGGTAGCAAGCGACTTGTCGTTTACCTGTTCTGCCATCTTTTTACTCCTCTACTTTTTTACGATAGACCGTGATACATCCGTCAGGACATACCACCGCACATGACGTACAGCCAGTGCATTTGTCTATCTGCACGGGCTCCACATAGGGATAGCCATGCACATTCACACGATTGGCCAGTGCGATGACACCCTGCGGACAAGCACTCACACAGAGCACACATCCTTTGCAGCGGTCGGTATTCACCACAATAGCACCTTTCAGTTTCGCCATTTCTTTAGTATTTGTTCTTATGGATTATAGTAATCTTTATGGTAATAATTCATGATGTCGTCGAGCATCTGCTTCGCCTCTACGGCAGGACTCTCCGGGTCGAGCTCGATAGCTTTCAGATAGCTGTTGATAGCCTCCTGCCAGTTGCCCTGCTTGCGGTAAGCATTCCCTTGCTCATAAAACTCTCGTGAACTAGCCACCTCTCAACTCTAAACTCTAAACTCTAAACTCTCAACTACTTATAATACTCTTTCTTGCCCGCTGCCAACGTGTTCTTCATCAGCGAACAGATAGTCATCGGTCCTACTCCTCCGGGAACGGGAGTAATGAACGAGCACTTAGGAGCTACCTCGTCGAACTTCACGTCACCATTCAGGCGAAAACCGCTCTTACGGGTGGCATCAGGCACACGGGTGGTACCCACGTCGATGATGACGGCACCCTCTTTCACCATATCGGCTGTCACGAAATCGGGGCTTCCGATAGCTGCAATGATAATATCTGCCTCACGGCACTCCTCCTTCAATGTCTTTGAGCGGGAGTGGCAAACGGTAACGGTAGCGTCACCATATTGTTTCTGCATCATCAACTGTGCCATGGGCTTGCCCACGATATTCGAGCGTCCTAGGATGACACATTTCTTACCTGATGTCTCAATGCCGTAACGCTTCAGCAGGGTGATGATGCCCAATGGAGTGGCAGAGATAAAGCAAGGCAGTCCGATTGCCATACGTCCCACGTTGATGGGATGGAAACCGTCAACATCCTTACGGTAGTCGATAGCCTCAATGATTTTCTGCTCGTCGATATGCTTGGGAAGGGGGAGCTGTACGATGAAGCCATCCACATCCTCGTCCTTATTCAGTTTATCGACACAGCTCAGCAGTTCCTCCTCCGTGATCGTATCCTCATAACGGATAAGCGTGCTCTTGAAGCCGCAAGCCTCACACGCCAGCACCTTGTTCTTCACGTAGGTCTCACTGCCACCGTCATGCCCTACAAGCACGGCGGCAAGATGGGGCTGTTTACCACCATGAGCCACCATCTCCTTTACCTCTTCGGCAATCTCCGCCTTAATGGCTGTTGCCGTTGCTTTTCCATCTATTAATTGCATTTTTATAAAAATTATAGGAACTATAGGTACTATAGGAACTATAGTTTATTACCACGCATCTTCATTGCGGCAGCCATCTGTGCCATCTTCGAGTTACCGGCACCAGCTACCATCTTCATCATCTTGCGAGTCTGGTCAAACTGCTTCATCAGACGGTTGACCTCCTCTATCTTCGTACCAGAGCCCTTGGCGATACGCATACGGCGGCTCTGGTTGATGATATCCGGGTTGGCACGCTCTTTAGGGGTCATGGAATTGATGATTGCCTCGACTCCCTTGAAGGCATTGTCGTCAATGTCGATATCCTTGATAGCCTTACCTACCCCAGGTATCATGCCGGCAAGATCCTTGATATTACCCATCTTCTTGATCTGCTGTATCTGCGACATGAAGTCATTGAAGTCAAACTTGTTCTTGCGGATTTTCTTCTCCAGCTCACGTGCCTGCTTCTCGTCAAACTGCTCCTGGGCACGTTCTACGAGACTGACGATATCACCCATTCCGAGGATACGGTCTGCCATACGCTCGGGATGGAACACGTCGATAGCCTCCATCTTCTCACCTGTTCCCACAAACTTGATGGGTTTGGTGACAACGGTACGGATAGAGAGGGCAGCACCACCACGGGTGTCACCATCAAGCTTGGTGAGTACCACACCGTCAAAGTCGAGACGGTCGTTAAACTCCTTGGCGGTGTTCACGGCATCCTGACCCGTCATCGAGTCTACCACAAACAACGTCTCGTCAGGATTGACAGCCTCTTTCAGGGTGGCTATCTCATTCATCATCTCCTCGTCAACGGCAAGACGACCGGCGGTATCAATGATGACGACGTTATAGTTCTTTGCCTTTGCCTCACGGATAGCGTTATTGGCAATCTCCACGACATTCTTGTTCTCGGGCTCTGAATAGACAGGGACACCCACACTGTCACCCACCACATGCAACTGCTGGATAGCGGCGGGACGGTAGACATCACATGCCACGAGCAACGGGTTCTTATGCTGCTTGTTCTTCAGCATATTGGCAAGCTTACCACTGAAGGTAGTCTTACCAGAGCCTTGCAGACCAGACATCAGGACAATGGCGGGACGACCCTCCAGTTTCAGCTCGACAGCCTTACCACCCATCAGTTCGGCAAGCTCGTCATGGACGATCTTCACCATCAACTGTCCAGGCTTCACGGCTGTGAGCACATTCATGCCCATCGCCTTCTGCTTCACCGTGTCCGTGAAGTTCTTCGCCACCTTGTAGTTGACATCGGCATCCAACAGGGCACGCCGGACATCCTTCAGGGTCTCCGCTACGTTAATCTCGGTGATTTTTCCCTCACCTTTCAATATCTTGAACGACCGTTCAAGTCTGTCGCTTAAATTCTCAAACATATATACCTTATTTATTTTGGGGTGCAAAGTTACGAATAAATAAGGAAAACACAAAAGAAAACGTGTTATTTATTGTTTCCTCTGCGAAAACTCACAACCGCAGTATAGCTGATTATAGAAGTTAAATTCCCTCAATAGCTGGTTACGACGCTCCTGTAGTCCTCCCTTCCGCCAGTTCTGGTCCCAGAAGACGGTACCCTCCACTGTCTGCTGGGCTATTTGTCCCGCACGGTTGATCTGTTCCAGACTCTTCCAGCGTGAAGAAGCCAAGGTGGTCGTAAAGTACTGCAAACCGAGTTTCCGCGCCTCTTGCGCCGCCTTTGTCAGACGAAGTGTAAAGCACTGCTCACAACGTCGCCCACGCTCTGGTTCGTTTTCCATCCCACAGACATCCTGCAACCATCCTTCATGGTCGTAATCACCGTCAATCCACTGAACACCAAGACTCTCAGCATGCCGTTTACTCTCATTCTTGCGAATCTCGTATTCCTCACGAGGGTAGATATTGGGATTATAGTAGAAAATGGTAGGCTTTATATCATGGGCAAGCATCCACTCCACGATGGCGGATGAGCAAGGAGCGCAACAAGCATGCAGCAACACCTCATGCAACCCCTCTGGTACGATAATAGCAGGACTTTTCAACTCTCAACTCTCAACTCTAAAGTCCCCTTGCCTTCCAGATACGGTCTTTCGCCGCATTGATCTCCTGGAATTTCTTCTCGGCAGCCTTACGGATATCCTCGCCAAGGGCTGCCACCTTATCGGGATGATGCTCCAGGGCGAGTTTACGATAGGCTTTCTTCACCTCGTCATCGGAGGCATTGGGCGACACACCCAGCACCTGATAGGCTGAGGCAAGGTCATCCTTACCCAGTCCCATCATTGAGTCTACCTCATCAGCCGACATCCGCATCCATTGCGCACACTCCTTCAGAGCCGTTATCTCACTTTGAGGAGTCTTTCCGTCAGCCCGTGCGATCATCACGAGGAAGTTAAGCAGTTGCAGACGCTGTGAGTAGTCCATGTTACGGGCTATCTGCTGACAACAGTCTGCCACGGTATTCTTAAAGGAGGCTGCCCCTACCCTTTTCTGCTCGTTGAAGAGTTTCTTTAGGATATCATCTCCCTGCGATGATGCCTGTTCACCGAAATTCTGACGGAGCATCTGACGCACGAACTCCATCTCGGAATGCATCACCTTGCCATCGGCTTTAATAATATAGGAGGCAAGTACCAACAGGGAGAACAGAAAACTGTTCCGCTGTCCGTAGTCTGTGCGCTGTCTCGTATATTGTTGCTGATAATTACCTGCCGCCTGCTGTCCAAAAGGACTCTCAAACGTCCCTTGTGTCTCGGGGGTGTTCACGGCATCCATCATCGAGTCGAACACCTTGCCCAACACGATACCAGCCAAAGCTCCTAACGGTCCTGCCGTCATCCATCCCAGAAATCCTCCTATCCAAGTTCCAAATGCCATAATATATATGTCTCTAAACTCTCAACTCACCATCAGTACTCATGCCACCATGCTGACTCGTTCTGCTCCTCACGCTCCAGGTCGTCAATCAGACACTCTGCCAGTTTCAGCACGACTTCCTGTGGCACGAGCAGACGCTGGTCGTCACTATGTGGATTGATAGAGGCAAGGAAATGAGGTACCTCCCCTTTGTACACCTCCCTCATGTGGAGATTGTCAGCATTGACACCCGAGCAGCTATAAGTGATGTTCGCCAGACGGTCACAGAGTTTTACGAAGGGGGCATAGGGTGTCTCCCGAATACCCTTGTAGTATTTCTCACCGGCTCGCTCAGCACGGGTACGTCCTTTGTCGTTGGTCAGCGCATAGACTATCTCGGTTGCCATATAGGCCTGTTCCTCCGCCATCATCCCACGAGCCTCTTTCAGCACGTCATTATAGGTCAGACGGGCATCCTCGATACTATCGTGGTAATACCCGCCAAAAAAGAGCGGCAGCATATCCTCTTCCTTGACCAACACCAGATGACCGAAGTCACGGATTCCATTGACCACCATATCAAGGTGGTAGCCATAAGGTAAGTTGTCACCATAAAGCTGGTTCACACTCCGATGTAACTCATGTGCGGTCTGGCGGATATGCTCTATCTGCTCTGCATATTTCTCCATCAAAGCCTCATACTCTGTTCTTGTCATATTTTTCTCACTTAATTCTGCAAAGGTACATATAAACATGCAGAAAACCAAAAAAAATTTGGCATTTTACTCACTTATTCGTATCTTTGCATTTAGAATATACAAGATCTGAGTATGAACAAAATAGTATTGATAACAGGTGCCACCAGCGGAATTGGTCTGGCATGTGCAAGGAAGTTTGCTGAGAATGGTGATAAACTGATACTCACCGGCAGGAATGAGCACCGGTTGGCAGAGCTCAAGAAAGAACTGGACACAGAAGTGATCACACTCGCCTTCGACGTAAGGGACCGGGAAAAGGCGAAGAAATATCTCAACGAACTGCCTGAGCAATGGCAGGACATTGACGTATTGGTGAATAATGCCGGCTTGGCTCTCGGACTGGAACCGGAGTATGAGGGAAATCTCGACGATTGGGAGACGATGATAGACACCAACATCAAGGGATTGCTGACGATGACACGGCTGATCGTACCGGGCATGGTCAAACGGAACAGTGGCCATATCATCAACATCGGATCGGTGGCTGGTGACGCAGCCTATGCAGGTGGTAATGTCTACTGTGCCACCAAAGCAGCCGTCAAAGCACTCTCCGACGGACTGAGAATAGATGTCGCCGATACTGCCATCCGTGTCACAAACCTCAAACCGGGCTTAGTGGAGACGAACTTCAGCAACATCCGTTTCCATGGGGATCACGAGAGGGCTGCGAAACTGTACCAGGGCATCAAGCCCCTGACTGGTGATGACATCGCCGATGTCGCTGTCTATGCCGCCAATGCCCCTGCTCACGTCCAAATAGCCGAAGTCCTGATACTGGCAACCCATCAGGCAAGCGGCAGCGTCATTGTCAGGAAATAGAATTTAAACAAATAACACTAAAAAAACAACAGTTACTGCATGAGGCTTATGCCCAGGAACGCTGGGAACGCGTGACAGTAGACTACCAGAATGATATCATCGGCATGTGGGAAGGAAAGGTTAGCAGTGCGGAAGATGCCAATTCTGACAGTGAGTTGCACCGCTGGGAATACAAAGCAGACGGAACTTACGCCTACTACAGCGAAGGAGGTGGAACATGGATACGCAGCGATGACGTCCTGTCTGAATACTTCGTTGACGGCCCCCTGCTCTGCACCCGCTGGAAGAATAGTGCCGACAGCAAGGAAATACGCGAGTGGTGGGAGATTGAAAGTATCCAGAATGGTGTGATGAAGTGGAAGGCACTCCGCATGCGAGATAACGGAACGACCTACACTACCACTTTTGAGATGAAGAAAGTGCAATGACACAACATAACTTAATTTTATATTAAAGGTTCACACAAAACTGTGTGAACCTTTTTGTTTTTGAATACTTATCTTTGCCGATATTCTCATACCGAAACCCTGCATGAGTGTGGGACCGTAAGGGTGGGAATCTATATATAGAAAAGGCGTTACTTGACGCTTTGTGCTTGACGAATCGGGACCTGGCAGTTCCTTACTGATAGTTTTACTAAGCATTATTGATATTTAAGGTCTCAGTATCTTGAATATCATTTTTTTGTATCTTTGCAAAAACTTAAATTAAAAAAATATACCAGACACTTGAAAAGTTATCCAAAACGGAAAACTTCTTTTTCCACTTTCCTCAAAATAGATATCCAAATGGAAAACTATGATACGATGATAGATACAAAAAAATTCTACCAACCTATACGTGACAGGTTGGCAGAAATCTTCAACAGATGTGACAGCAAAAGACTGTCATTCGTCAAGTGTGAATAGTTATTTGACTATCTCAATATTCTTCATTTGCTCATTCAGGACGTTGGAGATAGACAGACCAGAATTTGAAGCCGTTGATGCAGACATGAAAATGATTGACGTAACAGTACTACCGGACAATTTCATAGTCGTGAGTCCTACTATTGTCTTTGCTTTATCTTTTGTCAAAGCATCCAAGAAGACAAACATTCCATCATCTTCACCTATAGGTTGATAACGTTCTATCAAGTAATTGCCGGCCTTAGCATAATCTGAATAATTTAAAATAGCATTAATAGAAGATAATCCCCCATTCTTAAAAGAATAACCTAAAATACATGATGTGCTATTTTTCGAAAAATCATAGAACAGTATATTATCTGAACCTCTCAAGAATGCATGCGACTCCTTTGAGCTGATTGAAGACTCTGATGCCCCCCAGTCAAAGATAGGATTATCAAAAAGATCATACTCTGGAGTAACCGTCACTTCACAGATAGCAGACTTTTTCCCATTTGACGCAATGACTTGTGTGGTTCCAATATGTCTGGCTGTTACAAGTCCACTTCCATCAACCTTCGCAACGAAATCATCGTTGACCGTCCAACTGGTTGCACCATCTGCTTTCAGTTGCTGAGTGTCATCATAGTGCATTGAGACACTGGCAGGAGTTATTGAAATTCCAGGCTCATCATCACCATCACTTCCACAAGAAATTAAACCATAACTCAATGAGGTCATCAACATGAGACCTACAAACCTAAATGTTTTTCTCATAATCGTAAATGTTTAAGTTAATAAATGATTATTAGTATAAAATTACACATAAAAAAAACGTGGACTTCTTACTTCGCCTACGCTCTCCCAGGTATCGCCAAACACCTATGCACCATATTCGAGTAAAAGCCCACGCCTGTGCGACGTGAGCATTAACTTTTACTCTTGGTGCTCGTGAAATTTGGCGATTTCGGGTGAGCAAGAATCAAAAGCTAACGCCTTTATCTATAGTATGTCCTTTTCAATTAAAATAACTTCATCAGCCCATAAATAAATCCTTTCTTTTTAATGATTAGACATTTTATTTGTATAAACTCGATTGCAAAGATAATAAATAATTTCTGTAATGGCAAACGTTTCTCAACGAAATTTTTCTTTACCTCCGATAGGAAGCGACACAACACAATGTTGACAGTTGACAAATGACAATTCTTCCGACAAGAGTATTGTATATGCTGGGGGAAGAAGTCTTTCTATAAATTATTTCGCCAGTGTCTCTTAGTTTATTCAAAGCCGGGAACGGTTCTCAACGATCCACTTTTTAGCCGTTGATAAACGACAAACACGATTAGACTATTTGGTAATAAGATGCCTCCATTAAAAAATACAACTGGCGGAATGAAAAATCTGCCAGTCGTATTTGACGAAGTATCCCATAACGCAAGTTTTTGAATGGATTGTTTGGTGGAATAGTAAAATGTTTGTATCTTTGCTTCCAATATAAAGTAAACTAAATATGACTAAGAAACAAGTTATCAAACTATTTGAGGAGCGTAAAGTTCGTACAGTTTGGGATGATCAGGAAGAGAAGTGGTACTTTTGTGTTGTAGATGTGGTGGAAGCACTTACAGACAGTGTTAATCCAACAGATTACATCAAGAAAATGAAAAAGCGAGACCCTGAACTTGCAAAAGGATGGGGACAAATTGTCACCCCCCTTTCGTTGCAAACTCCTGGTGGGAAGCAAAGGGTAAATTGTGCTAATCAAGAAGGATTTTTCCGTATCATCCAGTCAATCCCTTCTCCTAAGGCAGAGCCTTTCAAACAATGGATGGCACAGGTGGCAAGTCTACGTCTTGACCAGATGCAAGACCCGGAACTGAGCATTGATCAGGCTATTATTGACTATAAACGCTTAGGTTATAGTGACGCATGGATTAATCAGCGCATCAAATCAATAGAAGTACGCAAAGAACTTACTGACGAGTGGAAACGCACAGGTGTCAAAGAGGGGTTGGAATATGCTTCATTGACGGATATCATCACTCGTGAATGGAGCGGTTTCACCACCAAGCAATACAAACGCCATAAGGGTTTGAAGAAAGAGAACTTGCGTGATAATATGACAAATCTTGAGATAGCCCTCAATATTCTTGCTGAGGCATCAGCTACAGAGATTTCAAAAGATCGCAATCCTAAGGGTTTTAATGCTCAGACGCAAGTGGCAAAAGAAGGTGGTAGTGTGGCGAAAGCTGCACGTAAACAACTGGAGAGTAAGTTGGGACGCAGTGTTATCACTAAAGATAAGGCAAGTGACTATCTGTTGCCGGAAAAGAACGAACAAGAAGAAAAAGACGGTTCTCAATAATCCACTGCTTAATCGATGATAATCGTTAAATAGACAGTATTATTTGGTAATACGATGCCACTATCTTTAATTACGACTGGCGGAATAAAAAATCTGCCAGTCGTATTATTTAATATGAGTATCAGAATGCATATGGATTACGAAGCCCCGGGCTTCGAGGGGCGGAGGTGCCGCCTCCAAGGGTCGAAGCCCTGGGCTCCAAGGGTCATAACTGATATCGGAACGAGTGATAAACTATATCTTTATCAAATGGAGGCTTTAACTGACCCGATTATGGGCTTCAACCGATATGAAAAGAGGCTTCAGCCGGTAACAAAACAATGGTCAGTCGGTAACAAAACAACAGTCAGTCGGTAACAAAGCAATGGTCAATCGGTAACTGATTCCGGAGAATTTTTAAGAAAATCGATAAAACTAGTCCCCTTCTCCCGTCAGGTGGCTCAAACCCTGATAAATAAAGGGCGCAGGGCACGGGAGTAGTTGGCTGAACATCTCCCATACTTCTCCCGTTGAAGTCGAAAGGGAGTAGTACGGGACTAGTTGGAGCAACTACTCCCGTCGTGAAACGCCCTGTACATCAGCATTTCAAGAGAAAAAGGGAGAAGGGGACTAGTTTTTTGTCAAATATAATAATGTTGTTTGATAATACGACTGGCGGAATGAAAAATCTGATACTCGTATTGTCTAATAAGATACTCGTATTGTTTAATATGAGTATCAGAATTCCTCGCGCGTACGCGCACGTGCGAATACATAAAGTTTTTTACCCTTGCAACCGTTGCCGCCTTGCAAGACTATTTGATTATCAGACGATTGCGGTAACAACGAGGTAACAAGGGTGACAACGAATGGTGTTTTTGCCCTTAAAATGAGTGAAAAAACGAACGAAGGTGCCACTTCCTCCTTGCGAAGCCTTAGGCATCGTCAATGAAAACTATATCATGCAGAGTTGCAGTCTAACTTGGTTTACTCAGTAATTCAATTTGATTTACTCAGTAATTCAATTTGATTTACTTTGCAAATCAATTTGATTTACAATGAAAGGAGGCATCCTTTACAAAGGTTGTAGCTACTGGTGTCAAAGGTATCAAGGGTAACAAGGGACATTGTCATTGGAATCTATCAATCTATCAGCCTATCTGTCAGCGGTTCAATCCGCTGTCTATCAGTGTGTTAAACCCTCTCGCTGATAGATTGACAGATATTTCTCGATTTTTTAAACTTAGGTATATTTTTTATGATTCCTGCAGTTATTTCAAGAGGGAGAGCATTTTGGGAATGGTGTTCTAGATTGTTCTAGATTATTCTAGATTGTTCTAGAGCGTTCTAGAAATTTCTAGAAGTTTCTAGAATTTTTTTTGGGGAAAAGGGGGAGATTGTGGAGTTTTATGTTTATCTTTGCAGGGATAAACAGAATTTCTAAAAAATTAATGACTTATTTTCAATGAATAACGAGAATTTGGAAAAACAATTCCGAGTGATGAGAAGTCAGACTCGATGGGCAGATTTGTATTTCTACCAAAAGACAAATGTTTTGTACTTACTGACATTCGAGTTTGCCAAGCGGTATCTGCGACAGGGTGACCGCACGATAGACCAGATGGTACAAGCGGCACGCTCTGGCAAGCAGAATATTGTGGAAGGGGCAGAAGATGGTGCTACCTCCATGGAAATGGAAATCAAGTTGATGAACGTGGCTCGAAGCAGTATCCACGAACTGCGTGAGGATTACGAGGATTATCTTGCCTCACGGCATCTACACCAATGGGACAGTCGTTTTCATCGTTATCATGGTATGCTGGAATTTTGCAGGAAGAACAACCAATGGGAAGAGTATGCGCTATTTATTAACAAGATGAATGATGAGGAAATGGCTAATACGGCACTCACGCTTTGTCATATGATAGATAAGATGATGCGGTCGTATCAGAAGAAACTGGAGAAGGAGTTTCTGGTTGAGGGTGGCATCAAGGAACGGATGACTGCCGCACGGCTCGGCTATCGCACGAACCAGAAAGATGAGATTATGCGCCTGAAACAGAAATTGGAAAGGGCAGAAAAAAGGATAACGCAACTGGAGGGGGAAGTGGCTAGGCTTAGAGGGAAAGGATAGATAGAGGGGGATAGAATTTTCTAGAGAGTTCTAGATTGTTCTAGAATGTTCTAGAAAGTTCTAGAATTTTTATCGCACAGATACATGCCCAAAAGGATGAGGACGGTGCCAAGGAGGAACCACGGTGTGATTTGCTCGTTGAGCAGCCACCATGCGAAGATGATGGTGGTGATGGGATTGAAATAGACCCAGTTGGTGGCGACGACGGTACCCAACTTGCTGATCACCCAGTTCCATGCCAAGAAACAGAGCATCGATGCCACCACAGCAAGGAACAGCAGGTTGAGGAGCGTGGAAAGATGGAAGAATTGAAGAATGGAAGGGGTGAATATCCAGTTATCAGAAGGAACGATGAAATAATACGGCAGGATGGTCAAGACCCCATAGAAGAACACCTTACGGGTAATGAAAAGGGAACTATAACGACCTGTGACGTTCCTCATAATGAGAGAATAGAGTGCCCAGCAAAGACAAGCACCGAAGGCAAGGATATCACCGAGCGGTGACAGGTGAAGCACGAAATGACCGTTGAGCACGACGACCGCCATCCCCGCACATGCCATCAGCGACCCCGTCACCTTCTGTCTGGTGAGCGGTTCACTCTGCCGATAGAACAAGGCGATGAGCAGCATGGCGAAGAGCGGACTCGAACAGACTATCAACGAGGTGTTCGTTGCCGTGGTATAGATGAGGGCTGCGTTCTCGGTGAGGAAATAGAGTGCCCCACCCGATAATCCTAACAACGCCATCAACAGTTCATCCCGCCAAGAACGACAGAAGAATTGAAGAGTTGAAAAATTGAAGGACTGAAGAGAAAACTCATACCCCAGTAACAGCACATAAGCGATGATGAAACGAAGCGTAAAGATCTGAGCAGGCGACAGACCTGCCATGAGCAGCATCTTCGTAAAGACGAAGGTGCTGCCCCAGATGGCAACAATCAGGAAAGCGACAAAATGATAGCCTAACGTACTATTTAGTGATTTCGATGTCACGCTTTACGTTATTGCGAATCTTTGTGAGATAAGCCTTCATACCCTTGGCATCCTTCTGGTCGATAATCTCCAGCAGTTCCTTCAGCTCCGTGCGGATCTGCGACACCTGGTCATGTGTATAGGGGTTGAAGAGAATCTCCTGCAAGAGATAGTCGTCCTCGTTAAGTACCCCCTTGGCAATGCGCATGTGACGCTTGAAGGTGGTACCTGGTGCATCCTGATGCTTCATGACAGCAGCGAAGACGAAGGTCGACACGAAAGGAATACTCAATGAGTAGGCAACCGTCTTGTCGTGCTCCTCGAAGGTATACTCGTAGATGTTCAGGTCGAGCTTCTGATACAGGTCCTTGAAGAAGATACGTCCCATATAGTCACCCTCGCTGATGATGATGGCGTTCTCCTCAGAGAGCTGCTGGAGATTGGCGAACGTAGGACCGAACATCGGGTGCGTGGAGACATAGCGCATCCCTGTCGACTCATAATAATCTTTCAGACCCGTCTTCACGGAGGAGATATCGCTGATGATACAGTCCTTCGACAAATAGGGAATCACGTCCTTGAAGGCAGGGATGGTATACTTCACTGTCACGGCGTTAATCACCAAGTCGGGATTGAATGTGCGAATCTCCTCCAACTCCGTGAAGCGCTGACAGTTATACGTGAACCGCATGCGCTTGGGGTCTTTCTCGTAGACAGCCACCTCATGATCGAAACTCAGCAGGTCGATGAAGAAACTACCCATCTTTCCTGCACCCAAAACTATTATTTTCATATTAATTCATTCCTCATTCTTCATTCCTCATTTATTAATGATCTCTATCTGCTGACGGACACTCTCCTCATGGATACTCTCGAAGACACTTGCCACGAACTCAGGTCCCATGCCCAGCAGAGAACCCTGTGCGCCACGCTTGTCGAGAATCTCGTTGTAACGTGTGGTCTGCAATACCGTCATGTTATGCTCCTTCTTGTACTGACCGATCTCACGGCAGACACGCATACGCTTCGAGAGCAGCTCCATCAACTGGTTGTCCAGCTCATCAATCTGCTTACGGAGCGTGGTGATACCCTCGGTGGATGTGTTCTCCTCACGGATGACGAGCAGCGACAGGATATAGTCAAGCACATCAGGAGTCACCTGCTGCTTGGCATCACTCCACGCCTTGTCAGGATCACAGTGGCTCTCGATGATCAGACCGTCGAAGCCGAGGTCCATCGCCTGCTGGCACAAGGGGGCAATCAGTTCACGACGACCACCGATATGACTGGGGTCATTGATGATAGGCAGTTCGGGAATACGGCGACGCAACTCGATAGGAATCTGCCACATCGGCATGTTACGGTATATCTTCTTGTCATAGCTGGAGAAACCGCGATGGATAGCTGCCAGGCGCTTCACACCAGCCTGGTTCAGACGCTCCATCGCACCAATCCACAACTCCAGGTCGGGGTTGACGGGATTCTTCACGAAGACGGGGATATCCACACCTTTCAGCGAGTCGGCAAGTGCCTGCATGGCAAAGGGATTGGCAGAGGTACGCGCACCCACCCACAGGATATCAATGCCATACTTCAGGCAGAGCTCCACATGCTCCGGTGTAGCCACCTCGGTAGCCACCAGCATCTTCGTCTCCTGCTTTACCTGCTTCAACCAAACGAGGGCTGGTTCACCATGTCCCTCGAAGCCACCGGGTTTCGTACGGGGCTTCCATACCCCGGCACGGAAGTTATGACATCCGTACATTGCCAGTTGCTTGGCGGTAGTCATCACTTGCTCCTCACTCTCAGCACTGCAGGGTCCTGCAATGACGAAGGGGCGTTCATTGTCACTTGGTAGATTCAATTTTTCTAGTTCCAGTTCCATGTTTATATCGTTTTTTTGATTCTTTCTAATGCCTCTTTGATTTTTTCCTCTTTTGCGCAAAGTGAGATGCGAATATACCGCTCCCCGTTGGAGCCGAAGATAAAGCCAGGGGTGATGAAGACACGAGCCTCGTGCAGTACCCGTTCCGTCAAATTCTCCACGTTATCGTACTTTGCGGGAATCTTACCCCAGAGGAACATCCCCACCTGGTTCTTGTCATACGTACAGTCCAGCACGTCCATGATCTGCTCCGCATACTGGCGACGACGGCGATACGTCTCTATATTCGCCTCACGATGCCACTCGTCACTATTGTCATAAGCCTCGGCGGCAGCCAGCTGGATGCCACGGAACGTACCGCTCTCGATGTTCGACTGCACCTTGAGTATCCATGAGATGAACTCGCTGTTGGTGGCACACAGACCGACACGCCATCCAGGCATGTTATGCGACTTCGACATGGAGTTGAACTCGATACAGCAGTCTTTCGCACCAGGTACCTGCAGAATACTGAGATGCTCCTCGTTGAGGATGAAGGAGTAAGGGTTGTCGTTGACCACCACGATACCATGCTGCCTGGCAAACTGCACCAGTCGCTCGTAGGTCTCACGGCGGGCGTTACCACCTGTCGGCATGTTGGGATAGTTCGTCCACATCAGCTTGACCTTTGAGAGGTCCATCTTCTCCAACTCGTCGAAGTCAGGCTGCCAGCCGTTATCCTCACGCAGGTTATAATTGACAATCTTGGTACCCAATATCTTCGACAGGGACGTATAGGTAGGATAGCCAGGGTTAGGCACCAGCACCTCATCGCCAGGGTTGACGAAGGCAAGGGTGACATGCAGGATACCCTCCTTCGAGCCTATCAGAGGCAGCACCTCTGTCTTAGCGTCGAGGTCGACACCATACCACCGCTTATAGAAACGAGCCATCGCCTCACGCAACTCCGGTGTTCCCATCGTCGGCTGATAACCATGCGCACTGGGCTGATGAGCCACCTCGCACAACTTCTCTATCGTCTTCTCCGAGGGTGGCATGTCAGGACTGCCGATGGCAAGACTGATGATGTCCTTACCCTCCGCATTCAGTTGGGCAACCTCCTTCAGTTTACGGCTGAAGTAGTATTCACTCACTAAGCTTAATCTCTCTGCTGGTTCAATTGGTCTGTTTGCCATCTTTGTATTCTCCTAAAATCTTAAAGTCCTTGGTCAATGGGATAATCGCATCTATCGACTGACGATAGCGGGTGAGGTCGTCATACATCACGTCCACATAGAACAGATACTCCCACTCCCGTCCGATGATGGGCAGCGACTGTATCTTCGTCAGGTTGATCTTGTAGAACGAGAGGATAGCGAGGACATGCGACAGCGAACCCTCCTCGTGAGGCAGTGAGAAGACGATGCTCGCCTTGTTAGCCTCCGTCAGCGGACGCAGCAAGTCCGCCTTGTTGGGATTCGACACCACAAGGAAGCGGGTAAAGTTATGCTTGTTGTCCTCAATATGGTTTTCCAGTACCTTCAGTCCATACTGCTTGGCAGCGTCAGCATGACAGATGGCAGCCCACCCCTTCTTCTGACCTTCCGCAATCATCTTGGCACTTCCTGCCGTATCCTCCGCCTCCACATGTTTCATGTCAGGATGCTGTGCGAGGAACTCACGGCACTGCATCAGTGCCACGGGATGCGAATGAATCTCGGTGATGGTGTCCCAGTCGTCATCTGGCAGACAACAGATACAGTGGGAGATATGCAGTTTATGCTCTCCCACGATGGTGGTGCCTGAGTCACGCAACAACTCGTAGTTATGCAGTAGCGAGCCGGCGATGGTATTCTCGATGGCGAGCATGCCGATGGCAGTAGGATCCTGCTTGATGGTGTCAAACACCTGCTCGAAGGTAGAGCAACAAATCAACTGTATCTGCTCATCCTCGAAAAAAAGATGTGCGGCGATGTCGTGAAACGAACCGATGAGTCCTTGTATCGCTATTCTCTTCATAATGCTTTTTACTTTTATAAAAAAACTCCGCTTTCACTTGTTTGTGAAGCGGAGCCTTATTTAATTCTTCTATTTTCAATTTTTCTGTTTTACATACGACTTCCCGCTTCACAGTTTGCTGTAAAGTAAAAATAATAACCGTAAAAGTAAGCGTTCAATCGTGTCATAAGTCTATTGTTTTTTGCAATTCGGTTGCAAAAGTAACACATTTCCATGAAACAAACAAATAATTTGTCACTTTTTTATCAGAAAATAATTAACTTTGCAGTCAATATGGAGAAAAAGACGTTTGCAGTATTGGGCATGATGTGTGCAGGATGCGCCGCTAATGTGGAGCGACGGCTCAACCTGACGGAGGGTGTCGCCTCTGCCGCCGTCAACCTGCCTGCCCGTACCGCTATGATAGAATATGACGAGGCTGTCACCTCACCAGAGAAGATGAAGGAGGCACTTGCCGCCATCGGCTACGACATGGTGGTGGAGGAAGACCGTAACGTGGAGGCGATAGAGCGGCATGCCTATAAGCGTCTGCGCAATAAGGTCATCGTCTCCTGGCTCTTTGCCTTACTGGTGATGTCCATCTCCATGGGATGGATATATATAGGTACGCGCGATATGGCAAACCAGACGATGATGATTCTCGCCTTGCTGAACATCCTATATTCGGGCAGACAGTTCTACGTGAATGCCGCAAGACAGTTGATGCATGCCTCTGCCAATATGGACACTCTGGTGGCTCTCTCAACAGGTATCTCGTTCCTCTTCAGTACTTTCAATACGTTCTGGGGCGACTCCTACTGGGGTAGTCAGGGTATCGAGTGGCATACCTATTTTGATGCCTCTGTGATGATTATCACCTTCGTACTGACAGGCAGACTGATGGAGGAGCGTGCCAAGCATGGGACCGCCTCCGCTATCCGTTCCTTGATGGAACTGGCTCCCAAGACGGCACATCTCGTTGATACGGGTGAGGTGGTGGAAGTGCCCCTGTCAGCACTCCAACCCGGCGATACGGTTGAGGTTCGACCCGGTGAGAAGATTCCAGTGGACGGTCGTATGGTAGGCAATAATACAGCCCTCATCGACGAGTCGATGATGACAGGCGAGTCCGTTGCTGTAGAGAAGAATGCGGGTGATAAGGTCTTGGCAGGAACGATTGTCCGTGAGGGTACTTTCCGTTTCAAGGCGGAGGAGATAGGACAGAAGACCGTACTGGCGAATATGATACGGATGGTACAGGAGGCACAGGGCTCCAAGGCTCCCGTACAACGGGTGGTCGACAAGATCGCCCTCGTCTTCGTACCTGCCGTGGGCGGCATCGCCCTGCTGACCTTCCTCGTCTGGTATCTCATTGGAGGACACGAGTATCTGCCACATGCCATCCTCTCTGCCGTCAGCGTCTTGGTAATAGCCTGTCCCTGTGCCATGGGACTCGCCACCCCTACTGCCCTGATGGTGGGTATCGGCAAGGCTGCCGAGAAGAATATCCTCATCAAAGACGCTGCCGCCTTAGAGGATATCCGTAAGGTCGATGCCCTCGTCATCGACAAGACAGGAACACTCACCCAACCTATAGCCTCCCCTCAACAGGGGAGGTTGGAGGGGTCCGAATCCCTCAAGCCCCATGCCCAGGAGGCGATGCAGCAACTACAAGACATGGGTATCGAGGTATATATGATGAGTGGCGACAAGGAAGAGCGTGCCAAGAAGATAGCGCAAGAGGCTGGTATTCAGCATTATCGCTCTCAGGTGATGCCACAGGACAAGGAGGACCTGGTGCAGGAACTGCAACAGCAGGGTAAGCATGTCGCCATGGTGGGTGACGGTATCAACGACTCCCAGGCACTTGCCGTTGCTGATGTGAGTATCGCCATGGGCAAGGGCACCGATGTCGCCATGGATGTGGCACAGGTGACGCTGATGGGAAACGACCTGCGTCGTATCCCTGATGCCATCAGCCTGTCGAAACAAACCGTCAATATGATTCACCAAAACCTGTTCTGGGCGTTTATCTATAATATAATATGTATCCCACTGGCAGCAGGACTCCCCTACCTCTTCGGACTACATTGGCAGATTACCCCGATGTGGGCATCGGCATTGATGGCGTTCTCCAGTGTCAGTGTGGTACTGAACAGTCTGAGGTTAAAATTGAAGAATTGAAGATATGGAACGAAAAGAGATTACATTTGACTCATTTGTACGTGGTGCGTTAACAGTGGCAGGTATCGTATGCGTCTATCTGTTGCTTGACCGACTAAGTAGTGTGTTACTACCCTTCTTCCTCGCATGGCTCATCGCCTACCTGCTATTCCCACTGGTGAAGTTCTTCCAGTATCGTTGTAAGATGCGCATTCGCGTGTTGGCTGTCATTGCCGCCATTCTCACGGTGACACTGGTACTGACAGGGGTTTTCTGGCTGATGATACCTCCTATCGTGGAGGAGTCGCTGCGGGTGAAGGACATGCTGATCGAATATGTTACAAAAGAGTCACTTGCCAACAACATCCCTGACCAGATAGAGATGTTCGTCCGTGAGCATCTGTCGGCAGAGGATATCAAGGCTATCGTGACCCAGGAAGGTTTCATCAACTCCATCAAGGAGGCGACACCGAAGGTGTGGGACGTGCTGATGCAGTCGTTCAGTGCACTCTCAGGACTGGTGACTGTCGTCATGGTACTTATCTACACGCTCTTCATCCTGATCGACTACGAGAAGTTCACACAGGGGTGGCCCGAGCTGCTGCCAGAGAAGTACCGTCACATGGCTGTCCATCTGGTTGCCGACGTACAGGAAGGCATGAACAAGTATTTCCGCGGACAAGGCATCGTGGCTTTCTGCGTGGGGATCCTCTTCAGCATCGGCTTCCTGATTATCGACTTCCCCATGGCAATAGGACTGGGTATGTTCATCGGACTGCTGAACATGGTACCTTACCTGCAGCTGATCGGTTTCATACCAGCCATCCTGCTCGCCATTGTCAAGGCTGCCGACACAGGACAGAACTTCTGGTTTATCATGCTGCTGGTCGTCATCGTCTTCTGTGTCGTACAACTTATCCAAGACACCGTCCTCACCCCGAAGATCATGGGTAAGGTAATGGGGCTGAATGCCGCCATCATCCTCTTGTCACTCTCTATATGGGGCTCGCTGCTGGGTATCATGGGCATGATTATCGCCCTGCCGATGACCACCCTACTACTGACCTACTACCAGCGTTTCGTCATACGAAAGGAGCAGAGACTACAGGGAACAGAAGAAAAGAAGGAAGGCGAATAAGCCTTTCTTCTTCATTTCCTCATTTCCTCATTTTCATTTCTCATTCCTCATTTTGAAACAGCGGGTCTTCCGGCATTACCAAAATAGGTTTCTGCTCGTAGTCTTTCAAGAGTTTGTCGGAAACGTATTTCTTATCAACGACCAGGCGGAACATATACTCGCGGAACCAACGGTCGGTCATGATCAAATGCCCTTGCTGTCCCCATGTGCTGCCCCATGAGTTCTCCACCTTCCACTTCGAGGCCTTTCCGTCTGCTGCGATATCCACAGCCGTGAGGGTCATCGCATGGGTAGAGCCACTGTCGAACGTACTGATACGCTCTGCCTTGGTCATCCCGAAGGTAGTATCGAAAAGGGAGCCATAGTCGAAATTCTCCGTATCGGCAAAGCCACGCTTACGGTCGAGCTGCTTACCCACGTCATAGCTGGAGTAGAGCTTACGACCGTCTTTCAACGAGGCGATGGCGAGCTGCTCGATGTCGTCCATCGGCAAGTTGAGGTATTTCCAGTTATGCCCGTCGTAGGTATGACGATCATACTCCACCTCGAAAGTCTTATAGTAAGGACGGCGCGGGTCGTTCATCACCATGATGAACGTACCGTTCAGCGGTCCTCCCACCGTCTCCTCATAGAACGACTTTGGAGTATATTTCTTTACAGCCGTCTGCTGCTTGCCGTTCTTGTCCTTAAAAGCATAAGTGAACTCCTTCACGGGTTCTCCCAAGGTCAGGCAGAGCATCTGGTAAATCTGTGCCAGGGCTTCCGTCTTTACCTTCTGGATATCCGCTGTCTTCTTGCCGTCAGCCACCATCTTACGCAACTGCAAACCATACTCACGTAACTTCGACTTGATGATGGCAGCCATACGGGAGGTACTCTCCGCGGAATAGGTCTCAGGCTGTACCGACATCGGTACGAGTCCGTATTTCTCAGCAAGGTCGGCAACACCACAGAACGTACCGCCGTCCCCTATCGGGTAATGGAAGAAGAACTGCACACGCTGGGCATCGATAGGCTCCTTCGCCGTGTCAATGACACCCTGCAGGAAGAGATTTGACTTCTCCAACTGGTCGTAGAAGAACAGGTATGCCTGTGAGTACTCCACCGTCAGCGAGTCGGTACGCTTGGCAAAGTTGGCACGCAGCACGTTCAGTCCACTGAACATCCAACAGCGACCGCTCGACTTCTGGTCGTGAATCGACTGTTTCTTGGTCTCTATACTGAAATAGGTGTCCAGTGCACCGGCATTCGCCTGGTTTTTCGTCAGGTTATCTATCGCATTGGAGGCGATGGCATTACGCAAAGCCTTGTTGGCAGGGTGTGCGGCATACTGCTGCTCCATCTGCTGCAGCATCTTCTCCGAGATACCACCTCCTGCTGTTTGTGCTGTCGCTGTCATCGTGAAAGCCACGGACAGCAGTATCATGGCTGTTCTCATTTCTTGTTCTTTTTGGATGATATATGAATCGTCTTGGTTGCCTTAGGGGTACTGCTAGAACTACTAGTACCACTAGTCTTACTAGAAGAACTAGAACCACTAGGAACCCCACCCTTATAATAGCGCATAGCCTCCGGCATCCAACCCTGTATCTGCTTGATACGGGTGGCATCGCTGGGGTGACTGCTCAGGAACTCGGAGGTCTTGTTGTTGCTTGCCGCCGCCATACGCTGCCAGAAGCCGACAGCCACCTGTGGGTCGTAACCTGCCATAGCAGCGAAGATCAGTCCCATGTGGTCTGCCTCACTCTCATGGTTGCGGGAGTACTTCAGGTTGGCAAGACCCAATCCTTGTGAGAGGACACTCTGACCGATAGCTACCGTATTACTGCCGACACCCACGGCGCCGGCAATAGCGGAACCAATCTGCATACCGTATTGCTGACGGTACTGAGTGCTGTACTGCTCGGCAGAGTGACGTGCCACGGCATGGGCAATCTCATGACCCAGCACGATGGCGAGGGATGCCTCATTCTGGGTGACGGGCAACAGTCCCTCATAGACACAGATCAGTCCTCCGGGCATACACCAGGCATTCACGTTCTGGTCTTGCACCAGATTGAACTGCCATTTGTAATACTGTATGTCCTCTGCCATGCCGTTATTCCTCAGATAGGTCTCCACGGCAGTAGCAAGACGCTGCCCTACCCGCTTCACCATTGCTGTATTAGCAGCATTGGTAGAGGGCTTGGCTGTCTTCATATACTCTGTGTACTGCTGACTGGAAAGACTCAGCATCTGACCGTCAGACACCACCAGATTCTGTTTACGTCCGGTAATGGGCACTGTTTTCGTTGTTCCGCAACCGACCAATATCGCTGCGACAACAGACATTAGAATCAATTTCACGTTCTTCATATTATATATAATTCTGATTATTTCCGATGACAAAGGTACACATTTTCCGATGAAGCAGAAACAAAATCGACAGAATTTTTCAATTTCCATGCTCCATCTCTTCATTAATTAGTATCTTTGCACTTGGTACAAAAATAAAAAAGGACAGCCAACGTATGAGACAGAAGATCATCATTGCCATCGACTCGTTCAAGGGATGCCTGACCTCACAGGAGGCTAATCAGGCTGCGGCAGAAGGGATAGCCGCCCATATACCGGATGCCGAGGTGATACAGATTCCCGTCAGCGACGGCGGTGAGGGTTGGCTGGCGGCGTTCCAGGCGGCAACGGGTGGAGCGCTCGTCACGATGACGGTGCGCGACCCGCTGATGCGTCCGGTCACTGCCCATTATCTCGTCCATGACGGTATTGCCGTGATAGAGATGGCACAAGCCAGTGGACTCACACAGCTCTCACCCAAGGAGCGTAACCCCTTGAAAGCCACGAGTTACGGTACGGGACAGCTGGTCGCGGATGCTGTCCGACGGGGTTGCCGTGACATCATCATAGGACTGGGGGGCAGTGCCACCAGCGACTGCGGCATCGGTATGCTACATGCGGTCATCGACAGTTTCGCCAGACAGGCTCCCACTACTGCCCATAGCCGGTGGGATGGGATTCATGAGCTCGACGGCATCCGCTTCACGATAGCCACTGATGTCACGAACCCTCTCTGTGGCGACCATGGGGCTGCGCATGTCTTTGCCCCCCAGAAGGGTGCTACCCCTGAGATGGTGCTCCGTCTTGATGCTCGTGCCAGACGGTTTGCGGAATTGTCTGCCCGTCATTTCGGCTACGACCGGCAAGAACAGCCGGGAGCAGGAGCGGCGGGGGGACTCGGCTACGCTTTCCTTCAATATATGAATGCCACGTGCCGTCCTGGCATCGACCTGCTATTGGAGACTGTCCGCTTCGATGAGATGCTGGAGGATGCCACCCTCGTCATCACCGGTGAGGGTGCTGCCGACCGCCAGACACTGATGGGGAAGTTGCCTTACGGTATTCTGCAACACGCCAAGACGCATCGGGTACCTGTCTGTCTCATCGCCGGGCGTGTCGCCGACCGGGACGCTTTGCTGCATGCTGGTTTCGCACAGGTGATCTGTATCAACCCTGCCGGCCTTCCCTTGTCGGAAGCCATGAGACCCGAGATAGCCAAGAATAATATCTCGGCAACATTCTGTCATCGACGAAGTCGCTTGCTATAGCAAGAACCTCCCGCCGATTTTTATAAATACAAAAAGGTGTAGAGAAAATGCCAATAAGTCATATGTTTTTTATACTTTTGCAGTGAAATCGTCATAAAGACGCTTGAATGGCTAGAATCCTAAACTTTCACGCGAACAACAGATGCAGGAAGATATACTCTATTTGATATTATACGGAGCATCGGCTATGCTATCTTTGACAGCATGCTGCTATCTGCTGTTCCGCAAAAGCAACGCTATAGCCCCCGATGTCAATTCGCCACTACCCTTGCGCCGGTGGACTGCCGCTTTCTTAGCAAGCATGGCTTTGAGCCACGTATGGTATATGCCAGAATTCTATCTTACCACAACAGAGGATATTCTGCTGACCAACCTTGTTGGTGCTACGCTCGACTTCATGACGCTGGTCCCTTTAGGAATCATCGTGTTGCTGAATATGCTACAAGACCATAAGCGACCTCTATGGCCTGTCTTCGTTGCGGTAGCACCACTCGCTGCCGTCACGATGCTGTGCGCTGCTACTTGTAGCATTACCCTGCTGCCTGTATTATACGCCTATTACCTGCTGTTAGGTATCGGCTTACTAATTTATATGGTACGCGAGGTGCGACAATACAGCCTCTGGCTGCGCAACAACTATGCCGATCTCGAGCACAAGGAGGTATGGCAGAGTTTTGTGATATTGGCAGTTATCCTGTTATTTTTCGGCATTTACACCTTAGAACCCTACTATCACTCCATCAAATATATCATGCAATTAAACAACATGATACTTGTCTGCTATCTCCTGTGGCGGGTGGAGACGTTAAGCGACCTCGGCATCACCCGGTCTTTGCCCCTGACGATGGAGGAAACTGACGATGGAGAGACGATGAAAAACGACTTTTCTCCAACCGCCACAGACAAGATCGGACCATTATTACAACGACATTGCATAGACACCCAGCTCTACTTACAGCATGACCTGACCCTGCTCCAACTGGCAAAAGCTATTGGCACCAATCGCTATTATCTTAGCCAGCATTTCTCACGTCAGGGTACTACTTACAACGCTTATATCAACGGGCTGCGCATCCAGCATTTCATGAATCTCTACCGCAAGAGCGTTGCTTTTCGGCAATCCTTCACTGCTCAGCAGTTGGCTATGGAGAGTGGTTTTCATAATTACCGTACTTTCAGCAATGCCTTCAAACACCTGATGGGACTGACAGTGACAGGCTGGATAAAGAATGGCTCGGAGGACAAGACCCAGCAGAGACTGGATGCGTCCTAAAATGGAAAAATCTGCAAAAACAATAGTATAATCTGCAAGAATCACAAACTTACGGCATGAACCATGATTTTATTTGAGAGGATTTTACTAACTTTGTAAACTGATATGCTGAGTTGTTGAACCCCTATTATATTTGATATTATGAATAAGAAACAGTGGATGTTACCTGCCATCCTTATTAGCAGCTTTATATCATTGCATGCTACATGCATCTTGGATACTGGCAATATGGTTTCCACGAATGCTGTGAGTGATAAAGAAATGATAAAAGCCCGATACGGAGAGAATAAAAGGATTACGGACGGCAATTATGACAAGAAGCTAGCCATCAAATGCATCAATGGTACCTTTGTTGGCAAGAAGACAGAGGATGTCGTTGCATACAAGGGCATCCCATTTGTCGGCAAACAACCAGTCGGCAAAAACAGATTCAAAAAGCCTGTTCCGTTCGGAAAGGATGGGGGCATCTACGAAGCATACCATTTTGCCAAGGGCAGTCTCCAGCCGGAAACAAACGATGACAGGGGAGCCCTTGCAGTGCTTGGAGAGGACTGCCTGTACCTGAATATCTGGAAGAATACAGCTGATGTCTCTGCCAAGAAACCTGTCATGGTCTGGATTCATGGAGGAGGATTTACTCAGGGTAGTACGGTCAATCCCCTATACGATGGTTTCAATTTTGTGAAAGATAACGGAGAGGTCATCCTGGTATCCGTGGCTTATCGCCTGGGAGGATTGGGATTTATCCACCTGTCGCATCTGCCTGACGGCAAGGATTACCCTGATGCCCAGAATCTTGGACTCCTCGACCAGATGATGGCACTTAAGTGGGTTCATGAGAACATTGCCGCTTTTGGCGGAGATCCTGATAATGTGACTATCTTTGGTGAATCTGCCGGAGGAGCCAGTGTTACACTGCTTCCGCTCATACCAGAGGCAAGGGGCTTTTTCCGACGGGTCATCGCACAGAGTGGATCACCCATTTTCACCAGTTCTACAGAAGAAGCCATCGCAGCCACCAACGAGCTAATGGAAGCACTTGGAGCAAAGACGGTAGCTGACCTCTTAGCCTGTCCCGCTGACACAATTGCCAATACAGCTGGAACAATCCTCGCACTCAGAGACTGGCCTGAACGGGATGGGTATCTTCTTCCTCTGGATCCCTTTGATGCGTATCTCAAAGGAGAAGCCAAGGAGATTGACATCCTTGAGGGCTGCAACAAAGACGAAATGGGGCAGTTCGCCTACTTTATGACTCCTGACGGATTCACCGAATACTTCGGCATGCGCAGAGAGTACAAATTCAAGACCATGCTACCTGAAGATGTGGAAAAGGCAAAAGCTTTTATGGACAACACATTAGGCAACAAGTTCCATAAGACATTCAAGTTCGGAGATCAGGTCTTTTTCATCGCTCCAGTATTCCGCTTGTCCGAGAACCATACTGCCGCAGGAGGCCGCACTTACCATTATTATTTCAGGGTTGAGACCTCCATTCCTTATTTCCTTTCCGGACATGCTGCCGAGCTCCCTGTTGTATTCAACAATCCGCAGGACACATTCTTTACCGGAAGAGCCTATAATGACATATTCAATCATACATTGCAGCGCATGTGGGTGAATTTTGCCAAGAAGGGTGATCCCTCACTGACAGCAGAAGAATCCCCCACAGGGAAGGCAATTAAGTGGGATCTGTACAACTCCGATACTAAGCCTATCATGGTGTTCGATGAATTCAATATCCATCAGGGTTTTGAAGGAGATTATGGTATTGTGGACTGGAAGAGAA
Organism: uncultured Prevotellaceae bacterium; assembly: GCA_902776195.1. Lineage (GTDB taxonomy): Bacteria > Bacteroidota > Bacteroidia > Bacteroidales > Bacteroidaceae > Prevotella. The sequence continues at coordinate 24,253 of CACYPF010000017.1, read as the reverse complement.
CTTATCCGTTGACAAAGTATTATATTTTCTAAACTAATAAAGACAAATCTAATGAAACAGAAACTTTTTCTCGGCAACATCATCACGATGGACGACAAAAGGCCTTTTGCCAAGGCTGCAATAGTAAAGAACGGTGTTTTTTCCTATATCGGCAGTGAGGAAGAGGCGAGAAAACTTGCCAGTGGTGATGCCAAGGTACTGGACTATGGAGACAGTTTCATCTACCCAGGCTTCATTGAGGGGCATGCCCACGGTTGTTTTGCCGGTTACCGTGCCGTAGGTCAGGCGAACCTCGCTCAAGCCGGCTTAACCACCAACTATCCCAAATATCGCGAAATCATCAAGGACTTCATTGCGAAGAACCCGCAGCGCAAGATTTATATGGCTTCTGGATGGATCAAAAACGAGGAGCCCATCACCAAGACTTATCTGGACGAGATCTGCCCAGATAAACCGTTGATTATGAACACCGGAGATGCACACTCCTGTCTGCTTAACACAAAGGCACTGGAATGGGCAGGCATCAATGCAGAGTACGCTAAGAAACAGGGCTATGACCTGGTGTATGTTGATGAGAACGGTGAGCCGACTGGTTTCATCTGCGAGGGTCCCGCTTTCAAAGTCATGCATGACGTTCCTGTAACTGTTGAGGAGGCAAAGACCTATATCCTTGCCTGGCAGGACTTCGCTTTCGCTAACGGTCTGACAGCCACAGCCTTTGCCGGCGACGATCTCCGCTTCCCCGAAGCTGAGGCCTACTATCAGCTGGAAGAGGAGGGCAAACTGAAACTGCGCACCTATGCCAATGTGATTATTCCTGACAATCCCAACGACCCAAAGGGAGAGATAGCCAACGTTGCCGCCATCCGTGCAAAATATGCCAACGAGTATTACAATATCATCGGTGCCAAGGTGCTCCTCGACGGTGTGGTGGAGGCTCACACCGGCTGGCTGCTCGATGACTACAAAGACCAGCCTGGCTATCACGGTGTGGAGCGCTTCAACAACCACGACAAGATGGTAGAGCTGATCGTGGCTGCCGACAAGGAGGGACTCTCCGTCCATGCCCATTCGGTAGGTAACGGTGCCACACACTTCATGCTCGATTGCATCGAGGATGCGGAAAAGATTACCGGTGACATGGACCAGCGCAATATCCTAGCGCATCTGCAATACGTGACTGACGAGGACATCCGCCGTATGGCAGCAACTCGTTCTATAGCAGCTGTTCCACCGCTTTGGACAGCAAAAATGCCCGGCGGTTATGAAATGGAGGTTGCCTACGCCGGCAAGGAATGGGCTGATCGGGCATACCCTATCAAGTCTTTCTTCGATGCGGGCACCAATGTGGTATTCCATTCCGACTATCCTGTATCACCATTGTTGGATGTCAAACTCAGCATTTACATGGCAGAGAAGCGCGCGCTACCCAAGATTCTCATGGACGGAGACACCCAGCGCAACATTAAGGAGGCAATCACCCGCAAGCAGTCGCTGCAAGCCATTACCATCAACGTGGCGCGTCAGTTCCATCAGGAACACCGAATAGGCTCCATCGAGTTTGGCAAGCTTGCCAATATGACGGTGTACGACTGCGACTTCCTGCACGATGATGCAGAGAAAATAGTACAGGCAAATCTCGTCGCCACTATCGTAGACGGCGAAGAAGTCTATAAAGCTTAAGCAATGATCGGCAGTCCTGACGCCCCGCTCGGCATCATGGAGATTACGGTGACTGGCATCCTTTGTCTGAAAACAAACGCTCAAATATTTTTGGCTTTTCTCTCGATTTTTCGTAACTTTGCAGACGAAACAACTGCTTAAAACATGAGATTCAAAGAAGAGATTAACGAGAGCTATACGATGGCGGAAGCCATCAAGGAGGCGCAGCGCTGTATGCACTGCAAGGTGCCACAATGTAAGAAGGGATGCCCTATCAGCAATGATATCCCAGACTGGATTCATGAGTTGAAGAAGGGTAATCTGGGGAATGCCATCAGCATCATACGTACCAAGAGCAACCTCCCTGCCGTTTGCGGACGGGTCTGTGCCCATGAGAAACAGTGTGAGGGAAGTTGCGTGCTGGGCAAGAAGGGACAACCGGTGAATATCGGGAAACTGGAACGTTTCATTGCTGACTTCGACTCTGACAACGAGCTGACGCATGAGGACATTGCGGAGAAGAGGCGTGGCAAGGTGGCGGTCATCGGTGCAGGACCTTCCGGTATTACGGTGGCTGGAGACCTGGCTCGTGAGGGCTTTGCCGTCGAGATCTTCGAGATGGAGGCACAGTGTGGTGGTGTACTCCGCTACGGTATCCCGGAATACCGACTGCCTAAGGAGGTGGTGGCTCGTGAGATACGATATATCGAGAAGATGGGGGTGGTGATTCATCGCAACACGCATGTCGGTGTCGAGATCACGATCGACAGTCTCTTCGAACAGGGTTTCGACGCTATCTTCATTGGTACAGGACTGAGTAAGCCGAAGTCGCTGGAGATTCCTATCTGGCAACACGGGCGTTGTATCTCTGAGGGGGAGAATGCCACGACATGCAAGGACTTGAAGCGCATCCGTCTTGCCACGCATTTCCTGCGTCGTGTGGAGTTGATCTCCGAGGGTTTCATGCAACGTAACGAACTGCCTGTTGACGAGGGGGCACACGTATTTGTCATCGGCTGTGGCAACACGGCAATGGATGCTTCCCGTACTGCATTGCGCATCGGAGCCTCACAGGTGGAGATTGTCTACCACAAAGGTATTGACACCATGTCGGCACTGCATGCGGAATATGACGATGCAGTGAAAGAGGGTGTCAACTTCAACTGGTGGAGCAGCATCACGGAGATTCACGTGGACGACAACCTCGACATCACAGAGATTGTACTGGAGACTGCGGAACCCGACAAAGAGCCTGTCCGCCAAACATTGCCAGCCAATAACATCATCTTCGCCATCGGTGCCACACCAGCCACGAAAATAGTGCGCACCACATCAGGACTGGAGAACGATGACAAGAAATTCCTTATCACCCGTGAGGTGCCTTTTGGCATGACCACCCGCAAGGGAGTCTTTGCCGGAGGAGACGTTGTTGGTCGTCAGGCTACCGTTGTCCATGCCATGCAGGATGCCAAGAAAGTGGCTCTGGGTATCGCGCAATACGTGGATGCCGTCAAACTGATGAAGATGATTAATATGTAAATACAAAAAAGCCGCAAGTCAATGAATACCTGCGGCTTTTGATTATTAAACGCTAACTTCCTCTCTTATTTCAGACCACGGTTTACCATCGTCACATTGAGCAGCATCACATACTTCTTGTACTGATCCTTGTTCAGAATGTAGTTCATGTAGCCCAGATCCTTGCGGATGGCAGCATCAACACGGGCATCACGCTCGTCTTTGCCATACTGTGTGGCGAACATCAACTCTGAGCAGAAGGTCTTGTGGATCTCAGAAACAGCCTCTCTCTGGTCGTTGGCAAGATTCAGAGCCTTGCTCAAAGCATTCATGTTGACACTCAGATTATAGGCCTCTGCATTGTTGACACTGTTCATGTTCTCGTTCTCAGCGAATGTGAGCGTCAGGCTCATCATAGCTACAACAGTTAAAAACAATCTTTTCATTTTGTTACCCTTTCTTTTCTTTACTCAGGACGGTTGTGTTAATTCCGTCCTTACTTATTAATAATGTTATCCTAACTCGCGCAACCCTTTCGGACTTATGCGCTTTTTGTTTTTGACGATGCAAAGGTACGGCATTTTTTGATACGCTCCAAGCTTTCCATGGTATTGTGTGCGGAAACAGCCCGAATTCTTGACCTCGGTCAAAGAATCACACTTTTATCATTTTTTTATCATTTCAGCATTAAACGGTGTCGTTTTTTGCCTATTTCAAAATAAATTCGTAACTTCGCAGCCAAATTTAAAACTAAAGCAGACTATGAGTGAAATGACCCATAAATACATTGCCGTAAGTTACCGCCTGTTCATTGACGGAGACAATGGCAAGGAGATGGTCGAAGAGGCTACGAAAGAACAACCTTTCTATTTCCTCTCAGGTTTCGGCATCGCACTGGATGCCTTTGAGAAAAAACTGATTGACGTTCCTCAGGGTGAGAACTTCGACTTCTCACTGGAAAAGGAGGAGGCTTACGGTGAGTACGTGCTGGAGCATGTGGTGGAACTGGACCGCTCCATATTTACCATCAACGGTAAGTTTGATAACGAGCATATCTTTGTGGATGCTGTAGTGCCCTTACAAAACGAGGACGGCAACCGCTTTTACGGTAAGATCCTGGAAATTAGTGATGAGAAAGTGAAGGTGGACCTGAACCACCCACTGGCTGGAGAAACCTTACATTTCGTGGGTGAGGTTCTGGAGAACCGAGATGCCACCGAAGACGAGGTCCGTAGTATGATTACCCGTATGAGCGGAGGGTGCGGCGGATGCGGCGGCTGTCATAAGGACGGCTGTGAGGGTGACTGCAACTGCAGCAGCTGTGGAGGATGTAACTAAAACAACAATATGAATACTTTTGGCAACATATTCACGCTGACAACATTCGGCGAGAGTCATGGAGAGGCGATTGGCGGTGTTGTTGACGGCATGCCGGCAGGTATTGCCATCGACGTGGACTTCATCCAGAGTGAACTGAACCGTCGCCGTCCGGGACAAAGCAGCATCACGACCAGTCGTCAGGAAGGGGATGTGGTGGAACTGCTCAGCGGCGTCTTTGAGGGACGAAGCACAGGATGCCCCATTGGTTTTATCGTACGCAACACCAACCAACACTCGCAGGACTACGAGAATATGCGCCAACTATATCGCCCTTCGCATGCCGACTATACATACGCGACCAAATATGGTAACAGAGACCATCGCGGCGGAGGCAGGTCATCGGCACGTATCACCATCAGCCGTGTAGTTGCCGGCGCATTGGCAAAACTGGCACTGCGGCAACTAAACATCAGTGTTCAGGCATATACATCGCAGGTAGGACACATCCAACTGGACAGAGACTATCAGAAATACGATTTGTCGCTGACAGAGACGAATATCGTACGATGTCCAGACCCTATAAAAGCGGAGGAAATGATACAACTCATCTCTCAACTAAGGGCTGAGGGCGATACCATAGGAGGTGTCATAACTTGTGTGGTGAAAGGATGCCCTCCCGGACTGGGAGAACCGGAATTTGGTAAACTACATGCTGCTCTGGGATCAGCAATGCTCGGAATCAATGCCGTGAAAGGTTTTGAGTACGGAGAGGGATTTGACGGGGTAACGACCCGTGGCTCGGAGCAAAATGATGTCTTTGTGAATATCAACGGAAAAGTCGAGACGCTGACAAACCACAGTGGCGGTATCCAAGGAGGAATCAGTAACGGACAGAACATCTATTTCCGTGTGGCTTTCAAACCTGTAGCCACCCTACTCCGTGAACAAGACACAATAGACATCTATGGTAATGCCACCAAACTGACAGCAAAGGGACGTCATGACCCATGTGTACTCCCACGTGCAGTTCCTGTGGTGGAAGCGATGGCTGCTATGACCATTTTAGACTACTATTTGCTTAATAAATCGACGAAGTTATAGGTTTTTCGCATTAAAATACAAAAAAAATCGAAAAAGCTTTGGTCGTTTAAATATTTTATACTAACTTTGCATTGCTATTGACGGGTTTGTGAAAATCTCCAATATGCTTTAGTTAAGTCTAGTTTAGTTTTTGTGTTGGTTGAGAGCAGTCATTTGGCTGCTCTCAAATTTTATATACATCCGATAATCTCCGATACTGAGTGGCATCCATGCTGGTCGAGCCATTCGTCAATACCGTCACGTACCTTGATAGTCACTGCGGGATCAATGAAATTAGCCGTACCAATCTCTATCGCCGTAGCACCTGCCATCAGAAACTCAATGGCATCACGGGCATTCATAATACCTCCTAAACCTACTACAGGAATCTTCACGGCCTTTGCCACCTGCCATACCATACGGAGGGCTACAGGCTTCACTGCAGGACCACTGAGTCCACCTGTGTTGATACTGAGTAACGTACGACGCTTCTCAATATCTATCGCCATTCCCATCAGCGTATTAATCAGAGAGACACTGTCGGCTCCCTGCGCCTCACAGGCTTTGGCAATCTCAGCAATGTTGGTGACATTGGGCGAGAGTTTCACTATCAGTGTCTTGTGGTAACGCCCACGCACCGCCTTCACCACACTCTCAGCTCCAACGCAGGTAACACCAAACGCCATTCCTCCATCTTTCACATTGGGACAGGAGATATTCAACTCGATGGCTGGGATACGGTCCAAAGCATCAATACGGGCGGCACACTCGGCATAGTCCTCTGGAGACGAGCCACTGACATTAACGATCATATTGGTATCGATTTCCTTGATCTGCGGATAGATATGCTCACAGAAATAATCCACCCCCTTGTTCTGTAGTCCAACACAGTTGAGCATGCCTTGCGGCGTCTCTGCCATACGGGGGTAGTCATTGCCCTCACGGGGTTTCAGCGTCGTACCTTTGACAATAATGCCTCCTAATCCGTCAAGGGGGATAAAATCAGCGAACTCCAAACCATACCCGAAGGTTCCTGAAGCTGTCATCACAGGATTCTTCAGTGACAAACAACCTATATTGACTCTTAAATCTGCCATAACAACTGTTTTATGTTAAACACCGGTCCTTCCTTACAAACACAGAGATTACCCTTCGTGGTCTTCTCAACACAACACAGACAGGCTCCCAGTCCACATGCCATCATATTCTCCAAAGAGACCTCACACTCTATATCTGCCTGGTGGGCATGTCGTGCTACAGCAACCATCATAGGCTTGGGACCACATGTGGCAATGCGGTCGAAATGTTCATTCTGCAGAATGGAGTGGTTGGTCACAAAACCTTTCTCCCCCTCGGAACCGTCCTCCGTGGTCACAAACACACGTCCATACTGCTTAAAGAGGTCTATCTCCAATAAATCGCCTTTCGAACGGGCTCCTAACAAAAATGTAGGCTCGATTTTCTTCTTCTTCATCTCTGCACCCATATACAGCAGGGGGGCAACACCTACACCTCCCCCCACCAGCAGAATGCGCTGCTGGGGAGTCTGGGGCATCGTAAAACCATTACCCAAAGGCAAGACACAGTTGACGGCATCACCTGCCTTCAACGTACCTATACGACGGGTTCCGTCACCTATGGTAGCAACCAACAACCATAACTCATTACACGACTTGTCGACAAAGTTGATGGAAATGGGACGACGCAGGAACGTAGTGTCTGAACCATCCACCCGAACCTCCACAAACTGACCTGGAACCATGTCGGGAAGGGGACGATGATCTGTCAAACGGAGCAAAACATGCTTAGGACTGATACGTTCTGCTTGCTTGACTGTCAAATCAAGAATGTATTTCTTCATATACCTTAATTATAATAAATCATGCTGCAAAAATAAGAAAAAAAAATGAGAACACCGCAATTGTGCTCTCATTTAGACTTCATCGGAACAAAGGTTTCATAGGTTTGGTCATCATAATAAACCCGTATCTCAGTTACCTTTCGGTGTTCTTTGTCAAATATTTTCACAACATTATGGACATTTTCCAATGGTGTGCTATGTACACCTTGAGAAAACGAGGTAACAGGAAGCTCAGAAACAGGGTGGTCGAAGTCGAGCATCTGTTCCGAGGATGGCTGGTGAACAGGTGAAGTCTCTTCTGAAGTTGGAGTCACATACATATTTCCTGTACCCATTAACAACCAATCGGTGTTAACAGAGGGCAACTTATTTTTGATCGCCTCAACCACATTCAGGGTGGGGCGTGTCCTACCAGTGAATATACTACTCAATGTTGCAGGTGATAATCCTATGAAATCAGCGAACACTTGTTGACTCATATGCTGCTCTTCCATGATGCGCTTAATTCTATCTTTCATCACTAATCAAGTCATTTTTAGGGTAAATTTCTCATTTTTCTTAGACTTTACAAAGGTAAAACAAATATTTGGAACAGACAACAAAAGAGAGAAATATTTTTGATATTTAAATCTACGTTTCGATCTTTAAATTTATAAAACAAGACAGGTTGAGCTGTACTTTTGTATATTAGATTTGTAAATCAAAATCAAGACTCCTAAAAATTAATCGTAATTAAATAGAATAATTTATCGTAAATATCTGATTACTTATTAGTTAATTATTATAATATAAGGATTACATATGAGAATATGCATTTTTTAGATGCTAAATGACCAAGTATTTAATCTTTTTACTTGAATACATAGTTATAAAGTATAGGTTTTTAGCAATATATACAAATTTATGACTGAAGAATACGCATTAAATCTACTATTCAAGGTGTCTGATTTTGATTTCTATACCTATATTTTCTTTTAGAAATGTGAATATATTTGTAAATCATCGATTGTTTAAGATTCAAAACTTCGTTAACTTTCTAAACGCTTTAGTACTCTAAATTCACAGAGTAAAATCTTAAAATACTATAACACTAAATCCAAAAGACAAAAATTGGCTAAATTTTTAAATTCTTGAGGAATTTCGAGCGAGCGTTCAGATAGTTCTAAATTCGTAAAAATAGAAGGGGGTAAAATGGTGAAAAATGCTTTATTTATCGGCATTTGATGCCCAAATTTTATGTATGGATTTTAGGTGAAAATAGAAAAAAACGACCTTGAAAAGATCGTTTTTTAATGCAAAATGAAGAAAATAAGCTCCTTCATCAGTTCCCCTGGAGGGGTATTTGGGTTGTCCAACCCCTTACTTTTGGCATCAATTTCTCTTATTTTGCCGATAATTTGCAACACTTTCATTCCTGTGTAATTTCGCATACCCGTCATATAGTCTTTTGCCGCCCATGGACTACGCAGATCCAACCACTGCGCTACCCCATCCTGACTGTTTTTCTGGGGACAATAATGTGCCAGCATCAGATTTTGAAAATAATTAAAGAGTAATGGGAGAAACGAGTAGATACTTCCAGCCTTGGGATTTTCGTCAAAATATTTCACAATCTGGTTTGCCTTGAAAATATTCCTGTTCACAATGGCATCCCTTAGCTCATATCCATTAAAGTCTTTACTCACACCTATCTGGTCTTCCACAACCTGTGGTGTCACTCTCCTATCATTTTCTGGGAGCGACAGCAACACCTTATCTAACTCACCCACCAGTCGGCTTAGATCAGCTCCTACAGCGTCTGCTATGAGTTGGGTGGATTTAGGGTCTATGCTAGCATTCTTAGCTTTCAGATAGCCTTCTATAAAGGTTGGAAGGTCACGATCACGCAGTTTTCTACTCTCAAAGAGTACCCCAGCCTGCTGGATAGACTTCACATATTCCTTTTTCCGACCGTCTATAGAGCCATTTTTATGGCACATCACAAGAATAGTAGAGGGCATCGGTGACTTAAAATACTTCTCCAGAGGCTCTGTATTCTTCACATTCTGGGCTTCCTTGACAATGATAACCTGATGCTCAGACATCATAGGATAGCGTTTTGCTGCATCAACAATCTGGGACGCATTGACATCAGAACCGAAAAGGACAGTCTGATTAAAGTCTCTTTCTTCCGGCTGTAATACGTTCTCCGCAATCCAATTACTGATTTTATCGATATAATAAGGTTCATCACCCATCAGATAATAGACAGGAGAAAAATGGCGAGCTTTCAACTCACTCATGACGGAGTCATATGTCACGACAGCCTGAGCCATGGTGCAAAATTACTAAAATACCAAGAGAAAAACAAAAAATTAAGAGGTTTTATTAGGAATCCTAAGAATAAAGCGAGTACCTTCTTTATAGGTGTCGTCAAGCATCAATTCTCCTCCTATCTTATGAGCTATACTGCGTGCCATCGGCAACCCCAGTCCCAAGCCACTCTTAAAGGAATCCACCTTATAGAATTTCTCAAAGATACGATCTCGCTGGTCTTCCGCAATACCTATTCCCGTATCAGCAACACTGATGTCCAACTTTCCTTGGACCTCACTCTCTTGAACTTGTATTTTGATACAACCTTTCTCCGTAAATTTCATTGCATTACCGAGCAGTGGGCGCAAGATTCTCTCCAAAGCCATAGTATTGCTTATTACAGTATAATTGTCATCCAGTCGTGATTCATAAGACAGAACAAGTCTGCCATTGTTAACCACCTCTGCTTTTTTCAACAGATCCTTACAAAACAGACTGATATTGACACAATCCGTCATCTTATAATGATTCTGGCTCTCATTCTCAGAGAAAACAAGTAATTCATTGACGAAATTAGTAATCTCACGGGTATTTGTCTCTATACTATTCACAATATTCAATCGCTCTTCTTTGCTCAAATGATAGTCAGGATTACCAATGACTTGTGCAAAACCTGTAATGACATTGAGTGGTGTGCGAATCTCGTGGGAGACATGCTGGATAAAGGCTGTCTTCATACGGTCACTTTCTTGAGCATGGTCTAAGGCAACACCCAGTTCATTGTTTTTCTGGCGGAGGCGTATCATAAAGTAGAGTCCCAGCAACCCCATCAGTAACAAAGCGATAATAATCACGGCTAATATGATATAAATATGCCGTGTCCGTGCCTGTTGAGTATCTTTCTCCATTTCATTAACCTTAAAAAGTGTATTGAATTCATTCAACTGGTTCTTTACACTCTTAATATTCAGGGAGTCGGCAAGATAAAATACTTGTTTATATAGCTTCGCTGCCTCCTCGAAACGATGAGACTGCAGCATTATCTCTGCACGCTGTTTATTCAGCATCAGCGTACCTGACAGGTCTTTCGGGTCAGCAAAGTTCTGTATGATCCGGGAATTGAATGCAAGCGCCTTGGCATAGTCTTTTTTCTTCATATACAACTGCCCTAAGTTATAGAACACCGTCAACTGCGTATTATCCTTCACGTCCTTAGTCGCTTCATAGGCTTTCATCAACAGATTTTCAGCTTCCCTGAGCCTACCCAGTCCCATCAAGGCTGTTGCTCGTGAATTGCTATAGAAGGTATAATAAGGTGAACTCTCCGCATTGGCATCGTCCAGTCCCAAGTCCTTGCGATGAGAATCCAGATAAGTCAACCACTGGTCTGTGATCTCCAACATCCGTTTATAGTTCTGTACCTCAGAAAGTACCGAGCAATAATAGGGATAGACATCCAGCAACGTGGAACTACCTAAGTCTGTATGCCTCAAGGCTTTGATGCAACGCTCATAAGCTTGTATCGCCTCCTGGTGGAAACCGATTTCCATATAGGCATTACCCATTCCATAAGAAGCCAATCCTATACCGTAACTGTTTCCCCGTTTCTGAGCATCCTCATACATCTTTTTCACCTCACGGAGTGCCATATTACTCTGGCTGGTGAAAATATGGTGATTGACGACAAGTACCCAAGTGTCATAATATAGTTTCCAGTCAGAATGCTTGAGGAAAAAAGCCTGATGCTTGGGGAATTCTGACAGCAGAGAATCATTTAAATCGGTATTATAATAGTAATAAAGCAAGGCTGCCCTTGCCGTTCCCTGCATATCCACATCTCCCTGTAGATCAGCCTCATGGAGCAGGTTGTCTATTGCCTTCCGTTCCTTTTTCGCCTCTCCGGCATAATAGTAGAGATTATATATTTTATAATAGGCTTGCAAGCGCTCGTGTCCTTCCAGTTTTGGCAATTCCTGACGGATAGAGTCTACCCTGCTCCTTGGAGCTGACAGTCCCCTTGCCGTTAAAGAGAGTAAAAGTAATAATATTCCTAATATCGTTAGGCTTCTATTTCTCATAGTTTTTTGGTTTTTATGGATGCAAAGTTACCAAATAAGTGAGAGAAATGCAAAAAGGAAACCTGTTTTCTTTTCATTTCCGAACGAAAAATAAGTTCGGCGAAGCCATAGTTACAAAATAATCAGGATTTAAAAAATAGAAATCAGGAATTATTTTGTACCTTTGCAATATGTACGAGTTAAATTTGCCCAAATACGAAATACAGCTAAGAGGAACACGCGAGAAACCTGAGATTTTCGATTTCTTACGCCGCCGGTATGTGAAACTCACCCCAGAGGAGTGGGTTCGCCAGCATTTCGTACATTGGCTAGTGGAACATAAAGGCTACCCGAAGGGGTTGTTAGGTAATGAAATAGAGCTGCAGGTAGGGGAAAAGAAACTGCGGTGCGACTCTATACTTTACGACAGCAACGCCCATCCTGTCATGATCATCGAATACAAGGCACCCACCATTGCACTGTCTCAGAAAGTTTTTGACCAGATATCTGCCTATAACCTGCTGCTACATGTAGACTACCTGGTGATGAGCAATGGTATTGAACACTATTGCTGCCAGATGGACTATGAGCGGAACTGCTACTATTTCCTGCAGGACATCCCTGATTATGAAAAAATATAGGCGTGGAGAGAACCACGCCTATTCTTTGACTGCTGCTTTGGGGATTATGCCTCCTCTGGAGTGTCGTCCGCAGCTTTCTTTGTCGTCTTACGGATAGCACGCTTACGAGGCTTCTTCTCCTCCGTTCCTACCGGAGCAACCTTTACTCCTGCCAGTTCCGGATCGATCATAATACGTCCACAATACTCACAGACGATAATCTTCTTGTGCATCTTGATATCCAACTGACGCTGGGGTGGAATCTTATTGAAGCAACCACCACAGGCATCACGCTGTACATAGACGATTCCCAGACCATTGCGGGCATTTTTACGGATACGCTTGAAAGATGTCAAGAGACGAGGTTCTATCTTTGCTTCCAAGTCTTTCACCTTTGCCTTTAACTTATCCTCCTCAGCACGGGTCTCTTCCATAATCTCGTCCAACTCACCCTTCTTCACCTCCAGAGCCTGCTGACGATCCTGAATAATATCCTGGTTCTTAGCAAGTTCCTCTTTCTTCTCCTCAATACGGATCTGTGCCTCCTTGATTTTCTTGTTACACAGTTCTATCTCAAGGGACTGGAACTCGATTTCCTTAGTCAGCGTGTCATACTCACGGTTGTTCTTCACATCGTTCAACTGGGTCTTGTAACGCTCCACACTAGCTTTTGCAGTCTCTATCTCACCTTTTTTCTGTGAGATAGCCGACTCATACTCTTTGATGTCACCCTGAATCTTATCAATACGAGTGGTCAAGCCCTCAATCTCATCCTCAAGGTCTTGTACTTCCAGAGGCAGTTCACCTCTCAAGGCACGCTTCTCGTCAATACCAGAGAGCGTGGTCTGCAGTTGATAGAGAGTTTTCAAACGCTCTTCAACCGGCATGTCTGTTGGGTCTTTCTTTGCCATAACTTTCTTTATTTTTCGTTATTTCGATATCTCAACTAAAGGTAAATAATCGGATTAGTGCATGTCTCGGCGATTTCAGCACGTACCTCCGGACATTCCTTCTGGATGATATCACGGAATATCTCGCTGGTAAACTGTTCACTCTGGTAATGACCGATGACACATATCTGGATGCGCTGCTCATAACCGAAATACTGGTGATAGTGCATCTCCCCCGTGATAAAGGCATCGGCTCCTTGCCGAAGGGCATCGTCAAGCAGGAAATCACCGGCACCGCCACAGATGGCAACATGCTGGATAGGACGGCGTAACAACTCATTGCACATGGCACACTCCACATCAAACTGCTTTTTCACGAACAGCACAAAGTCATCGGCAGCCATTGCCTCTGGTAATACACCGACAACACCACTTCCCGCCTCGATACCATCTACCGTCTTTTGAGCGAAGAACCTGACATCCTTCAGTCCTAAATGCTCTGCGATCTTCCAGTTGACTCCATCCTGTGCATTATCCATATTGGTATGCATCGAGATAACGACGATATCATGCTTGATCGCCTTGATGACAGCGCGTTGAACATCATTCGCATCCGTTATCTGTTTCAGTCCACGGAACAGCAAGGGATGATGACTCACGATGAGGTTACACCCCTTCGTAATCGCCTCATCAACAATGCGTTCGTTGACATCCAGACACAATAATGCCCCTGAAACCTCCGCCTCTGTCAGTCCTACTTGCAGGCCAGCATTATCCCAGCTTTCCTGTAAGGGCAGAGGCGCGAATCGTTCAAGGGCGCTCAGCACTTGCTTTATCTTCACGCTTCTAAAATTTTTGCAAAGGTAGTCAATTTACATTGAACTTGTACCTTTAAGCATTGAACATTATTCTTTTTTAACGCTCAACACATTATTTGTCATTGTCATGTTCATGGCAATAGCTCGACCCATCAAAGCAATGGGTACACAGCCGCTCCTTAGGGATTCCGATAGACGCTATAAGGTCTTCCAGACTGGCGAACTTCACACTCGTCAGCCCCAACCGACGGGCTATCTCATTGACCATCCGCTGGTACTCGGGTGTACCTGTCTTTGCATAAGCTTCCAGATTCTTTGAGTCATCACCCTCAAAATCCTTAATGATACGACGGGTTATCAGTTCCAGATCACTCTTCGACGAGGTGAATCCTATATATTTACATCCATACACCAGTGGAGGGCACGAAATACGTACATGGACCTCCTTGGCACCATTCTCAAAGAAGGTGCGGACATTGTCACGCAACTGAGTACCACGGACAATAGAGTCGTCGCAGAACACGACACGCTGGTCTTTCAGCATGGCTGCATTAGGAATCAGTTTCATACGTGCCACCAAGTCACGACGCAGCTGGTTACCAGGTGTAAATGAGCGTGGCCATGTCGGGGTGTATTTCAGGACAGCACGCTTATAAGGTATTTTTTTACCATGAGAGTAGCCTAATGCCATTCCCACGCCAGAATCTGGGATACCACACACAAGGTCTGCCTCTACATCCTTGTCTTTCTCTCCCATCAGGCAACCGTTCCTCTCACGTACCAATTCCGTATTGATTCCCTCATAGTCACTGGCTGGAAAGCCATAATATACCCAGAGGAATGAGCATATCTGACAACGGCTGAACGGTTTCTGCATCACCTCTATGCCATCGGCTCGCAAACGGACAATCTCACCAGGACCCACGTCACGTAGTATTTGATAGTCGAGGTTGGGGAAACTCGTCGTCTCACTGGACACAGCATAGGCTCCTTCTTTTTTACCTATTACGATAGGAGTACGTCCCAAGAAGTCACGCGCGGCAATGATACCGTCTTCTGTCAGTATCAGCATCGAACAGGAGCCGTCTATCTTCTGGTACACCTTGTTAATACCATCCACAAAGGTATTACCCATATTGATAAGCAGTGCCACCAACTCCGTCTGGTTGATGTTATTGGCGGACAACTCACTGAAATGCATTCTCTCGGCAAGCAACTCATCGGCTATCTCCCGCAAATTATTGATCTTCGCCACGGTCACCACAGCATAGCGTCCCAGATGAGAATTCACAATCATCGGCTGCGGGTCAGTGTCACTAATGACACCAATACCTTGTTTTCCCTTAAACGAGTCGAGCTCATCCTCAAAGCGTGAACGGAAATACTGACGCTCCAACGAGTGGATAGAACGACTGAACCCCTTCTCCTCATCGAAAGTCACCAGTCCAGCGCGTTTTGTACCTAAGTGCGAGTTATAGTCTGTCCCGTAAAACAAGTCGTTTACGCAGTCCTTTGTTGAGATAGTGCCGAAAAAGCCTCCCATTTTCTTACCTTTATAAAATTAATACCTTTTAGGCGTGCAAAGATACAAAAAAATCATCGTTTTCCATCAACTATATCATTTTTTTTGTATTTTTGTAGCGCATTATTGATTCAACCTGGTCATGACGACACGACTTCAAATACTCATCGGACTGGTGATGTTGCTGCTTGGAGGAATAATCTACTTATTGTTCCGCCCCACCACCCTCCTGCTCTTCCATACCTTGGACATAGTGGGACTGATGCCGTTGGTCACCGACTGGCGCACACTTGCAGCCGCCTGCCAGCCGTCTGAGTTTGTCGTTTACTCCCTTCCCGGAGGTTTATGGGCCACATCCTATATCCTTCTCGTAGTCAGCCTGTTAGAACGGGCTATGAGATGGCAGAGGATGATAGTGGCAAGCATCATACCCCTGGCTGGCATCTGTTCCGAACTGATGCAGCAAGCAGGACTGCTCCCCGGAGTCTTCGACACCGCCGACCTTGTCTGCTATGCGGTGCCCCTTATAATATTAAATATGTATATAATCATTAAAAATCTATCTATATGGCAAGTTTTTTTGACCGCTTCAACAGCAAGCAACTGACAATCGTTATCATTTGTATCACCGCCTGTTTCCTTATGATGGGCGCATGCACTATGGTTCTCGGCAATGAGGACACAGATACCCAGAAAGAGAAAAAACTCGTGTTCGATGACGATGACGACGGCTCCGACGAAGGAGGACGTAAATATAAGTTTGTGGATAAGGAAGACCGCGAGGAGGGCACCAAGGACGACAGTGTAGTAGTCAACAAGGCACTGGAGGGTGACCCCTACAAGGAACTTGACGAACTGATCGGTCTGGATGCTGTCAAAGGGGAAGTGCGCTCACTTGCCAACTATGTCAAGGTGCAGAAGGCACGTAAGGAGAAGGGGCTGAAGACCACCAGCCTCAACTATCACCTCGTTTTCACGGGTAGCCCTGGTACAGGAAAGACCACCGTGGCACGTATCGTGGCACGAATCTATAAGGATTTAGGTATTCTCAAGAAGGGACATCTCGTAGAGACAGACCGTTCCGGACTCATCGGACAGTATGTGGGGCAGACCGCTCCCCGAGTCAACCAGATGTGTGACTCTGCCCTGGGTGGCGTGCTCTTCATCGACGAGGCGTATGCCCTTACCCAGAGTGATGCCAGCACCGATTATGGCAAGGAGGCTGTCGCCACTTTGCTGAAGCGCATGGAGGACGACCGCGACCGGTTGGTGGTTATCGTGGCAGGCTATACCAACGAGATGAAGAAATTCATCGACACCAACCCCGGTCTTGAGTCACGCTTCAACCGCTACATCCACTTCCCCGACTACTCTGCCGACGATCTCTATAAGATCTTCCGCCAGTATTTGAAGAAAAACCAGTATACGATTACCAAAGAGGGTGCCCAGCTCGTTCAGGAGCACCTGGAGCACAAGGTAGCCACCAAGGACCGCAACTTTGGTAATGCCCGCTATGTCCGTAACCTCTTCGAGAAAACGATTCAGGCACAGGCTAACCGTATTGCCAAAGCAGGCAGGGTAAATGACCAGGAACTGGTGGAGATCACCTTTACTGACATCAAAAAAGCTATAGGGAGTTGATGAGCTTCCAATAGGTCATAATCACCGTCACTGCCTCATCCTCTGTCAAGCCATCCATATTAAGGACAAGATCATAGTTCCGGGTATCGTAACGTGACGTGTCCGCATACTTCTGTATGTATGTCTCACGACCTTTATCCACTTCCTCTATGATTGCCTTGGCTTCTTCGTGACTGATCTGTTTCTTTCTCATGATTCTGCTGATACGACTCTCCAGAGGAGCCTGAATGAAAACACTCATGCTATTGGGACAGTCACGGAATACCAGGAAGCCACTTCTGCCTGCCACGACACACGACTCTTCCGCGGCAAGATCTTGCAGGATACGCGTCTCTGCCTCCATCATCGTCTCCGTGGTTAATATCGTCTCTGCCTCAAAGGGCATCGTGGTAGTATTCAGTTTTGTGTAATAGGCATTGAACTCATTCCACCACGACTTCTTCTGAGCCTTAAATTTCTCTATTTCCTCTACTGTGAGCCCGAATTCCTTGGTCAGTCCTTCGATAAGTGCCTTGTCGTAGTACTTCACTCCTAATTGCTCCGCCAGCTTTCTGCCTACGGTACGACCACCAGAACCCAGTTCACGATTGATTGTAATGACAAATTTCCCGTTCTTTTCCATAATCATTATTATATTCTTATATTTTACTCCATCACCATTCTGACAGGTTTGCCTTGCCCTCTATGCGGTTCTCCACGTCATCGGGAAGAGCATGGAAGAAGTCAAAGCCGGTCTGTCGCTCTATCTCATCAACGCTGCGGACAGCCGCCTTCATAGGTTGGCTACTACCGTTATTCTCGTAGATAAAGCCGATGGCTGCGGCATTCTTACCCGTGCGGAGCACCACCTTATAGAAAGCCTCCGGTACGGTGACACGGCGACTGCGCTGTCGCCCGATCGTCTTATGACTGTTACCACGAAGGATAGGTCCACAGACGATATATACTCTGTCGTAACGCTTTGCCCATGTGCGGCACAGCATCTCCAGGTCATTCCAGTCACCGCCATTCAGTTTACTGTTCTGCGGACAGATGTTCGTCATCAGGAACGACTCCTCCTGTGCCCGCTGATTCCATTTGTTATCACCGGAGGGACACATGTGCCCGCGACTGTAACCCGACTGCATATAATCGAACGTGGTGACGGGATTGTCTATATTCTCATCGGGATGAAAGGCAACACCCCTACGTTTGTAACTGCCTGACACATGATTGCCTGTCAGATACCATGCCACGGCAAGGGGAATACGCATGGACGGTGAGTACCATGCCTTATACGCATAGCGCTGGAGAGGAACGACATCCTTGTCAACACGCACATCCGTCAGACTGCTTTCTTGCTCTGACGGCACACTGTTCTTGACTTTCTGTCCACAGGACTGCAGACACAGCAGCGTCACGGCTGCTATTATAAGAGAGATTCTTTTCATCGGTTAACTCATTCGGGTATAAATATAGATGGAGAACACCAGTATCAGCATCGTACTGCACAAAGCGGCAGACGTCATCAATGCCAGGAAAGCGATTGCCTGCAGGGGCTGCACACCACCGAGAAGCAGTCCGCACAGCAGGGAGGGCACGAAGACGAGTCCTACCAACAGCAACTGTGACAGGACGGGGGCGAAGGCTCTGGTGATCGACTTGGTCAGGAAGGGGCGCAGCGCCTCCAACTGATTAGCCCCGTTGCCACGCAGGTATTCAAACAGTTCCTTATGCGTACGGCGCTCCAGGACATAAGTGGTGATGCCTCGTTTGCAGACGAAGAGTGCCTCTGCCTGCAGCATCGTCATGACGGGGATGAAGACATCAGCACTGAACAGATGACTGACATCCATCAATAACAGCACCAGAATACCCATCACGAAGGTGACGATGGTCATACTGACATAGATGGGTACAGACTGCCACCGCTTCCGGCAATAGACGGCTGTCGCTACACCACTGGTAAGCAGCACCCACAGGATATTCAGCCATACCTTGTCCCACTGGAAGATATAATAAAGGCATAATGCCATGACGGCAAGCACGATGACCAGCCTCCCCATGACCGATGCCGACATCCGCAGGAAGCGGCGGTCTAAGCGGAATAGTATCAGGGCAGGCACCAACAACAGCAGGATGCCGATGATCAGTCGTACGATAGTGATATTCATAATTGTATCTGATTTTGAAGGATTCTGGAATTGACGGCAAGGACGGTGGCACCCTGACGGGCAGCCTCCTGCAGCATCGAGTCGACGGTCTGCATCGTCTCCGCACTGACAGGTTGCGCCGGCTCGTCGATAACCAGCAAGCGCTTACCTAACTGCATGGCATTCTGTAGCAACAGCAGATAACGCTCGTCAGCCGACAGCTCACTCCACCGCCGTCCGTCGGCAGGTACCCGGTACGATGCCTCACCCTTATTGACTTTCAGTCCGAAAAGCATTTCCGAGAGGTCGGCAATACTGTCATAGTCCTCTATCGCCGTCAGATGCTGCGGCACATAGGCTATCTGTCTGCGGAAATAAGGAGCAGACAGTGGGGTCAGCAGTTCTCCGTCAATACTGATATGTCCTTGATGAATAGGTATCAACCCCAATACGGCACGCAGGACGGTGGTCTTGCCACGCCCCTGAGAGCCTGTCAGACAGACCAGCTGACCATCGCCAACCGTCAGGGACAACGAGCGGATGATAGGTTCTATCGTTACGTTATGCAGTTCTAACATGCTGCAAAATTACAAAAATAATTTAATGCATCACACATAATTAATAATAATTTCGTAATTTTGCAGCCATGAAAACGAGAAAGAGGCGGATGCCTGCCGAATGGGAGAAGCAAAGCGCGGTGCAGTTGACATTACCGAATGAGCATACCGACTGGGCTCCCATCCTGCCGGAGATAACGGCTGTCTATGAGGAGATGAAGCGTGAGATCAGCAAGCGTGAGCCGCTGATCATCGTAGACGACATCCCTCATAACGACACATGGGCTCGTGACCATGGGTTTATCACATGTCTCACCCCTACCCCCTTTCCTGTTGGCGAGGGGAAAGAAGAGGTTATCCTCCTCGACTTCCGCTTCAACGGCTGGGGCGAGAAGTTCCCCGCGGAACTGGACAATGCCCTCAACCGCCGGCTTTACGAGCAGGGACTGGTGAAAGGCGCGTATGAGCCGCATCTCGACTTCGTCCTGGAGGGCGGGTCGATAGAGAGCGACGGCAAGGGTACCATCTTCACGACCCGCTGTTGTCTGATGGCTCCCCACCGCAACCAACCACTGACACAAGAGGAGATAGAGGAGCGTCTGAAGGAGTATTTAGGTGCTGAGCGCATCGTATGGCTGAATCACGGCAGTCTGATAGGTGACGACACCGACGGACATATCGACACCTTGGTACGCATCGCCCCTGACGACACCTTATTATATACGGGGGGTGACGAGGAGCACCCCGACCTCATGGAGATGGAAAAGGAACTGCAGGGTCTGCGGACATGCCATGACCGCCCCTACAGATTATTGAGACTACCCCTCCCCCGTCCCATCTATGATAGTGGTGAGAGGTCAGAGGTGAGAGGTGAGAGACTGCCTGCCACCTATGCCAACTATCTCGTCATCAACGGAGCGGTACTGGTTCCCACCTACGACCAGCCCGACCTCGACGAGGAGGCGATGCGCACGATTGGCGAGGCTTTCCCAGATAGGGAGATCATAGGCATTGACTGCCGTGCCGTCATCAAGCAACATGGCTCACTACACTGCTGCACTATGCAATATTATTAGAAATATGAAGATAGGTATTATACAACAGCATAACACGGCGGATATCGCTGACAACAGGTCGAGACTTGCCGTGAAGATCGCCGACCTTGCGAAGGCGGGTGCGGAACTCATCGTATTGCAGGAACTGCATAACGGACTTTATTTCTGCCAGGTGGAGGATGTCAACAACTTCGACCTTGCCGAGACGATTCCCGGTCCGTCGACTGCTTTCTTTGGAGAACTCGCCAAGGAATATGGCGTGGTCATTGTCACCTCCCTCTTCGAGCGCAGGGCTCCCGGACTCTATCATAATACCGCCGTCGTCCTGGAGAAGGACGGAGATATTGCCGGCATCTACCGGAAGATGCATATACCCGATGACCCGGGGTATTACGAGAAGTTCTATTTCACACCCGGTGACTTAGGCTTTAAACCCGTCGAGACATCCCTCGGCAAACTGGGAGTCCTCGTCTGCTGGGACCAGTGGTACCCGGAGGCAGCACGACTGATGGCACTGCAGGGGGCGGAACTGTTGATATACCCTACCGCTATCGGCTACGACCCTCATGACACGAAAGAGGAACAGGAGCGTCAGCGCATGGCATGGCAGACCGTCCAGCGGGGACATGCCGTGGCAAACGGACTTCCCGTCGTCACCGTCAACCGTGTCGGGGAGGAGGATGGTGTACCGTTCTGGGGAACGTCCTTCGTGGCTGGTCCGCAGGGAGAACTGCTCTACGAGGCATCCACCACTGAGGAGGAATGTGTCATCGTCGAGGTGGATATGCAACGCTCGGAACAGGTACGCCGCTGGTGGCCTTTCCTCCGTGACAGGAGAATAGAAGAATACAAGGATATAACTAAACGATTCATAGACTAATATGGCAAACAATTTGAGATTTCAGGTCGTCGAGGAGGCTTTCAAGAAAAGAGCTGTGGAAGTGAAGACTCCCAAGGAGCGCCCTTCGGAGTATTTCGGAAAGTATGTCTTCAACAAACAGAAGATGCATAAATACCTGCGTGCCGACATCTACGACAAGATGATTGACGTGATGGATAACGGTGCCCGGCTGGACCGCAGCATTGCCGATGCCGTTGCCGACGGCATGAAGCAGTGGGCGCTGGAGATGGGTGTCACGCATTACACGCACTGGTTCCAGCCTCTCACCGAGGGCACGGCAGAGAAACACGACGCTTTCGTGGAGCACGACGGCAAAGGGGGTATGATTGAGAAGTTCAGCGGCAAACTGCTCGTACAGCAGGAGCCTGACGCTTCGTCATTCCCCAACGGCGGTATCCGCAACACCTTCGAGGCACGCGGCTATTCCGCCTGGGATCCCACCTCACCGGTGTTCATCATCGACGACACCCTGTGTATCCCTACCATCTTCATCGCCTATACGGGAGAGGCTCTCGACTACAAGGCACCGCTGCTGCGTGCCCTCCATGCGGTAGGCAAGGCGGCGAAGGATGTCTGCCAGTATTTCTATGACGACGTACAGAAGGTTCAGGTGAACCTCGGATGGGAACAGGAGTATTTCCTCGTTGACGAGGGGCTCTACTCGGCTCGTCCTGACCTGATGCTGACGGGTCGCACACTGATGGGACATGAGAGTGCGAAGAACCAGCAGATGGACGACCATTACTTCGGTACCATCCCCGACCGTGTGCAGGCTTTCATGAAGGACCTGGAGATTCAGGCACTGGAGCTTGCCATCCCTGTCAAGACACGTCATAACGAGGTGGCACCGAACCAGTTTGAGCTGGCTCCTATCTTCGAGGAGTGCAACCTTGCCGTCGACCATAACATGCTGCTGATGTCGCTGATGAAGAAGGTGGCCCGCAACCATGGCTTCCGGGTGTTGCTGCACGAGAAACCCTTCGACGGCATCAACGGCTCGGGTAAGCATAATAACTGGAGCCTCAGTGCCGATAACGGGGTACTGCTGCATGCGCCCGGCAAGACACCGGAGGAGAACCTGCGCTTCGTGACGTTCATCGTGGAGACACTGATGGCGGTACATAAGCACAACGGTCTGCTGAAGGCTTCTATCATGAGTGCCACCAACGCCCACCGCTTAGGGGGCAACGAGGCTCCTCCCGCCATCATCAGCTCGTTCCTCGGTACACAGCTCACGGAACTGCTCGACCATATCGAGCAGAGCGACAAGAACGAGCTCTTCAACCTGAAGGGCAAACAGGGTATGGAGATCGACATTCCGCAGATCCCTGACCTTATCGTCGATAATACGGACCGTAACCGCACATCACCCTTTGCTTTCACGGGTAACCGCTTTGAGTTCCGTGCACCGGGCTCTACCGCCAACTGTGCGTCAGCGATGATCGCACTGAATGCCGCCATGGCAGAGGCGCTGGAGTCGTTCAAGGAGCGTGTCGATGCCTTCATCGCAAAAGGTGAGAGCAAGGTTTCGGCAATCCTCGACATACTGCGGGAGGATATCAAGACCTGCAAACCCATCCGCTTCGACGGCAACGGCTATAGCGAGGAATGGGTGAAGGAGGCGGCACACCGTGGTCTCGACGTGGAGAAGTCATGTCCCGTCATCTTCGAGCATTACCTCGATGAGTCCAGCGTGAAGATGTTCGAGAGTACCAAGGTGATGAACCGCAAGGAGCTGGAGGCTCGTAACGAGGTGAAATGGGAGATGTATGTCAAGACGGTACAGATAGAGGCACGTGTACTGGGCGACCTTGCCATGAACCACATCATCCCCGTTGCCACACACTACCAGAGTCAGCTCATCAAGAACGTACAGGGCATGAAGGATGTTTTCTCCACGGAGAAAGCGGAGCGTCTCTCTATCCGTAACATGAAACTCATTGAGGAGATTGCCGAGCGGACGGAGAAGATCGAGCAGTTTGTGGAGGAACTTACCGAGGCTCGTAAGGTTGCCAACCGCATCGAGAACATCCACGAGCGTGCCATCGTCTACCACGACACGGTAGAGCCCCACATGGATGCCATCCGCTACGAGGCTGACAAACTCGAACTCATCGTGGAGGACGGTCTGTGGACACTCCCCAAATACCGCGAGCTCCTGTTTATCAGATAACAAGGAAAAAACAATGCTTCGACCCACGGAGCCTAAAACCTCGTAAAGAGAAGACGGGGCATCTGCCGCCATTGCCACTATGTCATGCACGGCAAACGGGCGAAGCGTAAATGGCGTTTGCGACAACTTGCTGAGGTGTTGTTGAGACGCT
>CACYPF010000016.1 GCA_902776195.1 uncultured Prevotellaceae bacterium | reverse complement strand
GGCTGCCCTTTACGACATCACGATCGCTGACGGCATTGAGAATGGTACTGTCAAGACAAGTGTTGCCAAGGCTGCTGCAGGCGACGAGGTGACCGTTACTGCTACTCCTGCTGAGGGCTATGCGCTGGATGCTATCACCGTCAAGGGTGCTGACGATAGTGAGATTACTGTAACCGACGGCAAGTTCACCATGCCGGCACAGGCAGTGACTATAAGCGCAACCTTCGTTGCAATTCCTAAGTTCTACATCATCGGAAACATGAATGACTGGAGTCTTACATCTATGACGGAGATGACGTTCAATGCAGAGACTCAGGCTTATGAGTATGAATATGCTCCAGCAACTGCTGCTGCATTTGCATTCTCTGACGTAGCTACATCTGAAAGCTGGGATGACTTTAATGCAAATCATCGCTACGCTATTGGTGAGGGCGATCAGAATGCAAAACTCAACGAGACTGTTGCTTTGCAGAAGGTTAATGGTGCTATCTTGCTGGCTGCTGGTACTTATAAGATTAGCGTTGCCAAGGATAAGTCAACTGTTACCATTACTGGTGAGGTTACTCCTCCAACACCTGTTACTGTAGATAAGCTCTATATCATGGGTACTGGCACTCCTAAGGGCTGGGGAGGCACTACTGAGTTAACATTCAACGAGACTGCTCAGGCATTCGAGTATGAAGCAACTGTTACTACAGAGGATACTTATCTGACCTTCGGTGATGCAGAGTTTACCAGCTGGGATGACTTCAATGGTAAGCACCGCTATGCTCCTGGTGAAGGTAATACTGAGGCTGTTGTGGATGCAGAGGTACAGCTTGTTCTTGTCAATGATGGTAATGTACTTCTGAAGACTCCTGGTACTTATAAGATCAGTGTTACTAAGGATCTGAAGATGACCATCACCACTGGTGGTACCGGCATCAACGGCATCAGCGTTGACGGTGCAGCTAACGACATCTTCAGCGATGGCAAACCTGTTTACAACCTGAGTGGTCAGCGTGTCTTCAAGGGCTACAAGGGTGTCGTTATTAAGAACGGTAAGAAAGTCGTGATTAAGTGAGAATAAAGCAAGAACTTGTTCATGCTTTATCGAGCGTGAACGAGTTCGAGCTGAAAGCTCAAAGTCGTTGTAAAGTGAAGAATGAAGAGTGAAGAATTTGCTACCGCTTAGGTGCAAATCTCTGAGACTCAATAATAAGAGGTGGCGATGGCGCAATGCTGTCGCCACTTTTTTATGCCACGGAAAAAATAAATACATATTTATTTTGTTCTTCGCTCGGTTTTCACTACCTTTGCAGAAATATACTACTCAAAAACTATGCATATACGAAAACTGCTATTTTTGGTCTGGACGTGCGGTGTGTCGTTCTCTCTGGAGGCTAAGGATATCTATGTGTCCACTTCTTTCCATGAGCCTGCAACAGAGGGACTCCGCTTTATCTACAGTTATGATGGTGTGAGGTGGGACTCCATACAAGGGGTGTTCCTGCGTCCAGAGGTTGGAAAACAGAAAGTGATGCGAGACCCTTCCGTCGTGAAAGGTCCTGACGGCACGTTCCATCTGGTATGGACCAGTTCCTGGCGTGGTGACCGTGGCTTCGGCTATGCGTCCTCGAAGGATTTGATTCACTGGACGAAACAACGGTTTATCCCCACAGGGATGGAGGAGTCGACGGTGAACACATGGGCTCCGGAACTGTTCTATGACGATGTGAAGAAACAGTTCTTGATCATCTGGGCATCCTGTGTACCGGGGAAATTCCCTGACTACAAGGAGGATCATCTGAATAACCACCGTCTGTATTATATGACGACCCGTGACTTCAAGACTTTCTCGAAGGCACAGCTCTTCTATGACCCTGACTTCAGCGCTATTGACGCAACGCTGGTGAAACGGGGAAAGGCGGACTACGTGATGGTGGTGAAAGACAACTCCCGCCCCATGCGGAATATTAAGGTCGCCTTCGCCAAGTCGCCATACGGTCCGTGGAGCAAGGCATCAGCACCTTTCACCGAGTCGTTTACGGAAGGTCCCTCAACGGCAAAGGTGGGCGACTGGTGGTATATCTACTATGACAGTTACCGCTATAAGATATACGGAGCCCACCGTACCAAGGACTTCAAGACTTTTCAGAACCAGACGGGGGCTGTCAGTTTCCCGGTAGGGCATAAGCACGGCACGGTGTTCCTTGCCGACGAGCAGTTGGTAGAGGGACTGATTAAATACAACCGTGACGTGGTGCACTATACCGGAAAGACGATAGCCCGTCCTGAGCGGCATGACGGAGGACTGAAGCCGGTGGTCGGCGTGCATACCATCCAGACGATGAGAGGGGCTAAGCCCTGGACCTATAACCATCAGCCGATGATGGCATACTGGAACGGTAAGTTCTATATGCACTACCTGACTGACCCCCGCCATGAGCATGAGGCACCGGGTAAGACCATGCTGCAGACCTCTGCCGACGGCTATACATGGAGTAAACCCGTGGAGCTGTTTCCGGAATATGACGTACCGGAAGGGTGGACAAAGGAAGGAAAGGACTTCCCGCCAGCCCATAACCTGAAAGCGGTGATGCACCAGAGGATGGGGTGGTATCTTTACAGAGGTGAGAGGTCAGAGGTGAGAGGTGAGAGACTCTTGGCTGTCGGCAACTATGGCATCTGTCTCACCATCAAGGATGAGCCTAATGACGGCAATGGGATTGGTCGTGTAGTCCGTGAGGTGAAGAAGGATGGCTCTCTCGGTCCCATCTATTTCGTCTATTACAATCATGGCTTCAGTGAGAAGAATACCGACTTCCCCTATTATAAGAAATGTAAGGACAAAGGATTCGTGGCTGCTGTCGATGCCATGCTTGCCGACCCCATGCAGCGCATGCAGTGGGTGGAGGAGGCTGACCGCAACGACCCGCTCATCCCGTTGACCAAACCCTATAAGGCGTTCAGTGGCTATACCCTGCCAGACGGTAGGAAGGTGGCACTCTGGAAACATGCCGTCACCAGTCTGTCGGCTGACGGTGGTAACACGTGGCGACTGACTAACGTCAATGGGAATTTAGGATGCGACCGTGCTCCCGGCTTTGTCAACTCCAATGCGAAGATATGGGGACAGCGACTGACGGACGGGACTTATGCCACCGTCTATAACCCTGCGGAATACCGCTGGCCACTTGCCATCTCACTCAGCAAGGACGGACTGGAGTATACCACCCTGTCGCTGATACATGGAGAGGTGAATCCCCTGCGCCATGGAGGACAGTTCAAGAGTTATGGTCCGCAATATGTCCGTGGTATTGAGAATGCTGATTATGCTCTCAACTCTCAACTCCCCAACGACCTATGGGTCACCTATTCAACTAATAAGGAGGATATGTGGGTGAGCCGTATTCCCGTCCCAGTACAGCTGAATGCCACCACCCATGCCCAACCGTTCGGTTCTGCTACAAAGTTGTCGGAACTGACAGACTGGAACCTGTATGTGCCGCAGCAGTGTCCTGTTACCGTGAAAGACGGTTGGCTGAGTCTCTATGACAGCGATCCCTATGACTATGCGAAAGCAGAGCGCCTGATTCCTAATACCAAGGAACTGGAAGTGGAGTTTGACCTGAGGATGGACCAGACGGCGAATGGTGAACTGGATATAGAGTTCGTGGATGACGGAGGAAATGTCTGCTCACGGATTGTGGTGGACTCCACTGGTGCTGTCCGTGTGAAGGGTGGTGCCCGCTATGGTACGCTCTTAAGGAAATATGAGTCTGGTACAACCTACCATATCAAAGCGGTGCTCTCCGCTGCCTTGCATCGTGCGACTTATGAGATAGGTGTGGTGGGGAAGGTAGGCGTTTTAGGGAAATGTACCCGGCAGTATGATACGCCAGTGGAGAGTATCAGCCGTATCGTGTTCCGTACTGGCATGCCCTTTGACAAACCAGATATCAACACACCTGCCGACCAGGATTTTGATATGCCCCGCGCCGACGAGTCAGATGCTAAGGCAGGCTATCATATTGCTCATGTCACCAGTCGTTCGGTTGACGGCAGTGTCACCGCCGTCCTCCACTATGACGACTATGCCCACTATGCTGACTATTTCAACGGTATGGAGGATGAGAATATCGTCACCACGATTTCTAATGCACAGTCATCGGCATGGATGCGTGACAACATCCCCTTGTTTGACTGTCCGCAGGAGAACTTCCGGGAGATGTACTACTACCGCTGGTGGACACTGCGCAAGCATATCAAGCGGACCCCTGTGGGCTATGGCATGACGGAGTTCCTCGTACAGCGGTCGTATGCTGACCGCTATAACCTGATAGCCTGCGCTATCGGACATCATATCATGGAGAGCCGTTGGCTGCGTGATACCACCTATCTGCACCAGATACTCCGTACCTGGTATTATGGCAATGACGGGAAAGCGATGGAGAAGATGAACAAGTTCTCGTCATGGAACCCTGCTGCCGTACTGGAGATGTGGAAGGTTCAGGGAGACACGACCTTCATGTTGGGACTGAAACCAAGACTGGAAGAGGAGTATGCCCGCTGGGAGCGTACCAACCGACTGGCAAACGGACTCTACTGGCAGGGGGACGTACAGGACGGAATGGAAGAGAGTATCAGTGGCGGTCGTAGGAAGCAATATGCACGACCGACCATCAATAGCTATATGTATGGGAATGCCAAGGCATTGTCGTTGATGAACAGTATGACAGGAGAGACAGGGAAGGTGAAGAGCTATCAGCTGAGGGCAGACACCCTGAAGAACCTCATAGAGACTAAGTTGTGGAATGAGCAACAGCAGTTTTTCGAGACCCACCGTGGTGACTCTTCTGCGAATGTCCGTGAGGCGATAGGCTATATCCCTTGGTATTTCAATCTGCCTGATGTCGGTTCTAAATACGAGGTGGCATGGCAGCAACTGCTTGACGAGAAAGGATTCTCGGCGCCCTACGGTCTGACAACGGCAGAGCGTCGCCATCCGTTGTTCCGCAGTCATGGCGTTGGCAGATGTGAGTGGGACGGTGCCGTATGGCCCTTCGCCACTTCACAGACGTTGACGGCACTTGCCAATTTCCTGAATAGTCAGAGTAATCTGAATGATTTCTCATCAGTTTTCTTCAAACAGATGGAGCTGTACGTGGAGTCACAGCACCACCGTGGGCGTCCCTATATCGGAGAGTATCTTGATGAGACCAACGGTGCATGGCTGATGGGAGACCGTGAGCGCAGTCGCTATTATAACCATTCGACGTTCAATGACCTGATGATTACGGGAATCTGCGGACTCCGCCCACAACTGGACGGCAGTATCGTAGTGAACCCGCTCGTCCCACAAGACCAATGGGATTACTTCTGCTTGGACGGCATCAGTTATCGTGGACATATCCTGACCATCCTGTGGGATAAGGACGGACAGCGTTATCACCAGGGAACAGGTCTTATCCTGATGGTTGACGGAAAGGTTGTTGCAAAACGTAAAGACTTGGGATTATTAAAATATGAATGATATGAAGAAATACATGTGGAGGGCAGTAGGAATCCTGCTTCTCACCTCTCACCTCTCACCTCTCGCCTCTCAGGCGCAAACTTACGAGAACCAGTTCCGTCGTCCGGTGAGTGACGTGATGAAGGATGTTGCCGCACGTTTCGATGTGAGATTCAAGTTTGACGGGAACGTCGATACGGCAGGGGTCATGTTAACCTATGCTGATTTCCGCATTCGTCCCTATTCATTGGAACAGACTCTTGATAATATCTGTAAGCACTTCGACTGGAACTGGTGGAAACAGTCGGGTAACCTCTATAAGATCAAACGCTATGAGTATCCACGCCGTCATGAGGATGAGGGAAGGCAGATGCTCAACTATCTGTCCTCCTTATATCATAATAAGGTGGAGTGGGAGGTACGCCGTGACAGTCTGCGTAAGGAGGTGCGACAGCGTCTGGAGCTGGATGCGTTCCTTGACTCCTGTGTGTTAGGACCGGCACAGCTCTCGAAAATCCGTAAGCATGATGGTTATACTACCCAGAATATCTGTATCGAGCTGACACCCGGGCAGCATCTCTTCGGAACGATCTATGCGCCAATAAAGACAAAGTCCCGTAAGAGAAAAGTCTCACCTCTGACCTCTGACCTCTCACCTCTTATTGTCTGTCCTGACGGACATTGGCCTATGCGTTACCGTAAGGATGAGCAACAGCGGTTGGGTACCTTGGCACGGATGGGGGCTGTCTGTGTGGACTTCGACCTGTATGGATGGGGAGAGAGTGAGAAAGAAGTGGGTGCTGAGGCACATCACACCAGTCGTGCCCATGTCTATCAGGCAGCCTGCGGCTATGTCTTGCTTGACTGGATGCTTACCCATCGCAAGGATATTGATGCCAAACGGGTCGGTGTGATGGGCGGTTCTGGTGGCGGTACCCATACGGTATTGCTCTCCCTGCTGGATGACCGTGTGACAGCATCGGCTCCTGTGGTACATCTCGCCTCACATTTTGACGGAGGATGTCCTTGTGAGAGTGGTAAACCCGTGCAATTGTCTGCGGGAGGAACCTGTGAGCCGGAACTGGCTGCCGTCATGGCTCCTAAACCCATGCTCATCGTCTCTGACGGAGGCGACTGGACGAGTAGTGTTCCTACTCTGGAATTCCCATACCTGCAACGTATCTATGACTTCTATGGGGCAAAGGACAAGGTGCGTAACGTCCATCTACCCAAGGAGCGTCATGACTTCGGAAAGAACAAACGGCAGGCGGTCTACGACTTCTTCATCGATGTTTTCAGTCTCGACCGTACGATGCTTGACGAGAGTAAAATAGAGATAGAACCAGACGAACAACTTAAATCCTTATATAAATGAGAAAACTGATCAGCATTCTTATGGGTGTTATGATGCTTACGACAGCATCAGCCGATAGTTACAGACTGTGGTATGACCGTCCCGCCAAGACATGGACACAGGCACTGCCTGTCGGAAACGGAGTGATGGGTGGAATGGTATATGGTGTCCCCGCAGTGGAGCGTATCCAACTGAATGAGGAGACCATCTGGGCGGGACAGCCCAATCAAGTCCTGAATCCGCATGCCAAGGAGTTTCTTCCTAAGGTACGGCAACTGATCTTTGAGGGGAAATACAAAGAGGCAGAGGAACTTGCCAACCAGAAGGTGATGCCCGTGGGGGCAGGGAAGAACAGCGGTATGCCTTTCCAACCTTTCGGTGACCTTTATATCGTGATGGCAGGGCAGGCGAACTATTCCAGCTATGAGCGGCTGTTAGACTTGGATAATGCCCGTACAATAGTACGTTACCGACTGGATGGGGTAGATTATGAGCGAGAGACGATTGCTCCTCTTGGCAGTAAGGTCGTTGCTGTTCATCTGAAAGCCTCAAAACCTGGGATGATCACCTTTACGGCATATATGCAGTCACCCCACGAGAATGTGCTGGTGGCAGGCGAGGGACAAGAGGCGACGCTGTTAGGTGTCTCCTCCAAGCATGAGGGTGTAAAGGGCAAGGTCCGCTTCCAAGGAAGATTGACGGCACAGGCATCAGGAGGACGTGTGACCCAGAAGAATGGTATCGTCAGCGTAGTAGGTGCAGACGAGGCTACCATCTATGTGACGGTGGGTACGAATGTGGTGAGCTATAAGGATATCTCCGGGGATGAGGTCGCCCAGTCAAAAGAACGTCTTCATGCTGCTGTGGCTTTAGGATACCAACAGTTGAAGGCACGTCATGAGAAACTTTATCATCAATACTACGACAGGGTAAGACTGAATCTTGGAGAAGACATGTATTCCAATGTTCCTACGGACAAGCGTATCGAACAATTCGCAAAGGTCGCTCACTCACAGAGTGACAACTATCTGGTAGCAACCTATTTCCAGTTTGGACGCTATCTGCTGATATCCTCTTCTCAACCGGATAATATCAATCCTGCCAACCTTCAGGGACTGTGGAACGACAAACTGTTTCCTGCCTGGGATTCGAAATATACGACGAATATCAACCTGGAGATGAACTACTGGCCCTCAGAGGTCACCAACCTGACAGAGCTGAACGGTCCTTTGTTCCGCTTGATCCGTGAAATCAGTGAGACAGGACGCAAGACGGCAAAGGATATGTATGGAGCGGATGGCTGGGTGCTGCATCACAATACCGACCAGTGGCGAGTGACAGGACCTATCGACCATGCTCCCTCTGGACTATGGCCCACAGGTGCAGGGTGGGTATGTCGTCATCTGTGGGAGCATTATCTCTATACTGGTGATGTGTACTTCCTCCGCCGTGCCTATCCCATCATGTTGGAAGCAGCCAGGTTCTATTCCCAGATATTGGTGAGACATCCTCAAAACAACTGGCTTGTTATCTGTCCCGGTGAGTCACCGGAACATGGCGGCAAAGGACGTCCGACTCCTCTGGATGCCGGTGTGACCATGGATAACCAGATACTCTTTGAGCTCTATTCCAATGTATTAGCGGCTGCTGATATTATAGGAGCTAAAGATACTACAGGAATTATAGAAACTATCAAAAAGCAGCTACCACAGTTGCCTCCAATGCAAATCGGCAGGTGGGGACAGTTACAGGAGTGGCTTGACGATTTGGATGACCCGAAGGATGATCATCGCCATTTCTCTCATCTTTATGGTTTGTATCCATCTAATCAGATATCTCCCTATCGTACACCCGAGCTTTTCGAGGCTGCCAAGACCTCTCTGATAGCACGTGGAGATGTTTCAACAGGATGGTCCATGGGATGGAAGGTTTGTTCATGGGCACGGTTCCTCGACGGCGAGCATGCCTATAAACTGATACAGGACCAGTTGACGCTGACCGTTGATACTTTCCTGATCTTCGGTCCTATAAAACAGACGGGTGGTACATATCCGAATATGTTTGATGCCCATCCTCCTTTCCAGATAGATGGTAACTTCGGCTGTACGGCAGGTATCGCTGAGATGCTGGTGCAGAGTCATGACGGTTTTATTTTCCTGTTGCCTGCTCTGCCAAAAGCGTGGAAGGACGGTTCGGTGAAGGGACTTAGATGTCGTGGCGGTTTTGAAGTCGACCTTGACTGGAAAGACGGGCAACTGACAAAGGCGGTCATCCGGTCTTCTTTAGGCGGAAACTGTCGCATCCGTTCTTTCGCTCCTCTGAAAGCAAAGGGACTGAAATCAGCGAAAGGTGTTAATCCAAATCTCCTTTATAAGATTGCTGAGACTGCGAAACCGTACATATCGAAAGAGGCGAAACTAAAAGATGTAACGATTCCAAAGACCTATCTATATGACTTAACGACCCAAAAAGGTGGGGAATATATATTGAGATGACTATGAGAAGACTATTGACGATATGTAGCCTGCTGATACTGGCAGTGTCTGTGCAGGCAGGCAAACCGTGGGAGAACGGTTTGTTGAAGGTGTCAGATAACCAGCGTTATCTGCAGTTTGAGAACGGACAACCCTTCTTCTGGCAGGGTGAGACAGGATGGCTGTTGCCAGAGCGTCTTGACCGGGCGGAGGCGGACTGGTATCTGCAACGCTGTCGGGAGGCTGGCTATAATGTGGTACAGATACAGGTCATTGACGGGGTTCCTGCCTATAATATCTATGGGCAGCCTTCGAATATTGACGGATGGAATATGGATGTATTCAAGAAAGCCTCCCCTAAGCGGGGGAGGTTGGAGGGGTCTCCAGCTTATTCCTACTGGGACCATCTGGACTATATCATCAACCTCGCTGAGCAGAACGGTATCTATATAGGTATGGTCTGCATCTGGGGCGGACTGGTGAAAGACGGTAAGTTAAGTGTGGAGGATGCCAAGAAATACGGCACCTTCCTCGCTAACCGCTATAAGGACAAACCCAATATCATCTGGTTTATGGGTGGCGACATCCAGGGTGACATCAAACCTGAGGTGTGGAACGCTTTGGCGACAACCATCAAGTCCATCGACAAGAAACATCTGATGACCTATCATCCAAGAGGACGCTATACTTCTGCCAAATGGTGGGCAAAGGCTCCTTGGATGGATTTCCATACTTTCCAAAGCGGTCACCGCAAATACGGACAAAGGATGGGTAATGCGGATTATCCTATTCCTGACAATACCGAGGAGGATAACTGGATGTATGTGGACTCGACATGGGCTTATAAACCTATCAAGCCAGTGCTTGACGCAGAACCCAGCTATGAGGACATCCCGATGGGGCTGCATGATAAGAATGAGGCTCGCTGGCAGGCATGGGATGTGCGGCGCTATGCCTATTGGAGTGTGTTCGCCGGCAGCTGTGGACATACCTACGGACATAATGCCATCATGCAGATGCTGAAGCCTGGCTATCCTACGAGCTATGGTGATGCCGGTGATGTGAAGACCTGGTATCAGGGGTTGAACGACCCTGGCTTCAACCAGATGAAATACCTGAAGCAGCTGATGCTGTCACTCCCGTACTTTGAGCGTATCCCCGATCAGAGTATTATTCAGGAGAATGGGACAAAGTATGACCGTCTTATCGCAACTCGTGGAAATGATTACCTGTTGGTGTATAACTATACGAGTCGGGTGATGAAACTCGACCTGACGAAGATCTCCGGTGACAAGAAGAATGTGTGGTGGATGAATGCCGGTACTGGTGCGCTGCGTTACCTCGGTGAGTATGACTCAAAGGTATTGACATTCCGTATGCATAAGCAGGGGGCAGGTATAGAGGATGGCGTGTTGATCGCTATTGATAACACAAAAGACTACTTGCAGAAAGACCTGGTACAGATATCTGATATGTCACTCTCGGGTAAGGCAAGGGACTTAAATGAATAGAACATGAGGAGATATATTTATGGACTGGCACTGATACTCATGGTTTTACCAGTATGTGCTGCCAAAAAGAAAACATTACCGGCGGTCAGTGTCACCGACCTGCGTACAGAGCGGTTGGTAAACCCGATGAGCATTGATACTCCTCATCCCAGACTGGGCTGGCGTATTGAGTCGTCGGAGAAAGACGTGATGCAGACACGCTGTCATATCATTGTGGCATCAACCCGTGCGAAAGCTGAGGCATTGGACGGTGACCTGTGGGACGTGACCCTGGAGGGTGACCGCTCACAATGGGTTCCTTATCAGGGGAAGACCCTGAAAAGTAACACACGCTGTTATTGGCGTGTGAAGGTGTCGACAACGAAAGGAGAGTCAGACTGGAGTGCTGTGTCCATGTGGAATGTGGGATTATTGACAGAGTCAGACTGGGGCGGACGTTGGATAGGATGGAACCATGCCATGCCATGGGATGTGGAGGCGGAGCATAGTCGTCTCTCTGCCCGTTACCTCCGTAAACAGTTTGATATCGACAAAGAGGTCAAACATGCCACTCTGTACATCAGCGGTTTGGGGATGTATGAGGCATTTATCAATGGACAGCGGGTGGGAGAGCAGGTGCTGGCACCGGCTCCTACGGATTATCGCCGCACCGTCCTCTATAATGCCTATGATGTGACGGGACTGCTGGCACAGAAGAATGCGATCGGTGTTGTATTGGGAAATGGTCGTTATTATACCATGCAGCAAGATAAGAAGCCCTATAAGATAACGAACTTCGGTTATCCTACGCTGCGACTTAATCTGATTGTGGAGTTTGCGGACGGGAGCCGTAAGACCATCTCCTCTGATGAGAGGTGGAAGATTTGTCTGGATGGTGCTATCCGTAGCAATAACGAATATGATGGTGAGATCTATGATGCCCGCAAGGAGTTTACTGGCTGGACAGAAGTGGGATACAACGATGACAGTTGGAGTAAGGCTGAGCGTACGGCGATTCCCTATGGTACCCTTCGTGGTGCCATGTCAGAGAACATGAAGGTTGTCAAGCAACTGCGTCCCCAGCGTGTCATCCGCAAGGGTGACCGCCTGATTGTTGATATGGGACAGAATATGGCTGGATGGCTGAAAGTGCGTGTCTCGTCAGTAGCTGCCGGTGACTCCGTCATCATCCGCTTCGCAGAGAAGTTAGACAGTACAGGGAATATCTGGGTGGAGAATTTCCGTCATGCACAGAGTACCGACCGTTACTATGCCAACGGACGTGAACAAGGACGCTGGTGGCATCCATCCTTTGTCTATCATGGTTTCCGTTACGCAGAGGTGACAGGACTGAGAAATGCCGGTAAGGATGACTTCATTGGTGAGGTAGTCAGTGATGCGATGGAAGAGACAGGACATTTCGTCTCCACTGATACAATATTGAATAAGGTATATCAGAATGCTTATTGGGGCATACTGAGCAATTATAAGGGAATGCCTGTTGACTGTCCTCAGCGTGATGAGCGTCAGCCATGGCTTGGCGACCGTACCCGTGGCTGTTTCGGAGAAGCTTTCCTCTTTGATAATGGTCCCCTGTATGCCAAATGGGCAAGGGATATCACGGAGGCACAGCGTGAGGATGGCTGTATTCCTGACGTGGCACCCGCCTACTGGAACTATTACAGTGACGACCTGACATGGGCTGCCGCACTCCCGATGTCACTCTCCATGCTTTATGGTCACTATGGCGACGATATGCCGTTGAGGAAATACTACCCGAATGTGAAACGCTGGCTGGAGCATCTGAAGAACCAGTATCAGCAGGATGGACTGATCCATTGTGGAAAGTATGGCGACTGGTGTGTGCCGCCCGAGAAAGAGGAACTGATTCATAGTCAGGATCCTGCACGCAAGACGGATATCACACTGATATCGTCTGCTTATTACTATTGTATCTGTAAGATGATGGCAGGATATGCCCGTATGCAGAAGATGGATGGGGACGCTCATTGGTTTGACCAGGAGGCAAAAACAACGAAAGAGGCGTTTAACCGACAGT
Organism: uncultured Prevotellaceae bacterium; assembly: GCA_902776195.1. Lineage (GTDB taxonomy): Bacteria > Bacteroidota > Bacteroidia > Bacteroidales > Bacteroidaceae > Prevotella. Next base: position 36,149 of record CACYPF010000016.1, on the reverse strand, counting down.
TCCTGACTGTCAAGAAAGGAACGACGACCGTGCCCGGGCATATTCTCTATCCCGACAGTACCTTCTACGGGAATAACACGGTCACGGCGAACCTGCTGCCTTATTATTTCGGAATGATAGATGACCCCTATGTGAAACAGGAGGTGGAGAAGCGTATCGTGAAGGCTATCATCGATCAAGGCGCCATCACCTCTGGGGTCATCGGGACAGGGTGGCTGATGCACGCACTGACCAGGATGGGGCGTACAGATGTCGCATGGATGCTTGCTACCAATAAGAAATATCCTTCATGGGGGTATATGGCAGAGCATGGTGCTACGACCATCTGGGAACTGTGGAATGGTGATACGGCATCCCCGAAGATGAATAGCGGTAACCATGTGATGCTGTTGGGTGATCTGCTCTCTTGGCTCTACGAGGATATTGCTGGTATAGGTGCCGCTGATGTGGGCTTCAAGCATATTGCCATGAAACCGGATTTCTCAGTAGACGAGATTGATGATATTGATGCAAGCTACCAGTCTGTCTATGGAAAGATAGTCAGTCGCTGGAAGAAGGAACATGGCAAGCTCTATTGGCATGTGGAGATTCCCGCCAATACCAAGGCAACGCTCTTCCTGCCCAATGACGAGACGTTGAACTTGGGCTCCGGCAGTTATGACATCACCCGTGACCTGGCACAACGGGGACCGCAGGTGGTCGTGGATGAGTTCCTCTATAAGCATGCTGACTTCCCGCAATGCCATTCTGCAAGTATCGTGGAGACCAAGAAGGGCGACCTCATCGCTACCTATTTCGGTGGAACGAAAGAGCGTAATCCTGATGTGTGTATCTGGGTGAGCCGTAAACTGAAGGGTAGTCAGGAGTGGACCAAGCCGCAAATGGTGGCTGACGGTGTAGAGCTGCGCCCCCTGAAACCTAATAAGGATGGAAAAGTGAGTCAGGTGACGACCAGTGCGAAGCCTGCCTTTGGGGCACGATTCATGCCATTGCCTCAGTGGACGGGAAACCGTGGGGAATATGCCATCGGTGACAACTACCGTGAGGCTTGTTGGAACCCAGTGCTCTTTGAGACACCTGACGGAGAGTTGCAACTCTATTTTAAGATTGGTCCTAATGTGGCAGGATGGCTTGGCTGGTATGTCACCTCCAAGGACGGAGGTAAGACATGGAGTCAGCGCAAGAGGTTGCCGGAAGGTTTCTATGGTCCTGTCAAGAACAAACCCGTTCTGAACAAAGGACGGCTCATAGCACCAACGAGTGACGAGCGTGATGGCTGGAAACTCTATTTTGAGCTTTCCGACGATATGGGGAAGACATGGCGGAGGACTGCCTTTGTGGAGGCTGACTCTAACGTGAAGGCTATCCAGCCCAGTATCCTGCAACTTCCTGACGGTCGTCTGGAGGCTGTCTGCCGTACCCGCAGCCGTCGTATTGGTGTGACTTACAGCAGTGATAATGGAGAGACATGGAGTAAACTGTCATTCCTTGAGACACCTAATAACAACAGTGGGATTGATGCCGTGACATTACAGGATGGCACTTATGCCATGATATGTAATGACTGGCCCATAGAACCGACCAAAGAGAAAGGGGCACGTACACCATTGTCTATCCTCCGCAGTAAGGACGGTGTCCACTGGACACATTGGATAACCCTTGAGGACAGTCCTGTGTCACAGTATTCCTATCCTTCTATTATCCAAAGTCGTGACGGACATCTCCATGCTATCTATACATGGCGCCGTCAACGTATCAAGCATGTCGAACTTATACCATAATCATGATGAAGAAGATTTCTTTGATATTCCTGACATTATTTATTGTAATGCCGCTCGTGGCAGGACCTGTGTCTGTTGCGGGATTGTTTCCCATAGCGAACAGCGGGCGTGTCATCTATCAGTTCAATGAGGGCTGGTGCTTCCGCTTAGGCGATGTCGCCGGTGCGGAGACTGTCGGTTATGATGACTCGCAGTGGGAAATGGTGTGCGCACCTCATACTGTCCGCTTGGAGCCAGCGGATGCCAGCGGTTGCCGTAACTATCAAGGTGTTTGCTGGTATCGTAAGCAGTTTGTAGTGCCTGCCGCTATGCAAGGCAAAGAGGTGACGGTGCATTTTGAGGCTATCATGGGAAAGCAGTGGATCTATGTCAATGGAAAACTGGTGAAGGAACATCTGGGCGGTTACACTCCTGTTACCGTTTATCTGTCTGAGGCGGGTGTCAAGGCAGGTGATACTTGTCTGATAGCTGTCAAAGCAGATAATAGTGATGATAAGTCCTATCCGCCAGGTAAGAAACAGACACAGCTTGATTTTGCTTATCATGGCGGGATGTACCGTGACGTGTGGCTGATAGGCAAGTCACCGATTCACATCACCGATGCTGTTGAGCGTGGTCAGGTGGCTGGCGGTGGCGTATTCGTGCATTATGGGAATATCTCGGAAAAGAGTGCCGATGTTTATGTTGACGTAGAGGTAGAAGGAAAGGGCAAGGCAACCGTTATTGCTCGAATCAAGGATGCCAAAGGCAATGTTCTTAGGATATTGAAACAAACCAAAACGGTAGCAAAATATTCACTCTTCACTCTTCACTCTTCACTCAACACCCCTCATCTGTGGTCGCCAGAAGACCCTTATCTTTATCAGGTGGAGATCATGGTGATGAAGGGAAAGGAAGTGGTGGATGGCGGTATGGTGCATGCTGGCATCCGGAAGGCTGAGTTCAAAGGGAAGGATGGCTTTTGGTTGAATGGCAAGCCCTATCATCAGCTGATAGGTGGCAACAGACATCAGGATTTCGCCTATGTCGGGAATGCTTTGCCAAACTCCCAGCAGTGGCGTGATGCCAAGCGGTTGAAGGATGCTGGGATGACCATTATCCGTGCTGCCCACTATCCGCAGGATCCGTCCTTTATGGATGCCTGTGATGAGCTGGGGCTTTTCATCATCGTCCCGACACCGGGGTGGCAGTACTGGAACAAAGACCCGCAGTGGGGGGAGATGGTGCACCAGAATACCCGTGATATCATTCGTCGGGACCGTAACCATCCTTCTGTGCTGATGTGGGAACCGATTCTTAATGAGACACGCTATCCGGAGGATTTTGCCTTGAAGGCATTGCAGATCACCAGGGAGGAATTTCCTTATGAGGGTCGTCCTGTGGCTGCTGCCGATCTGAACTCTGCAGGAGTGAAAGAGCACTATGATGTGCTTTATGACTGGGCGGATAATATCGGAAAGGGTGCGTTGGATACTGACAAGTGTATCTTTACCCGTGAGTGGGGAGAGTATGTTGATGACTGGTATGCTCATAATGCCATCAACAGGGCGGCACGTGGATGGGGTGAGCAGGCGCAGGTGACTGCGGCTCTCTCTCTTGCTGATACCTATGGGATGATGTATCGCGGACAACGTCAGTTTATCGGTGGTTGTCAGTGGCATCCCTTCGACCATCAGCGTGGGTATCATCCTGACGCTTATTTAGGTGGTATCTATGATGCTTTCCGCCAGAAGAAATATGCTTTTGAGATGTTCCGTTCCCAGAAGCAGGGTGACCCGATGGTGTTTATCGCTCATGAGATGACTCAGTTCTCGGATAGTGACGTGGTCGTGTTCAGTAATTGCGACAGTGTCCGTCTGACTGCTTTTGATGGATGGAAGACAGAGACACGCCCTGTGGTTCATCAGCCGGAGGGGACTCCTAATACACCTATTGTCTTTAAGGGCTTCTGGAATTTCTGGAAGGCACGTGAGCAGAGCTATACCAACCGTTGTTGGCAGAATGTGAAACTGGTGGCACAGGGTATCAAGGACGGCAAGGTTGTCTGTGAGCAGACGAAGATGCCATCCCGTCGTAGTACGAAGATACGCCTATATGCTGACGAGATGGGTAAACAGTTAGTTGCCGACGGCTCTGACTTCATCGTTGTCGTTGCGGAGATAACGGATGATAATGGGAATGTCCGTCGTCTTGCCAGAGAACAGGTCTCCTTCTCTGTGGAAGGAGAGGGAAGTATCATTGGCGATGCTTCCATTGGTGCCAATCCCCGTCTGGTGGAGTGGGGCAGTGCTCCCTGTCTGATACGCAGCACCCATCATGCAGGGAAAATACGCATCATTGCCCGTCCTGCTTATGAGGGTGTTCATGCCCCCAGTGCGGACACGCTGGAAATAGAAAGCATACCCTACGAGATACCTGTGTGTGCCTCTGATCATCAAAGAAAACAAAACCTCTCCTCTGTAGCAAAAAGGAAGGCGGATGGCGGACACGCTCAAGCAACGATGTCTGACGAACAGCGTCGCAAGGAGTTAGAGGAAGTGGAGAAGCAGCAGCAGGACTTCGGTATAGAGCAGTGATAGATTCCGATAATTCTATTAAAAACTAGTTCCCTTCTCCCTTTTTCTTCTGAAATGCCGATGTACAGGGCATTTCACGACGGGAGTAGTTACTCCAACTAGTCCCGTACTCCTCCCTTTCGACTTCATGGGAGTAGTACGGGAGATGTTCAACCAACTACTCCCGTGCCCTGCGCCCTTTATTTATCGGGGTTTGAGGCACCTGACGGGAGAAGGGGACTAGTTTTTTCGATTTTCTTAAAAATTCTTCGGAATCAGTTACCGACAGACCATTGCTTTCTTACCGACTGAAGCCTCTTTTCATACCGATTAAAGCCCTTAATTGGACCAATTGAAGCCTTCATTTGATAAAGATATAGTTTATTACTCGTTCCGATATCTGTTATGGGGGGACTCCGATATCTCCTATGGGTCATGCAAGCCATTCCTTAGGGGGGATAGGAGATATTCCCAAGGGTCTTGGGGATAATCCCCATGCCCCACGGAAACCATCCCCAAGGGTCATAAGAGCCATCCGTACAACCCATATCAAGCATTCGCATGTTAAGTAGATATAGGAAGTGCTAATTGAAATAGATGTATAGTCCTATCATCACGATAGCCAAGGCTATCCACAGACCAACGGCGAGTTTCGACTGGCTCTCATGGATGGGAGCCGGTATTTCGTACTCCGTCTTGTCACGATCAGTGAGGGAGATGATAACCATAGCGACGACAAGAATGACAAACAGTTCAAAAGACAATAGCATGAAATGAGGCCATGCTAACTGAAGCCATTCAGGTGGCCATAGGTAGAGTATACCGACAATAAGACAGAATGCGGTACCTACGGTCAACGCAAAGTTGGCGGCACGTGTGGTGGTCCGTTTCCAGAAAATACCCAGAAGGAATACGGATGCCATTGGTGGTGCGATGAAACCAAGGACACTCTGGAAGACATTGAAGAGGTTAAGTCCCTTGATAGCGTCAATGGCAATGGTGAGGACGATGGCAAGGACAGCACCGATGATCGTGACTAAACGCCCTACAAGGTTAATCTCCCATTGTGGGGCACCGGGTTTGAAATTCTTGACATACACGTCCATTGTGAAAACGGTACTTAAAGCGTTTAACGCAGAGCCGATGGTGGATACCAGACAAGCCGTCAAGACAGCGAATACCAAGCCTACCATACCGACAGGGAAGAGGTTCTCCACCATCGTCAGATATGCCTCGTCAGGATTCTGCAAAGTAGGGAAGAGGGCGAAGCAGATGATACCAGGAAGAATGTACAGCGCGACATCCAGAATTTTCAACCATCCCGTGAAATTAGTACCTAATTGTCCCTCACGGAGGTTCTTTGCAGCGAGAACAGGTTGTACCATGCTTTGGTCGGTACACCAGAACCATACACCCATGACGGGATATCCTAAGAGGATAGGTAGCCATGGGAATGCCTCGTCAGAGTTTGGCTTGAACATCACCCAATAGTCTGCGGGAACCTTCGCGGCTAATGCAGAGATGCCACCCACACGGTCGAGACCGACAATGACAAGGATGAGGGAGACGACGATGAGCAGTATCATCTGATAGACATTAGTATAAGCTACCGCTTTCAGTCCACCCAGCATGGTGAAGAAAGCGGAGATTAAAAGCAGTACAAGGGCTGACATCCACATGGGAATGTCGAATACCTGACGTATCAAGATACCTCCTGCGAAGAGTGTCAGGGCGAGCCAGGAGATGATAATCGTGATAATGGTATACCATGCTAATATATTACGGGTGCTCTGACCGAAACGGAGTCCCATAAACTCAGGCAGTGTACTGATGTTGGCTCCAAGATAACGGGGAGCAAAGACAAAAGATAGCAAGGCGATAAATACGAAAGCATACCAGGCGTAGTTACCACTGACGATACCTGTCGTGAATCCTGCCGATGCTGAGGCTATCAACATCGACGGACCAACATTGGTGCCCCACATGGAGAAACCGATATGGTGCCAACGCAGGGAGTGCTCTGCGAGAAATAGGGAGCCTTCTTTCTTCCTTTTACTACTTGCCCATATACCGATGGCAAGCAGGATGACAAAATAGATGGCGAGGATAATCCAGTCTAAGGATTGCATGTAATGTGTATTCATAGTTCAATGCCTTTAAAGTCGTGTGTGATTCTAATATTAGTAGATTGCGAGAGATCCATGTCGTCGGTAGAGTCTACCTCATGTGGATACATCTTAATCTGAGCGTCAGGACGTACAAAGACAGGCATCTGGTCAAGAGGTACTTCTACATGGTAATACCAGCGTCCGCCCTCCAGTCGCTCACCTGTCAGGAAGTTGACCCACTGTCCCTCTGGCAGGTAGATGTCCCGGTGATTGTCCGCACTCATGACAGGACATACCAGGAACTCATTGCCAAAGTAATACTCATCATCGATATGCCATACTTGTCTGTCATGGGGATGATGGAAGAGCAGTGCTTGCACAATGGGCAGTCCGCTCCTGCAGGCATGTTCTGACTGCTCTATGATATAAGGTATCAAACGGTAACGGAGTTTCCACCAGCGTTTGATAATAGGTGCGATGTTAGGGTAGTGCCATGGCTCCCGTTTGCAAGTGCCATGATAGCGCATGTGGGAGGTGAAGACCCCGAATTGGGTCCAACGGACATATACCTGTTCATCAAGAGGTGAGTTCATGAAGTCAGGGGTGGAATGGAATCCTGGTACGTCATGACTCCAGAAAGCAAAACCGGAGAGTCCTAAGTGGAGTCCACCTTTCAAGGAACCTGCCAAACCAGCCCATGAACTTTCGCTGTCGCCTCCCCAGTGGAGCGGATAACGCTGGCAGCCAGCCCAGCCGGCACGTGCCCAGATGATTCCATCGCCAGTGACTTCACGGGTCACTTCGTAAGCTGCTTTCTGATAAAGCAAAGCATAGATGTTATTCAGCCGCTCAGGAGACGAGGCATGATACTGATGGTCCATGTGTATGTTCTCGCCGAAGTCGGTCTTGATACATTTTACACCCATGTCAAGCAAAGGCTTCAGCAACTGATATTTATACCAGTCTGTTGCTTTGGGATAGGTAAAGTCAATAGTCCCAGCATAGTCGAGGGTGGAGAAGTTTGACGCACCACCTGTTGAGGTGTCTTCTTCTTTGACAGGTTGACTGATGTAGTGATTCTCCTTTGCCTCTTTCAACTGCTCTGCACCTTGTGCCACATAGGGTAACTGCCAGAGCGATACTTTGAAGCCCTGCTCTTTCAACCGGTTGATGAATGCCTTGGGGTCTGGGAAACGCTCAGGGTTGAATTTCCATTCACAGAGCCAGTCGGTGCGGAACCAGCCAGTATCCAGATGAATGACATCACAAGGATAGTGCTCCTTGCGCAGACGGTCGCAAATCTCTTCCACCTCATCAGCGGAGAAATAGGTCATGCGACTCATCCAGATGCCAAAACTCCAGAGTGGGGGCATGGTAGGGAAGCCCGTCAGCATACGGTATCCTTTGAGAATCTCCTCAGGTGTGCGACCTCCTATCAGGAAAACATCAAGGGTGGCATGGTCATTAAGGAACTGCACACTTCTTGAACTATGGTCGGCAAGTGATAATTTGCAATAGTCTGAGGTATGGAAAAAGACACCATACATCCGACTGGAAAGATAGAAGGGGATATTCTTATAACAGCGCCGGTTATTAACCCCCTGTCCGTCTTGGTTCTTCAATTGAAAGGTCTGTCCACTTAAATCCATTTTGCGGAAACGCTCTCCTGTTCCCACAAAGTGCTCGTCAGCATCGCATTTAAAGGAAATTGTTGCCCGTTCATTACCACTATCGACAGAGCAGAAACCTAATGGCAGCGCATCATAACGTGGCGGGGAAAAATGGTCGTCACTGAGGGCAACCGGTTTCGTGGTGTCACCATCAGGATAGAAGGTGATGAAAGGAGCAGGCTGTGGTGCGGGTAACAGGTCACTCCAAGGGTCGAGACAAGGTGCGGAGAGATCGATAGTGGCAAGTTTTGTACCGTCTGTGGCGATAATATCGCTTCCTGCATAGTGCAAGGGCTTCCGCTTGACCTCCGGTGCCATTTGCAGCATCTCGTCACATTCTGTCATGACATCCTCCGTCATCGTTGTGAACAACCGTATGACATTAGGCTCATAGGCACGGATAATCAGGTCATAGCATTGCATAGGAGTATTCATGTCGGGAGCCATGTCCTCTTGGTGCTTCTGTCGCTGATAGGGAATGGTAATGACAATATCACCGTCTTGCTCTACTATTCTCGTAGGTGCATAGGCTTTCCATAGGGCTTCATCCCGTTGCAGTGTGGGGTCGAAGTCCATGAAGTCGAAAAGATGGTAGTTGGTTTGTTTCATTGTTTGAATATAAGGTTAGGACCAGGATGATTATCGCCTATCTCATCACGGCGTATCAAGCGGTCGTCAGTTTTATTATTTTCTATCGTAAACCCGTCAGTCCGTGCATCGAGGTAGATGCAGAACCCTCGGTAGTTGGTAGCATAGGGAGCGGGGTAGGGTTGAGAAATCTCATTATCCCTGATACTGGAGCCAGGCTGGTTAGACAAGGTGTAGATACCTCCTGCGTCATAGAGTTGTCGGGCATAGTCGCTCACCTTGTTATTGATGATATGGTTATTCTTCATCCCTGTGTCAAGAGGTGTCCATCCCCAGCCGATACAGATACCGCTGTAATTGGTATTGGCAACCAGGTTGTTGCTGATGGTGCAGTCGCGTACATAGCCAAAGCCGATGGCGACAGCACCCCAGTCCTCTTCACTGCACCATAAGAAGTTGTTGCTGTGTATCTTGATGTTTTTACACCGTTCGGCAAGATGGGTATATGGACGATGTACCTCCATAGGACTCTCGGCAAAAGAACCAGCCATGACAGCTGTTCCGCCGATGTGCTCGAATCCACAGCTCATTACAGTACAATCGCTTACATTGTCGACATAGTCAAGGGCAGTAGCTGCAAGATGATGGAAGAGGATACCGTCGAAATCTACATGATGCGCATTCCTGACCGTGACAGCACTGACGGGGCGTTCCACCCACGCCTGATTCTCCAGTCCACTGTCCCAAGGCAGTCCTTCTTTCTCTTTTAGTTTATAGGCGTCGATGAGTGGGAATCCGCCCTGTAGCGTAACATGTCCCTTATGCAACGGACGGTTCCAGCAGGTTTTCTCAATCTTAAAATCCTTGAAGGTTACATAGTTTGCTCCATCAACGATGATTAACTGTTCAATACCGTCACGTTGCTCTGTTTTCCTTAAAAGGAAAGAGCTGTTCCCACGTTCTCCTCCAATGACAGGTTGAGGCCACGGATGCTCAAATTCCAAGCGACTCTCTGGTTCCATAAAAGAGACAATGGTCTTGTCGCCTATTACTTTCATGTCCTTGATACGAAGGATGGCAATAGCCCAACGCTGATGGACCACCATCTCAAGGGTTGAGAGGTGAGAGGTGAGAGGTGAGAGTGTGGCTTCGCATTGTTCCAGAACCTCTTTCGGAGGGGTTGGGATAGTGATGGTCCTGTCTGACGTGTTGAAGTCAATCATCCGTTCCATCCCCTCTTGGGGGAATAGCTGTGTGTGTTGTTGAGGGGCATCCCCACAGATGACAGACCTATACTCACCACGAATGACTAGTGGTGAATCTTCGGTGCCACTGTCTTCAGGACGGATGAACAACGGTTCGTTCATGTAATAACGTCCTGCCTTCAGCGTAATGGTAATACCACCCTGACATTGCGGGTCATTGGTGCGTCGCCACTCACGTGCCTTCCGTAAAGCCTCATGCAGGCTCTCACCAGGGTTTACGATAATCTCCCCTGCATGGGATAGATGGGTGGCTAATAAAAAAAGTAAAGAGGTTAGTAAATATTTCATATATTAAAGACGTGAAAACCCCTGAAATGTCACCACAACAGATAGTGACAAATTGAATGTTTTATCGTCTTTATTAAAATCAGAAAGGCTTATGAAGCAGAATATGAGGCAATGGATGACAGATATCATCCAACGAAAGGAGGTCACAGCACTGCCTGTCATGACCCATCCGGGAATAGAGATGAATGGTAATACCGTGCGGCAGGCTGTCAGTAACGGACGTGTCCACTATGAAGCGGTACAGACCTTGACAAAGCATTATCCTGCGGTAGCTGCGGCTACCATTATGGACCTGACTACTGAGGCGGAGGCTTTTGGTGCAGAGATTGCTTTCAGCGACATTGCTGTGCCTGCGGTCGTTGGTCATTGCCTGTCCAATGCGGAAGATATCAATAAGTTGGAGATACCTTCTCTTTCCCAAGGACGTATTCCTGCCTATCTGAAGGCAAACCTTCTTGCGGCACGTGCGATTACCGACCGTCCTGTTTTTGCCGGATGTATCGGTCCGTACTCGCTTGCCGGTCGTCTTTATGATATGTCAGAGTTGATGATGCTGATTTATGAGAACCCAGATGCTGCGCATCAGCTATTGAGTAAATGTACGATGTTTATTAAGAAATACTGTCAGGCATTGAAAAGAACTGGGGTAGGGGGTGTGATGATGGCAGAACCTGCCGCGGGCTTGTTGTCTGATGAGGACTGCAAGACATTCTCTTCCGACTATGTCCGCTATATTGTTGATGAGGTGCAGTCAGACGATTTCCTGGTTATCCTTCATAACTGCGGCAATACGGGGCATTGTACCAAGGCGATGGTGAGCACAGGTGCCGCCGCTTATCATTTTGGCAATAAATGTCTGATGGAAGAGGTTATCCGGGATGTTCCTGCCACCGCACTTGCCATGGGGAATATTGACCCTGTCTCAGTCTTTAAGGACGGTACTCCGGAACTGATGCGCCAGACAGTGATTGACTTGTTGGAGAAGATGAGGGATTATCCTAACTTTGTGCTTTCCAGTGGATGCGACACCCCTCCTCATACGCCACAGGCAAATGTAGATGCTTTCTTTGGTGCGCTCAAGGAATGGAATGAACAGTCATGACGGAGAAGACACTTTCTTTTGACGATTTAGGAATAACTCCCCATGATCTCTACGATCAGATGGGATATCATGGTACAGAACCTGACATGGCAACCCTGCGAGAGGTGTCTGTTGTCATGGAGGATGTACGTACATGGTTGCGCCCTCGTTTCTGTTATCAGGTCGTGAAGGAGCAACCAGCCTTCAGCATGGGTAAGATTATCCAGCGTCAATTGCGAGGCTCCGAGGCTTATGCCCTTTTTGTGTGTACCAGTGGAACAGAGTTTGAGGCATATCAGCAGCGACTCAAAGAGCAAGGTGATATGGTACGTGTCTATATCGCTGATGCCCTCGGCTCCGTTATAGCTGAGCATTGTGCGGACCAGATGGAAGTCACCCTACAGGAGAATATTGATAAATTAGGTTGGCAGCATACCAACCGGTTCTCTCCAGGCTATTGTGGATGGCATGTCTCCCAACAACAATTACTCTTCCCTTTATTTAAAGGGCATACCTGTGGCGTACATCTTACGGACTCCTCCCTGATGGTACCCATCAAAAGTGTCAGTGGCATCATCGGATTAGGAGAAAAAGTCCGCAGATTGGATTACACCTGCGGACTCTGTGATTTCAAGCAATGTTACAAGCGGAAACTAAAGCTTCCCCAATAATTGTTTCGCCACGGTAACGGCGGAGTTTGCATTGTCGCTATAACCATCGGCACCTATCTCATCGGCAAAGCCCTGAGTGACGGGGGCACCACCAACCATGACTTTCACTTGGTTGCGGATGCCAGCTGCCTCTAAGGCATCGATGACTTCTTTCATATAGCCCATCGTTGTAGTGAGTAATGCACTCATGCAAAGGATGTCTGGCTGGTTCTCCTTGACAGCTTGGATGAACGTCTCTGCGGAAACATCAATACCGATATTGACCACCTCGAAGCCACATCCCTCCAACATGGAGGCTACCAGGTTCTTGCCGATGTCATGGAGATCACCTTTGACAGTACCAATGACTACCTTCCCTAACGAGGTACTTGCGGTACCTGCCATCATGGGCTTCAGGATTTCCAATGCAGCTTTCATGGCACGTCCTGCCATCAGCAATTGGGGTACAAATGCCTTACCGTCTTGGAACCTTCTGCCCACCTCACTCATAGCACGAATCATCTGCCCGTTGATAAGGTCTTGCGGGGCTATATCCTGAACAATTGCCTCCTGTGTTGCAGTGGCGGCATCATTGCTCTTGCCTTCAAGGATGGCATGATAAAGGCGTTCCTCCGGGGAGGATGGGGCAGGGGCACTGGGAGAACTAGTATTACTAGGAACACTAGTATTACTAGGAGTACTAGGTATACTAGATGACCTAGGGCTTCCCCCAGGAATAAGTGGAGAAAGGTACAGTCCTTTGACAGGTTCTACCGCTTGTGCCATCTGGCGGATATGGGCATCTGTCGTGCCACAGCAGCCACCGATGATATTCAGACAGTGATTCTCTAATAATGACCAAACGTCAGCAAGCAGACTCTCTGGTGTCTTGGTATATTGTCCTTTTGCATCGGGTATTCCCGCATTAGGATAGAGACTTACTCTCGTACCATACTGGGCAAGCTGGCAAATAAGTGGGGTCATCTGTTGTACGTCAGAGAGACAGTTGATACCAATGGAGTATATAGCGTTGAGAGTTGAGCGTTGAGAGTTGAGAGAATTGATAAATTCGCAAATGTCCTGTCCCATCATATTATGCCCGTCGGGGGTAGAGACAGAGAAACTCAACATGATAGGAAGGTCAGGAGCAATATGCCGGGCAGTCTCGATGGCGATGCGGGCATTCTCCACATCAAAGATGGTCTCAATCAGTAAGGCATTAACACCACCTTCCTTTAGGGCTTGAATCTGTTCGGCATAGGCTTCACGAAGAGCGGTAGCAAATTTTTCCCTCTTCACTTTTCCCTCTTCACTTACGAGCGTGTGACTGGTCGGTCCTATACTGCCCACAACATACCGTGGCTTCTTTGGTGTTGAATACTCCTCCGCCACCTCACGTGCTATTCTGACAGCGGCAAGATTCATCTCACGGCAATATTCCTGCATGCCGAAGTCTCCCATAGAGATACGCTGGGCGTTGAAGGTGTTGGTTTCGATGATATCGGCTCCTGCCTCTAAGTATTTGCGATGGATGTCACGAACGATGAACGGACAGGTCAGTGACAGCACGTCATTACAGCCTTTCAGGTCGTAGCTGTGATTGGCAAAGCGTGCCCCACGGAAATCCTCTTCACGCAATTGATATTGTTGTATCATCGTACCCATGGCACCGTCGAGTACAAGAATCCTGTCGGGGTTAAGAGGTAAGGGGTGAGAGTTGAGAGTTGAGGGTTGAGAGTTGACGGGAGTTTCGATGATTCGGATAATCTCCGCAACCTCATCGTCAACCTCATCGTGGCTCTGGTATTCCTCAATGATGCGCATAGCTTGTTCCACCTCCCGTTCATTGTGGAAGTCCATCTCCAGATGCACACCATCACCGCCAATGTTGTCGAGTAGGGGACGCAGTTCGTCGAGGGTTACCCAGCATGCCATGATACTCTTGCCATGGGCAAGGATCTTCTTATAGAGGTCATACCATTTAGGACTGCCTCCTTGTGGCTCGCCTACACCGGGTGTCCATTGGATGGCATTCAGCTCCTTGATTTCCAGTAAGGCATCCAAATGGTGCATGGCACCCACACCGTCAAGGTGATAGAGCGTATAATCTATCTTCTGGCATTGCTCACGGATAAACGGTTGTACGAAGCGGCGGTAGTCGTCGACACTGATCATCGTGGAGATGTCGCTTTGCAGTTTTGACATCTTGCCGGGAGCCCATGAGGAGAAATAGCAGAATGCCATTTCGTCACCCTCCCGGATAATATCGTAGAGCTCATCGAATACTTGGAAATAGATGTCGTTAATCTGTTGCATCTGATGCTCCAGCACTTCTGGTTGCATCACCGTGTCGAGTAACACTTGATCGGTACCCTTCATGGCAGCGAGGACATCAAGTCCTTCCATCAGGTCTGGCATACCCACATAGTAATGTCCTTGTGCCTTTTGTTTGCATGCCTTGAGTAGTTCCTTGTGAAGCAGGTAATTCGGGTGGTTGGGGTCAAAGACGATATCATCTGTGTAATGAGGGTTAGGGTGAATCCAGATAGTATCCTCTCCTCCCTCAAACACACCGCCCAGAATAGCGGCAAGGGAACCCGGTCCCAATTGTGTGTTGGCAACAGGCAGCATATCAGCCATCAAGGAAGAGTGTGCCACGTACCAGTCCAGATAGTCGGCACGCCACTGTGGGTCAAACCATTTCTGGTTTAAGTCCCGTGGTGCTGGTGGCATGGGGATATCCGCATGTGGTTTCACACCTTCTTGGAAGTGTTCCCACATATTCAGAATAATCCCTTTGTGGTTCCACCAGTTGATGTATCGTTGCTTTGTTTCCTCCAGATTCGCTTTCCAAGTATTCATATATTCGTTATTTTTTGATTTGTTCGGTAATGATATGCTGTCCCTCTCTGACAATGTGTGTCCGTCCACTATAAGGGAGTCGGACCGTTGCCTCCCGATGAGCGGGAATCTCTGCGTTCAGCACGAAAGTATCGTTCTCCAGGTGCCAGTCCACCTTGATGCCGTCCATCTGTCCACGACACCATGTGAGGTCACCTGTGGGATGAGGTGCTATGGTGATATGTTCTCCGTCACGCCAGATACCTAAGAAATAAGGTATGAGCAGGTTGTTCAGATGTCCCATCATGAAATGGTTCATCGAAGCACCGAACTCAGGGTTCCATTGTTCCGTCAGCGTGGTATATCCGAGTTTGATCTGATAACCATACCCCGGTACGTCGTAGTGGTTCAGCATCTTGTAGAGCAGTTCCTGTTGTCCATGATGGATAAGGGCATTGAAAAGATAGCGATTGCCAACGTCACCAGTCGTCAGACGGTTGCCATGGGCGTGGATGTCGTTAATCAGTTGTTGCAATACAGCCTGCCGGTCACCCTCTGGCACAAGATCCATCTCAAGGGCTATTGCCTGAGCACACTGGCTGCCCGTCGCAAACTGGTGGGTAGCAGGATGATAGAACTCCTTGATGAATGCCGCCTTGATGCTGTCTGCACGTGCCTCGCCCATCAGGCGGTTCCACCAATAGTAGTGTGCCGTTGATACCAGTGGCATTGGTGTGTTCTGGGCAAAACCCGCACGCCCCGGTCCGTAATCGTACCAGTCGCCCAGTCCCTGGCGAAGAATATAGCAAGAGTCCTGAGTGGCAAGATAGTCCACATAGCGTTTCATCTGCGGACGATAGCGAGTGATGAGTTTATCGTCACCATAGAACGCTTGATAGAGGAAAGGCAAGGCGATGAAAGCACCTCCCCATTCGGGAGACTCCAGGAACGGAGGAGCCCAAGAGCCCTCGAATATAACGTAGTTAGGTGCTATCTCAGGCAAGGCACCATTAGGATATTGCGCATCAGCGATGTTCTGCATGGTCTGTTCCATCATTGCACGGCAGTCATAATTGGCTAAGAGTCCCTCACCATTCAGCCAGTCTTGTTCCAGCCATCCCAGTTTCTCCCGGTGAGGGCAGTCAGTCCATACAGCCTGCCAGTTGGAGCGGATGGCACGGTCAATCAGTCGGTAAGCGTCATTGAAGAGGGGATTGGAACATTCAAAGTCACCCGTCTTCGGTGCGGAGTTATACACGAAGCACGACGCTATGTTTTCCAACACGTCGATATCACCCTCTATTTGCAGATAACGGTAACCATAATACGAGAAGCGGGGATGCCAAGTATCTTTTCCACCTTTTAATATATACGAATAGTAATGGGGGCGGCCCGTTTGCTTCTGATTCACCAATCCCTCTTTCGTCAATGTCTCCCCGGGAGTCAGTTTCAGCCGTTGTCCTCTTTGTCCTTGGACAGTAATCTCGGGGAAACCTGCGAGGTTCTGTCCCATGTCGAGCACTAAGACGGAGTCTTTCCGGATGGTATCCTTCACCGGATAGCGCTCCATGATTTTCACAGGCTGGGCTATCTGTGGGCGGAGTACGCCCTTTGGTGCTTCCTGAACGACAGCAGGATGCCATACTGTGGCACCTTCCAACCGGGCATCATAATCCTCACCGCCATAGATGCTGTTGAAGGTGATGGGTGGCAATGCCCATTGCCATTGGTCATCACTGACGATGTCCTCTGTCTTTCCGTCGAGATATTCAATATGCATCCGGAACAGTAAGGTGGGCGGACCAAATGAAATCTTCATTTTGGCATAGCGAAGTCCCTGTTCGTTGTAGAAGCCGTTGCCAAGAAGTACTTGGATGGTATCTGGTCTAAGGTCTGAGGTCTGAGGTCTAAGGTGAGAGGTGACATCGTAGGTGTTATAGAAAATGCTTTTGTCGTAGTCGCTCCATAATGGCGTGAATGAGGCATCGCCCACTTTCTTGCCGTTGATAGAGAACTCATAGAAACCCAGTCCAGCGATAGAGACGGTAGCTTTAAATACTTTTCCTTTAAGGCGGAAGTCCTTCCGCAGCAGGATACTCCGCTGACTCAGTGTGTCCACCTTCTTCCAAGCCTCTTTCACCGCCGGCTCTTTCAATTTGGCACCCGTGTAGTTGCGTCCTTCTGGCAGGTGAGCGTCTTGACGGGTAATGGCACCTATCCACTTCGCTTTCAGAGGTTCTTGCAGGTCATCAGAATAGTCAACACCATCAATGGCATAAGTGATCTTACCGTCTTTTATTTCCGCATCCACACAACGTTGTCCGGAGATATGGAGACGGAACCGGCAGTTCCACTCATGGTTCCATGCAGGAAAGAGGATTGGGTTATGGTCGAGATCTTCCTGTAACAGCATCTCTTGCAGTCCAATCATCCCGGCACCCCCTCTGTTATGGTCAGGAGCCCAGTCGAAACCTGGATCCCAGAAGGCAGGGAAGCGATAGGGACCGTTGCTCAACTTCTCCGTATTCAGACGTGTCGCCTCGTTGGTCATCCCCAGACATGCCGCCCAGATATTGTCTTGTTTCCATCCTTTTGTACTACGCATCTCTATGGCGTGCGGATCTTTCTGATAAGTATTGCGGGCAATATCGAGGTGTGGTCTTCCTAAGCCATAGATACGCCAAGGGAAGACAGGATAGAGTTGGGGCGTCTCTGTGTTCTGGATGCGCTCCCAGCTGACAGCGGGGGCAATACAGGTGTCACCGTCAATCACCCGAAGGGGAATGTCGGGAAGGTTGGAGTCGTCTGCTCCTGTCTCACTTAAATAATCCTTCAAAGCTCGCAGGGCAGCGACAGTACTGGAGGGATTGCGTGCCATCTTATAAGTCTCACAGCCTGAACCGGGATAGATGACCAGGTCGGGATAGTGCTTGACAAAGAAGCGCAGCGGCTCTGCGACGAGGACACGGTATTTGTTCAGCGTCGAGTCAGGATGCCATGGCAGCATATCAAGGTACATCTTCCCAAACTCCAGGGCTGTGTCCCACTCATATTCCAGCCATTTATTCTTCTCAACTCCCCAGTCGTCCCCCTCCTTATGCTTTCCATACTCAGCGGGATTAGGCAGTCCGAAGTTCTCTATCTGTTCACTGAAACAGGCTCCTTCATGTCCCCAATGGTGGCGTGACCATGCGATGGCGTTGGGTAGCATACGCAGATAAGTGTCAAGCTGAGGTCTCAGCACATCATAGTCACCGCTCTTGAGCATGGGCCAGTAGACAAGGCGTTGGTTCTGTGCCGTCATCGTACCGCCTCCCCACTTACGATAGTCAGGGGTGAAGGTCATCGTGGAGTCAACATAGACGGGGTCGAAGGTGAAAAGTCCGCCATTAAACTTCGTCGGCCATTCCCCATAAGCATTACATCCCAGCAGATACCGCATCAGTTCGTAGTTGCGGACCATCTGTCTCACCTCTGGTCTTTGGCAGTCAGTCTCTATGAAACTACGCTGCCAATAGCCATGCCACCAAGCACTGCTTCTCTCCTTCGACACGGTGGCGTTGACCGACTGAGCAGGTTCCTTACCCGTGTATAACTGGATAGTCACCAGGCTCTTTTTCATCTTCTTCCGTCGGAAGTTCCAGCTACGAAAGTCTGTTGAGGCATATCTGCCGTCAGTAGTCCCGGTATACGAGAAACCGTCTGCCTGCATGATACCACCCATTTTCAGACGACCGATGGGATTATAGAGCTGGTCTTTGATGGCATCCAGGCGTTCGCGAGAGACGGTAAAGTCGAATACTGTCTCTTGTCTGTTCTGGTGATAGAAGGTAAGTCGACTCTTGGAGGCACGGATGCTGTCTGCAAACGTCATACAGTCCTTGGGTATAACCCACTTATAAGAGCACTGCTGGCACTCTGCCTTCGTCACAGGACGGTCCTTATACCGCCAGCTCTCATAACTGAGAGTCGCCTCTCTTGCCTGTTGTGAAACAATCTCCGCAAAGACAACGGGGGAGTAGACATCCACCCAAAGTCTGATATTGACACCTTTTCCTTTGATATATACAGCACCCTCATCAAGACATAGGCGTTGCTCGAAGTCCTGCCCGTCAAACGGCTGCCCGTCCAGGTGCAGTCTCCAACGACCAGCCTTCAACAGGGTATTGTTCTCATCGAACCATCCACTCTGTGCGATGTAAAAGAGCAGGTCACCTTTCTCCACCCATACGTTCATGCCGATGTCATGACCACCGCACGGCATCGACTCACTGGCATTCTTGCTGGGGGTCGTCCACACATAGTCCTTGGGGATATAGTCGGCTCCTTGTATAAGCGTGGCTAACGCCAGGAAAATGGAGAGGAGGATGTTCTTCTTCATAGTTGTTACCAGTTATCTGTTCGGAAAGAGGAAACGGGCAGACCGTCATGCATCAGGTCACCGTCAGCCCAGTCTTTGAAAGCATAGCGGATGGCGGCAGGTTGTTTGACGGCATCACAGGTGACATAGACTCTGTTACGTGACACCCATACCTTCGTGGCAGGATGGAATACCTTGTCAGCACCTGCAACCTCAAAGTTGTTGGAGGTAGTGCCATGCTCGAAATATACCCATTCTTTGGAGCGGTCGAAGGCGATGACAGCGGTGTCGTTCTGGAATGTCACCTCTTTATAGGTGGCAAACTCGGGTAATCCTTTGATGTCATAAGTGTTGGCAAGGGCGAGAAGGGCAAGCCGCTCACCTGCCTGACGCTTCTTACGGGGATGGATGCCATACTCTAAGCCAGCGTCCATCAGTACTGCCATGCGGGCATTGTTGATCATCGTCTCTGCCTTTGCCTGTTGTTCCCGCAGGTACTGACTGTCTTTCCAGTCAATCAGGGAGTAGTCGTATGGGGCTATCTGACAATAGTAGAAAGGAAACTCACCTTGTTTCCATTCTTCACGCCAACCCTCAACCATTGCTTTCAACAGAGGGGCATAGTAGTCATAACGAGGAACGTTATCCTCACCCTGATACCAGATAACACCTTTCATCGTATAGCCGATGAGGGGATGCAGCTGTCCGTTGAAGAGAGCAGTAGGACAGCGTTGCTGGAGTTTCGAGACATCTCCTACCGTAATGGTCTGTTTTACTTTCGGAAAGGCACGCAACCAGTCGGCTTTCATCCATGCCTCACAGGCGGAACCGCCCCATGCGGTGACGATGAGTCCTATGGGAATGCCTAAGGTGGAGCGTAAGGCACGACCGAAATAGTATGCTGTTGCCGAGAAATCACGGACAGAGGCACTATTTGCCTCGTTCCATTGTCCTGTCACATTGTATTTTGGAGTCAGTGATACATGGCGCTTGACGGTGAATAGTCGCAGTTGGGAGTCTTTACAATGCAACAGCTCTTCCGTCGTTCCCTCGACGGGTTGTTGCTTGAACCCTTTCATCTGCATCTCCATATTCGACTGTCCCGCACAGATCCATACCTCACCGATAAGGATGTTGCCTAAGGTGCAAGTGGAGAGAGGTGAGAGGTGAGAGGACATTTCTGTGAAGGTAATCTCATAAGGACCGCCAGCCTCCGGTGTCTGTACCTTCACCTCAAACTTGCCGTCCTTGTCGGTTTTCACCTGATAAGTCTTCTGGTCCCATGAGGTAGTGACCTTGACAGTCTTACCTTTGTCGGCAGTCCCCCATAGGTTACACTCTGTTTGCTGTTGCAACACCATGTTGTCGCTGAAGAAACGGGGTAGTCTGACCTCTGCAAAGGAATAGCACAGGGACAGGTAACATGTGAAAAGAAAAAATGTGATGCGTCTCATATCATTGTTCTGTTTTTAATTCGGGTTGTGCTAACAGACCGGCAGGCAACAGGTTGTCGCCCTTATTGCGATACTTGGCATTCGTCCAGATACCTTCATAGGGTGCCTTCCCCTGGTCCATGCCTCGCAGGGCGTTCTGCCAGGTGTTGACGACCTCTATCTCAATCTTGTTTTTGCCTTTTCTCAAAGCCTTCGTCACCTCCACCTCATAGGGTGCTGTCCATGCGATGCCGCAGTCGACACCATTCACCCATACATGGGCAATGTCCCTGACATCGGGGAAAACAATCCACGAACGTCCCTTGGGAAGCTTTCTCATTTTCAATGTTGTAGTATACATCACATGACCGCTGAAATAACGGATCCGGTCGTCAGGATGCTTGCTCCAGTCAAACAATTGCTGGTTGTCGAGGGTGATATTGCTTTCTTTAAAGGTGACATAATAGGAGCTCCCAATAGTTTCCTTCGTGGAAACTATGAGTTTCCTTCGTGGAAACCGTGAGTTTCCTTCGTGGAAACCGTGAGTTTCCTTTAAGGGAACAAACAAGGAGCCCCAAGCGGGCATGGTGAAAGCTACTTTCATCCTACCATTCTCCTCGGTATAATCGACCTTCGTTGTCTCATCGGTGACGGGATTATAGATATAGGGGATGCGTCCCGTACAACGGAATGACGCAGTGACCTCCCGTTCCTTTCCCTCTTGATTGGCGAGGAAATAGATGTCTTGGTCATCTGTCTGGCGATGGGTATAGGCAATACCTTCAGGAAGAATCACATCGGGTTCGATGCCCTCTATCGTCTCTCCGTGCCAAGGCTTATCGATGACCACGACACCTTGCTGGCGCAATTGTTCTATCCGCTCATGTGCCTCCTTGGAGATGAGACAACCTTTGGGAATGACTAATACTTTATAGTTAAAGGGTTGTGTCAGCAAAGCATCCTTATTCATTGAGTCATACTGGTAGCCATGTAATGGGTTAATCCAGTCTTTCAGGTCGATGATGCCAGCAGAGTGACGCACACCAACAGGTGATTCCTCCATCGGCTGTCCGACATTGGCAAGTCGTTTCTGCTCGGAAGCCACGCGCTCGGCACCAAACAAACCTGGAAGCATGGAAACCAAACGGTCGGGAGTCAGGGCTCGACTGGGTATCTCCTCACCAGTATAGACAGCGATGTCCACCACAGGTGTTCCTTTCTGCAGCAGGGTCTGACAACGGGTGATATAGTCAACGAATGCTTTTGCCTCTGGGAACCACGTCTGGTCACGTTGGAAGAAGAGACCGATTCCGTCGAGGGTCATACCCGGTTTGCGGTCGAGCCACGGGTTATGGGTGTTGACATGAAAGAACAAACGGTTCATGCCCAAGGCGAAGTTACGGTCGAGTAGGGGCTTGACACTCGCCGGTGTCTCGTCCCATACCCCACGGACCTCTGTGAATCCCTCTGCCTGCACGATGTTCTTGCCATAGACATGGGCACCACTGATGGCATCGAGCATGTCGTTAGGCTTGTCGTGAGTCGGGGAGTTCAACCAGTATTCACCCATCGGAACATCCACGTACTTATAGTGTTCCATACCGTCAGAGATCATGGTGGGGGCAACACTCTCGCTGCTGAGCTGTACACCATATTCCTTTGCTTTCTGTGATACTGTGACGAAGAATACCTCGTTGACAAGTTCATTGATCGTCTTGCGAATGTCTCTCAGGATATCATCCCCCCCTTGCATGGGAACACCAGCATAGACAGGTAAGAGGGGAATGATGTCATATCCCCTGCGTCGTTGGAACTCCTGGGCGAAAATCTTGCTCCAGTTCTGCGAGCCACACTCCCAAGAGTCGACATGCAGGTATTGGATTGCCTGATAGTTAGGACGGTTCATGAAGAGTCCGAACCAGTGATCCACCTGCTTCTCCACTGCTTGTCTTGAGAACTTGTCACATTCTAATCCCTTAGCACCACCAGCCGTCGCATTGGTATGACCTGTAGAGGTGTGTCCCATTCGCAGGATGCGCCACATACCTTTGGGTAAATCGATCTCCAACATATCACCATCCATTTTGGCACAGATGATGTCCTGTGGACGAAGATAGTCGTCAGCAGACAGTTCTTCCTTGGAGGTATCAGGGGCGATGCGCCATACATTCCCAGCCTTGCCCTCCCAGTTGTCGATGATAGACCAACTGCCGAACTTGATATTCTTCAGTCTGAGAACGGGTTTCCATTTAGCGGCATCCAGATCCTCAGCGCCTGGTTCTGTTCCCTCTGGCGTCCATTCAAAACGGAAATACTTGGCTCGGGTGGGAGGAATACTGAATGTCGTATTGAAACCCGTGTTCTGCCATCCCTGTCGAGGGGGCGTAAGCTGTTTGACAGCATAGAAAATCACCCCGTCGTCAGATGCTTTGACACTCAGTCGCTGGCATTGGAAGTTCGTACCAGAGGGTTCTATTTCAATGTTCCGCACTAATGTGGAACTATCGAACTCATATTGTATCCAACAGGGAGTGTCAGCACAATATACACCTTTCGCATTGATGGTTACCTCTGGGGAATAGGAGACCTTGGGACTGCCAGGTCTGTCTTGCTTGACAGGTATCGCATAGACAGCGATGTCCTCATAGTAATTCTCATAGTGTTGAGGCTTGGACATTCGGAAATGATGGAAGCCTCCCCCCATGATTGTATCACAGAACACAATCTTCTGCATTGATTCCTCTGGCTTAATCCATGGACCACCAGCCAGAGCAAAGCCGTCACAAACGTGAATACCCATCCCCAAGCCGAGGGAGTCAGCTTGCACAAGGGCTAAGTCGACCATTTTCCAGAAGTTGTCACTCAGGGCATCGGCATTGCCTTCATATTCTGGTCGTTCTACAGCACCTCGGATAGGCATCAGGTAACAGCCTCCCAGTCCCACATCCTTCATTGCCTGAAGGTCAGCTTTGACACCTTGCTCGGAGACGGCTCCATACATCCAATACCAGAAAGTCCATGGCTTGGTGGTGTCTTTCCCTTGCGATATCAACGCAAGGCACATGACAATGGTGGCGAGTACTGTCCTTTTCATTCGAAGCAGAGGGTTACATGGATGGAACCCTTGCCTTGTGCCCAGTAGGGTTGTGCGGAAGGTCCGTTTAAGTCGGTTGTGTTTACCTTGTTGCGTACGGCGGGAATTGCCTTCAGTAGAGCGATGCCTGTCTCTGGCAATGTGTAGAGCAGATGGTCACGGCCATCACGTGGGGTATAGATACCCACATAGGTATCGGGAGCGATGATGCCCAGTTTACCTTCTGTTGTCTCTACCTGCATCCATGTCACGTCAGCGAAATATCCTTTGAACTCTGGATATTCGAACGATTCACCGGGGATGGGGTCGTTATAGCTGGTCTGCCAATAGCCG
The DNA here is from genome assembly GCA_902776195.1 of uncultured Prevotellaceae bacterium. Lineage (GTDB taxonomy): Bacteria > Bacteroidota > Bacteroidia > Bacteroidales > Bacteroidaceae > Prevotella. The sequence continues at coordinate 12,102 of CACYPF010000016.1, read as the reverse complement.
TATTGTGGACCTTCCAGGCGGTTCTGCCAAACACGGTATGGACCGCGTCCTACCCATTGCTTGCTCTTGACCTTGTCTTCCGGATAGTCGAAGGCAATACCCAGAAGGTCTACTACACCGTTGAAATAGTAATCGGCATGTATCGCCACCTCACCATGACTGTTGAAGTCCCATTTGACAGTGCTGAGGGAACCATGTTGGTAGTGTGCCGTCAGTACATTATCTTTCAGTTCAAAACCACAGAAGGAACCTTGGTCAGCATACTCGGTATAGTCTGTCTTCTTTTGGAAAGCCTCTTTGTCGTCATGGTTATAGAAACCGTCTTGTGAGCGGTCGCTACGCTTGGCGGCAACAAAGCGGGGACCATTGCTCAGTGTGAAAGTCTTGCTACCTATGGTCACCTGTTTCAGTCGACCGTCTTTCTTCGAGAAGACATACGTCTTCCCTGCGGCAGTAACAGCTAATTCATCTGAGGTTTCTTTCTGGGTGCAATGAGTTCCTGCTCCATCAACTACCGCAAGGGCATCAGACTTGAAAGTCCAAGTGTATACTTCTTCACCCTTAGGGTTCGTGGCAATCACCTGTAGTGCGTCACCAGACCCCTTCGGCTTGTCGATGGTGATGGAGGCAAAGGGTTCTACGCTTCCTATGTTTAAAACACCTTGACTGACGGTCTTCACGGCAGATTGTCCAAAGGCAGGCATGGTCAGGTACCGGTAACTGAACTTGCAATCTTTCAGGTTGGTGAAGTTATAGCCATTGCTGACCTTTAACTTGTCACCATTTGCCTCTATCTGTATAGGACTCCATACCTCTCGGATGGTATAGAACGAACCTTCTTTCTCCATATGGGGACCAACGATACCGTCAGAACCGAAATTACCCATGCAGTCCACGATGTTGTTCATATCCGTACGCACCACCCCTTGGTCCATCAGGTCCCAAAGGAAGCCACCAGCACAGCGGGGATTCGACATCATGAGTTTCCAGTAGTCTGCCAGTCCGGCACCATGACCACCGTCATACAGTCCGTGCAGGAACTCCGTAGGCATGAATATCTCTTTCTGTCGCATGTACTCTGCCGTCTCACCCCATGAGCGATAGTGCTTCGTCTCGAAACCGTTGCGGTTTGCCCACGGATAGAGGACGACACGCTGTTGTGGGTCATACTTGGTAAAGAATGGTTCTAACTCGTAGTTGAAGCCTCCCTCATTGCCATTACTCCAAAAGATAATACTGGGGTGGTTGACATCACGTGTCACCATCTCCTCTACTAACTTTGAACCGACGATGGTCTCATGAGCCCAGTGCCAACCAGGCAGTTCACACTCCACATATAGTCCTAAGGAGTCACAGGCATCCAAGAACTCTGGGTCGGCAGGGTAGTGGGAGAGGCGGACGGCATTCATATTTATCGACTTGATGAGTTTCACATCCTCGATATTTTTCGCCTTTGACAGGGTGCGACCAGTCTCAGGACGGAAGGAATGGCGGTTGGCACCTTTCATGATGACCTTCTTACCGTTGATGAAGACACCGTCTTCCTTGTCGCCTGCATATTGATGGCGATACTCAATGGTGCGGAAACCGAATTTCTGACGCTCGACATGCAAAGTCTTGCCTTGTGCGTCTTTCAAGGTGAAAGTGGCAGTATAGAGATGGGGCTGCTCGGCATTCCATAGTAACGGGTTCTTCACCACGAAATCAGCCAGCGCTTTATCACTGGAAACAGGGAAGGCTGTGCTTTGTGCCACCTTTGCTCCCTTGGCATCTGTCACCTCTACACTTACGGTACCACCGGAAAGGGCACGGTTTAGGAATACATCTGCCTTGAAACGTCCGTCCATACCAGCATTAATGGCTACACGGTTGATATTCTGGGCAGGTTTGGAAATCACAAAGACAGGACGCCAGATACCTCCGAAGTTCCAATAGTCAGCGCGACGCTCTGCGAGGTTAACCTGTGGGTTGGCACTCTCCTTGGAGACTTCTACCTCCAAGCGGTTCTTCTTAGAGCCGAAGAATACACGGTCGGAGACATCAATGGTATGGCGTGTGAACCCTCCCTGATAGAGACCATTACCTGCCTTACGACCGTTGATGGTTACCTGGGCATCGGTAAACACTGCCTCAAACACGAGAAATATCTGTCTTCCTGCCCATTCTTGTGGTAAGGAGAACTCAGTCTTGTAAAGTCCTTTCTCATTGGCTATTCCCTCAGGGCTTGCCTTGCCATAGAAACGCATACCGTATTGATAGGTGCCGAAACCTTGTAACTCCCAGCAGGATGGTACGCCAATCTTTGTCCATTGTCCGGAGTTACGCCCATCGGTGCACTTGAAATCCCATTGTACCATGTCGTCGCATCCTGTACCACTAAGGTACTGACGATGTGTGGTCACGTCAACCGCTTGTGCCCATGCTCCCAGCCAACTCACGGTTAGTAGTCCTATTGTTGCAATCTTCTTTATCATATTCTCTACCTTATTTATATTATTAGGACTCTTTTGAGGGTGTTTTGTAACCCTCTGACTCGTTACAAATCGGAGTCTCTGTCGTCTTATTAGAAACCAAATGAATAAAGAAGATGATACAAAACAAACCTCTTAGCGGAATCATTCCGCCCTTAGTGACCCCTTTAAAAGATAATGAGACGCTTGATATTGAGAGCCTTGAACGACTGATAGAGCATCTTATCGCAGGCGGTGTTCATGGACTCTTCATCCTTGGTACTACAGGTGAAGAGCAGAGTCTGAGTTATGACGTACGCAAACAGATGATCAAGGAGGCATGCCGTATCAACAGAGGTAGGCTGCCACTGCTCGCATGTATCACCGACACCAGCATAGTGGAGAGTATTAAGCTCGCTAAAGTAGCTGCGGAGTGTGGTGCTGACGGTGTTGTCTCTGCCCCTCCATACTATTTTGCCACAGGACAGCCTGAGCTGGCTCAGTTCTATGAGGAACTGGTACCACAGCTTCCGCTTCCCGTCTTCCTTTACAATATGCCGTCACATGTGAAAGTGAGCTTTGCCCCAGATACGGTGCGTCGTATTGCTCAGAACCATCAAGTGATAGGTTTCAAGGACTCCAGCGCTAATGCTGTTTATTTCCAGTCCGTGATGTATAAGATGCAGGAGCGTCCTGATTTTGCGATGCTGGTAGGTCCGGAAGAGATTACCGGTGAGTGTGTGTTGCTGGGTGCGCATGGCGGTATCAATGGCGGAGCAAATATGTTCCCGGAGTTATATGTGGCAATGTATGATGCCGCTCGTTCAGGAGACTTGACTCGTGTCCGCCAATTACAGCAGTATATCATGCAGATATCAACAAGTATATATACGGTTGGCAAGCATGGGTCCAGTTACCTGAAAGGACTGAAATGTGCGCTCTCTTTGCTGGGTATTATCAATGACGACTTCGTAGCATCACCATTCTATAAGTTCAATGAGCCTGAGCGTGAGAAGATCCGTCAGGCACTTGCCGCTCTTCCTATTGAGAATGGTAAGCTGAAAATATAGCCTATGCAAACGATAGATTTTATCGTCTTTCTGGTATTCACCCTGGGCGTGGTGGTGTTCGGCTGTTCTTTCTATAAGAAAGGAGGGTCGGCTGATGAGTTTACGTCAGCAGGTCATTCTATTCCTGGTTGGGTCGTAGGTATGAGCATTTTTGCCACCTACGTGTCGAGTATCAGCTACATAGGTTATCCGGGGAAGGCTTTTGCCGCTGACTGGAATGCTTTCGTCTTTTCCCTGTCTATCCCTATTGCGAGTTATTTTGCCGCTAAGTACTTCGTTCCGTTCTATCGGCATAGTGGCTCTGTGTCTGCCTATACCTTCCTGGAAGAGAAATTCGGGGCATGGGCACGTCTTTACGCTTCGGCATGTTATCTGCTAACCCAGATAGCACGTATGGGTAGTATCCTTTATCTACTTGCTGTCCCGATGTATATCCTTATGGGATGGAACCTGCATGTGGTGATTATCACCACGTCTGTCGCTATCATCATCTATTCGATGTTAGGAGGACTGAAGGCTGTCATCTGGGCTGATGCTATCCAGGGAATCATCTTGATCGGTGGCGCAATCCTATGTCTTGGAATTCTGATGTTCTCCATGCCGGAAGGTCCTATGCAGACTTTTGAACTTGCCATGAACTCACCGGAAGGAAATAAATTCTCACTGGGTGCTTTCACCTCAGACTTGACAACTTCTACATTCTGGGTGTGTTTGATTTATGGTATCTTTATTAACTTGCAGAACTATGGTATCGACCAGAACTATGTGCAGCGTTATCATGCGGCAAAGACTGATAAAGATGCGAAATTCTCAGCACTCTTTGGAGGTTATCTCTTTATTCCTGTTTCTGCATTGTTCTTCCTGATAGGTTCAGCATTGTATTCCTATTATGAGGCAGGGGTCGCTGCGTTACCTTCGGAAATAGCAGAGAAACCAGATTACGTATTCCCTTATTTTATCGTCAATGGCTTGCCCGTCGGACTGCGTGGTCTGTTGATAGCATCCATCTTCGCAGCTGGAATGAGTACGGTGTCTACCAGTGTGACCTCAGCTGCCACAATCATACTGACTGATTACATTCGTCCTTTCTTCCTCAAGGCGCGCAGTGTGGCTGACCATCTTCGTCACCATGATCCGAATGACCATCACAAGCATCAGAAACTGGAACTTGCCATCGTCAGATTGAGCAGTTTCGGGGTGGGACTGTTAGGAGCGTGTGTCGCTATTGCTATGCTTAGTGTAGAGAGCATCATCGATGCGTGGTGGACGCTGTCAAGTATCTTCTCAGGTGGTATGCTGGGATTGTTCTTGTTAGGGTGCATCCCCCAGAAGATCAACCGCTTCGGTGCTCTCCTGGGTTGTGTGGCTGGCATTCTTGTCATCGCATGGATATCCCTTGCCTCGATGTGGTCGTTGCCAGGTCCGCATCTGCATCCCTATCTTGCTATCGTCCTGGGTACCACCGTGATATTCCTGGTGGGTTTCCTCACCACATGGCTCTATCAGACAGGTAGGAAATAATCAGAACTATTCAATAGGCAATATACGAATCCGTAAGGTTTGAGGCGTTGTGGGCACGGTGTACTTCTTGAGTACTCCAGGTCCACAACTACTGTTTCCTAACCCCATCACCGCACAGTCTATAGACAGATATACTTTTCCTTGATCTTGCAACTCATAATCATGTGTCTTGCTTGCCAGATAGGGGGCGGAATAGGGAAGGGCGGAGAACGAGAATGGGACATCGACAGCCTCAATCCGTATACCTTTTCCTTTCTTCGTCTTCAGTTCCACAAGGGTACACTCTTCATGGTTTCCTGAGTCTTGCGGACGGGGATAGTGGACATATTGCTCACTGACTGTTGACTTCCACCATCCTATCGGACAGGATTGCTTTCGGTCTGGGTAGTTGTCCCAAGGTCCTCGTCCATACCATGCCAGTTGCTCATAATCACGGGGTAACTCCATGACAATACCTACACGGGGAAGTGGTGGCAGACCGTCAGGAATCGTGAAGGTGAAGGTCAACTCATTCCCATTCTGCTTCATCGTCATAGGAATCGTTAGCGTATCGAGACCACAGCGTTTCCAGTCTTTCGCTAACCAGTTGCCGAAACTCTTGTCGTTATCCGTAGGGGCACGGAAGACTTGCGGCTTGACGGCAGACATTATCTGTCTGATTCCTGGCGAAAGAGTTTTTGTTTTCAGGGCTTTTGGCTTCTGTGTGTTCACCTTTACCTCTGGACCATTGCCATAAACTGCTTGTACCTCATAATATTTGGGGGTCAGGGTACGGTCACTCATCACGACACCATTCATGCAGAAGGCGTGTAGGTTGGGCTTGTCACCAAAGTCTCCGCCATAGAGAACCTTTCCGTCTTTGATGATACCTTGGTCTACCCAGTCCCAGATAAAGCCACCAAGCATCCGTTTGTTGGAGTTGATCTCATCCCAGTATTCCTTGAAGTTACCCAAGGCATTACCCATACAATGGGCGTACTCACTGGTCAGGACAGGACGTGGTCCGCCATCAGAACCTACCCAAGTACAGCGGTCACCTTCTCGCTGGGCAATTTCCAACAAACGCTCCCAACGGGCATTCTCAGCGCGTTCCTGATCTGAGCCTTCAGGAATACCTGGGTTCAGATATTCTTGCATCACACGGGGATAGAAACGAGAGATGACATCAACCGTTGAAGGGTCGGGGAGTCCTTGTGCTCCTTCGTAATGGACAGGACGGGTGGGGTCGAACTCATGGAGCCATGCTGACATGGCAGCTTGGTTAGGACCGTAGCCACTCTCGTTGCCAAGACTCCAGAAAATGATACTAGGGTGATTCTTGTCGCGTTCTGCCATGCGGATAGCTCTGTCAAGGAAGGCATCTCCCCAATCTGGTGTCGATGCCAGTGTCCCACGCAGACCATGAGTCTCGCAGTCTGCCTCATCCATCACATACATACCCATCGAGTCACAGAGCTCATACCACCGGGGACAGTTGGGATAATGTGATAATCTTACGGCATTGATATGTGCAGCCTTCATCAGTTTCAGATCCTTGATCATCAGCTCCTCTGTCATCACACGTGCTTTATGGGGATCGTGCTCATGACGATTAACGCCTCGTATCTTGATGGGCTGTCCATTAATAAGTAACTGTCCGTCTTCTATGCGAATGGTACGGAAACCCACTTTCTGAGTAACTTGTTCAACGATAGTACCGTCGCCTTTTTGTAGTTGCAGACAGAGGGTATAGAGGTAAGGACTTTCAACACTCCACAGATGCGGGTTGTTGACTTTTATCTCCATACGGTTAAACTTACGATAACCACGTTGTGGATACCATTCATTCATGCGGGAAGCCTTGTGAGCACGGTCAAGGACTTCAATTGCTGCGACGGTGTCGGTACCTATGGGGCGGTTGCCATCTTGCAATGTGGCAACGAGACGATAGTCGTCACCTGTCTCATCGTCGAAGACCGAGAATTGTGGGTTCATCTGCAATACACCGTCCATGGATGCTCGTAAGGCAATATCTCTTAGACGGACATCGGGAGTATGATACAGGAGCACGTCCCGATGAATACCGCCAAAGCGCCAGAAGTCCTGATCTTCCAGATAAGAGCCATCTGAGTATTTATAAACCTCGATGGCAATCTGGTTGACTCCTTTCTTGATATATGGGGTGACGTTAAACTCCGACGGTTCCATAGAGCCTTGACTGTAACCGACTCTCTCTCCATTAATCCATACGTAGAAAGCACTCATGACGCCCTCGAAACGGAGGAATGTCTGACCTTCTTGCCATCCGTCAGGCAAGGTGAATGTCCTTTTGTACTGTCCGGTAGGATTACGCTCCTCATAGGTTGTCCATTCTTTCTTGGGCTCTCTCATGACATAGGGAGGGTCAATCTTGAAAGGATAACCGGCAGAGATATAGATGGGGGTGCCATAGCCGTTGACTTCCCAGTTGGCAGGAACAGCAAGCGTTTTCCATCCTGAGGTGTCGTAGTCCGTGCGGAAGAAGTCTTTGATACGCTCCTCGGGGGTCTTTGTCCAACGGAACTTCCAATCTCCATTCAGTGACAGCATGCGGTCACCCGCCTTCTCTCCATAAGGAATGAAATATGCCCGTGCTGGTTCACGGTTTATCTGCAACACGTGGTTGTCTTCCCAGTCGTGGTGTTCCTGTTGGGCGGAAATAGACAGGCAGCACAGGGAACATAGCGATATAATGACAGTTCTCATTGTACTTCAAGTTCTTTAAATTCTATTTGTTCTGTTTCCATCTTTAACTTATATGTACCGGCATTGATCTGGGTACCTGTAGTCGTTGAGAGCATTTTCCATTTATTCGGTGTTGGCGGGAATGTCACGTCACGGTCTACCAATACGGCACCCTTTGAGTCAGTGATGGTCATACGGACAGGGATGGCATCACCAGTAGTGTTCTTGTAACGGAAACGCAAGGCGTACTCTTGTCCAAGACCGGGTGTGATGATGAAAGTAGTACCAGTATCAGTGGATAGTTTACCTTTCGCCTTTCCCTTGACAGGCTCATAAACGGAAGCAGGACGTGCCTCCGTGTCTGCTGGTAATAGTTCTTTAGGAAGTTTGGCTATCGTGTCCGTGTCTAGCGCATGCCATGACATCAAATTATCAGGAGCTGTAGATGTGTTAGGAACACTTGCTTCTTTAGAGGCTATAGCAATACCGCAGATGACAGCTTGTCCTGCCTTTACCTCAGGGAAGGAGATCCTTATTTTCCCTTTTTGGACTTTAGTATAAACGACACGCTTCAGGGAACCACAGTAGCCTGCTTCCGCCCACGGGTCAAGGTCATCGACAACCTTCTTGTCATTCACAGAGACATCAAAGATTCGCAGTCCTTCATAATCGGCAGTCTCTGATGCATAACGTCCGTGCCATGGTTCCACGAAATATAGTTCTATACGGTAGTCACCATTAGGAACGGGGAGGTCATACCACAGACGATGCCGGCCAAAGCGGAAGTATTGGAACAACTGGTCACTCTTGGTGCCTCTGATGTCGGTGGTGATATGGCGTTGAGAAGCCTGTAAGGCACTGATACCCTCAAAGTCCTGACCCCATGAATGACTGAATAGGGTGTCGTCAGCCTGCCATTGTTGTCCGAACTCGTCTACAAATGCATCACCACCGCAGTTGATGCGATATAGGTAGTTATAGTCTGCAGCCCCTTTCAGAAGGTCTTTATTACGGTCAGCGGCAGTGGGAAGCGCTGTATTCTCGGAGACTTTCTCGTTCTTTAAGAGATGTCGGTACATATAGTAGGCGGAGGTAGGCTCCTCCCATGTGGTGACGAGTCCCTTGTAGTTGATAGGACCTATCTTGTCGATACGTCTCAGAGCACCGTCAGGTTGTATGCGCCCAGGGTTGTCATGTGAGTTGAATATCCACTGGAAATGTCCGCAGACACTGTCTTTCGCCTGATAGGCGAGACGTGCTTTCGTCTCAAGAAGTGAGGTAAATGACTCTTCGCTGTATTTGGCATTACCATGTAGGTCGATGGTACGCCATGCTCCATATTCACCATTCAGAAGTTGCTCTGGCTGTTTCAGTTCTTTGTCATAGTTCTCTGCAGAACCGCCGTAAGTACCACTCCAGTTCTGGATGACATTCCAGTCAGTTCCCTCTCCACCATTGCAGGTAGTGATGGCACGCTGGTCACGGCAGGTAGGATCGAGTTGCCTGATGATGTTACTGCACTCTTCCGCAAATTTCTTGGGTAGCACACTCTCATTCTGTAATCCCCAAAGGATGACAGATGGTGAGTTGCGTCGTTCTTTGATCCATCTGACAAGCAGACGCTTGAAGTTATTGCGGAACCGATGTGTGTCATACCATATATGCGCTGAGAACTGACTCCAGAAGAGAATTCCTTGTTCATCGCATAACTGTTGGTAAAGCAGGTGATGAGGCTGATGCGCTTCACGAATGGCATTGAAACCTCCATTGACGATCTGTTTTACTCTCGAGCGAATCTGTTCATTTGAGAAAGCATGACTACTGCCAAGGAGATGCTCATACTCACAGGTACCGTTGATAAATACAGGCTGACCATTCAACAAGAAACGATGGTCACCATCCTTCCTGTGTACTGGCCATGAAATGCTTCGAATGCCAAAAGGTGTGCGTACCTCATCAACAGTCTCAATCTTGCTGCCTGTTTGGGATTTCTCTGTTCCTTGGGCAATAATCGCCCGCTTGATCATCGTGGTTAGTGTATATAGATATGGGTCATCGAGACTCCAGCGATGAGCATTCTCTATCTTTTCGGCATAGTAGTAGGTCTTACTGTCACCAGCTTTGATGGTCACAGGTTCTGCATGGCGGAATACTTGCTTGCCACTGGAAAGAGAGAATTTTTGAACGAGTTCTACAGTCTGTGTCTCCTTGCTATAGTTGCGTACCTCTGTCTCAATGAATACGGAGTCACATGCGGCATTGTTCCAGATGTGGACACCGAAAGGCTCGATACGTATCTCATCAGTCTCTATCAGACTGACAGGACGGAAAATACCGAAGGGTTGACTGCCTTCCGAGAACCCCCATTCACTGCTGCATCCTCCACAGACCCATGGAGAGGCTGTCTGCATGGCAGGATGGTCAACATCCACTCGAAGTTGGTTCTCACCGTCCTTCAGACGATCTGTCACGTCAAGTGTCCATACTGTGCGACCTACCAGTTCTTGAGGATATTTATGTCCGTTGAGAGTCACTGTGGCATAAGTGCCTACGCCCTCGAACTGGAGGAAATAACGCTTGCCTTTTTGTTTTGTGGTGGTGAACATCTTGTGATATGTCGCACTGCCATGTAAATTACCATGTCGAAGTTGTCTGTAGCCGTAATAGTCGTCAAAGTTGTGGGGGATTGTCACGTTTGTTGCTGTCATGTCTCGTCCTTCAGAACAGGAGGCGGTCCAACCATCGTTGAGGCTTGTTATGGCACGGCGTCCCTTTGCTTCCGGCTCGGGGAATCGTACATCACTTCGCCCCATGGGAACGCTGGTGGCAACAGCAATGCCGCGCTGTTGGTCATTGTTGACGGCACAGTAGAAATGGTATACCACACCATTGTGTTTCACCACATAGCTCTTGTGGGCAAATAGTTCGTCATATGACTTGGAGGGTGTGATAAGATCCTGTCCTGTCCAGTCCTGCCAGTTCAGCAAATCCCTACTAACAGCAAAGGTGTTATAGGCGGCATATTTGCGGGTGGGGTTATAGGCAGAGAAATAGAACATGATATATAGATCTCCCATTTTCACAATCTGGGCATCACCGGTGATGATACCAGGAGCCTCGTGGAAGTATACGGGATTACCGTCGTAACGTTTCCATTTTCTCAAGTCATTCGACAGGGCAATACCGATGCGTTCTGCCTTCAGGTTATTGGCAGGATTCACTCCGCCGGCATTGTAGAACATGATAAAACGGTATTTCGAGATGCCCTTAGGCAGTCCGCCTCTTTTTCTTCCCTTTCCCTTCTGTTTGTCACTTTTCAGCTCATAGATAGTGCTCTTGTATTCCGTCAGTTTCTCCCACCATTGAGCATCCTTGTCGGTGATACAGACAAGAGGACTGTTGCCCGATTGCCACTCGTGAGGTTTCGTTATGTCGCCATCAGTCCATGCCAATCCAATGTTCAGAGGCTCTCGTACCGCTTCGTAACCAGTACCATGTCCTCCGATGTAGGTCATCCAATAGTTCTTCTTGTATTGCCCAATCGCATAGGAACCATCCCACGTCCAGTCGATGAGAGCGGGAAAACCGCCTCGCTGGTTCATGTCCCAGCCGTCATCCTTATAAGACAAGATGCGTCCCAGTGTCTGCCAGTGTAACAGGTCATCGCTTTTGGCAAGCCATGTCTCATAACCGCGTCCGTCCAGTCCTTCCTTACCATTATAGACCACGTATGTCATAAACCAACTGTCTCCCTCACGGAAGACGGTAGGGCAGTCAATCTTGTGATAGTTGTCTGTCGGTGCCACCACCATACCATATTTATAGGGTGTTCGTACCTCTTGGTAAATGCGGCTCATCTCCTTTTGTGTGATGGGCTGAGCTGCTACTGCCATAGGCAAAAGAGTTAGCAGGTAAAGGATGATCTTCTTCATCTGTCAGTCGTTTTAGTAGAATTATTGGGCAAAGATATGAAAAACCCATTGAAAAACAAAATATTTTTCAGTCGAATATGGTTGTTTGGCTATTTTCCGTTTGGTTCTTTGGCTGAAGACACTAGCCTCCATGATAAAGATATAGTTTATCACTTGTTCCGATATCTGTTATGGGTGTACTCCGATGCCTCCTATGAGTCACGCAAGGCATTCCTTTGGGGGTAAAGGAACTATCCCCAAGACCCTTGGGAAGCATCGCCAAGGGTCTTGGGAGCCATCCGCACGCCCCGTAGGCGCCATCGGGACGACTCTTGGGAAAGGCTCCCGACACCCTTGGAAGGCTTTCCCATGACAGACATACAAAATTCTCCGAGGTGAAGGCTCCAAGCCCCATACGTAGTTCTCTCTTATAAGAGAACGTACTAT
>CACYPF010000015.1 GCA_902776195.1 uncultured Prevotellaceae bacterium | reverse complement strand
AAATGGGAGAGTTCCTTTCAGTAATCTTAGAATAGCCTACAGAAAAGTTTGGCTCTAAGAAATGAAACTCGGGGACTCTTGCTCTGGCAAGCGACTTCGTCGATGAATGATCCACTTTGGTGAAAGAAGTCAATGTTACTGTCATTGTCATTGTCATCGTCAACGTTAAAAAATCAGTAAATTATTTGGTAGTTTCAGGAATTATCCCTATCTTTGCACCTGATAGTGTGTTCATGTGTGGACAGACTTTAAACAATATCAATAGAATGAGACCTCAGGTCAGTTGTACGACCAGTCTCGAAAGGACGTTATCGAACGTTACCTGTCTGTATTCCCAAATCTAGCAAGTTTGAACTTCATGCAGCGGTGATGCATCAGAGACGTCTACGTGGGTAGATTTCATATCCGCCTTCGACTCCGACTCTTTATATATTTCTAAGAAGTATGCCAGCAATGGCGGTACTCTCTTTTCATATATCCCTATGGGGTTTCGTGTGTCGTGGTGTGTATGAATGACAGGGGGAGTGGCAGGGCTTTTTTTCATGTTTTTTGTTAGATGACGCTAAGTAGCTCAGACGGTGGGCGATGATGAGGTTCGACTCCTCGCTATAGCGACGACTTTTCTTGGAAACAAGGAAATGTTTAATTGTTAAACTAAAATGTTAAAAGCTAACTGCCAGCCCGTGAGGGTCAGTCAGTTTTTTAAAAAGAAAACGCCTCCAAAAGGGGAAGGCAATGTATCTGTCGCAAGCCCGGGAGGGTCTGCGACAGTTTTATTTATCAAATACGACGGAATGATGTCTTTGGGCACAATCGGCTCAAAATTAGTGGAATTTATGTATTTTTAAGTTCACAATGAGCCGATAATCAAAGAATAATCGCTATATTTGCGCTGATTTAAACTTGGAGTGATGGATATATCAAGAGAGATTCTACAGTTTTTGCACTATCATCCGCTTTCTTCACGCGATGAAATAGCAAAAGGTATTGCTTTCGATAGTAGCGATGCCACGTTGAAGCGTCTCATTGCTACTGGTGTGCATTATGGTGATATTGTCGTTGTAGGCAAGGCTCGTGCCACTCGTTATCGTCTTTCTGATCAGGCACATTTGTTGATGCCGCTTAATCTGGATACTTATTTCTCAGTTGATGTGGACAAGCGACAGATGCAGACCTCGTTCAACTTTGAGTTGATTCGTGAGCAGCTCCCTGCCGTGAGGCTTTTTACCGACGAAGAGAATTTACATCTACAGGAGTTACAAGCTGAGTTTCGCCAACATGTAAGCGAGATGACTGATAATGAATACCGCAAGGAGATGGAGCGTTTGGGCATTGACCTTAGTTGGAAATCGTCACAGATAGAAGGTAATACCTATTCTTTGCTGGAGACAGAGCGTCTGCTTCGGGAGAGCAAGACTGCCGACGGAAAGACAAAGGAAGAAGCCGTGATGCTGCTCAATCATAAAGATGCGTTGCGCTTTATTCTTGACAATCCTGACTATCTGCAGACTTTAACGGTTAGCCATATTGAGGATATCCATCGGTTGCTGACCAAGGAGCTCTCTGTGGATAGAGGCATTCGTCATCGGCGCGTGGGTATCACTGGTACCAATTACCATCCGTTGGATAATGAATTTCAAATTCGTGATGCCATGCGTGATACATGCAACCTTATTAACAGCAGGGACAGCATTTTTGAGAAAGCACTTCTGACGCTTGTACTTTTATCGTATATTCAGGCTTTTTCTGATGGCAACAAGCGAACAGCCCGCCTCACCAGTAATGCCATACTGATAGCCAATGGCTATTGTCCATTGAGTTTTCGTTCTGTAGATTCTATTGACTACAAAAAGGCTATGCTTATATTCTATGAGCAAAATAACCTGTATGCCTTCAAGCAAATTTTCATTGACCAGTTTGAGTTTGCTGTAAGAGAGTATTTTTAGACGCTCTGTAACAGAATTCAGAGGATTTTAGGTATAATTCGGCTCTTAATGATAAGAGCTCGAATGTTAAATGCAAAAAAATCTTAGCGAAACATTTGGAGGATATTCGGATTTTTAATTATCTTTGCACCCGCAATGATGGAAGGCAAGGAAATATAACCTGATTTTTAATAACTGACTAAACAGCACATGGTGTAGCACTGTGTGTGGTGTGTCGTGCGCTCTTTGAGCTATGCTCGAAAAACGCAACGCTCGGAAGAGTTCAAACAAGCTTGACTCTTCGCTCGCTTAAAGCGTTCTTTGACATCGTGGGCTACTCTCTCATGCGCTCCCTGTTTCGGGGAGTGAATACGATATACCTATTCATACTTATTGGCTTTAACAACTAAAACACAATGGAAGAAGAGACAGAAAAGTTAGATGAGTTACTCAATGAGACCATGGAAACAACAACTACTAATGAGGAGGATGATGAGTTCTCCCGGATGCTGCAAGAGTTTATCGACTCCGCACTGGAGGAGGACGAGGACGTTAACAATGACGAGGACAATGACGATGACAATGACGATGACAATGACATTGACGATGTTGACCTTGACGATTACCCTGACGGTACGGTGAGGTTTAACGAGAATAACTCGGTGAGGGTGGAGGTGCTCCTGCCCATCAAGAACCCGAAGGAGGAACTGGACAAACTGGTGGGGTGTAAGAACATCAAACAGCAGATCAGCGACATGCTGGTGTTCACGGCGTATAACCGCCTGATGGCGGTGGGGACTCCGGGGTGGAAGGAGCATCAGGTGTCACTGCACGCCATCTTCTTCGGGAAACCGGGAACGGGGAAGACGACGGTGTGTAAGATCTACGGCTCACTGCTGAAAGAGGCAGGGGCACTCAGCAAAGGACATGTGGTGGTGTGCAACCGCGGTACGTTCCTCGGTTCGAACTGGGGTGACGAGGAGAAGGCGGTACGGCAGGTACTGGAGATGGCACAGGGTGGTGTGCTGATGATTGATGAGGCTTACATGCTTAACTCCGCCCACCCTAACGACCCCGGCAAACTGGTCATCCCCCTGCTGATGGACATCCTGTCCAACGAGCGGTGCCGTGACATTGCCATCGTGCTCTGCGGGTATAAGGAGCCGATGCAGCAACTGCTCGACCTGAACGCGGGTCTTGCCTCCCGGTTTCCTAACCGTTTCGAGTTTGCCGACTTCACCGTCGACGAGCTGATGGAGATCACACGGCGTAGGGTAGGAGAGTACAGCTACCACTTCACCCGTGCTGCCTGGACGAAATACCGCACCCTGCTGACTGAGGCGTATGCCGGACGTGATGCCAACACATGGGGCAATGCCCGTTTCGTCGCCAACCTCCTGGAACATATCTATCTGGCGCATGCCAAGCGCTGTGTGAACTTCGCCTTTGCGAATGATGCCCCGACCATCAGGAAATGCTTCGCCATCACTCCCGCCGACATCCAACCGATAGAGGTCCCGAAGCCCAAGCCCCGCATAGGATTCTAAAAACATCCTAAGACACTGCCAACGAGAGAAGCCGCCATTCATCTGAATAGAATGAAATTGCACCTTTCTTATTGTAGATTGTTGGATTATTGATTATTTTTTGTATCTTCGCAAACGAAATAACTAAAAAAAATAAAACGATGAGAATCATTTTGATGATACCACTCCTTCTGATTGCAGTACTCCTAATCAGGTTCATATTCTCCTACTTCATAAAAGAACAAGGGAGAATAAGGTTACGGCTCTATGCCCTGATAACACTCATCAGCGGATGGACACTTTACTATGTCGGTTTCTTCTTCGGAGGCACCTCACAGTCACTTCTCGCCAGTGTGGTACGTCCGCTGATAGCAGCAATTGGTATGTTTGTAGGCAATACGGCATATCAGGAAATATGCAGTACTTATACGACAAATCCGACGTATATGACCCTTTTCGCCGTCATTCATTTGTCCGCCATTCTCGTCAGTGCCATTTTTGTCATCAACTTTTTCTGGAAGCGCTCCAAGTCGTACCTTCAAGGGAAATGGTGGTATTTCCTTCCTTCGGATGCGCCACTTAATATCTTCTTCGGACTCAACGAACAAAGTATCACCTTGGCACGGGACATCCAAAAGGAGAAACAGGGAAAGGAACACATCATCTTTATTGACCTGACAAATAGCAGCGACGAGCAAAAGGAAGGACTGAACCTTAGCCAGTTATTTGGTTTCTCCAATTATCATCAAGAATACATCAACCAGCTGGCAGGCGTGAACTATACCATCAAAAGTGCTTTTGGCAACCTGTCAGACATGGAATCTGAAGATGGGAATATCTTAGAATTGTTACACCTTCGAACCGTGAAGAAGCTCATTGAGCGACATTCCCAGACAAGGTGTTTCTTACTGTATGAACAGGAGGACGACAACATCAAGTCTGCCATCAACCTCATGCAGGACGCTGTTTGCAAGGAGAAACAGATAGACATCTATTGTCTTGCCCGCAAGAACAAAGAGAACAGTGTCGTCGAGAAGATGGCATACCTCAAACAAAAAGACACGCATCCTAACATTCACCTGCTGGATATCGCCAATCTATCCATTCAGCAACTGAAGAATCATGTGGAATACCAGCCAATCAGCTTTGTCAGTCCCAACACCAAGAAAGGTGTTGTTGAAAACAGTTTCAATGCTCTGGTCATCGGTTTTGGGGAAACAGGACGCGATGCCGTCAGGTACTTGTACGAGTTCGGGGCATTTCCTAATTTGGAGGGCAGAAGGAGTCCCTTTAAATGCTATGCGGTAGACAAGCAGATAGATCAACTTGCAGGCAGTTTCTATAACAATTCCCCCGCACTCCTTGACAGCAAGGAAATAGAACTGCTTAAAATGGATGAGCAATCGATGGACTTCTGGAGATGGGTTGACGGGCAAATCCTTATGCTGAACTATATCATCATCGCCATTGGCAACGACAAAAAGGATATGCAGATTGCCATTGACATCCTTGACAAAGCCATGAAGAAAGGGAAAGATATGAGCAACTTTAAAATCTTCATCCGCACTTACTCGAAAGAGAACGAGAGCTGGATGAAAGAGATGGCTCACTTCTACAACCAGAAGTTGCAGGATGTCTTTGTCATCTTTGGTACTTATGAGGAACTCTATACTTATAAGAACATCATTGACGAGGACACCTTACGTCAGGCAAAAGAATTTTATGCCGGATATACCTTTAAGAAAAAGGATGACCCCACTTGGGAGCAACGGCATCTTATCTGTGAGAAGGAAGAACAGGATGGGGTATCCTATCGGCTTAAAGAGCGTGAGAAGGTAACCCTCGACGATATCAATGCCGTCATCAGGAAAGAGAATCAGGATATTGCCAACAGCCGTCATATAGACACCAAACTGACATTAGTCGGTTTGTCAAGAAAAAGCAAGAAAGAAGATTTTGACAAGCTCACTGACGAACAGAAGAAGAACCTTGCCATTTGCGAGCACCTGAGATGGTGTGCCTCTCACGAGATGACAGGGTATGTCTGGGGAGAGAAGGATGACAACCTGCGGAAGACCCATAGTTGTCTGAAACCTTGGCAGGATCTCACCAAAGACTATCAGGCTTACGACTATCAGGTAATGGACAGAACAATTGATATCATTTTAAACGCCCATGAAGACAAATAACTACACCCCACAACCAATCGATACCTCAGACATGCAACTGCCGAAGGAATTAGCCCCCTTATTGGAGGCAATGGCAAAGAACGTGCATGAAATATGGGCACAAGGACGCATCCGTCAGGGATGGACGTATGGTAAGGAAAGGGATGACGCACAGAAGCACCACCCCTGTCTCGTCGCCTATGAGGATTTGCCAGAGAAGGAAAAAGACTTCGACCGCAACACCTCTGTAGAGACCCTGAAACTTATTCTGAAACTGGGTTTCAAGATAGAGAAAGCGTAACTATTTCGTCAGTATCACATCATCCTCACCACAAGGCATAAAGATGCTGTCTGTCTCTAAAGGGACAGAGGAGATGACTTTGTATACTGGTCGCTGCTGGTCGAGGGGCAATGTCAGTTGTACAAGACCATCCTTGTCTGACAGAACCTCATGTCCTTCTATTTCCAACTTACTATTACCTATTGCCTGCTCTGTATGGGGATTCCACAGACGGAAGCGGATCTTACCATAGACATCCGGGTTGCGTTGTATGTCTATCGTTGCCTCCTTCGTCAAAACGATAGCGGTATCAACAAGCAGGAAGTCCTGACAGTCAATCCTCACACGTACCTTATTATTAATAAAGCGGGAAGGGATGTTGGTAAACTGGGCTGTCTCATCCACCGCATGGACGGTGTCTGTCTTCGTCTCGTTGTCCATCGTCATCATCACTGCCGCATCCTTCAGCGGAGGAAGTTGGGAGTTATGGACCGATGTCTCGTTGAGACGTATGGTGACATCTACCGGTTGGTTGGAATGCCACATATAGAAAAGGGCAGCGAGGACCACCATGACACCAACAGTCCATGCAATAACCTTCTGTATCAACAGGCGCTTATGCCGCTGCCAGATGGCATCAAACTCCACGCCCAACAGTTTGGATACTAGTTGTACATAAGCACGTTCCTTGTTCAGCCAATCCCATTTGAAAATCTTCTCATGGATATTAGCCCCCAGGATCTCAGGCAGTCCAAGAGTCTCCACCACCTTATTAAAACATTCTGTCTCAGGGTTGCCACTATGCGGCAGTCCATCTACGATAAAGAAATGAATCTGTTTCGTGCGCCCCAACTGGTGGAAGAACTCGATTTCCCTGCCCACCCATTCCGACTGTGCCGAATGAGGGGAGCAGATGACGATCAGGTTACGGGAAGCACGCAGCCGTTCCTGCAACTCCTCCGTCAGTCCCCCCGGTTGGATATCCGTGGGTGCAAAGAACACAGGATTGATAGGTTTCCGATCCCATCCATGCTCACTACACAACGTGGCAGGCATCTTATAGCCCTCCAACTTCTTCTGCACCCGTTTTCCCCACTCCATATCTTTGGAGCTGTAACTGATGAATGCGAAATATTTGTATTCGTCCTGTTGTTTCATGATTGTTTTTTATTCTTTTCTATATATTGATTTACTGCTTCCAATATGGTCTGAAGGTCTTTAGTATCCTTATCTACACCACCTTTTACTTCTGTTTGAATCTTTATTGCCTTCTCTAAATGCTCTTTACTATTTTGCAGATCCCCTGTCATCAAGGATGCCTTTCCCACCAAGGAGTGACAATTAGCGAGATTCAACAAATCAACGTCCTCCAGTTCTGAGAATATCTCAATTGCCGCTGTTCCATATTGCAATGCCAAAGAATATTGCTCGTCTAAAAGGAACAATTGTCCTGCCATCAAATAAGAAACGGCAGCTTCGTGATGATGAGCAGTATCTGTTTTTTCCCAGATTAATAATGCTTGATTATAATAGCCTATCGCTCCCTGCCGGTCTCCCATCATAGAAGTAATCATTCCCATGAAACTATAGACATTTGCCACTTCAGGACTTGACTCATCCTCTTTCTTTAATTGAGTAACAATCTTCTCACATAGTTCAAGTGCCTTCTTATACTCCTTATGATTCATGTACTCGATGGCTTTCTTAAAAGAATCTTCCCCAGACAATTTTGCCTTCATCTTAATCTCTGAATTTAGAGATTCTATTTCTTTTTTTGCCGCTATTGCTTTAGGATGGTCAGCTCCTAATAGTTGTTCCCTTATCTTTAAGGATTGCTGATAGTAGTAAATCCCTTTATCATAATCAGGAATGGAACTATAGATAGAGCCTAATGAGAAATAGGCATCAGATAGTGTAACATGAATATCACCAAACATCTGTTTCCAAATACTCACTGCCTTTTCATTGTAAGCGATTGCCTGCTTGAAGTCCATCATCTGCATATAAATGTCACCTATAGCCTTATAACAATGAGCAATATTTGAGTTGTTCTCTCCTCTCTTTTTCTGCCATATCTCGATAGCACGCTTTAATTCATAAACAGCATCAGAAATTTCTTTCTGAGACAGTTTCTCATCAGAAATATTATGCAACACACCTGTTGAGAAATCGCACAAACCCAGACAATAACAACAAGATGCTATCTCCTTATGGTTTTCTCCTTTAGTGGCATTACAGATATCTAATCCCTTTTGGTAATATTCTCTTGCTGATGTCTTGTCATATTGCGTCTGGGCAAATACAATATTACCTATACAGCAATAAGGTTCCACCAGGCTCTCATGCACCTCGCCGTATAATTGTTTTCTACCTTCCAGAGCCTTTATATACATCTTTTTGGCATCATCATATTTACCTAAATAATAATAGGCATTCCCCAAAGCCACATAACATTCTGTCATCTCATAACTCTTGGCACCATACCGAGCCTGACAGCTTTTGAATGCTTTTTCATAATATCCCTTCGCACCTTTATAATCTGAAAGGTATTCCTGAAGGAATTCACCTGCTTCTATTTGCCATTTGACATTGGCAGGATCCAATGCGGCACGGGTCTCTATATAAAAACGTGCCTTCTCATTGTCGAATCTTGCCAAAGCGAAGGTGTAGAGTTGATACAGGTATTCAGCATCCTTCTCCTGTTGCTTCAGCACACGAGCCATTTCCTCATTTGCCTCAGCGAGCAACCGATTTCCCGCTTTGATGCGCTGTTCTATCTCTGCAAGACGTTTCTCCACATCCAATTGCTGTAACAACTGCTCTGCCCTATCCAACTCACCATTCTCAATGCAGGAATTAATCTCCCGCTCTTTATCATCCAAGTAATCATAGTCTACACAAGCATAGTGCTCCGCTAAGCTTTCTATTAGTCCTTGTGCCTTCTCAAAATTATCCTGTAACTCTCGTATTTGCTGACGATATTGTTCTATAGTTATTTTGTTGTTTTCCTTCTGTTTCTCTAATGAAACCAGGTCTTTTTTGTATTTATTCCCTACTGCCGCATATATTCCGTTTTCAATTCGCTGTAGCTCCTCTTGATGAGCTTTTGGGGACACCATGACAATGGTCAAGGGTACCGTTGTGGAATAGGCATACGGACGACCTATCACCTCTTTCTCTTTAAGTTCGTACCCCTGTTTCTGCACCTGTTGTAATCTGTATTCGTCACCTGGTTTCTTGCCAACTAATTGAATGGAAAACTTTCCGTTTGGTCCACTGAGTACCGCATTATGACCACCTCTTACTCTCACAGACACCCCGCCCAAAGCCACACCTGGCTTATTGTTACGTCCTAATGTCTTCACATACCCCTGCTGGGTCTGGGCTTGTGTCACCATGACAATACCCATGAGCAAAATACAAACAAAAGATTTTAACTTACTCATTCCTACTTTCTTTTACTTTCTTTTGAATATGGAGTAATCGTTTTTTCTCTTCATTAGCCTCATCAATCACGTCTTGTGCCAACTTTTGTTTAGCCCTCACCCCCTCTTTTGCCGCACGGTTTCGCTCGACTGCTGTAGTAGGGTCAAAGACGGTATGTATCAGAGAGTCGGCTTTTTCCAGTTCCCCATTCTCGATACAGATATTTATCTCCCTGTCAATAGAGTCCAGATGGTCATAGTCAGTACGGGCATAACGGTCTGCCATCCCACTGATCAGTGACTGGTATTTCTCATACTTATCTTGCAGTGCCTGCAACTCCTGACGGTATTGTTCCTCCGTCAGTTTCAGTTCCTCCACCTCCTTTTTCAGTTCTTTCAACCGCGCCTGGAAATTATTCTCCGCCTTTTGATAGGCAATGCGCTCTATTCGCTGCCTATTAGCGGCAAGTTCAGCAGAACTAACCATCACGATCTCAATGGGCACAGTTTTAGAGAACACTTGCTGACGACCGACCAATGAAGGGTCTACCAACTCATACCCACTTTTACGAGCACTCTGCAGGATAATAACATCACCATTTTTCTTGCCGGGCATTGGAATGCTGAATTTCCCATCTGTCTTCGTCAACACCGCATTCACCACCCCACGCATTCTGACAGTAACGTTTGCCAGCGGCACACCCGGTTTGTCGGGTCGACCTATGGTCTTGACAAACCCCTGTTGCGCTTGGGCAAGAAGTCCTGTTGGCAGAAAAGACAGTAGCAATATGAATATAAATCGGCTTTGTTGCTTTTTCATAAGACTGATGTTATTAGTGTTGCAAAAATAGGTATTTTCATTGGTATCACCAAAGATTTTCTGTACTTTCCTAAAAAAGTTAACTCCCTGACAGCTGCGCAACCGCACACACTGTCAGGGAGTTATCTAAACGTTGAGTATGCGAAACTTCAAAAAATATTACCTAAGTTTTAAAAATCACGAAAAAAGTGTCAATCTATCAGGAATTGTTGCAACCGACTGTGTGTTAGCCGGTTGCAACTTGACAGATAGGCTGATAGATTGATACTTTTTCCCAAAAAACTTGCAGAATTGAGAATTTTTTCGTAATTTTGCAATGATATTATTATTAACTCTTAAAACTATAACAAAAAAGCATCAACTATGAGCGAAATCAACTTTTCATGGAAGGATGTGCCCAGTGGATGGGCATTGTGTTTTAACCAGTCATGTCCGCTGCATGAGCATTGTCTGCGCTTCCAGGCAGGAGTATTGGCACCGTCGGATCTGACCGTCAGCAGGTGTGTGACACCACGGGCGCTGACAGAGGAGCGATGTAAGGTGTTTACCTCGATGGAACCGACGAAAATGGCACGTGGGTTCACGACGATTTATCAGAAAGTGCTGAAGCGTGACTATACGTCGCTTCGGAAATTCATGACCAATCTGCTCTCCGGCAAACGGTATTACTACGAGTACAAAAGGGGTGAACGACTGCTGTCACCGGAACAACAGAGTGACATCAGGGAACTGTTCGCATCGTTCGGCTATAAGGACAGCGTACAATTCGACAGCTACGAAGAGACCTTACACTTCCCTTGGGTATAACTAATAGGGAGTCCGAATAGCAGAAAACATCGGTTCCAACGAAGGAAACCGATGGGTTCCTACAAGGAAACCAATGGTTTCCCCGCAGGAACCCACTGGTTGCCTTCAGAGAATACAATGATCACCAATAAGGAAACAAACTAAAAGAATCAAGCAATGAAATTTACACTCATAAGAAAAGACCAGAGAAACCTCACACATATCACGATGAAATCGGTGGAAAACCTCATGGAACGCATCCAGACAGACACGAAAAGCGGGGATGTGGAAGGACTGCGCCGCCACCTGCAGCAGCCTGCTTTCCGTGAGTTTGAGTACGGACAGATGCACCGGTTACCCATCATTTATCCCTCCGCCGAACTGGCACGTGATGCGAACGGCAATATCACGATGCGGCAGATGAACGGTGTCCTCCTGCTCAGTGCCAGTCATTTACGTGGCACAAAGCTGTTGGAACGGGTGAAAAATGTGGCAATGACGATGCCCACCACCCTCGCCGCCTTCGTGGGAAGCAGTGGCGAGAGTGTCAAGATACTGGTGCGCATCAGTCGACCGGACGGCACATTGCCCCAAAATGAGGAAGAGGCGAACGCCTTCCTGCGTACCGCCTATGCACTGATTAAGAATCCCTATCAGGCATTATTGGGTGTTCCCCTTGACGAGACAGAATCATCCATTTCATCGGGATTCCGCATGACACTTGACACACATCCGCTCTTCCGCCCTGAATCGACATCATTCTTGGTAGATGACCATAGCGTGGCACCGTCGGCACCCTCCCCACTCGACGAGCAGCGACATGACGACTACGACCTCTACACACAATATGAGCATCTGTACCAGCGCGCCGCCACACTGGTGTGGTACCGTGTCCCAGATAACGCAGACCCTGACGCCATACTTGCCGAGCTGGCACGGCAGCTATGCCTTGCCAACTTCCCGGAGGAAGAGGCGGTGACACACATCTGGGCACATTACAAATACAAGACACCCTTGCTGTTTGATGAAGAGCGCATCCGTGCCACCGTCAGTGCCGTCTATGCCGAGACAAAGCCCGACAAGCGGAAGACCCGCCATGCAGAGGCTGTGGGCAGGGAGGTACGACAACTGGTGGACTATCTGCAGAAGCGGTATGTGTTCCGCTATAACACCATCATGGGCTATACGGAATACCGTCCGAACACCACCTGGTTCCAGGACTGGCAACCTGTTGACGAGCGTGTCATCAGCAGTTTCACGATGGACGCACGGCTGACAGGACTGAACGTGTGGGACAAGGATGTCAGCCGTTACCTTAAATCTGACAAGATCCGCAACTACAACCCTATCGAGGAATACCTCTGGGAGGTACATGGAAAATGGGATGGAATCGACCATATTGGGCGACTGGCACAGACCGTCCCCACCAAAAATCCACACTGGGAGAGGTGGTTCCGCACATGGGTGCTGGCGATGGTGGCACAGTGGAAAGGCCGCAACCGCCGTTACGGTAACTCGGTGGCTCCACTGCTGATCTCCTCGCAAGGGTATAACAAGTCGACATTCTGCCGCTCCCTGCTGCCTGACGAGTTGCAGTGGGGCTATACCGACAATCTCTCACTGGACGAGAAACGCCCTGTGCTGCAGGCAATGTCACAGATGCTGCTGGTCAATCTCGATGAATTCAACCAAATTTCGCCCCGCATCCAAGAAGGATTCCTGAAAAACACGATCCAACTGGCTCGCGTGAAAGCGAAGCGACCATACGGTAAGCATATCGAGGATTTCCCACGCCTTGCCTCTTTCATCGCCACGACAAATATCGCCGATGTCCTTGCCGACCCATCAGGAAACCGCCGTTTCATCGGGATAGAACTGACTGGTCCTATCAATGTCCGCGTGCGTCCTAACCATACACAGATCTATGCACAGGCGCAGCAACTCATCGAACAAGGAGAACCCTATTGGTTTGACGACAAGGAGACACGCCTCATCATGCAGCATAACCGTCAGTTCCACACCGAGTCAGCTGCCGAACAGTGTTTCCATGAGCAGTTCAAGGTAGCGGAGGATGAGAAGACGGGTATGTGGATGACTGCCGCCGCCATCCTCTCCAGTCTCAGGGTGACGTATGGGGCATCCCTCCTCAAGCAAACCAGTCTGGTGGCTTTCGGTCGTGCCCTCTCCAATATGGAAGGCATGCACCATCACCATTCTGTTGAGGGCACCCAGTATTGTGTAACGCTCAAATGACGGATTATCTATCAATCTATCAGCCTATCTGTCAAGTTGCAACCGACTAACATACAGTCGGTTGCAACAATTTCTGATAGATTGACACTTTTTTCGCGATTTTTAAAATCTAGGTAATATTTTTTGAAGTTTCGCATACTCAAATTAGAAAACTTAATGTTTGTCCAGTGTCTCTATGAGATAGTGTTATTTCATAAAAAAAGAAAAATAATGCGGGTTTATTCGTTTCTTAATATAATAATGTGTACCTTTGCAGCCGCAATTTGCGCAAAGTCGCACGATGTTTTATTTTTTAGATGTTTTATACAAGATGAACGTAATTACGAAAACGATTCAATTGCCTGATGGAAGAACCATCACCATTGAAACCGGGAAAGTGGCAAAGCAGGCAGACGGAAGTGTTGTTCTGCGCATGAACAACACGGTGTTGCTGGCTACTGTGTGTGCCGCAAAAGATGCAGTTCCCGGAACAGATTTCATGCCTCTGCAGGTAGACTACAGAGAGCAGTATGCCGCCGCAGGGCGTTTCCCCGGTGGCTTCACCAAGCGCGAGGGTAAGGCTTCGGACAATGAGATTCTGACCAGCCGACTGGTTGACCGTGTGCTCCGTCCTTTGTTCCCCTCCAATTATCACGCCGAAGTATTTGTCAATGTGATGCTGCTCAGTGCCGATGGTGTTGACCAGCCGGACGCCTTGGCAGGTTTTGCCGCTTCCGCAGCGTTGGCATGTTCAGATATCCCCTTCGAGTGCCCGATCTCTGAGGTCCGTGTGGCTCGTGTCAACGGGGAGTATGTGATAGACCCCACTTTCGAGCAGATGAAGGAAGCCGACATGGATATCATGGTAGGTGCCTCTGCTGAGAACATCATGATGGTGGAGGGTGAGATGAAAGAGGTCTCCGAGCAGGATATGATCGGTGCCCTGAAAGCCGCTATGGCAGCTATCAAGCCGATGTGTGAGCTGCAGACCGCACTGAGCAAGGAGCTCGGCACGGACGTGAAGCGTGAGTACGACCATGAGGTGAATGACGAGGCACTGCGTGAGCAGATGAACAAGGAGCTGTACCAGCCCGCCTATGACATCACCAAGCAGGCACTGGAGAAGCATGCCCGTGCTGAGGCATTTGAAAAAATCCTCGAGGACTTCAAGGAGAAATTCTTCGCCGCACATCCTGAGATCACCGAGACCTCTGAGATTTCCAAGGATGAGTACGAGGCAATGATGGACCGCTACTACCATGACGTGGAGCGTGACGCCATGCGCCGCTGCATCCTCGACGAGGGTATCCGTCTCGATGGTCGTAAGACCGACGAGATCCGTCCTATCTGGTGTGAGGTAAGCCCACTGCCCATGCCTCATGGAAGCAGTATCTTCACCCGTGGTGAGACACAGTCGCTGACCACCTGCACACTGGGTACGAAGCTCGACGAGAAACTCGTGGATGACGTGCTCGACAAGAGCTACCAGCGTTTCCTGCTGCACTATAACTTCCCACCGTTCTGTACTGGTGAGGCAAAGGCACAGCGTGGTGTCGGTCGTCGTGAGATTGGTCACGGACACCTTGCATGGCGTGGTCTGAAAGGTCAGATTCCCGCCGACTTCCCCTATACCGTCCGTCTGGTAAGCCAGATTCTGGAGTCTAACGGCTCTTCCTCTATGGCTACCGTATGTGCCGGTACATTGGCGCTGATGGATGCCGGTGTTCCTATGAAGAAACCCGTCAGCGGTATCGCCATGGGACTGATCAAGAACCCCGGTGAGGAGAAATATGCCGTGCTGAGTGATATCCTCGGTGATGAGGACCACCTGGGCGATATGGACTTCAAGACCACTGGTACGAAGGACGGTCTGACCGCTACCCAGATGGATATCAAGTGTGACGGACTCTCCTTCGAGATTCTGGAGAAGGCACTGATGCAGGCAAAGGCTGGTCGTGAGCACATCCTGAAGTGCATCACCGACACTATCGCCGAGCCACGTCCAGAGCTGAAGCCACAGGTTCCACGCATCGAGGCATTCGAGATTCCGAAGGAGTTCATCGGTGCTGTCATCGGTCCTGGTGGTAAGATCATCCAGCAGATGCAGGAGGACACCGGTGCCACTATCACTATTGACGAGGAGGACGGTGTTGGTAAGATACAGGTCAGCGGTCCTAACAAGGAGACCATCGACGCTGCCATCGCCAAGATCAAGGCTATCGTCGCCATCCCTGAGGTCGGTGAGGTGTACGAGGGTACTGTCCGCAGCATCATGCCTTACGGCTGCTTCGTAGAGTTCATGCCTGGCAAGGACGGTCTGCTCCATATCTCGGAGATTGACTGGAAGCGCCTGGAGACTGTTGAGGAGGCTGGTCTGAAGGAAGGTGACAAGATTACCGTTAAGTTGTTGGAGATTGACCCGAAGACTGGTAAGTTCAAACTCTCACACCGTGTATTGGTAGAGAAGCCTGCCGACTATGTAGAGCCACAGCAGCGTCGCCGCGAGCGTCCAGAGCGTGGTCCACGTCCTGAAAGGCAACGGGTAGGCGATTCTTCAGAATCGGGAATGCGTGGTGAGCGCCGTGATCGTCGTGACGACCGTCGCCCTCGCAATGAGCATCGTGAGCGTCCTCAGCGTAACGAGGAGTTCCACGAGCCGGCAGAGAACCACGAGCCCAAGGACTTCACAGACACCCTTGACAAGATGGACTTCTAAGAAGTTTGAAATAAAAAGAAGGTCTCAACCAATTCGGCTGAGACCTTTTTTATGCTTATACCTTATTATATATTATATTAGTTAAACAAGTATTTAATCGTAAACATGATCTGATAGGTAGAGGCAAGGTTCTGGAAGTTCTGTGAGGTACTCAGGTGGCGGGCACCATTGACCGTATTATAGGTGTACTTGCCGTTTTTGAAAGTCAGCAGGTCGTTGCCTGTAATCTGCTTGAAGAGTCCCCAGTCCTTACAGAGGAAGTTCGGCAGGTTGAGGATGTCAAGACCCAGTTGCAGCGTATGCTTCGTCTTTCCCCATTTGACAGACATGTCACGGGTATACTTGAAGTCCAGTTGATGATGCCACGGCATCTTCGCACCGCCACGCTCCGTGTACTGTCCCTTGCGGTCCTTCAGATAGTCGTCCTGGTTGATGAAAGCCCAGAAGTCGTCACGCTGCATATCAGCAGTATAGGGCTTGTCATCCACGGTACCGTTGTCGGCAAAGTCCCAACCGTTCAGTTCCTCACGGCTGGCAGGGATATAGAGCAGGTTGCCGGGAGCCGACGGGTCGCTGTTGACATTGGTGCTGAAGATATAGCTATAGCGGCTATAGGCATAATTACCCAGATAGCCATACTGGTAACCATCGTAGATCAGACTGAACGTCGAGGTGGCATTCTTCGACTCCTTGAGCTTATAGCTTGCCGACAGCAGCAGACGGTTAGGAGCCACATAGGTGGCATAGCCCGTCTCCAGATCGTTGACGGCATGGATGGAAGAGCGGTAGTTATTATAAGTGGCAGATACCTGGTCACCGATACCCTCTGTATAGCTCTTTGCCTTCGACAGGGTATAGGAGGCGGCAAGGTCGAGACCGAAGTCGAACGACTTACGCAGCTGTGCCGTCAGCGACAGATAATACGCTTTGCTTCCGGCATTCTCCAGCACATAGGCAGAGTGTCCTGCATCGTAGTAAGACATCTTATGGCGCACGTCCCCGTGACCGAGGTCGACGGTAGAGGTGCCGTCCCAGTAGATATCCGCATTAGACACCACCACAGGGTTGAAGTCCTTGTTGAAGATACCCTCCAGGGTGAAGTCGATATCACCGGGCAGCTGGGCATCAAAGGCAAGCGATGCCTTCCATGTCTTCGGCATGCGGAGGTCCTCGCTGAGGATGGTAGGATTGACAGGAACGGTCGTCGAGCTGGCTGCATTGATCTGCTGGAGCATGTCCTGCTGACTCATGGTGAAGGTAGGAATCTTCTTGCCGTTGGCTGCCGTTGCCACATAGGAGGTCTGTCCCATGCCCGAGTTGCCGACGGACGATACCAGCCATACGAACGGCATACGTCCTACGAAGATACCCGTACCACCGCGCAGGATGTATTTACGGTCACCGGTGAGGTCCCAGTTGAAACCGACACGTGGTGAGAAGCTCAGGCTGGCGTCAGGAACATTATCCGTGCGGAAATGCTTGCCGCCGAAGTCGATATCGTAATAGTCCTTATTGAAGTTATTTTCCAGTGAGGGATAGGTAGGCAGTTCAAAACGCACACCGAAAGAGGTACGGAAACGCTCCGACCAACTGATATTGTCCTGCAGGTAGAACGACCACTGGTTGGTCTTCATCTCAGATCTGAACATTGAGTGTGCGTCATTATTTCCGTAGGTGATACCAAAGAGACGTGCCGGACGACCGAAGACGGCAGCCCAGTTGCCGGTGCTCACCTCGTCGGGAGTCGCCTCGAAGGCATAGTAGCCTGCGGCAGCCTGAGCATAGCCGTTGACAGCAGAGTTATGCTCGTACTGGATACCCGCAAAGAGGTTATGCTTACCCAGTGTCACATTCAGCTCATCGGTGATGACCGTATTCTTGGTCTGTGCGAGGTTGCCATAGGTAAACACGTCACCCATCATTGCCCATGAGGGATAATGACCGGCACCGTCGCTCATCACGATCTCCACCACTGGTGCAGCGTCGTTATATTCCGTAGAGCGCGGCTGGTCCTGGAAAGAATAGGTGCCACGCAAGGTGTTGTGGAACTTCCCGAACTTCGAGTTCAACTCTGCGGCAAATGATGTGAAACGGTATTCCGAATAGTAACGGCTCGACAGTGAACTCATCGAGTAGTCGGTCAGACTGCCGTAGCTGTTCTGGCTACCCCCATAGATTGCTGTCGCCTGGTTGCTGCCTATAGAGCGGGAGGCAGAGGCGTTGTTCGACACTTTACGATTAGACTTCGTGAACCGGATCTGGAACTTATGGTTGTCGTTGATGTTCCAGTCCAGACGTGCCAGGAAACGGTAAGCAGGTGTCTTGATGTTATAACCTTGCCACGGTCCAGTTGTCAGCCCATAGGTGTTCTGCATATAGTCAGAGAGACTCTCCAACTCCCCTATCTGCGGACGGCGGTTGGTTTCCGTATAAGGAGTTCCACCATTACCTGCACGTGCCGTCGGTCCCGTAGTGACGTTATCCTCTATCTCTCCATTGATGAAGAAGAAAAGCTTGTCCTTGATGATAGGACCGCTGAAAGAGAGACCATAGGTGTCGTTATGACCATTGTCTACCGGCAGGGTGGCATCCCCTACCCTTGAACCTCTCAGACTGGTGGAGGTGATATACGTGTAGGCACTGCCCTTGAACTCATTGGTACCACTCTTGGTGACAGCGTTGATACCGCCGCCGGTGAAACCACTCTGACGGACATCATAAGGAGTGATGTTGACGGTCATCTGCTCAATGGCATCCAGAGAGATGGGGGTACCGCCACCCGGCAGTGGTGAGGAGCCCAGTCCGAAGGCGTTGTTGAACGACGCACCGTCAATGGTGAAACTTGACTGGCGATAGTTACCACCACCAATCGCCAAGCCACTTGCCGACGAGCTCTGCGGGGTCATCTTCATCAGGTCTGTCATGCTGCGTCCCACTGTCGGGATGACCGACATGGCTGCCGCATTCAGGTTAGTGACGGCACCAGAGCGGTCGCTGCGCATCGTGTTATTTGCCTTCGCCACCACCTCAACCTCGGCAAGCATCTCACTACCCTCAGCCAAGTTGGCACTCAGCACCGTGTTCTGACCCAGTTGTAACTGGACATCGGTATATTTCTTCGACTGGAAACCGATATAGGATATCTCCACCTCATAAGGTCCACCTGTACGCATACCACTGATGGTATAACGCCCATCCACATTCGTAACGGCACGGTATACAGAACCCGAAGGGACGTGCTTGGCAGTAATGGTGGCACCGATAGCCTCCTCATTATCCGCTGTCACGATACCGCTGATACCGGATGTGGTCACCTGCGCCATCACCATGGTGGATGTCAGCAGGAGAAGGAGTGAGAACAATAATTTCCTTTTCATATTATTATTAAGAATTAAAAGTCTTTCTGTCTTGTTCCCATACGTGCTTCTACCACGTTTACCACATAGTCGGCGAGTTTCTCACACTCGTTGACGATGTCCATGTAGATGGTACCTACGGCATAGGTGTACTCATGGTTATTGACATCGTTGATGTTCTGCGACTTCAGCTGGTTGCGGTAGTTGTTAATCTCGTTCTCCAGGTTGAAGGTGCGGTTGACATCATACGACTCTTTACGGCCAGCCATCAGACGGTTCATCTGTGTGAGCGCCTCGTCCGTGAGTTCCATCATCTGGTGGATATGGTCATACTGCTTGTCGCTGAAATGGTCTTGCTTGCCCTGGTACTTACGGGAAATGGTACGGGCGATGTTGTAGTTGGCATCACCGATACTCTCCAACTCCGATATCTCACGCAGCATGGCACGTATCTTTGCCTTGGAATCGTCACTCAGATGAGCATCACCCACTTGGTCAAGGTATTTGGCTATCTCCAGTTCCATATTGTCGGAGATACCCTCATATTTCTCAATCCGTGTAAAGAGCTTGTTGAAATCACCCGTCTGTGCGCTGTTGCTCTTCGCTGTGGCACTACTGCTCAATGTCAGCAGCTCGCGCACCATGCCGAACATACGCTGCATACGCTCAGAGAATGCCTGTATCTCTTTCTGTGCCTCCAGGATGGAGAGCTCGGGGGTCTTCATGAAACCAGCGGTAATGAAATGCAGACGGAAGTCCTCTTCCTCGTCGACCTTCTTGGGCTTGATGACCCAGCAGACGAATTTCTCAATCTGTGGGATAAACCAGATGAGGATGAAGGTGTTCGCTACATTGAAGCAGGTGTGGAAGGCTGCCAGCACGAAACTCAGTTTGGCGGCATTGGCAAGGAAAGCCTGGGCACCTGCCGTCTCTTTCGTCATGTCGACATCATAGCCGACGAAGCCGCAGACCATATCGACGAAGGGACGGAAGACAAATAATATCCAGACGACACCGAACACGTTGAAGAACATGTGTGCCAAGGCTGCCCTCCGTGCCTGTGTGTTTGCCGACAATGCTGCAAGATTGGAGGTCACGGTCGTACCGATGTTCTCACCCATGACGAGGGCGATACCCTGATAGATAGGCAGTACGCCACTCGAGCAGAGGATCATCGTGATTGCCATCACGGCAGCACTCGACTGGACACAGAAAGTAAGGATACCTCCCAGCAGAAGGAATATCAGGGTCGTCGTGAAGGAGTTGGGGTCGAAGGAGGCGAAGAAGTTGAGTACTTCCTGGTTCTCACCCAGGTGCATGTCAATCCCCGTCTGTCGCAAGGTACCCAGTCCTAAAAACATAAATGCGATACCGAAGAGGAAATCGCCAATGAAGCGCTTACGCTTATAATAAATAAGGATAATAGCGATGAAGAATGCCGGATAGACAAAGTCGGTGATGTTAAACGAGAACCCTGCCGACATGATCCATGCCGTGAGTGTCGTTCCGATATTCGCACCCATAATCACCGAGATCGCCTGCGCCAGGGTCAGCAGTCCCGCATTGACGAACGAGACGGTCATCACGGTCGTTGCCGTACTCGATTGCACACTCGCTGTCACCAGCATACCGGTCAGCATACCGGTAAAGCGATTCGTTGTCATGGCTCCCAAAACATGTCGCAGTTGTGGTCCAGCCATCTTCTGCAACGCTTCACTCATCGACTTCATTCCGAACATCAACAGGGCGAGGGATCCCAGTAGTTTGAAAATAATCCAAATAGACATAATTATGTTATAATTTCGTAATTCCTATTCTTATTTCAAAATATATTTGTATCTTTGTAAAACGTTAATACTTATTACTATGGAACAAAATATCTTAATCCGTTGCAAAAATAATAAAAAAAATCTAAACGTGAGCATTGGAAGCTCACTTTCTGAAATATTTTCTCAATCGGGGCTCCAGATGGAGTACGGTCCCGTTTGTGCAAGGGTCAATAATAAGGTGGAGGGAATGCACTTCGAGGTGTTCAAACCCAAGGAGATTGAATTCCTCGACCTGCATGAGCCGTCAGCGATGCGTACCTATACACGCAGTCTCTTCTTCGTGCTGAACAAGGCGGCGCATGACATCTATCCCGACTGTTCGGTGATTATCGGCATACCGGTGTCGAACGGCTATTTCGTAGACGTGCGTCTCGACCGTCCTGTGACGACTGCCGACGTGGATGCCATCCGTGAACGCATGAAGGAGATTATCGCTGCCGGACACCCCATCCACCGGCATGTGTCGACAACGGAGGAGGCGATAGAGATGTTCCGGCAGTCGCGGTCGTTCTCCAAAGTCCGCTTGTTGGAAGGGATTGGTGACCTTTACACGACTTATTATGATATTGATGGCTATGTA
Source organism: uncultured Prevotellaceae bacterium (assembly GCA_902776195.1). Lineage (GTDB taxonomy): Bacteria > Bacteroidota > Bacteroidia > Bacteroidales > Bacteroidaceae > Prevotella. Next base: position 32,695 of record CACYPF010000015.1, on the reverse strand, counting down.
GACTATTACTATGGCAGTATGCTCACGAATACCTCACAGATCTATCTCTTTGGTCTGGAACCGTATTATGACGGTATGCTGTTGCGCATCCCTACTTCCAGCGACCCTTCCAAGTTAGGGGAGATGGTGCATCAGGATAAGATGTTTGAGATATTCAAGGAGCATCACCGTTGGCAGAATATCCTGAAGCTGAGGACGGTGGGCGACTTGAACAGGGCTACCCAGAAGGGATATTCTTCCCAACTCATACAAGTCAGTGAGGCGCTGCAAGAGAAGAAGATCGCGCAGATAGCTGACGAGATAGCTTCTCGCAAGGAGGTGAAGATGGTGCTCATCGCAGGACCGTCAAGCAGCGGTAAGACGACGACGTGCAAACGACTGTCTGTGCAGCTTGCCGTCAATGGTATCAAACCTATTGGTATCTCCTTAGACGACTATTTCGTAAGTCGTGAAAAGACCCCCCGTGATGAGAAAGGGGATTACGACTATGAGCATCTGCATGCGCTGAACATCCCTTTGCTCAACGAGCAGATGAACGCACTGCTCCGTGGGGAGGAGGTGGAACTGCCCCGCTATAATTTCCAGACGGGGGAGAGTGAGATGAGTGGCAAGAAACTGCAACTGCAGGGTAACGAGGTACTGGTGGTGGAGGGCATCCATGCACTGAACCCGGAGTTGACGGCTCAGATTCCTGAGGCACAGAAATACAAGGTCTATGCCTCTGCGTTGACCACCATCCTGCTCGACAACCATAATTATATTCCAACGACCGACAACCGGTTGCTGCGCCGTATCATCCGCGACTATAAATACCGTGGGGTGTCGGCACAGGAGACCATCCGTCGGTGGCCTTCTGTCCGCAGGGGGGAGAACAAATGGATATTCCCGTACCAGGAGAATGCCGATGCGATGTTCAATACGGCGATGCTCTTTGAACTGGCTGTCATCCGTGAACAGGCAATCCCCGTGCTGGAGCAGGTTCCCGAGAACTGTGTCGAGCATGCCGAGGCATACCGCCTGTTGAAGTTCCTGCGCTATATCAAACCGATTCCTGCGGCTCAGATTCCTCCTACATCCCTCTTAAGGGAGTTCCTGGGTGGCAGTTCTTTCAAATATTAAAGAATAGAGTCAGGCTTCTCTGTCTTCTGTTTCTTCAGTTTCACACTATCCCTCTTCATCTTCTCCGGTTTGGTGGAATCTGCGCCGGGACGATGCCATTGCTGGTGGAGGAAACGGAGGTATGAGCCATAGGTATGGCTGCTATATGCCTTGAAGATATTGTTGGCAAATAGGATGTCCGTGATTTTGTTCTCTTCCACGTAGGCGATAATATCCTTCGTGAAATAACGGGAATCAATCACGTGTACCTCCTCGAAGGAGAAGAACAGATAGCCTGGCAGCATATTGCCAAAGCTGTCCTTGAGGATGATCACACGCCTGCCGTTGTGAGTGGAGGTACGTACCTGTGTCAGTTTGGTATCGCCACCCATCATGGTACAGTAGGCTCCCCCATGTCCGTCTTTATACTTAAAGAAGAAAGGAGCGGTAAAAGGCTTGCCTTCACTGGTCACCTGATATTTCTTGTTGATGTTATAGTTCGTATAGGTGGTGGTGTACTCTACCCCCTTCGGTACGTAATAGACGAAGTCCTCTGGGGCATTCTTGATGGAGATATCCTTCGAGTAACCGTACATGCTTCCTACATAGCCATGTACCACCCTGCGCTCATAATGAGAGAGGTCCTTGAAGGGAACGCCCGCCACACGGGCAAACTCCTGTGCCGCATAATAACCGCCAAGGGGTGACCAGTGGTGGTCGGTACGCAGGTAGATATCCTCGTTGGCATGTTTTCCCAGTGTGGTATACACGTCAACAGGTTTCACCCCGGGATTGAGGTGTGCCACCACATTACGGATAGTGGGCAACTGCTGGTTGGTGCGTTTCTTCGCCTTGTCAGGACAATAGAACTCGACGGCGGTAGGAATGACCATACAATAGATATTCACTTTGTCACCAAACACCTCTTTATATTTATTGGCTGCCTGCGCATAGCCTACACAGCCTTTGGGACCTCCACCGTATGCCATCAATGCCCGTACCTTGTCGCCTTTACCTACGATGATGATACCCGCATTGGCAATCTTAGCGTTCTCATCGGCATTGATATGGTTTTCATACTCATCGATCGTCATACTGTCCTTTGGCTCCGCCTTCCCTGTAGTAGATTGTTTGCCGTCAGCATGTTCTCCGTCCCCCTTCTCCAGTTCCATATCCCCGGCATGGAATTTGACATTGTCATCCGAAGGAGCGATGGCAATGAAGTCCTTGACCTGCATACTAAGGGTCATGAATACGTCACGGAAAGGTTCACTATCGCTGAACCATGTTGAGATATCACTTGTAAACGAACCATCGGCAAGGCGTTCCCACGAGAACTTGGGGAAAGTGGCAAGCTCACGCTTCTCCAGTTCTGATACCGTGCTTCGCGGGAAGGTGTCGAAGACCACGGCAAAGGCTACGAAGACGACGGCTACAATGGTGATATAGATATAGTGCTTCATTGTTTACTGTTCCAGATAACGGTTATAGGCTTGGTGGGTTACTGCCGCATAGGCATGTCCGGCATTATTGGCAAAGAGAATATCGGTGATATCGTTCTTCTGTACATAATGTACGATATTCTTGGTGAAATAACGGCAGTCTACCACATGAATCTCCTCGAAGGAATGGAAAAGATAAGCGGGAATGGCATTGCCATAGCTGTCTTTCAAAATCAGCAGGCGACGACCGTTCCGTGTGGAGGTCTTTACCTTTGTGGTATTGGTATCGCCATGCATGAAGGTCATATAGGCGGCACTGCTCCCGTCCTCGTAGTTATAAAAGAAATTACCCTCCTCCGGAGCTTTCTCACCCACTACCTTGCGGTTCTTACCTAATTGATAACGTATATAGGTGGTCGTATAGTCGACACCTGTCGGTACATAATACACAAAGTCCTCTGGGGCATTCTTGACTGCTGCGTCATGAGAGAAGCGGTACATGGTTCCCACATAGTCGTGGATGACATGTCGCTCGTATGTCGAAAGGTCAGCAAAGGGCAGTCCGGCAATACCGGCGAACTTCTGTGCCGCATAATAAGCACCCAAAGGAGCCCAGTGATGGTCGGTACGTGAGTATATATCCTCACCGGCATGTAACGCCATCGTGTCGAAGAGGTCGATGACTCTCACAGAGTTGTCGAGGTGCGAATAGATATTACGGACAGTGGACTGCTGGTCTTTCGTCCACTCCTTCGCCTCGTCAGGGCAATAGATAGCCACTGCCGTAGGGATGATCATACAGTACACATTGACGGCATCACCGAAAGTACGCTTATATTTATTCACCGCATCTGCATAGCCTAATCCGCCATCCTGTTGTCCGCGGAAGGGTTCAAAGGCTCTCAAACTGTCACCTTGTCCCACGATGATAATACCTGAGCGGGTTAAACGAGCCTGTACTGCAAAAGCAGTCAAGGGTAATAAGACTCCAAAATATAATAATATTTTTCTCATATTCAATCCTTCAATTTTTCAATCCTTCAATTCTCCTAAAACCTTGTATATATAAATGCGTTATTTGTTGCTCCTACCAATAGGGCAGTACTGAGTATCAGGATTCCTACCGACAGGATGATGCGGGTGGCATAGACTACCGTCGTCCTGACCCCATTATCCCCTAACAAACGATTTGTCCATTCGGCAATGGTGCTGCGTACAGGAAGACAGAAGACGAGGGCGACAATCCACAACCAGAAATTGTCGAGTAAGGCACTCTCGTCGACGAAATCGTAGAATGAGGGGACATTACCGAAGAAAGCGTGGAAGAACACAACCATCTGGTCGAAGTTGTCGAAATAGAAAATGCCCCATCCTGCAATGACCAGCAGCATGCTGTAGATATGCAGGAAAACAGCAGGGATACGGTCGTGTACCTTCAGCAGCGTGTATTTCTCCAACATGACGATGATACCGAAATAGACACCCCAGATGATGAAGTTCCAACTGGCTCCATGCCACATACCTGTCAGGAACCACACCACAAGGATGTTTATTGCTTGATGGCGACGGTTACCGCCCAAGGGAATATAGACATAGTCACGGAAGAAGCTGCCGAGAGATATATGCCATCTGCGCCAGAAGTCGGTGATGGAGTTACAGCAATACGGATGACGGAAGTTCTCGTTGAAATGAAATCCCATGCAGCGCCCCAGTCCTATTGCCATATCAGAATAACCAGAGAAGTCAAAATAGATCTGCAGGGTGAAGGCAACGATGCCTATCCATGCTCCAGCCATGGTCAACGAAGAAAGACCGTTCACCAGGAACTGGTCGGAAATCTCTGATAACTGGTTGGCGATAATCACTTTCTTGCCCAGTCCGATAAGGAACCGGTAGAGGCCATCAGAGAAATCGGAAGCAGTCACATGCCGTTTATGTATCTCTTCTGCTACTGTGCCGTAGCGCACGATAGGTCCGGCGATGAGCTGTGGGAACATGGAGATATACAATAGTAAGTCTGGAAAACGACGTTGCACAGGTGACTCTCTTCGGTAGACATCTATCAGGTAGGAGATAGACTGGAAGGTATAAAAGCTGATACCGATAGGCAAGGCGATATTCGGTTTAGCCACCTCAATACCCATGTCACATAGGCACTGGGCGAAAAATCCTAGATATTTGAAGGTTCCGATGATGGCGATATTGAGGATTAAACCTATCACAAGTATTACTTTCCGATAATGTTCCAATCCCGCAATTCCTAATCCTACCAGATAGTTCACAAAGACGCAGAAGAGCATCAGGAAGACATAGACGGGCTCTCCCCAGGCATAGAAGATGAGGGAGAAACAAACCAATACGATGTTCTTTGAGCGGTTGCTGTGTGTGCTTTCGCTTTCGTCTGACAGCCACTTGCGGTCTGCCCATGTGGCTATGAGATAGCACAGCAGGAAAGCGGGAAGGAATACAAAGAGGAAGAATAAATCCGAGAATACCATGTTGTTGTCTTATTGTTGCAGCAGTTTCTGTACTTGTTCGTAAATATAGCGTCCTAATACTTTTGCCCCTTTCTCTGTCGTATGCACTCCGTCCTTGGAATAGCCTCTTTTGATGAGCTTCTTTGCGGGAAGGAGGGGTTTCGCCTGGTCCAGGCGGATGACAGACAGGTGCATTGTCTGGGCACATAGCTCTATTTCAGCAGCAGCCTGCTGCTGTCTTGCCACTGGAACCTTCGTAAAGGGTGGGGGAGTAATCAGGATGACACATGCCTTGGGAAATGAGTCACGAAGTATCTGGCAGTTTTGTCGTATGCCTGTTGCCAAAGGCTCAGGGCGCTTTTCGGCAAACCACAGGTCGTTAGTTCCTGCCATGATGAGGATGAGGTCGGGTATTACCTGCTGACCATGGGATGTGGCGTATAACAGACGGTTAACTTGATTGAAAATGACATTGTTATCTGCCAGTACACCAGTGTTTTGTTCAATGTCATAGACGGTATTTCCCGTATTCGTCCATGTAGCACCGCTTCTGGCATAGCTACGACAGGAGAGTGGTTTCGCCAGGTCGTTGAACCATTTGTTCCATCCCTCCGGCTGATTGCAGGCATCTCCTCCCAGCCAGGTGTTGGAGTCACCCAGTATGACGACATGCTTCTGAAGTTGTGCGGAGAGGGTTCCACACATCAAAAAACATGACAAAATAAGCAGCCCTATTTTTTTCATTATCAAGAAACTACCTTTTTACGAGTGCAAAAGTACGAATAAAAAATGAGAAATGTGAAATGGGAAATGAGAAATTTAAATGAAGGGATGAAAAATTGAGCAAGGTTACCGCTCATTATCCAATTCTCGTTCTAACTGGTCAGTGCGGTGTTGGAATTCCCGATAGGCATTTGAGAGATCGCCCTTTGTGATGTCTATCGTGGTGTTCACGGGTCGCCAAGGGTCTCTCAGCGTATGCTGGAACAACCACTCGTAGGTCTTGCTGGTATAGAAATAACGAGCCAACGCTCCATGGGAGGCGCCAGGCAACCAGTCGTAGCGCAAACGACTTGTGATACCCAGTGTACTCATGCCTGTCACCACTTTCTGTGACTCTTGTACTGAGACGGCACGGTCGGCAGTACCATGAACAATCCATAAAGGAAGCTCTCCCAGACCACGGTAGTCTTTCAGGGTGCTACCTCCGCATAAGGCGATAGCTGCCGCTATTTTTTCTGGATAGGTTCCTGCAAAATCTAATGTCCCATACCCTCCAAGACTCATTCCCAGCACATAAACACGTGACTCGTCGAAGACGTAATGTTGCTTCATCCATTCCAGAATCTCATTGAGCTTATGAGGGTCCCACCATCCTCCAGGATTCTGCGGGGCGACGATCAGGGCGGGAATCATGAGTCCCATCTTTGCCGCATCGATAGAGCCATAGCGCAGCACCCGGTTGAGGTCACGTCCGCAGAGACTGGCTCCATGAAGGAAGAAGATAAGAGGGGTAGACTCCTGGGTGTAGTAATATTCCTCAGGGGTATATACCCAGAAATTATAGTTGCCTTTGATAACCCCTTTCTTGGCTGACAGCAAGTCGTACTGTGCTGAGCAAATAAGAAAAGAGAAATAAGAAAAGAGAAATATCAAAAGTATTTTCTTCATTGGATGACGAATTTAAATATTTTATTACCGCGACAGCCCACCACAGCAGTGTTGCCAATAGCTATCGGAGAGGATTCAAAATTATAGCCTACCACTTTCTTGCAAACGACCTCACCCGTCTTGCCGCGAATGATACGGATGGTACCCGAGGCATCGCCGGCAAAGATGAAGAGCTCGTTTTTCTCATTATAGAAAGGGATAGGTGATGACCATGCGAATTGTCCATAGGGGACGGTATAGAGCACTTTCCCGTCTTTCGTGCTGAAAGCAGTCAGCTCTCCTGCGGAATGTGAGGCACCATTTCGACAGAGGTTAGCGAAAATCATGTCTTTACAATCACCCCCTCCGATGAGCGGACTGGCATACATGCCACCATCAAGGGTTTTCCCAGGCAGGTTGATACGCCGGCAGGGAATCTTGGTCTCCCATACCAGTGAGCCGTCCAGTCCGTTGAGTTTGATGAAATGACTGATGCCCATATCTCCTTGCTTGTCGACCTCACAGGCGGTATACAGGTATGGGATACCATTCTCCTCCCGACAAACCATCGTACCGTCAGAGTCATCGTGGTTGTTGTAGTGCCATACAGGGCGCATCGTGTTCAGGTTGATGCAGATGATATTTCCCCTGTTGTCGGAGAAAGCACCGTAGTTGCGGTATACACACAGGCTCGACTCGATACCGGGTGCCATCCCGTTGACTCTATAGCGCATCACACTGACACACCGTAGGGAGCCCTGACTACGCTCATACTTATAGACGCTGCCATTCTCACCACACCAGAAAAGATAGCCACCTGCCACGATGGCATTGGAGTCGAAGGCGTTCCATCCTCGCCATGCCTTCGGGTCAGGACCGAAGAAGAAGGTACGCTCGTGCTTCAGGAGGTCAAAGACTTGGCAACCAAAAGGTCCTGCCTGTCGTGGAACCCCTTGTCCGACATACAGGTTATAGTATTCAGGATCCATGGAGGGAGTTCCTTTCACCACGTTCCCCAAATCCAGAGGCTCACGTGATGCTTTCCCCGACTGGTAGTTGATGAAATAGCCCTTACCACAAAGCGAGCCCACAAAGACCTCCTCGTTGCCGAAGTCGGGTGTGAGTCCTTTGGATGATTTCCTGAACAGTGCCATCTGATCGTCCGTCCAGTGCATATAGAGTGGTTGCCCTGTCCATCCGGAGCCGCCTCCCCATGTTCCGAAACGGGTATGGGTGGTGTCATAGGCTGTCTCAAACTCCCAAGCAGTGATGATGGTATCGGGAGTCCCTTTTATCTTTCCACCAAAATCAGCGTTGCGATGCAGGTTCTTGCGGAAGACAAAAATACCATTTGCCTTCTCGTAACGGTCGTCTAAGTCTATGAGATCGGCAGAAAGAGAGTCCCCATGATCCACGGCATACTCTACGTTCTTTGCAGAAACGTAGGTAGTGTCAGGATAGAATAGTTGTGCTATGGGGACCTCTGTCTCTGTCGAATCGGCAGTCTCTTCGGCAGGTGTTTTCTTTCCTGTGCATCCTGCTAAGAGAATCAGACTGGCGATGATGATGTGATGTGTTCTCATTTTTTCTTTTTTGAGTCACCTACCACAACAGAGTCTTGCCATTGTGGAATGATCGTCTCTCCTGTGGTCGCTTCTATCTCTATTTCTGGAAGATCATAGTCTTCTGGTAAATAAGGAATCTCCGTAGGCTTCCGGTAGACTGATACCTCTACCATCCCCACACCTTGTGAGAGGATGCCCAGTTCTCGTGCGGCACGGATAGAAAGGTCAATGATACGTCCCTTCGCATAGGGTCCTCGGTCAATCACCTTTACTATCACCTCTTTGCCGTTAGCAGGATTCACCACTTTCAGCAAGGTACCGAACTTATGGGTCTTATGAGCACATACGAGGCTGTCATTATAGAGACGCTCACCACTGGCAGTCTTGTGCCCATTCATCCGCTTGGCATAGAAAGTGGCTTTTCCTCGTTGTTGGGCAAGACAGTCTTCTCCTATGCTTATAAGCAGAAACAGGATTAGTAATAACTTCATCATAGGCGTTATGATTGCTACAACACGGCAAAGGTATAAAATTTCTTGCAAAAAACCTTGATATTTTGCAACTTAACACGATTGTTAGCGTTTTTTTAATATTCAGCGGATATTCAACTCCTTTTTCCGCTTGCTGATTTTCTGGTAGGCATTCGACCGCTCGTCAATGGTAATCTCCACATTTTTGTCAACAGGGCGTTGAGGCTCTATGAGGGTATGTTGAAATAACCAGTCGTAAGTGTCTGTCAGGTAGAAATAGCGTGCCAGGTCACCGTGGGAAGCACCCTTGATCCAGTCGTAGCGCAGCCGTCCGTCAATATGCTGCCTTTGCATCACCTCCACGACTTTCTTGGACTCCTCCACCTTCACCGCCTTGTCGGCAGTGCCATGGATAATCCAGAGGGGTAACTGCCCCAGTCCTTGGTAGTTTCTCAAAGTGCTACCACCACACAGGGCGATGGCTGCAGCGATCTTGTCGGGGTAGGATCCTGCGAAGTCGAGGGTGCCATAGCCGCCGAGACTCATCCCCAGCACATAGACACGTTGTTGGTTGTAGGTGTAATGCTGCCGCATCCATTCCAGGATATCATAGAGCTTGCGGGTGTCCCAATGTCCTTCCGGGTTCTGGGGGGCGACGATGATGGCGGGGATCTGCAGACCTTTCCGCACAGCGTCCAGCGGTCCATAGCGCAGCACCCGGTCGAGGTCGTTGCCCCTCAGGCTGGCACCATGGAGGAAGAGTATCAGCGGGGTGGTCCGCTCATACTGCCGGTAGTCCTGTGGGGTATACACCCAGAAGGCATAGCCGTCACCCCTCACCGCCTGTTTAGCCTCCAGCAGGTCGTCCTGGGCAGGGCAAATGAGGAATGCTACATGAGCGAGGAGAAATGCAAACAGTATCCGTTTCATGATGCAAAGATAGAGGATTATTTTGAGAAAACTCCAAAATCTTTTGGTTTTCTCCTTACTAAGTAGTATCTTTGCCAACAGAAAACCTATATTATATTATACATGAATTTACTGAAACTGATTCTCCGCCCCCTCAAGATCGTGGCGATTATCGTCGTTGTCTTCGTCGTCCTGGTGTTTGGTGCAGTAGGCTTGCTCAATACCTCATCCGTCCAGGACAAGTTCTTAAGATATGCCACCGACATACTGCAGGAGAAGCTGCAGACGAAGGTGTCGATAGACAGTATCCGTATCGGCTTCTTCTCGGATGACGTGCGACTGTATAACCTGCAGGTGGAGGACTTGCAGCACCGCCCGATGCTCAAACTCGAACGGTTTGCTGTCGAGATAGACATGCTGGCACTGCTGAATAGCGAGGTGCAGATAGAGGAGATTTCTGTCAAGGGACTGCATGCCAAATTGTATCAGGAGCGTCGTGACACGGCTGCTAACTACCAGTTTGTGATTGATGCCTTCAAGAAGGACAAGAAAGCGCCTGAGAAGAAACCGAAGGAGGAGCAGAAAAAGAAGAAAAAAGAACTTACCCTCGACCTCAAGCGTGTCGTCGTGGAGGATGTCGACCTGGTGTTTAACGATCAGCATGCCTCGATAGGGTCGCTGCGGATCAAGCAGGATCGGCATGCCCGCCTGTCGGGAACGATCAAGCAGGTGTCCGGTTCGTGGGTGCATCATAAGAAAAAGGTTCCTGTGCATGTCGATAACAATCTGCTCGTCGATGCCATCTCCTTTGAGGAGACAGCCGACGGCAAGGGCATCATCTCCATCGACAGCGTACACTGGACGACCGACAACCACCTGCCGCATAAGCGTGCTAAGAAACCCAAGCGCGGGTGGTTTGACGACGGACACATGAAGGTGGTGGCTCACCTGAAGGTGGAACTGACACATGCCGACAAAGACAGTATCGTGGGACAGCTCGCTGAGTGTGACGTACATGACGTGGCATCTGGACTGCATATCACCGACCTCCACCTGAAGTTCAAGCAGCAGGGTGAGAAACTGCTCGTCAACGATGCGGTGATTGGTATGAAGAACACCAAACTCAATTTCAAGGAGGCGGTGATCCAACTGCCCAGCAAGAAAAAGGGACGCCCCTTCCTCTTCCAGACCACTCCCATCACGGGAACCACGTTGCTGATGGACATCGCACACCCCTTCGCCCCCGCCCTGAAGAACTTTAAGCTGCCCCTGTGGCTCAGCACCAAGTTCAATGGTACTGACAGTACTCTCACTTTCCGTGACATTACCGTCAAGACACCTGATGGCAAGGTGCATATCAAAGGCTATGGCGGTATCGAGGGACTGAAGGACAAATACAAGCTCAACGTCCATTTCAACATTACCAAGGCGACCATACAGGGGAACTCCAAAGAGCGCATCATCAACCAGTTCACGGTGAAGAAGTTCATGATGAAGCAACTGCACACCCTTGGCACCATCAACTATACCGGCTCGTTCAATGTGCTCTATAAGAAAGTACAGTTCCGTGGTGCGATAGGTACCGCCTGTGGTGGAATCAACTTCGCCATACAGATAGATGCCCTTACCCACTATCTGACTGGTAATGTGCAGACCAGAGGTTTTGAGTTGGGTAAGGCTATGGATTATCCCGGACTGGGTAAGACCACCTGTAGTGCCGGCTTCCGTTTCGACATCTCCAAGCCACGTACCGCCCAGATGCGCCGTGTCAAGGGTGGAAAACTGCCGATTGGTCAGGTCGATGCCCTTGTTGAGGATACTAAACTTGATGGAATGAGGTTCTCCAATGTCGCTGCCCATATTGTAAGTGACGGTGCTGTCGCCGAGGGAAAGATCAATATGAAGGGCAAATTGGCTGATATCCTCTGCTCGTTCTCGTTCACTAATACGGACGAGATGAAGAAGACCAAGATAAAACCAGGCATCCGCTTCCATCTCTTCGATAAGAAGACGGATGAGGAGAAAGCTGCTGCCAAGGCGGAGAAGGAGAAACGTAAGGCAGAAAAAGCCAAGGAGAAGGAACAGCGTAAGGCTGAGAAAACGGCTGAGAAGGAGAAGCGTAAGGCTGAGAAAGCGGCTGAGAAGGAGAAGCGCAAGGCTGAGAAAGCGGCTGCCAAGGAGCAGAAACGACTGGAGAAAGAACGGCGTAAGGCAGAGAAAGCCGCACGTAAGAAAGCTGAGGAAAATGACGCATAATATGATCGGAATCGTTAAGAAAAGCAAAAATCTATTATATATATAAGGTGTAATCAAAACTTTTCTCTACTTTTGCAGCCCGAAACTTAAATAGAACGAGTATATGCAAAAGAACTTAGTGATTGTAGAGTCACCTGCCAAGGCGAAAACAATCGAGAAATTTCTGGGTAACGACTTTAAGGTAATGTCCAGTTACGGACATATCCGTGATCTGAGGAAAAAGGAGATGAGTATCGACACCAAGACACTCGAACCTGAATATGAGATTCCTGAGGAGAAAGAGAAACTCGTCAAAGAACTGAGGTCTAACGCCAAGAAAGCCGAGAAGGTTTGGCTCGCATCCGATGAGGATCGTGAGGGAGAAGCTATCTCATGGCATTTGTGTGAGGTCCTCGGACTGGACGAGGATAAGACCAATCGTATCGTCTTCCATGAGATAACCAAACCGGCAATCTTGGAAGCTATAGAGCATCCCCGTCATCTGGATATGAACCTGGTGAATGCCCAGCAGGCACGTCGTGTGCTGGATCGACTGGTAGGTTTTAAACTCTCACCAGTTCTTTGGCGTAAGGTGAAGCCCGCTCTCTCCGCAGGTCGTGTGCAGAGTGTTGCTGTCCGTCTGATTGTAGAGCGTGAGCGTGAGATACAGGATTTCAAGAGTGAGCCATTCTATAGTGTGAATGGTATTTTCGCCATTACCAATGCCGATGGCTCACAGACAGAGGTAAGGGCTTTGTTGGGTACTCGTTTCAAGAGCCATGAGGAGGTGGAGCAGTTCCTCGAGAAATGTAAGGAGGCAACCTTTAAGGTGGAGAATGTCAGCAAGAAACCACTGAAACGTACACCTGCTCCTCCTTTCACAACCTCTACTCTTCAGCAGGAGGCGGCCCGCAAATTAGGTTTCACAGTGAGTCAGACGATGATGGTGGCACAGCATCTTTATGAAAATGGACGTATTACTTATATGCGTACAGACTCTGTCAATCTTTCCGCACTCTGCATCAATGCCAGTAAGGAGGAGATTAAGAATCTCTATGGTGATGAGTATAGTAAGCCACGTCAGTATCGTACTAGTTCGAAAGGTGCTCAGGAGGCACACGAAGCTATCCGTCCTACCTATATGAACCAGACAGAGATAGAGGGAACTGCTCAGGAGAAGAAACTCTATGATTTGATATGGAAACGTACCGCTGCCAGTCAGATGGCAGATGCGGAAATCGAGAAGACGACAGCCACCATATCCATCAGTGGTGTTGACGAGCAGTTTGTCGCTCAGGGTGAGGTCGTGAAATTCGATGGTTTCATCAAGGTATATCGTGAGTCTCTGGATGACGAGGAAGCACAGGAAGAGGAGTTAGGACATATCCTGCCACCATTGAAGAAAGGAATGGAACTGACCCGTCGTGAGATACAGGCTACGGAACGTTTCAGTCAGGGACCAGTCCGCTATACCGAGGCTTCTTTGGTGCACAAACTGGAAGAACTGGGTATCGGTCGTCCTTCTACCTATGCACCGACCATCTCCACGATACAGCAGCGCGACTATGTACATAAAGGGGATAAGAAAGGAGAGGAGCGTACCTATACTATCGATATCTTGAAAGGCAAGCAGGTAAAGCAGTCCGTCCGTAAGGAAATGGTAGGCTCTGATAAAGGAAAACTGTTGCCTACCGATATTGGAATTGTGGTGAATGACTTCCTGATGCAGAACTTCAAGGAGATAATGGACTATAATTTCACGGCAAAGGTGGAACATGACTTTGATAAGATTGCTGAGGGTAAGGAGAAATGGACCAGTATGATGAAGTCGTTCTATACGAGTTTTGAGCCTACTGTGGAGAAGACACTGAACGCCCGTCAGGAACATAAAGCGGGAGAACGGAAGTTAGGTACCGACCCCCGGAGCGGACGTCCTGTGTTTGCTAAGATTGGACGTTTCGGACCTGTCATTCAGATAGGTACTGCTGATGATAATGAGAAACCCCAGTTTGCCCAACTGCCCAGTGAGCTGAGCATGGAGACACTGACATTGGAAGAAGCTTTGGAACTCTTCAAGTTGCCCCGCAACCTTGGAGATTTCGAGGGGGGTGATGTCATCATCGGAACAGGACGTTTCGGTCCCTATGTCCTGCATAAGAAGAAATATACCTCACTGCCCAAGGGGGTGGATCCTATGACTATCACACTTGATGAGGCTGTGGCTCTTATCACAGAGAAACGCCAGCAAGAGGAGAAACGTCATTTGAAGACTTTCCAGGAGGATGCTAAACTGGAAGTGATAGACGGACGCTACGGACCCTATCTTGCTTATGATGGTAAAAACTACCGTCTGCCCAAGAATATGCATGCACGAGCTGCGGAACTGAGCTACGAGGAGTGTATGAATATTGTAAAAACATCTGTCAAGAAGAAATGAGACGTATCATTCTCATAGGTTACATGGGCTCAGGGAAGACGACAATCGGTCGGGCACTTTCTAAAGAGACGGGTATGATGTTCTATGATCTCGACTGGTATATCGAGAGCAGGATGCGTAAGACGGTGGCACAGATTTTTGCTGAGCGCGGTGAGGACGGGTTCCGTCAGATTGAGCATAACATGCTCCATGAGATAGCGGAATTTGAGAATGTCATTATCAGCTGTGGTGGAGGAACCCCTTGTTTCTTTGACAATATGGACTATCTCAACCAACAAGGTGATGTGTGTTATCTTAAAGCCTCTGCAGAAGTGCTCTATGAGCATCTGCTCATGGGGAAAGTGGAGCGTCCGTTGATCAAGGGTAAGAGCCCTGAGGAGCTGATTACTTATATCACTGAGCAAGTGAAAAAACGGGAGGAATTTTATACCAAGGCTCGCTACACACTCGATGTCAGTCTGATGAACAACTATGAGAAGATACAGATTAGCGTAGATGAACTGCGAAAGCTATTAAAACTATAGTCCCTATAGTTCCTATAGTAACTATAAAAAGAAAATAAGATGAAGAAATGGACGATTGAGGACTCCAAGGAGCTCTACAACATCAACGGCTGGGGTACCAGCTACTTTGGTATCAACGACAAGGGGCATGTCTATGTTACTCCTTGCAAGGATGGTACGCAAATTGATATCCGCGAAGTGATGGATGAACTGTCACTGCGTGATGTCCAGTCTCCTGTTTTATTACGTTTCCCTGACATTCTTGACAACCGGATTGAGAAGACATGGAGCTGTTTCAAGAAAGCATCTGAGGAATATGACTATAAGGGTGAGAACTATGTGGTCTATCCGATCAAGGTCAACCAGATGCAGCCTGTCGTCGAGGAGATTATATCCCATGGACGCAAGTTCAATCTTGGACTGGAAGCTGGTTCAAAGCCAGAGTTACATGCCGTCATCGCTATGCAGTGCCAGAGTGACTCCATCATCATCTGTAACGGTTACAAGGACGAGAGTTATATAGAGCTCGCTTTGCTTGCCCAAAAGATGGGAAAGCAGATATTCATCGTTGTGGAGAAGATGAACGAGTTGGAGATTATTGCCCGTGAGGCGAAGAAACTGAATGTTCGTCCCAATATCGGTATCCGCATTAAACTCGCTTCTTCCGGTTCCGGAAAATGGGAGGAGAGTGGGGGTGACGCCTCGAAATTCGGACTGACCAGTGCGGAACTTCTGGAGGCTCTTGACCTGTTGGATAAGAAAGACATGCGTGACTGTCTGAGACTGATCCATTTCCATATCGGTTCACAGATTACTAAAATCCGCCGCATCCAGACAGCTTTGCGTGAGGCTTCCCAGTTCTATATCCAGCTTCACAAGATGGGCTATAATGTTGACTTCGTGGACTGTGGTGGCGGACTGGGCGTTGACTATGACGGCACACGCTCTCCATCCAGTGAGAGCTCTGTCAACTACTCTATTCAGGAGTATGTTAATGACTGTATCTATACTTTTGTGGAGGCGGCAAATAAGAATGAGTTGCCCCATCCTAACATCATCACGGAGAGCGGTCGCTCCCTGGCAGCCCACCATTCCATCCTTGTGATGGATGTACTGGAGACGGCCTCCTTGCCAGAGATGCCAGAGGAGTTTGAGCCAGACGAGAACAGTCATCAGTTGGTAAAAGACCTCTATGAGATATGGGACAACCTCTCTCCACGTAATGTATTGGAAGACTGGCACGATGCGGAGCAGATCCGTGAGGAGGTGCTTGACCTTTTCTCGCATGGTATCGTCGACTTGAAGACCCGTGCCGAGATAGAGGCAATGTACTGGAGCGTGTGTCATGAGATTCACGCACTTGCCAAAGGGCTGAAACATATCCCTGAGGAGTTGATGAAGATTGACAAGCTTCTTGCAGACAAGTATTTCTGCAACTTCTCACTCTTTCAGAGTCTCAGCGACTCTTGGGCAATCGACCAGGTATTCCCCATCATGCCCATCCAGCGTCTTGACGAGCGTCCTACCCGTAATGCCACTATTCAGGATATTACCTGCGACAGTGATGGTAAGATTGCTAATTTCACTACAAATCTGCATAATACACACTCTTTGCCTGTGCATCCATTGAAGAAAAATGAGACTTATTATCTGGGCGTTTTCCTCGTTGGTGCCTATCAGGAGATCCTGGGTGATATGCATAATCTGTTTGGTGATACAACAGCCGTCCATATCTCGGTGAAGGATAATAGTTATCACATTGACCAGATTATCGATGGTGAGACGGTGGCAGAGGTATTGGAATATGTGCAGTACCAGCCCAAGAAACTCGTTCGCCAGTTGGAGATTTGGGTGGCAAAGAGCGTGAAACAAGGTAAGATTACGTTGGAGGAGGGCAAGGAGTTCCTGAGCAACTACCGCTCTGGTCTCTATGGCTATACCTATCTGGAATAAATATGAGAGAGAAACTGACAGTAGTAAAAGTAGGAGGAGCTGTGGTCGAGGATGAACTACAGCTCTCTCAGTTGTTAAAGGACTTCAGCGCCATCGAGGGTCGCAAAGTGTTGGTTCATGGTGGTGGCAGACGCGCCACACAGGTAGCTGCCAAACTGGGAATAGAGACCCAGATGGTGAATGGGCGCCGTATCACAGATGCCGCGATGCTGGAAGTGGTGACGATGGTATATGGTGGACTGGTCAACAAAAACCTCGTGGCGCAACTGCAGGCTAACGGAGTGAATGCCCTCGGACTGACTGGTGCCGATGCTAATGCCATCCGTAGTCATAAGCGACCTCTCAAGGATGGGGTGGACTATGGTTATGTGGGTGATGTTGACGGGGTGGCAAACGGGATGCTGGGACATTTGATAGAGGCAGGAATCACTCCTGTGATGGCTCCTCTGACGCATGATGGCGAGGGGCATATCCTTAATACCAATGCTGATACGATTGCCTCAGAGACGGCAAAAGCACTCGCCAAGGAGTATGACGTGACCCTCATCTTCTCTTTTGAGAAGAAAGGGGTGCTCAGCAACCCTGACGATGACGAGTCGGTCATCCCAGTGATTACCCATGAGGACTTTGAACGATACAAAACGGACGGAACCATCTCTGGCGGTATGTTGCCAAAGATAGAGAACGCCCTTCGTGCCGTAGATGCCGGTGTGAGCAAGGTCATCATTACTCTTGCCACTGCGATTGACGGTCAGCATGGCACAGTGATAAAGTAATTATATTTATATATAAGGTGAAAAGTGTCAGTTTCCGGAACGATATCCTGCCACTGAAAGAAAAACTCTACAGGTTGGCACTCCGCATCACTCTCAATCCTGCGGAGGCTGAGGATGTCGTACAGGAAACGATGATCAAGGTGTGGAATCGTCGTGACAGTTGGGAAGCGATAGACAATATGGAGACATTTTGTCTGACTGTCTGCCGGAACCTCGCATTAGACAAGACCCGGCACATGGGAAACCAGACTCTCTCTTTGGAGGCGGAGATGGAACCTTCCGACAGCAGTCATCATGCTAATCCGGAGGAGCAGGCTATTCAGCGTGACCGCATCCGACTGGTCAGACAACTCATCAACCAACTCCCAGAGAAACAGCGTAGTTGTATGCAGTTACGAGATATTGAGGGCAAGAGTTATAAAGATATTGCTGCGGTCCTTGATATCACGGAAGAACAAGTGAAAATCAATATCTTCCGGGCACGCCAGACTATCAAAGAACAATTCAAGAAAGCAGATAATTAATTTTTTTCTTTTTTCTGTAACTTTTCCTTTTTTCATTCGTCTTCTATTATAGAGGGGTCAAAATTCCCTTCAGTAAGAAATGGATTACAAGTACATCGAACAACTCTTGGAACGCTACTGGGCAGCAGAGACTACTCTTGAGGAAGAGGGTATCCTGCGCGCATTCTTCAGTCAGAAGGAGATACCTGCTGAGCTGGAACAGTATCGTGACCTCTTTGTCTATGAGACCAAGGAGATGGAGGAGCGTCATTTGGGTGATGAGTTCGATGAGCGCATCTTTGCTATGATTAAGGAAGAGTCTCAGACTACCGTCAAGGCTCGTGAGATATCGCTTAAGCAGCGTCTCATGCCACTCTTCAAGGCAGCGGCCGTGGTGGCAATCATCCTTACGATTGGCGGGGCGATGCAGCGTCCTTGGGATGCCAGTTGGAACGACCCTCGTGCCGATTATGCCAACAGCTATTCCTTGGAGGTTGATTCCGCAGATGTTACTCCGATGCAGGCAGAGAACGTCACGGAGACACCTGCTGACACTGCAAGGGCATTGCCTACGTCTGTGTCAAAGGATTGACGAAGAAAAGAATTTTCTATGCTTTCTCTATAAATAATATCATGTTTAGTTAAAACAATTAGAAACTGTGAAGTTTCTGTTCTCTCAAATTTTTCATAACATACTAACGAAAGGCGGGCTGCCAGTCAGAGTTTGACGAGCAGCCCGCTGATATTTTTCTAATCAAAGGAGATGGGACGAATATACCCTTCAGAGATTGCCCTTACTAATAAGTCAGCAACATTATGAACTCCCATCTTTGAGAAGATGTTCTGTCGATGTGTCTCTACTGTGTTTTCCGAAATAAAGAGTTTCCTGGCAATCTCCTTGCTGGATAATCCTTTCGCCACCAGGTTGAGCACTTCCATCTCACGACGGGTAAGACTGTGATCCTGAAGTTCGATGCGAGCCTGTGAACGCTTGTACTTTGGATTAAAATAGGTATTGCCTTCAGCAACTTCATAAATGGCCCTCAGCATCTGTTCCAGATTGCCGGATTTATAAACGACCCCGTCCACACCTTTCTCCATCATCTTACGAACCACCCACAACTCCTCATGCATGGTGTTGATGATAATCCTTGTGTTAGGCTGGAGGTCCCGGATATTGTCTATCAGCGCGCAGACATCCATATCAGATAACTCCACATCAATGAGAAACAGGTCATACCGCTGATGCCGCATGCCGTCCAGCAAAGTCTTGGCAGACTGGTATGCACTAACACAGGCGATTCCGTGTCGCATGAGGTAACTCCGAATTCCCTCCAGCACCACCTCATGGTCGTCAACAACAGCAACCCTCAACCCCTGCAATACGTTCTCAACTATATTATTCATTTTGACTTATGATTTTTATACACAAAGTGTGAGCCTATTCACCCATCCAGTTGAAAGGCTCTCGGCAGCCCAAGTGAGGATAAGGAACGACCCACACCTGCTATAGTCATACCGTATTGCTACGAATACATACTATTCACAGGCAGAATGCCATTCTTGTTCCGTCACTTTAAATGATGAGTGTCGAGATTCATCAACTTGAAACAAGATTTATGCTATCTGCAATATGTATGCCTTTTTTAACTAGGCGATGCAAATATACGCATTTTCTGGCAATTCTCTTTATCTGTGGGTCGTATTTTTTTTCATTTCCCATCTGTCGACGCTGCAAAAGTAAGATAAAAATGGGAAAAGGAAATAGTGGAAAACCATGATTTTCCACTATAAAGATGATGTTTCAAGGTCAATCAGTATTATTCCTCCTCTTTCTGTATGCTCATTCCTTAATACAGCACCTATTGCTTCTGCACGTTGTTGCATGGTACGAAGTCCTATTCCTTTGCCAGAAGAAGAGGTTTCTCCATGCCCATTGTCACTTACAGAGACGTGAAGGTGTCCCGTCTCCATCGTCATCTTGACCAACACAACTGTCGCCTCTGAATGCTTCAGCACATTTGTCACGGCTTCCTGTACCATACGGTAAAGTTCATATGCCTTCTCATGGGGTATCGTGCTCCAGTCTACATTCTCTGACGACTCATATACGATGTGCTTGCCATGGACACCGTTCATTTGAAATACATACTGTTCCACTATCTCGTCCAGTGTTGCTAACTCAAACTCTGGGGGCATCAACTCATGGGAGAACCGGCGTACCTGTTCACGGCTCTCATTCAGCAATCGCATGGTCTGCTCTGTCAAACCGTCAGCATTCAATTTCATCTCTACGGCAAGTAGTTGATTGCTTACACCGTCATGCAGTTCACGGGCGAGTCGACTACGTTCCTGCTCTATTCCCTCCAGATAACTCTCTTTCAGTTGTCGTTCCGATTCTTTCTCTTTCCTCTTTCGGAGATGTCGCAGCCACAAGATATAGCCGAAGAAGATGACCAGAAGTAGTAGTAAGATAACTCCTACCACTACGATCCGTTGGTTGCGGACATGGATATATTGAATACGAGTCTGGATAGAGTCCTGCCTCATTCTACTTTCTTGTATTGCCTGTTCGGGAACGGTGTCCGCCTTCTCTGTCTTCTTCACCGTGTTCTCTGTGGCTTCTCCCTTATCTGCTGAACTAACGGCACTAAGGAACAACGTCTTGGGATGTTCTGTCTTGGCAACAGACAACAACTCCTTTCCTGCCTTGATCCAAGGAATATCGGAAGGGGAACGATGAAACATCTGTCTTTCAATCTGTACTAAATAGGCAGTCATCTGTAAGGCGATGTCTACCTGATTCTGCCTGATGGCATCAGCGACGGCTTGTTTCATCGGCTCGTAGAGGAGCATATAGTCCTTATGCGCCATCAACACCTCTGAGAAACAACTCATACTACTCACACGCAACCGAGCATCCTCACATGGGGCTATCCATGCTATACCACTTTTGGCATACTTCACTCCTTTCTCCAGATTCTTTTTATAATAATAGGTGGAAAGTTGGGAGTATGCAGGCAACATGATGGTGTGATAGAGATGGTGTTTCGCCTTCTTTGCTTTTTGCAAGAACTGATGAGTCTCTCCAATAGTGACACTTTGGTCAAACTCCTGCATCGCCTGTCGTTGATCGCCTTGCTCTTGATAACAAAACCCCATCAGGCTATGCAGTTGTGACTCGGCAAGGACATCCTCCTGACTCTCGGCAATGATTAACAACCTTTGAGCCTGTACCAAAACGGAGTCGTATGTCCCTTGTTGAAAGACAATGCCGGCATTCTTGATGCCAACCCACAACAGACTGTCTCTCTTCCCCATTATCTGTATAGGCAAGAGCAAAAGCAGCAGGATGTATACCAGTCGTTGCATCAGACGGCAAAGTTACGAATTTTTCTCCCGTTTTGCAAGTATTTTTTTAAAATAGCGGGAAACCGCCATTTTTCATTGTTTTTGTTTCAAGTAACAAAATATTTCGTATCTTTGCACTATCACTAACGACAAACGGAAACTATTTTCAAAGAGTATACTATGGAAGCAAGTGTTGTATGGAAAGAGAGTACCCAGAAAATCTTCTGGGGTGTTATTGTGATTGCCATTGCTGGCATTGTCAATGTCTTATATGATTATGTGTCGTATGGCGTAAGCATCTTTGAGTTCGTGGCTAAATATCTGCCGAGTAATAATAACGGACTGGGAGCCTTCTTCACCAGTATCCGTACATTGGGCTTCTTTGCAAAGGCAGCAGTAGTAGTAGGTTATGTACTCTATCTGGTAGGACTGACACGCTTTGCCGCTATGCAAACCAATACTGCTGCCGCCCAAAATATCCAGAAGGTACGTACCGCAGTCATCATCCTTATATGTTGTTTTGCCGCGAGTGCTATCTTCGGTATCTTGTTCAGTATTCCTTTCCTGGGTACATTAATTAGTCTTGTCGTTTGGATTGCCACACTGGTTGCCTATTTCAAAATGAGGAATGCTTTCGACGTGCTGATGACAAGTCCCGCCTTTAGTCCTGCCTCACAGAAAGGTGCCAAGAAACTGCGCTATGCGGCTTTGTGTAATATTCGTTTAATGCTAATGCCAATAGTTGTCGCGCTGATCTTCGGATTGCTCGCCTTGATGGCTGTCGCTGTATTAAAGGGAAACTCTGACCCAACAGGATTCCTGTATGTAGGTGGTTTTGTGGGTGCTGCCGCTATTATCTGTGCGTTGGTATTTATGTTCTTTGCCCTTGTCTATCCATTCATCGGTTGGTATCAGATTATGAACGGCGGACCTGGGGAGGACACATTGACTGATGCTACTGAGATAGAACGACGAGTGGCTGCCATACCTACAACTGACGAGCAAGTGCAGGCATTTAAAGAAAAGGGACAGCAGGCTTTTGTCTCTGCCAAAGACTCGTTAGCCCCCAAATTGGAAAAGGCAAAGGAATGGTGCATTGCCAATAAAAAGAAACTGGGTATCGGAGCAGGCTGTCTGGCAGTGGTGACACTAATCGCTTGGATTGTGTCATGGATTGGAGAGAGTAAGGGCATTGCCTTTGAGACTTATGAGGTGATGGATCATATTCAAGTCACCATTGATATTCCACAAGGTAATAGCGAAAGAGAGCAGAATGTCATAAAAGGTCTGCATGAGATTATCGCGGGCTCTGAGATGTGTACGAGGGATGTCATAGGTGCTCCTATAGAGGGAACAATAAAGGAGGTTATTGACGACTGTAATAAGCGTTATCAGAAATATGCTGATGATTTCATGAGACGTTCGGAGGCGCCGGCACCCCCTGAGTGCCAACTCTTCATAGAGAGTGTCTATCAGAACAAGGCTTGTGTTGTCTTTCAGGTAGATGACGGGGTTTATTTCAATGGCGCGCCGGAAACATATTTCCGCATCATCCGCTTCTCCGACGGGCATATCATGCAATTAAGTGAAATGATGTTCATCACTGCAGAGGAGTTAGAGCCCGTTGCAAAAAAATACTTTGACGAGGAGTCTGGATTGCCTTTCTATTTAGGTGACGGCTTCAACATATTGCCTGCCGCCAACGATAGTTGCAGAGTTACTTGGCCTATCGGACACGGTTATGGTGACGTGATGATTCCTCTCTCGGAAATAGAGTCGCACCTGACGGATGAAGGCAAGGAAATCTTCACGGCAAAAGCACTTCGTGTTCCCGAAAAGAATGTTCCTGTAACTGTAACAGAAGAGCAGACCAACGAGGAGTCTGCCGAAGAGACCTCTTCAGCAGAAGATGGAAGCAGATTTGAGTCTCGGACCTTTATGGACCTCCTTCCAGATGGGACCACGGAATACACTGGAGAGATGGCAGGTTTCCCCATTGAGTTCTCTATTACTAAGAGTGCTAAAGGCTTAAGTGCTGTCTACAGGAACGTCAAGTTTGGTGCTACCATGAAACTGGAAAGTGATGCTCAAGAAGATCATGAGGGTAACACCACTTTCTGGGGTGACGATGCACAGGGCAACCAATGGAGATTCCACTTGGGAGGCAATGAGAGCCTCGTTTCTGGCTATGCTGTAGGAGACGGAAAGAACTTCCAAGTAGTACTTACCAAGAAATAAGAGTTAATAATTTAAACGAAAAGAATATGAAGAGAATCACACTTTTTGCTTTAATGTTAATCTTCTGCTTGGGAGGAATGGCACAACAGAAGAAAGGAACAGTGAAAAAAAAGACAACCGCAGGGAAGGCTGCAGTCATCAACTATACGGCTCGTGGCGAGTTAGGGCTTTTTGACCTTCGTGGCCCTGTGAAAGAGTGCGTATGGACAACCCAATACGGGACACGCAAACTTGGGTTTGATCGAAATGGCATGTGGATTTCAGAAGACGGGAGAAAGCCTGGAGCAAACTATGGGGATTTGGTGAAGCGTGACAACAAAGGACGTATCATCCAGATAGGCGATGGTGAGGAAACTGGTGAACTTTTCACCTACAACAGCAATGGTCTCATGACGAAACATATTACTGAATATATGGACGGACGAGATGTAGCCACCTATACCTATAATAGTAAAGGCGAATGTACCAAGGAGACATTTAGTTATGGTGATATGTCTGGAACGGGCAAGAATGTAGCCATATTTACCATCCTGTCTCGTGACAGTCAAGGTAACTGGACGAAACGTAAGACACAGAATGGGAATGTTGAGACACGAATTGTCACTTATTATGAGACTAATACTCCAAACTACCTTACGAACATGCCATCATTGCGCTCTCGTATAGACTCTATGAGTTATGCTATTGGTATGTCTCAGACACAAGGATTGCTGCCTTACTTAAAAGAAAAGTGTAATGTAGACTTAGACTACCTGAGTGACTTCGTGTTGGGCTTGACGGGACAAGATGGTGCAGGCAATAATGACAAGCAGAAGACCGCTTACAATATGGGTAACCAGATTAGCGAACAGATTTCCACATCAATGATACCAGGTATCAATAAAGAAGTATTTGGTGAGAATTCCCCCAAGACAATATCCCAAGACCTTTTTATGGCAGGATTTGTCAGTGGCGTTACAGGTAAAAACCAATTGATGACATTGGAAAAGGCTCAGTCTGTAGCCCATATTCTGATGGAAGCCGTCAAAACAGAGGAAATGCTCAAAATTTATGGAGACAACAAGAGATCAGGAGAGCAATTTCTTGCTGTCAATGCAAAAAAAGCAGGAATAAAGAAACTACCAAGTGGGGTACAGTATAAAGTGATTAAAACAGGAAATGGTTCTGTTCCTACTTCAGCACAAATGATTAAGGTTCACTATAAGGGAAGTACCATTGATGGTCAAGAGTTTGACAATTCATACAATAAAGGTAAACCTGCAGAATTCCGTTGTAATCAGGTTATACAAGGAATGACAGATGCTCTGACCCACATGCCCGTAGGGTCAACATGGGAGATATATATCCCGCAAGAACTTGCGTATGGTTATCGCCAACAAGGTGACATAAAACCTTTTTCTGCATTGATTTTTACAATAGAGTTATTAGAAATCTTGAAATAAAAAAACTATGAAGAAAATTGTACTTATTGCCTTGGTGTCATTGATTAGTATGGTAAGTAAGGCACAGCAAACAATAGACGTGTTTAAAAACGTGGAACTACCGCCAATGGACGGAATAACTTTAGTAGTAGTTGATCAGGCAGAGCCATACGTCTATGCCAAACCCAACGGAAAAAGAAGAAGTTATAACTTTGGAGCACCTGGTGAGTTGATACAATTAAATGGTAAGGCGATGTATGGAGTAAAGATGCATCCGACAGGTTGGGCATACGTTTTTTCCGCCTCAGAATCTGGTTTTATTAGCCCGAAAACATTCCATAAAGCCAAATTGACCCCTTTCAAGGAATGGATGTTCAACACGGCAGAAGCGGTAGTTAAAAGACCTCTTGAGGAAACATGGAGAATCGCAGTACATCAGGGAACAGGATTGGCCTTAAAAGAATCGGGGACAACTGGTAGAGACGACAAAAGAATTATGCATATAGGACGCATCAAAGACAATAGTCTTTTTGTACCGCTATATTGTGAAACCGTGAAAATAATATACCAAGAAAATGTCAGCACTGTTAAGGTTATGGCAAAACAGGGAGAACAATTCCCATATAAAGAAATTATATATGGTAAAAAATATGCCATCGAAACAAATCGTGGAATCAGACTTAATTTGGAAACATTACCATTAGATGCACTTAATAAGATTTTCCTCCCAATAGATGAAAATGCAGGAGAATATGGAACACCAGGAAAGTATCGTGCAATCGTCAAGGATTGGAAAGATATTGAATACAGTCAGTGGGACGGCATTGATTATTACAATGAAGCCGTCAATGCAGAACTTATGTCTGCTCCATATGTCAATGAACAGACTGCCATTGCTGCTCATCATACTCCTATTCCTACACCAAATAACAACACCCCAGAGGATGGTAATCAGATTGGAGATAACAATGGTAATCCAGAGAATCCAGATAATGATTCCATCATATCGCAAAAAAGAAATTTTGTCGAGTTCAATATCATTGAGTTTGCCAGCCAAATGATACAACTGAATGATTTTGGTAAAATCCGTGAGCAGGCTCTTGCCAAATCATTTAAACCCTCTACTGACGACAATAAATACTTTTCTGCAAAAAGAACCATAGGTAAGAAAGAGAATATTCATACAGACCGCTTCAGCAAAAAAGATCCTAAAGTGTACGTCGTCAGTACATTTATTAGTGAATGGGATGATAACGAGATTATCTCAACACTACAACGGTTAGGATATACAGAGTCTGAGGTCAAAAATAGTACTATTGCAGGGGCGCCAAAAGTAACACGTATCTACCAGCATCGTAGTGGACAACATTATGTAGAATTTGACATTGTGAATAGTAGTACAGGAAAAACTATTAAGGAATTAAAATATAAGAACAAGTAAAACGATGAACAAGAGGCTCTTTAATATAATGGCTATTGCTCTATTATGTATGGGGCATAGTCTGATTAGCAAGGCACAAGTGACTTATTTTGACACCAATAACTTTCTGTTGAACTATTTTACCAATACTGGTTCATCTGCTTATGATTGGCGTTTCGAGCCACAGAAGACAGATTATGAGCGTGGACAACTGAAAGGGAGTCCTGTAAAGATAGTGACAAATATCACAGACAATACAGGACGTGGATTTGGTACCCATTTCACGGATACCACCTATTATAATCCTCAAGGTAATATCACGAAAGTAGTGGCTCTGAAGAAAGACGAGTTCAATCCCAAGAACATTTTCCAACCCGATGTATACACCTATGAGTATACAGAAAA
The DNA here is from genome assembly GCA_902776195.1 of uncultured Prevotellaceae bacterium. Taxonomy (GTDB): domain Bacteria; phylum Bacteroidota; class Bacteroidia; order Bacteroidales; family Bacteroidaceae; genus Prevotella. Next base: position 5,842 of record CACYPF010000015.1, on the reverse strand, counting down.
AGGTGTGCTCAAGCAATATGTGAATTATTCCCAAGTGGAAACAAGAGATGGAAAAGAGTGGCGAGCCAACGTACATATCATGCCTCAGGACAATAGGGGTAATATTATGAAGGAACAATATCAGGCGTTATCACATAATGGCAAAGAATGGGAGAAATTTAGCGATACCGAGCCATGGACATTCACTTACGATACCAATGGCAAATTGATAGGTGGAATGTTCAATACACTGAATATGAAACTCACTTATAAGAACGGACAATTGGTTCAGATGCAGGAAGGCACCTCCAAGCCAGCCACCTATACTTATGACCTTGCAGGGCACCTCACTTCCTTCAAGTATTTCATGATAGACGGTATGGATATAGAAGAGTATTTTGAGAATGGTGTCACACTGACTTATAACGAGAAAGGCAATATTGTCAAGGCTGTTAAGACAACATGGGAATGCACCAGCAAATGGGTAAGACGTAAGGCGCTACAGAGCGAGACTTACACGATGACCTACACCTACGACCCACAGGGCAACTGGACTAAAGTCGTTGTCAATTCAAAGACAGGAAAACAACCTAGTCAAAAAGCCTTTATTATTGAGCGGAGCATTGAATATGGGGAATCCATTAAGAAGCCAATTGTTGAAAAGAAAGATATAATACTACATCCAACTTTTCTGGGTATTCCTCTTGATCAAACTTGTAGGCAATTTATACAACAACTAAAGTTAAAAGGATTTATTATTGACGTTGATGGAAATAAACTGAAAGGAGCAAAAGGTTTATTCTGTGATTCAAAAGTTACATTGGAATTCAAAGATAATAAGTATTTAGATGACAATCCTTTTTTAAGCCTCAGAGTTTATCTTTTTTTACCTGCAGGCACAAATCATGAAACAATATATAACAAATGGAAACAGGAACTCATAAAAGAAAATTATTCTTTTGGAGCAGAACAAATAGACTCTCAATCAGAAAGTTATTTTAGTTCGGCAGTACTTCCAATAAATCCTGATTTGTATTATGGCTTTGGTTGTGTATTAGGATATGAGTCTAACCTGAGTCAAGGGAGGCCAGGTATAAAACTTAAAATTAGGGCAATGGAAAAAGAATCCTTGAATTGATAACTCAAAGTTATGAAAAGGCTATTATTTTTATATGGAATAACCATGCTCAGTCTTTGTGGCATGGCACAAGGTTACAAAAATACTTCTTTTTTAGGTCGACCTACGACTGGGGCACTACCTGATTCCTGGTTTAAAGGGTTATCTGGTGGACAAATACGTCACATTAAGCAACCTTGTGGTGTATTAGGTAATATACCCAGTATTATGGACATATATGATGTTCCAATATATGTAACCTTACAAGGTGATAGTCAAGCAAATAAAATACTTTGTGGTATGCTAAATAATGACGTAGCGGCAGAATTTGAAACGTTGAAGGGGAAAGAAATACCGACTTCAACGACTAAAGAATGCTTCATATCTATAACATCTCCACTTCGCCCACTAAGAATATACAACTATCCAACTACCTATTCATATTTCCCGTATACTTGTATCTATTTTTATGCCCCCTATACTTTAAAGAATACGGCCGAGAGTTTTTGGACATTAAAAACCCTAGCCATTTTTATTTCTAAAGATGGATATGCTTACATTACTGATACTATTCTTGATGGTATTGATGGCATGCAAGGAAAATTGCCTGGAAATGTGGTAGTAGGTGTCCAAGTTGACTGGAGGAGTGTATACGTGATGAACAATCTGTCTCAAGTTATTTTTGTACATTACCTCAAAGATTCCTATAGTCTGGCGAAGAAAAGGTTTGAAGAATGGAGCAAACAAGCAACTAAAAATCAAAAGCAAAGACAACAACAAGCCATAAACAAATACTCTTCCAATAATACTATTGAATATTGGATTCATCTGATAGAACAAAAAGTGGGAAAAATATCACGCTCTAAATCTAACACAGGGCAAAACAATAGTGTTGAAACTGGCAAGAGACCAAAGGGAAAGACGTCAGATGGGAAACCTAATAATAAAAAAACATGGTCTCAGGGCTCCCATTCTGGAAGCGTTAAAAAACAAGAATCAACACCAAAAGACTCTACCTCAGAAATCCATGCTGATGATATATACAGAAAAATTAGCAAACTTGTGTATATTCAAGACAGGGCAAAAATCATAGAGATTCTTGAAGGAGATGGATGGAAACTTGACAAATTCGAGAATATCTCTTCTAGAAATGTTACATTCATTCATGATAATCAGAAAATCTCTCTGATGCGCCCGACAAAGACGCAAAAAAATATTTTTGGCATTCTAATCTATGATATAGAAGACCATGATATAGATGTTATCAAGAAAAAACTATTGTCAATCGGTTATAAATATTCAAATAAAGAAACCAAAGAAATGAATTCGGTTATTGGTGGAAAAAAATATTTGACCGATAGCTATTATTTTTTAGATAAACAAAAATACAGAGCCGTCCTAAGTGTTGACAGGTATGATGATGGACGAAAAACATATAGTATTTTCTTTACTGTTCCTAAAAAAGAAAAATCAAATCAGAAATAATAATAATTATGACAAAATTCATTCAAAAATTAGTAGCTGTCGTACTGCTGTGTGCAGGACTTGCAGCATGTGGTGATAGAAAAGAGAGTAATCCGTTGGGCATACAGGCTCCTGAGTGGCAACAGTTTGCCCATCCAAAGGGTGAGAGAATTTCCTTGTATAAAGAAGCAAAAGAAGATAGTCCTGTTTTAAAGACTGCTATTGCATCAGATAATGGTGATTATTTTGAAGCGAGAATCTTCTGGTCTGATGAGGAGGCGCCCCGTGGATGGTATACGGAAAAATGGATTGCAAATGAACATGATGCTTTGCCCATCCTTGGCGAAGAGGGAGAGTTCTATAAGGTTTATGTATTCAATGAAACATTAGGAGCCAAAGAGGCCTATGTCAAGAAGGCTGATTGTGAAGCGGTGAAGCCTGTGACACTGACACAGGAACTCATCGACTCTATTGGGATGGTGGAAGGTCGCTGTGACAATATTGTCAAAGAGGGCGAACTACAGAATCTTTGTTTCTCGTCCTTCCAGGTTGATTATGACGAGGAACCCTATATCATGATGGGACAGTTGATTGGCGATTGCATTGTCTATCCCAACGCAAGCATTGTCACACTGCATGTTACCTCAGAAAAGGCTCCTATTACGTTTGCCAAGGCAGAAGGTGGAGATGGTTTCATATTAAATTGCGGTGAAGACCAACTCTGGCAGCCTGATCCCAGTCAAGCATCCATTCTGGATACCAGAAAACTGAGCAACGAACAAATGCAGCAGATGTATAACGACCTTAAGGTGGATGGAGCAAAACTACAGGAAGTCCTATACTACATTCCCGAAGTCAACAAAGAACGGTTCATTCATATTTATATTTTCCCAACTGATGATGGAAGTAAAGGGGAAGAGTCTGTATCTGCGTCAGCGGAAGCACAAGTCAACAACGATGACCCAGAGACTGTAACTCGTCAGATCATAGAACGTGCAATGGCACGTGATGCTGAAGGTCTTGGAGAATTGATGACAGGTACACCCCAAGAAATCCAAGGGGCATCGAACCTATTAATGCTGGCTTTCTCTGAGGTTAAAGGTTACAACATCACAAAATGTGAGATAAATGGCAATCGTGCCAGAGTACGTTATACGGTAAAATTCAAGTACGACACTCAGAAGGATAAATTCGACTTGGTGAGAACTGATGACGGCTCTTGGAAACTAGTTGCAAAAGAGAACAATACCATAAAAGTAATGTAGTAAATACATTCATGCCCTACTCCGCCCTTTTCATCCTCAGATAGAGTTGATAGAGGGCAGGCAGACAGATGAGGAGCGAGAAGAAGACGGCAAGATAGACATGGGACTCAGAGCCTTTGAAGAGGTCGATGAGTTTCATGTCAGTGTCTGGATAGGCACGATAGAGGATATAGGCGACAGAGTTGTTAGCCCAGTGGTATGCCATACCGGGAAGGATAGACCCTGTGCGCCAGTACATCCATCCTAACAGCCATCCTGCAAGGAAGGCGTATGGGATCTGTGCAGGGTTCATGTGAATCAAAGCGAAGAGAGCAGCGGATATGGAGATGGCAGTGTATGGGGAGAGACGGGATGTGAGCAAGGCGCGGAGAATAGCCCCGCGGAACACCACCTCTTCTGCCAAGGGTGCCAGCAGTCCGATAGCAAGGTAGCCCCAGTAATTGCTGAGCAACTGCTCTTGCTGGTCTTCTATCCAGTTGGGCAGCTCTGGTAAGTTCTCCTGCAACCATGTGACGGGGATCACCATGCCCAGTGCAGCTATCACTGCCCAGAAGAGTACCGACCACTGTTTGGTGAGGAGCCATCTGGGAGAGACTACCGTCCATCGTGCTGACAGGAAGATGATGATGGTCATCAGACTGAATACCGCTACTGTTACGATCAGTTCCGTTGTGGTGATATCCGTACCACCCACTATTTGTTGCCAGATGGCATGAACACCGATTCCTGCTAACGCCTGTATGGCGATAAACATGAAAGCGTACACCAAAGCATTGATTATCGATTTCTTCATAATTTCATAACTTCAATTCTCCAATTCTCCTTTTGTCCTCCTCCAACTGCCGTTTCAGTTCCTCTTCATTCTCGAAGCGCCGCTCGTCACGGAGTCGCTCGATAAACTCCACGGTAATCTCTTTTCCATAGAGGTCGCCCTTGTAGTCAAGGATATGTACCTCCAACGTCTGGGGATGCTCCCCAAAGGTTGGGCGGGTACCTATGTTCATCATACCTCTGAGAGGTGAGGGGTGAGAGGTGAGAGGTGAGAGGTATACCTGTACCGCATAGACCCCAGGGGCAGGAATTATTTTATGGGAGTTGTCCACTTGCAGGTTGGCAGTGGGAAATCCCAAGTGGGTTCCGATATGCTCCCCTTTCACCACTTTGCCTGTGATGCTATAAGGATAGGTAAGTGCCTTGGCAGCCTCATGCACATTCCCCTCCTCCAGCAGTCTGCGGATCATGGACGAGCTGACTTCTGACTTCTGACAATTGACAGTTGACAGTTGATAATTTGCTGAAGGTAACCCTCTTACTTCTATCCCTATCTCCCTGCCATAGTGCACGTAGTCTTCGAAAGTCTCGTCCCGATGATGCCCGAAGCGGTTGTCATACCCGGTCATCAGTACCTTCACACCCAGTCTCTCTGCCATCAGCACCATGAAGTCATGCGCAGAAAGACGAGCCATGTCTTTGGTGAAAGGCAGTACGACACAACGGTCGATGCCAGTTTCTCCCAACAGTCTCATGCGCTCCTCGAAAGTAGTCAGCAACAGAGGTTTCCATCCCGTCTGCACTACCTCTCTCGGATGCCTGTCGAAAGTAATAACGGTGGCGTTAAGGTGATGAGCCTTGGCATAGTCACAGACCTGACTCAACACAAAGCGATGCCCCCTGTGCACCCCATCAAACATACCGATGGTGGCGACACAAGGCACTACTGCGTGATGCTCGTTTCCTAATACCAAAGTCTCCATTGCGGTTGCAAAGATATAAAAAAATACGCAAATCTTTGCACATTTACAAAAAAAGCATTACCTTTGCAAACGCTTTACAAAAGCACTGGACTTGTAGCTCAGTTGGTTAGAGCAACAGACTCATAATCTGGAGGTCCCAGGTTCAAGCCCTGGCTGGTCCACGTTGAAAATCAGAGAGTTACGAACATTTTGTAACTCTCTTTTTCTTTTTAGTGAAATTCGGGCGAAATTCGTGGCGAAAAACTTAGGGTATGAAATGTGAT
>CACYPF010000014.1 GCA_902776195.1 uncultured Prevotellaceae bacterium | reverse complement strand
ATACATCATTCTGTCGATACTTCCAACTTTTTCCTCCCTTTTTAACCATTCAGTTCTCGATTTCCTATGAAGTCATCGACAAAAGTCGTTAAGTGGATCTTTCAGAGCCGTCCCCGAGTTTCCCCTTTTACGCATGATAGTTCCAAAATACTTTTCATTTCCTATAGGTTAATATAATATGTGAACAATAATATAAAAATAATAAAAAATTTGGCTCCCTCGTTTCGTCAAAATGGATTGGTCATTAAAGTCCCCGATTTTTAAGAGTCCCCGATTTTTACTAAGCCACCCTTCTGCGTATATAGCTTGCCAAACCATCATCTTTGTCTGCATATTGAGCCAATGCAGACAAAGCATCGGCATAACCCATAGAAAAATTCATTGGATGATTTTCAAAACCAGATGCAGGGTCATTTACTACTTTAGGTAAGGATTGAAGAAACTTTATTAAGAAAGAGAATTCATATTTACCTCTCACATTCATTACAACATTCTTCATTATCCATAATGCATTATGTTTTACATCATCTGCTGAAGGAACTGGCTTAGCAGGATAATTATGGCGAATAGTCTCCCAATTATACCCTTTGACCACAGTATAGTTAGTAAAATCTACAGCAACATATTGTGACGGAACTGATTCACAAAGGCTCCAGCCTACTTTGATATTATTTCTTTTTAAGCTACAGTAATAGGCATTAAAGTCAACTATAGCAAGATTAAATTGGCGCTGTAAGGTTAGATAATTTTCTACCAACACATCATAATCCTTGTGGGCGCAATTATAGTGCATATAATCCTTTAGAATTCTTTCTAAAGCAGTCTGTGTACAATAGAAATTCTCAACGGAATAGCCTTCTGTCACGTAGAAGTTATTGATATCCTTTATGAGTACAGTATTGATATCATAATCCCTGTCTACAAAAAATCCTGTCTTTGCCTTCTTCAACAATTTCTTTTTTAATAGACTATCATATACAGATATAACATTTGCCTTATTATGACATATTACCTGCTCCGGGTGCGTACCAATAATGGATTCTATAAACGGCAGATAATAGGGTGCATCATATCCCTCCAGAAAAGCTATGAACGCATCTGGTCTCTTACGGCGGATTTCATTATACTGCATATAGCAATCCTGAACCGTATTACGTGCACTCCTTAATTTATCTACATAAGTCATACACTCTCCTCTGTCTTGTTAAATTGTACAAACTCACTCATCCCTACTGCACAGCTGTCGTATTCGTTCTCAAAAATATATGGTGAATGGGTCACCGCAAACAACAGAGCGCACCTATTAGATTCCATAATATCAGGTATTAGCATTTTCTGCCAGAAAACAGAGAGCGAGAGTTCCGGTTCATCTATCATAAAGATAAAATTATTGTCAGGGTCCAAATATACCTCTGCGAGCATTGAGATGATTTGCTTTTCGCCAGACGAAAGCAAGTCAAATCCTATGTCGCTCTTACTCTGTTCATCATTAAACTGGATATAAAGTTCTAAGGCTACCTGATCGTACATCAACTGCTTATCATTCAAGTAATGATTACAAACTTCGACAAACTTTTTCAGTCCTCTGTCATAAATTGCATATGAATTATATATATCGAGAAGCTGACGTATGACATATAGGAGTACCTTATTTTTGTCAAGGTACACTTCTCCATTCGATATCATTTCTATTACTTTCTTCAAGTCATCATCGACCAGGCCAATATGCGAGCGGCTCAGCAGAGTCTGTACGGTTTCAATATCACTATCCTTTATCTTAGTACTTCCTGGATACCCTTGAATTTCACACTTTATTATATCCGTAGACAGTGCATCAAGTTTCCTTCGCGAAATATCGGATATTCTTTCCAACAATTTGTCTTTACGCTCAACAAAGTCATCCATACCCATATGTATGAACTGGGATATCTTGGTCAAACTATTTTTTTGTTCCTCTTGCTCTAGATTAAAGAAGAAACTTTCTTTGTCCTCGTTACCTTGAATTGACTTTCTAATCTTTTCTTTGTCTATCTCAATACGTCGATATGTAGGAAAATATAATATCTTATAATTCAGCCTCTTGACAGAATCAATGTATGTATCGAATATTTCTGTTTTTTCCTTTGAAGCAATAGCCTGTACAACAGCGTTATATTGTTCATTTAACGGAATATTAGTAATATTTCGTCCAACTTTGTGAAAGTAGTCTGAAACCATCTTTATTTTCCTAATTCTGTCAAATGAAGAATTGTCTATTATTTTTTTAAGCTCGCGTATGTCAGTGGGTCTCAAATTCGCCAAAAAAAATCTAACATACGGAGATCGGCTATATGTTGGAATATCCCTTTCAACATAAGCTTGAATTTGAGTCTTTGTAAAATCGTATGACTTCCCCTTAATTTGAATTGAAACCGAAACGAAGTTTATTTTCAGCATTTCTTCAAACTTAAAACTCAGAAGATAGTATAGCAGATTGAGAACAGTGGTCTTGCCAAAACCGTTCTCTCCTACATAGACTTGTACCCTGTTTTCGAAAGATAGACTAACGTCTTTCTTGCCGAAAAGTCCTTTAATGCTAAAATTCTCTATTTCTGCTTTCATACGTTTTTATTATTTATCTTTGTATGCCTCCCTTTATTCTATTTGTCGCAAAGCGAAGTTTCGCTCTTCCTTGCGCCATCCCATGACGGCTTTGCGTTTTTTATTTCTGGACGTAAAGCATGAATCCTGTCCCCTATCAACTAATATAGAATTAACATGCATAAATCAATCCCTGTGAATTGTTGAGTCATCGACAAAAGTCGTTAAGTGGATCATTCAGTCATCGACGAAGTCGCTTGCCAGAGCAAGAGTCCCCGACTTTTTGTTTGTAGTCTTTCTAAGGGTTTTCATGAATTCTCTGGTTTCAAATCTGTACGTTCCCTATATCTTTCTGCAAAATGTTTTTTTATTGCCCTCGAATCAGAACCTATATAGAACTTAAATATGACTTCATGTTCTGCACTGATAGTTTTCTCCTTTAATATTTCCATAAGGAGGTTCATCCGTTTTGCAGGATTGGTATACGTCATTGTGCCCATCAAGTCTAAATCGTTTGCAAAAAGTTTAAACACCATATCAACCCCCGCCTGAGACAAACTTTCAAGCATTTTAATATTAAAGGGCTGAGCTGCGTTCGAGACTCCATATCCATTCCCGACAAAAGATGAAACAACAGAAAGAACATAAGTCCTTAAAGCCTCCATAGGAACTTCTTTATCAAGGGCATGCAAGGCTTTTGCATAGGTTGGCTCATTGTAGAAGTTGTTCCAACCATTATGAGCATCAAGAAATTGTTGAGCAACTCGGTTGAATATAATAGCACGGTTGTCTTCTGGGATATACTTTATTCCTCCTACTAACTTCAAAAACTCTTCAGCCTCATGGATCTCATCATCACTTTTGACATCCTTCAGTGAAACATAACGAACAGCAACATTGCTACGAAATTCGTCATCTAATGTTTTCCATATTTCCGGAGCAATGACTTTGATATTACTTTTTAGAGTCGCATCACAATCCTGCTTGATAAAACTTGAGAAAAATGAATGCATTATTGCTTCACGTATTTTTCCTGCTTGTCCTTCTATCAACAACGTAGTCTTATCATTTGCTTCAACCTTCTCTGCGGATAGTTTACTAATGAGGTCCTTTATCTGCAGACCAGGGACAGGAAGGTCGAAAGTCAAGACATACTTCACGCAGTTTTTAACAAAGTTAAGCAACTCAATTCCGTCTATCTCCCCCATCGGATAATGGGCTGTAGAGAATTTATTCCTGATTTCACGACAATGCTGCAAATGAAAATGCGCCTCAGGCAACAATATACCTAAGGTATAGGCGCCATTAATCACTTCATAATCCTTTACTTCATTAAGATCCTCTATTGTACGCAATTGACTACCGCCCCAGTTAATTGCTGACGCAAAATACTCTATCCCATAAGTGACTATTTTACGACGCAGGTCATACATTGCTAGGTTCCATATATAGTTGATGGCAGCATCATTAAGACCTGCTTCATTTGCCGCCTTTGCTTTATCTAGGACAGGGTCATTTTGATAATCATCACGAATGGATAACTTGATTTGGTCCCAGCTACCATTGAGTTGAGATACCGCATTCATATGTTCATATCGTCCTGGAAGGATTAATTCACTGGCCATTGCTATAATATAAATGATAAATGTTTTTTGTCGCAAAGCGAAGTTTCGCTCTTCCTTGCGCCATCGTATGGCGGCTTTGCGATATATAAAGCGTCCCGAAGGACGCTGGTTCTTTGGTCAACCCCTGAACCAGAGGAGTCTGCATAGTCTTCTTGGAAGACGCCTACAATATGCACTGACATATTCCCATTTGCCGTAGCGGAAGCGGAAATAGTCTGTCACACTGACAGGTTTTTCTGCAGGGCAGTTTAAACATCGTGCCATCTGTTTAAAATTAAATATTTTCAATTAGTGCGGATGGCAGAGTCGTTCTGCTGACTTTTTAGAAAACGGTGCGCAGTACACTAATTGCGCCTGCGCACCTTTTATAAATTACCTTCTTAGTTCTATTTACCACTCTTCTGGTTGTTCAGAAGAGGGCTCGTTACCAGAAGGTACTGAGTAATCACTGTTAATTCCAGCACCTGCAGAAGCACTCAACAACTGCATCGTGTCAATTGTAATCAACTCCATCTCCGGAGTCATGTAATTTTTCTTATCCATTTTCTCTATTGTAATAATTATTATTTGATAATAGTCCTTTCCCCATAGAAACGGGAGCAGCAATCTGCTACCCCCGTACTATTGGGATAAGAAATATTACTTCTTAATCATCTTCTTACCATTCATGATAACAATACCCTTATAGTCGGCACCAACCTTCTGACCAGCGAGGTTGTACATAACACCATTGTTATTGTTAACAGCCTTCTTGTCAGCGATATTCTCAATGATACCAGTAACATTCTCACTGCCATCAAGCCATACGATGTCCAGTCCGCGGGCTTCAGCAGCCTTACCATTGCGAACGGTGTAAACACTATTCTTTGGCAGATATTGAGTGTTGCTAAGAACTGTGAAACTTACAGCACCAGTTTTCTTGGGGTTGTCCAGACGATAGATAAACTGACCTTGGTCATAGTATTGTGTACCCAACTCATCGGCAGAGATAGCAGTTTCAGTGAACTTCAGGTCGTTAATAAGATCACCGTTATAATTGTGACGCATTGTTTCATTATCAGCGGTCTTAGTATACACAACAGGTGCGGAGGATGTGCTGCGAACAATAACAACTTCATTCTGCTTCACAATGAAATTACCATCAACAATCTGCAGGGGATCCATGTAGAGTTTGTTGTCTGACTCATCGATAAATGCAGAGAATACAGTAATGGTAGCACCTTCCTGAGACTTTGCAATCTTATAGTTGTTGCCAGTTGCTTTTACGTAGCCAATGAATGAACTGCCATCCTCAGGTCCGTAAACTTTGAAAGTCAATGGTTTTTCTGGATCTACAGGAGTTGCAACATATTTGAACACTACATTAAAGAGGTCTTTGTCAACGATAGGCTCGTTGGTATTTTGAGGATATTTGCCAGCAACATCCTCAGTAGTTGAGAACTCGATCTTAGCAAGTTCATCTACTTCATTTTTACCGAATGTTGCCTGGTCGAAAGCTTTAGTTGCAGCGGCGGGCGTCCAGGTTGCCTTTACCAGGTTAGGAGCGTTATCCTCATCGAAAGCGGCTGCGGGGAACATAGCAGCAGTGATGGCAATTTTACCGAAGTCAATCTCAGTCAGACGGGTGTTGGGGACACGAGAGCCGGCAACAGTGAGAGCAGTAGTGATATTACCACCGAACACAATCTTAGCAGCAGCACCGATAGCCTCTACTTGCAGAGCGGCAGTCAATTTGCCAACAGTGAATGTACCGATGTTACCTGATACGATAGCAGTGTTAGTAGCCACTTCAGCAGCAACTTCACCAATAGTTACGTCTGCCTCAATACCTGTTGCGATAGGACCAGCGATGAAACCAGCTTCAGGAGATTTTGACAGTTTACCGAGTTTTACTGTAGATTTCTCAGTGACAGAAAGAGTGATAGCATTTGCAGCCAGAACGGCACCACTAGCAATCTCTCCACCTTCAGCAATCTCTACTTTAGTGATGGCTGTGCAGTTACTGAAAGCATTGGCACCAATATTAGCCTTGAAAGTATTATCTGCTGGTTTTTCAGTGATAAACTTCAGAGTCTTCAGGGCAGCGAGTGTACCGTCACCAGCAGTAGCCTCAGCAAACAGAGCTTTTGCTCCATTACCAACAGTAGTCAGAGCCTTGTAGTCGAATGTCAACTCAGCGAGTTTGGCACAACCTCTGAATACTTCCTGATCATCGGTAGTAGTGCTAATAGTGGTAAGGGTATTGGGGAATGTCAATGACTTAAGTGCCTTGTCATTCTCAAAAGCCAAGTTACCTACAGTAGTGATCTGTGTATCCTGCAGGTTTACTTCCTCCATATTGTAGAGGTTAGCCAAACCTGTGCCAAGAGTTACAACGGTCTTAGGAAGTGTAAGAGTTTTGAGAGTCTTGTTCTTCGTACCAGTAGTAGAACCTACAAAAGGATTGTTGCTCAGATCTTCAACCTTAGTCTTGCTCAGGTCAAGAGTCTCAACAACGTTATCACCGAAGCAGTTTGCACCAAGAGTTACAAGATTTGTTGCTTTTGAAGCATCAATCTCGCTCAATGCAAAGCAGTGATCCAAACCATCATTAGCAATCTCAGTCAGCGATGCATTCAGAATCACTCTCGTAAGAGATGTATTGCCATCCTCGAACAGTTTGTTCAAAACCTCAACCTTAGTGTTTGTCAGGTCAAGAGTCTCGATTTTTGTACCAGCGAAAGCACCTTCACCGATTTTATTGATCTTGCAGCCATCAGCGAATGTAATACTGGTAACGTCCTCCAGATCTGCGAAACCGTTTTCCGCAATCTCTACGATATCGAACGTAACAGTACCCGAACATGCCTCGCCGCTTACTGTACCCTCAACAGTAATATTGACTGTTGGGTTAATAGTGATTGAATTACCGCTGAAGGTATTCTTCTTAATGCTCACAGTACCAGACCACTTACCAGCAGTCTTAGCCATGGACTTAATGACGTACTGGAAGCCATTAGTGTCATACTGAGTAGAGTTAACCAACTCAGCAGCCATAGCGCTGCCAAAGCCGAATACGGCCAGCAGTGCCACAAGCATAAACTTAAAATTCTTTTTCATTTGAGTAAAATTTTGTTATACAAAAAATAATTAAAAATTAAATTCATTTTGCGAATTTCCTATGGCTGACCACATGGGCAGCACACAGGCAAGAGGATTATCGTCAGGTGCCAAGCACCTCCCCTCCCATGCTGGCCTCAAAGGCGGACTCCAGCGCGAGAGTTACATTCAGTGAAAATTCTTTATTGTCCATCATCGTTTTTAAATGTTTAAGTTTTAAAATATCGAATTCTAATTTGCTTGCAGCAAGGGCACACGAAGGTGCCAACCGACACTCCCCTTGCCGGTCATTCATTCGCCATTTTAAAAACAGCCAAAAACGTATGGATATAAAAAAAAGACGTGGGAGTAATGTTTCTCTCCGCGCCTATCCTTATCCCCAGGCTCTAGCATTGCCCCTTCATGAGGATAAGCAACTTCAAGCCTGCCCACGTCAGATGATGCTATCCTACACTACAACATACCTCCCCCCACGCCTGCTATATACGCAAAGATAGTACGCCCATGAATGGAGTACACCTTATTATATATATACAAAAGGAGAAAGATAGCCGCAGGCGGATATCATTTAATCAACCCACGCGGACGTCTCTGTTGCATCACCGCTGCATGAAGTTCAAATTTGCTAGATTTGGGAATACAGACAGGTAACGTTTCGAAAACGTCCTTTCGAGTTATTGTTCGTGCCCGCCCTCTCGTGGACAGGTTTCGGGTGCAAATTTAAACAATTATTTTAAACTGACAAATATTTTTAAAGAAAAATCACATTTAAAGGCAAAAAAACTTGATGAGCGATAGAATATAGATAAATTTCTCACACTCAACAAAAGAAATAAACTTCTTTTGTGCTCGTTTAACCGAAATTTTCGTAACTTTGCCATCAAAGATGGCGAACTTACTCCGTCTCGGCAAAAAAAGAAACGAATTTCTTTGTTTTGCTCTCGACTTTTCGTAACTTTGTCCCCAATTATTAACAATAACACGACAAACTAGTATGACAAAGAAGGTATTCCTCGTGATGGGATTCGTGCTGATACCCTATGTCACGGCATCACATCATCGAGCAGGGGACCCACGAGGAACTGCTCCAACAAAAAGGGAAATATTACCAACTATATACTGGAAAGGAAATATAATATTTAGCGTATGGAACAGCTATTACATTACGTATGGAAGCACAAGATGTTTCCGTTAGGAGAACTCAAGACGACGGACGGCAGAACCGTCGAGGTGATTGACCCCGGACTGCATAATCACAACAGTGGACCGGATTTCTTCAATGCGAAGGTGAAAATCAACCAGACCCTCTGGGTGGGTAACGTGGAGATCCACGACAAGTCGAGCGACTGGTATCTGCATGGACATGACAAAGACAAGGCTTACGACAATGTCGTGCTGCATGTCACAGGCAACCCTGATAGCGAGGTGACAAACACAGAAGGACAGTACATCCCACAGATGCAGTTGGAAGTCCCTTCCTCTGTCAGGGAGAACTACGAGGAGCTGCTGCGTACCGACCAGTATCCACCCTGTTACCAGATTATCCCCGACCTGACGACACTGACCGTCCACTCATGGATGGCAGCATTGCAGACAGAACGGCTGGAACAGAAAACTGAGGCAATAAAACAACGAGCCCACCGGATGAACGACTCATGGGAAGATGCCTATTTCATGACCCTTGCCCGTAACTTCGGCTTCGGCATCAACGGGGACACCTTTGAGCAGTGGGCGGCACATATCCCCCTCTCCGCTGTCGCCCATCATCGTGACGACCTCTTTCAGATAGAGGCGATCTTCATGGGACAGGCGGGACTGTTGGATATCGGGGCAGTACCTGAGCGGTATCAGCAGAATGCCTTGAATGAGGGCTATTTTACCAAGTTACGCAATGAATACCTGTATTTAGCCCATAAGTTCTCACTGCAGCCCATGGACTATAAACTATGGAAGTTCCTGCGGTTGCGCCCCCAGAACTTCCCCCATATACGATTGTCGCAACTCGCCAACCTCTATTATGAGCGGAGGACAGGACTGTCGCAATTGATTGAATGCAAGGACGTGCTTACTTTACATGACCTGTTGAGCACGAAAGTGACACCCTACTGGGAGACCCACTATACCTTCGGATCGGCAAGTGACCCTAACGAGAAGAACCTGTCGCCCTTCTCCATCAACCTGCTGATCATCAACACCTGCGTCCCTATGCTCTTTGCCTACGGACGGCATACTGTCAACGAGATGCTCTGTGACCGTGCCTTCGACGTGTTGGAACACCTCAAGGCGGAAAACAATTATATCATCCGGTTATGGAAGGAGTGCGGACTGGACGTAAAGAATGCCGGCGACTCGCAGGCACTTATCCAACTGAAGAAAGAATACTGCGACAAGAAGGACTGTCTGCGTTGTCGTATAGGCTATGAATACCTGAAGAGAAATAAATAATAAAAAGTAAATAATAAAATATGAGAAACTACGTTTTTGAAGCCCGGATGGAGGTACGTGACTACGAGTGTGACATCGAGGGAATAGTGAATAACGCGAATTATCTGCATTATACGGAGCATACACGCCACTTGTTCCTGAAACACTGCGGACTGAGCTTCGCGGAGATGCATAGTCGTGGGATTGACGCAGTGGTGGCACGCATGGAACTGCAATATAAGGCACCGCTGCGCTGTGACGATGAGTTTATATCACGGCTGTGGCTGGAGAAGGATGGGGTTAAGTATATCTTCCACCAGGATATCTACCGTGCCTCGGATGAGGCGATATGCTTCAAGGGGAAAATCATGCTGGTGTGTCTGGTTAATGGCAGACTGGGGGAGAGCGAGGAGTATGACAAGGCGTTTGCACCGTACTTGAATAAGTGAAGAGTGAAGAGTGAAGAATGAAGAATGGTTAGCGAAGAGTTATATACGATGGCATTGACACGGCTGACGGGGGTGAACCATACCGTCACGCTGCAGCTGTACAGGGCGATGGGCAGTGCCTGGGCGGTGTATGAGGAATATCGGGACCGTTTCGACTGGGAGGAGGCACTGCGCAGGGCAGAGGCGGAGATGGCATTCGTGGAGAAAAGCCATATCAGGGTACTGACCTTGAATGATGCTGACTATCCCAGACGGCTCCGTGAGTGTGTCGACGCTCCTATTATATTATATTACAAGGGAACGGCGGACTTGAACCAACAGTATGTCATCAACATCGTGGGGACACGGCAGTGTACTACCTACGGACAGGATCTCATCCGACACTTTATCAGTGACCTGAAACAACTGTGCCCTGACGTGCTGATTGTCAGCGGACTGGCATACGGAGTGGATATCCATGCACACCGTAACGCACTGGAAAACGGGTTTGAGACGGTGGGTGTCCTTGCCCATGGACTGGACCAGATTTACCCGCACCGCCACCGTGACACAGCAGCCACAATGGTCAGTCACGGGGGACTGCTGACAGAATATATGAGTCAGACACAGGCATTGCCTAATAATTTCCGGCAGCGGAACCGTATCGTGGCGGGGATGTCGGACGCTACCATCTTGGTGGAGAGTGCGTACAAAGGGGGCGGTCTGATTACCTGTCGCATCGCCCAAGAGTATGGACGTGACGTGTTTGCCTTCCCCGGAGCGGTGGGGATGCCGTACTCGGAGGGATGCAACAGGATGATACAGAATAACACGGCGGCACTCATCACGTCGGCGGAGGACTTCATGAAGGCGATGGGATGGAACCCTGAAACATTAAACCTGAAACCTGAAACATTAAACCTGAGGGAGGGGGAACTGTTTCCTGAGCTCACCGAGGAGGAGCGTGCCGTGGTGGAAGCGCTGCGACAGACGAATGACTTACAACTGAACATGCTGAGCGTGAGGACGAATATTCCTGTGGGACAACTGTCGGGACTGCTGTTCCAACTGGAGATGAAAGGGATCGTGAAAGCGTATGCGGGAGGAAACTATCATTTGGTAAATTAATAATTTATGAAGATAGGAAATATAGAATATGGAGAACGCCCGGTGTTCCTGGCACCGATGGAAGACGTGACGGATATCGGGTTCCGGATGCTGTGCAAGCGGTTCGGGGCGGCAATGGTGTATACGGAGTTCGTATCGGCGGAGGCACTGGTAAGAGATGTGAAATCGACGGTGCAGAAACTGACGATTGCCGACGAGGAGCGTCCCGTGGGTATCCAGATATATGGTCGGGACGTGGACGCGATGGTGGAGGCGGCACGTATCGTGGAACAGGCACACCCTGATGTCATCGACCTGAATTTCGGATGCCCCGTGAAGAAGGTGGCGGGAAAGGGTGCCGGTGCTGGGATGCTGCAGAATATCCCGAAGATGCTGGAGATCACCCGGAAGGTGGTGGATGCCGTCAAACTGCCTGTCACGGTGAAGACACGACTGGGATGGAATGCGGAACAGCTGATCATCACCGACTTGGCGGAGCAGTTGCAGGACTGTGGCATACAGGCGCTGACAATCCACGGCAGGACTCGTGCCCAAATGTATACGGGTAATGCTGACTGGACACTGATAGGTGAGGTGAAGCGGAACCCCCGCATCCATATCCCTATCATCGGTAATGGTGATATTAAGTCATTGGAAGATGCCGACCGTGCTTTCGATACTTACGGCGTAGATGCAGTGATGATAGGGCGCGCCACCTTCGGATGCCCTTGGATATTCAGTAGGAAGGAATTGACCCTCGACGAGAAAATAGATGTGTTGGAAGAACAATTACGCATCAATGTCGAACGCATTGATGAGTATCGGGGTATTCTGCATACCCGTCGCCACCTGGCGGCATCGCCTGTTTTCAAAGGAATTCCTAATTTCCGCCAGACGCGCATTGCGATGCTACGGGCAGAGACAGTGGAGGAACTGACAAGGATTCTGGAGGAATGCAGGGAGTATTTAAATGAGAAATGAAAGAAATGAGAAATGAGTCATTTCTCATTTAAAAAAGCCCTGCGGGTCTGCACGACTCACAGGGACTTTTGTGTATTCTCTCAATTTTTCCAATCTTTCTAAAAAAAGGCTCGACTTATTTCTTCACCATTGAAATGGCTTTGGAAGCGAGCTTAACTACTACGTAATTCAAAATAATCATAATCTTCTTCCTTTTTAATTAATACCTGAAACAATCTTTATTTAATGTCTCCTGAAACAATCTCTTTTGTCTTTTGACGATGCAAAGGTAGTGATTGTGTGCGAACACAACAAGAAAAAAGAAGAAAATCTACTCCAAAAAGGTATGTTCTTGACGTACATCAAACAGAGGGGGTATATTTCTGCCTCAGATAGTCCGCAAAGATACGTGCGGCACTCTCCACCTTGGCGGCACAAGGACGAGTCTTATAGTATTCTGCCGTGCGGGGAGAAGGGACGTAGCTGCACGCTGCTTTCTCTACCCCTTTCAGACCAAGGATCTCCGCACAAATGAGACTGCCGTTCTCCTCCTTCGACTTCGCCAGCAGTTCCTGTACCACCTTATAACAAGCCGACTTACCCTCGCGGTCGCTGCCTTCCGTCTGTCCACAGTCCAGTCCGACAAGTATCACGATGCCAGACACGGCACCGCACATCATCCGCATCCGTCCGACACCACCGCCGAAGCCCGCCGCGATCCGTTTCGCCATCACCTCGTCGAGACCATACAAGTCACAGAAAGCAGCCACCACACTCTGGCAGCAGCCATAGCCCGCCATGAAATTCTCCACGGCACGCTCCACACGCTGTTCTAAATCAGAATTTGCCATTTTCACATGACAAAGTTACAAAGATTCCGCCAACATCACAAGAAATAGGTATTTTTCTCTGTTAATTGTTCTTAAATAGGTGGTTTCCCGTTTGGATAGTTGAAAATATCCGAGTAATTTTGCAATTTAGAGTATTAATATTATATTTAATCCAAATTTAGATAACAATGATTTATTCCACTGAAGTGAAGAACATGTGTAGTGTCTGCAAGGGCGCTTACCATGGACCTGCACCCATTCCCGAGGAGGGCAAATGGATTCAGGCAAAAGAGATTAAGGACATTTCGGGTTACACCCATGGTATCGGATGGTGCGCACCACAGCAGGGCGCTTGTAAGCTGAGCCTCAACGTGAAGGACGGTATCATCCAGGAAGCACTGGTGGAGACCATCGGTTGCACCGGTATGACCCACTCTGCCGCCATGGCAAGTGAGATTCTGCCTGGTAAGACCCTGTTGGAGGCACTGAATACTGACCTGGTATGTGATGCCATCAACACCGCTATGCGTGAGTTGTTCCTGCAGATTGTCTATGGTCGCACACAGAGTGCTTTCTCTGAGGGCGGTCTTGCAATCGGCGCCGGTCTGGAAGACCTTGGTAAGGGACTCCGCTCACAGACTGGAACACTCTATGGAACCATGGCAAAGGGTACCCGTTACCTGGAGCTCACCGAGGGTTACATCACCAAGCAGTTCCTTGACGAGAACAACGAGGTTTGCGGTTACGAGTACGTACACCTCGGCAAGATGATGGAAGCCATCAAGAACGGTATGGATGCCAACGAGGCTGTGAAGAAGTTCACCGGCTCTTACGGTCGTACGACAGAGGAGCAGGGTGCAGTGAAGGCTATTGACCCACGTAAAGAATAAGGAGGACACGACGATGATAAGAAAAGTACAGTTTGAGAGCCAGGAGCGCCGTATCAACCAAGTTCTTGCAGCTCTGAAAGAGAATGGCATCAATAGTATTGAGGAAGCCAACGAGATTTGTGATAAGGCAGGTGTTGACCCCTATCAGATGTGTGAGGACACCCAGCGTATCTGTTTTGAGAACGCCAAGTGGGCATACGTTTGCGGTGCCGCCATCGCCATCAAGAAGGGTGTGAAGACTGCCGCTGACGCTGCCGAGGCTATCGGTATCGGTCTGCAGAGCTTCTGCATCCCCGGTAGTGTTGCCGATGACCGTAAGGTAGGTCTGGGTCATGGTAACCTGGCTGCCCGTCTGCTGCGTGAGGAGACTGAGTGCTTCGCCTTCCTGGCTGGTCATGAGAGTTTCGCCGCTGCTGAGGGTGCCATCAAGATTGCCGAGATGGCTAACAAGGTGCGTCAGAAGCCCCTCCGTGTCATCCTGAACGGTCTGGGTAAGGATGCCGCACAGATCATCAGCCGTATCAATGGCTTCACATACGTACAGACACAGTTCGACTACTTCACCTCTGAGCTGAAGATTGTCCGTGAGGTACCTTACGGCAACAACCCCAGCCGTCTGAAGGTTAAGTGCTATGGCGCTGACGATGTCCGCGAGGGTGTCGCTATCCTGTGGCATGAGAATGTAGACGTGTCCATCACGGGTAACTCTACCAACCCCACCCGCTTCCAGCACCCAGTAGCTGGTACTTACAAGAAGGAGCGCACACTGGCTGGTAAGCCTTACTTCTCTGTAGCTTCCGGTGGTGGTACGGGTCGTACCCTGCACCCCGACAACATGGCTGCTGGTCCTGCCTCTTACGGTATGACAGACACCATGGGTCGTATGCACAGCGACGCTCAGTTCGCAGGTTCTTCTTCTGTTCCTGCTCACGTTGAGATGATGGGCTTCCTGGGTATCGGTAACAACCCGATGGTAGGTGCTACCGTAGCTATTGCCGTAGCTATCGACCTGGCACTGAATAAGAAGTAAAGAAGACCCCTCCAACCTCCCCTGTGGAGGGGAGGCTATGATAAGAATAAAGCCTCACCATATTGGTGGGGCTTTTTCTGTATTCTATTTTATAAGAAGGGAGAGGGCGATACGAGGTGCATCTCATCGCCAGTGATGGGGTGTCGGAACCATATCTCTGAGGCGTGGAGATAGAGGCGGTCAGCCTTGGTGCCGTAGAGTTCGTCACCCTTGATGGGACAGCCCAAGCCGTCGGGATGGGCACAGTGGATGCGCAACTGGTGGGTGCGTCCTGTCTGGGGGTAGAGGGCGACTAATTGAAGAGGTGATAGGTGAGAGGTAAGAGGTGAGAGAAACTCGTAGTCTGTGACGGCACGTTTGCCATGCTCCATATCCACCACCTGACGGGGGCGGTTCATAGGGTCTGGACGTAAAGGCAGGGAAATGGTGCCTGATTTAAGTGAAGAGTGAAGAGTGAAGAGTGAAGAATTTCTTTCTGAGGAGAGTGCGGTACTTTCCAGCAATGCTATATATTTCTTACGCACCTGGTGACGGATGAACTGCTCCTGCAACGGGTGATATGCCTCCATTGTTTTTGCCACGATCAGCAAGCCACTGGTACCCATATCCAACCGATGGGCTATGACACAGTCGGGGTAACGCTGTCGCATCACCGTCGCCACACTGTATTCCTCGATACGTCCCGGTACAGACAGCATACCACTGGGTTTGTCGACGACAACGATAGCGTCATCCTCATAGACAACAGGTAACTCCATGTGCTGGAAGCCCAGCGCCTCCGGGTCAGGGTCTACCTCCAAGCCCTGCAGCATCCATGTCAGGATTGGCTTACACTTTCCACGACAAGCAGGGTAATAGTTCAGATGCCGGCGCAGCTCCTCCTTTGTCGGCTGTCCCCACCAGAACTCCGCCATACAGATAGGTTTGAGTCCCTGCTGATAGGCATACTGCAATAGTTTCGGTGCACAACAGTCCCCCGTGCCACCCGGCGGCAGTGGGAATTTCCGACGTAACTTAGGTCGCGAATAGTATTCCTGCCATACGTCCACCAGGTCTTTCGACTCTCCCCGTGCGTTCAATAACTGATACTGATGGAAGAGCCATGACTGGAGGTCTTGGGACATTTTTTTAGTGGTGAGAGGTGAGGAGTGAGAGGTGAGAGATATCTCACGCTCCTTGGTCTTGAAATAGCCGTCGGGCTGTTGTGCGTCAAAGACAGGCGGGACGAAATAGTCCCAGTCGTTGCGTCCAGCCAGCAACCCGCTATAGGCAGCCAGGAAGAAGACCCCCTCAGACTCCCCCTGTTGAGGGGGAGAAACACCTGGGGATTCCACGATCAATACCCCGAACATCTTTCCGTTATCCGCATCATCCCTGATGACCTCATGGCTGGCGATATACTCCTGTACCTCTTTCGCTGCCAGCTGGCACAACGGATGCGGTTCATAGCAGAACGGGTACGTGAACCGTTCCGGCTTCGGGATGTCGGTATATAAGGAATGTATGCGCATTTCTTCTGCAAAAATACAAAAAACTATGAATTATGAACTAGGAACTAGGAATTTTTTGTACCTTTGCCATCACAGATGGCGAAATTACTCCGTCTCGGCAAAAAAAGAAACTAAAACAAACCAGCATATGAGAAGAAAACTATTAACTACAGCATGTCTCTTTTGCGCCCTCACCATGACGGCACAAAGTATTGATTTCGATTTCCCGGGAAGGCAATCGGCAGAAGTCACAGACCCCGAATATACCGCATGGGCTGTCGGTCGTGTCGCCAGTGAACAGAAGACACTGGACAATGGTGTCACCATCACTGTCGCCGCCGCAGAGGGAGCCACAGGCTTAGCATCCAACTGGAACAAGAATCTCATCACACAAAGTAAATTACTGGGCGACGGTGTCTTTGCCTGTCATCTGGAGGATGGCAACTATGTATGGATCAAAGAGGGAAAGACAGCCATCACCCTCACGATTACCGGTCTTTCCGCAGGACAGCACTCCCTGCTTGCCTACCATAACGACACCGATGCCAACCAACGCCATCCCGACGTGGAGGTAAGTGTTGACGGTGTATTAAGCGGCAAAGGTTCCCATAGCTCCGGCAAGACCAAATTCTCAGAGTGCGGCACCTCGTATGTGGAGTTTAACGTTACCGAGGGACAGCCTGTAGTCATCAAATATACCGCTGTCCCTAAGACTGGTGAGAGTTACGACCGCACCAGTATCATGATCAACGGTCTGGAATTTGATGTTAACCCCTATGGTGTCATGGACCCCTACCCAGCCCACCTGGACTATCACGTGGATGCTGATGACGGGCGTGTCACCTTCTCATGGCTACCCGCCGACATAGCCAAGACACACCGGTTGGTCTATGGAACAGACAAGGAAGAGGTGGAGACAGCCACCACCTACCAATACGAAGGCAGTGCCAGCAACTATACAGCTACCGGTTTCTCACCACTGAAGAGCTACTGGTGGCGGGTCGATGAGGTAGACAACGACGGTAAGGTGTATAAAGGTAAGCTATACCAGTTCCAACCCCGCCGCCTTGCCTTCCCCGGTGCAGAGGGATATGGTCGTTATGCTATCGGCGGACGTGGCGGCAGTGTCTACCATGTCACCACCCTCGACGACAACGGTGACGACAATAACCCCATAGAAGGTTCTTTCCGTTACGGTATCAAGAAGGTCAGCGGTCCACGTACCATCGTCTTTGACGTGGCAGGAGTCATCTCCCTGAAGAGTCGTCTGACCTGTGCTGACAAATATGTGACGATAGCCGGTCAGACCGCCCCCGGCAATGGCATCATGCTCCGTACCTGTCCTTTCGGCATGCAGAGTGACGGCATCACCCGTTTCATGAGGATGCGCTTGGGACACAAGCGGCTCACCAGTGGGAAAGTCATACCCAAGGAGTCGGCAGATATCGATGCCGCCTATGGGGCAGACAGAGACAAATACGAGGAGACCACCCTTAGCGGACTGGACGGTATGGGTATGGCAGGCAACGACCATGCCATCATGGACCACTGCTCCATATCATGGACGATTGACGAGGCGTTCAGCAGTCGTAATGCCAAGGGACTGACCCTGCAGCATACCCTCATCAGCGAGGCTTTGAACCAGGCAGGACATCCCAACTACGGGGCAGGTACCCGACATGGCTATGCTGCCACCATCGGTGGTGGTGAGATGGGCGGACAGCCTGGCTCTTACCATCATAACCTGCTTGCCCACTGTGAGGGTCGTAACTGGAGTATCTCTGGAGGCTTGGACGGAAAAGGAGCCTATGACGGACATCATGACATATATAATAATGTGGTATACAACTGGGGAGGACGAGCCACAGACGGTGGTACTCACGAGATGAACTTCTGTAACAACTACTATAAGATGGGTGCCAACAGCACCTCTACCCTGATGAACCTGCAATTAGAAGGTACGGGCTCCGGGACACAGAGCGTCTATGTCAACGGTAACCTCCGACAGGAGAAGAACAACGGCAGCCTGACGGAAGACAAGAAAGGAACCACCTATAAATACAGCACCTCTGGCGGACAGGTGGTAGACTGGGACCCACTCCCCACGACACCGTTCAGCTTTATCAACCCAGAGGGCAACATGGAGACAGCAAAAGCAGCATTTAAGAATGTGCTGAGTGATGTCGGCTGCAACCAGCCATTCTTCGACCTGCATGACCAGCGCATGGTTCATGAGACGCTGACAGGTACCACCTCTACCAAGGGAAGCCGCTCAGGAAGAGCAGGACTTATCGACTCAGAGGAAGACGCTGGCTGTGAGGGTTTCGACCTTGAGAAACTGGGTATCATCACCACACAGCGTGAGGCAGGGTGGGATACCGACCAAGATGGTATTCCCAACTGGTTTGAGGCACTGACAGGAACCAGTCCCGACATAGCCAACAACAATGAAGACCGTGACGGAGACTATTATACAGACTTGGAGGAGTACCTGAACTGGATCGCTGTACCCAACTTCCGCATTGACGATACCGGGACGCTTACGCTTGCCGACTATTTCGCAGGATACACCCATCCCTCCTACACCATCAGTGCCCCGACAGGTGTTGCTGTCAATGAGAAAGACGGCGTGCTCACTGTCACCCCCTCCGCCACTGCCAGCACCCTGTTTACCGTCAAGGTAAAAGCCACAGAGGACGGCATCAGTCTGGAACGTGACTTCCATTTCGCCTTCAACGGTGGCAGTACGGCAATACATGCTGTCAACGGTAATACCGATACAGCCGGTGAATCCACACTCTATGACCTTCAAGGACACCGTGTCAGCAAGCCGGCAAAAGGCATTTATATTCAGAACGGCAAAAAAAGAATCATGAGATAATGGGAGATGGCACACCGATGCAGATATCAGACAATAACATTTTTTAACCCCATGGCATGCAAGTTTTTCCTTTAAGGCACCTTTATGGAATAAACACCAAATTCCAATTTGTATGAAAAAACAATGCGTATGGGCTGTCATCACCCTCTTGATGGCAATGGGAACAGCAAGTTGCAGTTTGTCAGACGATAAAGAAGATGACGGATCAAAGCTCACTGTCTGCCCTACAGGTAACGAGCGTGTCGATATCAAGCTGACCCCTAAGGAGGCACAATTAGTCAGTCACAACAACGACTTTGCCTTCAACCTGTTCCGTGCCTCCGCAGAGACAGGTAAAAGCCAGATCCTCTCCCCACTGAGTATCACCTATGCCCTGGGACTGCTCAATAACGGTGCTGCCGGTGACACACAGAAACAGATTAATGAGGTATTGGGGTTCAGTGCGTCTGGAGTGAATGACATCAACACTTTCTGCCACAAATTGCTAACCCAGTCTCCCCAACTGGACGAACTGACGAAGGTGATGATTGCCAATACTATCTTTGTGAATAAAGACTACCAACTGAAAGATGACTTTGTGAATACGGCAAAACAGTTCTATGACGCCACGCCGGAGACCCGCGACTTCCATGACGGTAAGACCCTGGATGTCATCAACCAATGGGCAAGTGACCATACGGAGAAGATGATTGAGAAAATCCTCGATGAACAGTCGTTCCGGCCCGATGCCGTCAGTTATCTCCTGAATGCCATCTATTTTAAAGGTATGTGGTCGAAAATGTTCAATGCTGACGAGACAAAAGACGAGGCTTTTGAGGGTAGCAATAAACCAGTGCCCATGATGCACCAGAACGAAGAGTTCGGATATACTGAGAATGAGTTATGCCAGGCGCTGTGCCTCCCCTATGGTAATCATGCCTACCAGATGACAATCCTGTTGCCACGGGAGGGAAAAAGCATCAACGACATACTACAAGGACTGACGACACAGGAATGGAAGTACTACCAATATATGAACACTGCTATAGTTGACGTAAAACTGCCACGCTTCGAGTCAAATACCGATATCAGCCTGAACGACATCATGGCTCGCTTAGGTATGCCCAAAGCATTCACTGAGAATGCAGAGTTTCCAGATTTCTGCAATAAGCCGACCTATATCGGTCTCATGAAACAATGCGCCCGTATCAAACTCAATGAGCAAGGTACCGAGGCTGCCGCAGTCACTGCCATTGGGATGGTTAACGCCTCTGTACCGGCAGCACCACGCCACGTCAGCTTCCATGCCAACCATCCGTTCCTTTATGTCATCAGCGAGTACTCTACGGGTACCATCTTCTTCATCGGGCAGTATTATGGCGATTAAGATAGAACCGGATTCCTAAGTTCAGGTTAAAGCCAAGGGGGTTCTCCTGATAGAAGGTAGGAATGTCACCGCTATTCTTAAAATGATAGGAAAGACCAGGTTCTACAAAGAATCCTAATACATTGCCTAATTGATACTCAGCTCCTGCAGCCCCATTTATGGAGAACTGCAGGGGCTGATTCTTTAAATTCTCTTCCTTGCCTTCTGATGTACGACTTCCCGTGATCATCATTTCCGCCATGACACCAGCAGAGAGATAGCAAGAGAAATGGCGATTGTTCCACAAGCGATAGGTGACATTGACAGGAAGACCGATATACGATAATTTCTGCTCAGTATGCGTTGTCTGAGTTGCCGACTTGATTGTAATGTCTGACAGCAAACGGGTATAGGACAGTCCACTCTCTATACCCCAGCGGTCATTGAGACGATAATGCAGCGAGACACCCAGCCGGATTGGTTGCCGGTGGTGTATCTCCTCACGATATGACGTACTCTGTGGAATTGTACTTCCAACATTGACAGGATCACTGGAGGGCATACTGTTCACATAAGTGCCTCCCACAGAGGAGCTGCCTGTATTCCCAGCCATCGTATTCGACAAATAGACTTTTGCCGTCAGACGGTTCTCTCGTGGCATTACCGTCTGGCCCCCCTGAGTCCCGTCATTCCCGATATGAGTTGGAAAAATAGTCTGAAGTGACGGTTCTTGTCTGGTATCTTTGGCTATCGTGTCTTCCTCTATCCCTGCCTCCTTATGCTCGTTTTCTCTTTTCTCTATGACAGGCTTCACCTCCTCTGCCAACAACATCACCTCTGATGTCTTTTGGGGAATCAGCACTTCCGAAGAAACATCCGGGGATGTGTGGCTTCCTTTCTTGACAGTCTCTTCCGTTTTTACTAAGTGTTTCACCTGTAAACCCATCACGTCTTCTTTTTGTTGAAAGGCAAGATAGAAGCCTCCCACGGCAAGTATAACGGCAGCGGCGACAGCCACCCACTTACGTTTTAATGGAGTCATCACCGCACCAGACCGTTGGACAGCAGCAACCTGTTCAATGTCAGTCCACGACAACACAGGGGCAGGCTTCTGGTAGTCTGCCAATTTCTGTCGCATGTCTTTTCGCCATTGTTCTTTCATCACAACTGTTTTTGGAGGTTCTGATATTGTTTTATCTTTTTAGCCAGCAGGTTCTTTGCCCTACAGAGCTGGGAGGCGGAAGTATCAGGTTTTATCCCTAATAACCGGGCTATCTCCTGATGAGACATGCCCTCAAAGACATAAAGGTTGAACACAGTACGGTAACCTGTTGGGAGTTCTGTCACCAACTGATGAATCACATCTGGAGGAATCCCGTTAATCGGAGGGTCTTCCTCCTCTTGCACATCCGGCAGTTCCACGTCATGCATCATCCATTCATATTGTTTCTTCTCACGCAGGAATCTCAACGACTGACTGACGACAATCTTTGATGCCCAGGCACGAAGGGAACCCTCACCACGATAAGTAAAGTCACTGATATGAGTAATTACCTGTACCATCGAGTCCTGCATCACATCCCGCATATCTTCCTCGTCAGGAACATAACGGAGACAGACTGCCGTCAGATAGGTTCCGTAAAGGGCATAGAACTCACGCATCGCATGGCTGTCACCATTGCGAAGTCGCCTCGACAGGTTTTCTTCTTTGTTTTTTGCGAAGAAGTTCACGTCCCTTTCTTATCCTTTTTTATACATGAAAGCACAAAAGTCGGAAAACTTGCATGGAAAATGAAGAATCTTTCGTTAAACAATCTTAATATACTACTTCCTCCCATGAGAAACGACTACCTTTGTGCCTGTTATGAGTCAGGGGTCACCGATACAGGCATTAGAGCAACAACGGCTGCTGCTCCAGCTGGAGTACCAGACGGAGAAGGAGGCTTTCCGCAAACAGACCGAGGAGATGGGGGTGATGCGGAAAGTCAAACGTGGTGATGCGTGGTGGCCCTTAAAGGTGGAGAAGAGTTACTACAACTCACTCAACCAACTTGCCGTGGAGGTGGTTCGTACCTCCGACCACGAGATAGAGCATACCTTCGAGTTTGGAAAGACGGTGATGTTCTTCTCCTGCGAGGAGAATAAGATCAAATATCTTCCCTTTACTGCCACTGTCAGTTATGTGGATGGTGACCGTATGGTATGTATCATCCCCAACAACGGCTATCTGGTTACTTTACAGAACACACCGCATTTGGGCGTGCAGCTCTCTTTCGATGAGACGAGTTACCGGCTGATGTTAGAGGCACTCGACCGTGCCATCAAGGGGAAAGGGCGTATCGGTTACCTGCGCGACCTCTTCTATTCGCATCAGAAAGCGGAGACCTTCGTCTTCCCCCCCATACACATCCCCTATCTGAACGCTACCCAAGAGGAAGCCGTCAATATGGTCTTGCGGGCAAAAGACGTGGCAATCGTACACGGACCACCCGGCACTGGTAAGACGACTACCTTGGTAGAGGCTATCCGTGAGACGCTGATGCGTGAGAACCAAGTGCTGGTATGTGCTCAGAGTAATATGGCTGTCGACTGGATCTCAGAGAAGCTGGTGGACAGAGGTATCAACGTGCTGCGTATCGGCAACCCCACCCGTGTCAACGACAAGATGCTGTCGTTCACCTATGAGCGACGCTTTGAGGCACATCCCGACTATCCCCACCTGTGGGCGATCCGCAAGGCAATCCGGGAACTGCGTGCCCATCGCAAACGGGGAGACGAGAAATTCCACCAGAAGCTGGAGAGTCTGAAAGGCAGGGCCACAGAGCTGGAGATACGCATCAACAACGAACTATTCGGAGAGGCACGTGTCATTGCCTGTACCTTGGTAGGAGCAGCCAACCGCTTATTGGACGGACAGAAATTCGGTACTTTGTTCATCGACGAGGCGGCACAGGCACTGGAGGCTGCCTGTTGGATTCCAATCCGTCGTGCCAGCCGTGTCATCCTTGCCGGTGACCATTGCCAACTGCCCCCCACTGTCAAGAGCATTGCTGCCCTGAAGGCAGGATTAGGAAAGACACTCATGGAGCGTATCGTGGAGATGAAGCCTGAGGTCGTCACCCTGTTGAAGATGCAATACCGTATGAATGACGATATCATGCGGTTCTCCTCTAACTATTTTTATAACGGACAGGTGGAGAGTGCGCCACAAGTGAAATACCGTGGTATCCTCGACCTTGACATTCCGATGGAATGGCATGATACCTCAGTCTATGAGTTCAAGGAGGAGTTCGTGGGAGAGTCGTTCGGACGTATTAACAAGGAAGAGGCAGAACTGACACTGAACACGCTGCAGCAGTATTTCGAGCGCATTGGCAAGCAACGGCTGCTGGACGAGCGCATCGACGTGGGTATCATCTCACCCTACCGTGCCCAGGTGCAGTATCTCCGCCGTCTGCTGATGAAACGAGAGTTTTTCAAACCCTTCCGCCGACAGATCAGTATCAATACGGTGGATGGCTTCCAAGGACAGGAGCGTGACATCATCCTCATCTCGATGGTGCGCTCTAACGAAGAAGGACAGATTGGTTTCCTGCGTGATCTCCGCCGCATGAACGTCGCCATCACCAGGGCACGCATGAAAGTCATTATCCTGGGGGATGCCCCTACCCTGACACGTCATCCCTTCTACCGCCAACTATGGCAGTATATCAAGTCGTTACGGGAATCAAATGATTAGATTTGTCCTGCCTCCACCATCAGTACGACACGCTCGGTGAGACGGTCGATACCCTCCGGGTCGTATTTCTTTTTCAGACTGGCACCGAAAGCCCAGGCGAAGGCCTGATAGAATCCTGCACGTACAGGACCGAGGAAAGCCTGAATCAACTCATAGCCAGAGGAATTACTCTCACGGTAAATCAGTTTGATAAGCAGTTTACCCTGTGAGTATGTCAGTTTCTTCATCCGTGGCTTGTACTCCTTCATGATGCTACGCTCCACCAGTTTCATGTGCGCATCCTTTGCCTTTTGGTCTGGCAGGGTCTCCAGAAACTCCGCTGTCTCCATCATGATGGCACGGGCCTCCTTGGCAATGGGCAACACGATCTTCACATTCTTCACCAGACGGGTGAATGCCTGTTGCTGTTTCTTACTGCTGAACGTGATGGGAGGGTAGACATAGACATTATTCATCTCCATATACTGGATACTGTCGCCATTCTCCAGCACCTTCCCCACCTTCACGGTAGGGACGAAGGTAGGACTGTCGAAATCGATGTCCTGCCGTTTCTGGTCACTCTGGGCAAAGATGCCCAATGCCACCAGCAATAGAAGTGCCAATGTCAGTGTTCTCATATCAAGGGGCAAAGGTAGTGTAATTCGGACAAACTACCAAATATATTTGTTTTTCTTTGCATTTGGAATGACATACCACCCCCCGGACAAAGGACATCTCTTATTCATCACCGCTACAAATTGTATCAAAGCTGCGAAGTTTGAGTATCCTGTCGTCACTTTCCGGGTTCACTTCAAGATTATTTTTAAACTTCAAAGAAAATTAAAAAAAAATTTTAATATGTGCCCACTTAATCGTACCTTTGCAACCAAATAAAAATAACATTGATATGCAAGAGACAAGACAGAATAAGATTGCACGGCTACTGCAGAAGGAGCTGAGTGTGATTTTCCAGCAGCAGACCCGTGGCATGCATGGGGTGATGGTGAGTGTGACAAGGGTGAGGGTGAGTCCTGACCTGAGCATCTGCACGGCACACCTGAGCATCTTCCCCAGCGAACGGAGCGAGGAGATTATGGAGAATATCCACAAGAACGAGAAACAAATACGCTATGAGCTGGGCACGAGGGTTCGCTACCAGCTGCGTATCATCCCTGAGTTGCGTTTCTTCATTGACGACTCACTGGACTATATCGACCACATCGACGAACTGCTGAAAAAGTGAACTTTCCTTTCTACATCGCCCGCCGTTACCTGTTCTCGAAGAAGAGCACCAACGCTATCAATGTGATTAGCGGTATCTCCGCCGTAGGGGTTGCCGTGGCAACGATGGCACTGGTGGTGACCCTGAGTGTGTTTAACGGATTCCACGACATGGTAGCATCCCTCTTCACCCAGATGGACCCGCAGATCAAGATCACACCGGTGATGGGTAAGGTGGTAGCTGCCGACGACTCGTTGCTGACACGCATCCGCCAGTTGCCGCAGGTCGATGTGGCGACGGAGGTGATGGAGGACCAGGCACTTGCCGTCTATGGAGAGCGTCAGGCGATGGTACGTCTGAAAGGTGTGGAAGATAACTTCGACAAACTGACGCATATCCGTGAGGTGCTGGAGGGTGACGGTGACTATGCGCTGCATGCCGCGGATATGAACTATGGTATCTTAGGCATGGGTGTCGCCTATCAGTTAGGGACAGGCTATACCTACGAGCATCCGCTGAAAATCTACGCACCACGTAGGGAGGGGCAGCTGAACTTAGCGAACCCGCAGGACGGTTTCGTAGAGGACGAGCTGTATTCCCCGGGAGTGCTGTTCAGTATCAAACAAGGGAAATATGACAAACGCTATATCATCACGTCGATAGCCTTTACCCGGCAGTTGTTTGACCAACAGGGAATGCTCTCCTCGCTGGAATTGCGACTGAAGCCCGGAAGTAATTTCGAACAGGTGAAAGCAGAGATGCAGGAGATTGCCGGCGACCGCTTCCTGGTGCGTGACCGCTACGAGCAGCAGGACGACACGTTCCGCATCATGAAGATAGAGAAGCTGATGGCATATATCTTCCTAACTTTCATCCTCGTTATTGCCTGCTTCAATATCATCGGCAGTATCTCGATGCTGATGATTGACAAGAAGAATGACGTGGTGACACTGCGTAACTTAGGGGCTTCCGACAAGCAGATAATACGTATCTTCTTGTTTGAAGGCCGCATGATCAGTGTGTTGGGTGCTGTGGCAGGTATTGCCGTCGGACTGCTGCTCTGCTGGCTGCAACAGGAATACGGTATCGTGCGTCTGGGGAAATCGGAGGGTTCGTTTATCGTGGATGCCTATCCGGTGAGCGTGCATCCCTGGGATGTCATCATCATCTTCCTCACCGTCATCACGGTAGGCTTCCTGAGTGTCTGGTATCCCGTCCGCTATTTTGCCAAACGGCTGTTGAACTAACCTAAGGTGATATTCTCGACCTCGACAGGCTCATGTAAGAATAGCTGTGCTTGTTCCTTGAACTTCTCCGGATTCTCTGTAGTGAGGTAATGCACTGCCCCACCCTGTGTACAACGCTGCTCGATGTCCGGGTGACGCTGGAAATACTTCTGCAAAGCTTCGGCAACATACTCGCCCTGGGAGATGATTCGGATGCCACGGGGGATATACTTATGAATCTTAGGCAGTAATAAAGGATAATGGGTACAGCCTAAGATAATGGCGTCTATCTCGGAGTCCAAGCGCATCAACTGGTCGATGCGCTTTTTCACGAAATAGTCGGCTCCCGGGGAGTCAGCCTCATTATACTCCACCAAAGGAACCCAGAACGGACAGGCGACACCACTGACCTGTATGTCGGGGAAGAACTTATGAATTTCGAGATTGTAACTCTCACTGCGAATCGTTCCCTCAGTGGCAAAAATACCCACATGGCGGGTATGTGTCAGCGAACCGATGACCTCCGCCGTAGGACGGATGATACCCAACACCCGGCGCTGAGGGTCGAGACTGGGGAGATCGTTCTGCTGAATGGTGCGCAGTGCCTTGGCAGATGCCGTGTTACAACCAAGGATGACGAGATGGCACCCCATCTCAAAGAGACGGACGACAGCCTGACGGGTAAACTCATAGACCACATCGAAAGAGCGGGTGCCATAAGGTGCACGCGCATTGTCACCCAAGTAGAGATAGTCATACTGAGGTAACAGCTGGCGGATGCCATGCAGGATGGTCAGTCCGCCATAGCCACTGTCAAAGACACCAATGGGTCCTGGTTTACTCGGTAGTGCCATCACGCTTATTGTAATGCCTTGATAACCGCCTCCGTCACGTCCTCGCCCATGGTGATATTCATCCAAGGCAGGGCATTCTGGTCGGTATTCACGATAAAAGCAAGACCGAGAGAGCTTCCCACTCTTGACAAAGCATCTGAGAGACGAGCTTTCAATGGCTGCATAGCCTTCTCTCTTGCCTCAGCAAGCAGACGCTGACTTTCCTTCTTGAAGGCTATATTCTTATCCAGAAGCTCCTGCAACTCGCTCTGACGTTTCTGGAGAATCGTCTGTGGGAAGTCACGCTGTCCGTCCAGAAACTCCTCGTATTTTTTGTTAAACTCGTCCTCTACCCGCTGCTGCTCTTGCGCATATTGCTCCTTCAGGGCATCCATACCAGCCTCCACAATGGCATAGTCGTCCATTGACCGCAGCACGGCATCATAGCTTAAGAAGCCAAATTTCAGCACCGGTGTCTCAGTCTGCGCCGATGCTGAAAGGGAGATGACGGTTAATAACAGAACTAAAAACCGTTTCATATTGTTTTTTGTCTAATTACTTCAAACCAAGCTTAGCCTTTACCTGAGCAGTAACGTCGGTTGAGAGAGTAGTGCTGATATAAGGTACACCGCCTGCGACATCCATGATGTAGACATAGCCACCAGCCTGACCTACCTGCTTGATAGCGTCAATCACCTTGGTCTGGATAGCCTGCATCTTCTCAGACTGCTCCTTGGCAAGAGCCTGCTGGTTGTCCTGATAGGTCTGCTGGATCTTCTGATACATATCCTGCAGTTCCTTCTCACGACGCTCCTTGATATTAGCGGGCAGAGTAGCCTGCTCCTTCTCATAAGCCTCTGCCTTCTTCTGAAGCTCGTCCTGCATATTCTTCAAGTCAGCCTCGTAGGTCTTTGTCAGTGCCTCGATATCGGCACGAGCCTTGGTGAACTCGGGCATAGCCTGAATAACCTCCTGGGCATTAACATGACCAAACTTCTGTGCGAATGCTGCCATAGGAGCCAGCATCAACAGCATAAAAAGTACTTTTTTCATTTTTTCTCTTTTTTAAAAATTATTTATTGATTGTTTCTTTATAGGAACTATAGATACTATAGGAACTATAGATATTATAGATTTTTCTAATTAGCGTAACCCAATCTTGACAGCACCTCACTGGAGATATCCACCTTGGGAGAGCCGAAGATGATACCGCTGTCGCTGGCACGGTCGAGGACCAACTGATAGCCACGCAGGTCGGCAAGCTCACTCACCACATTATAAATCTCCTCCTGGATGGGTGACATCAAAGCTGTACGCTTCTTGAACAACTCACCCTCAGGACCGAAATACTTCTTCTTCAACTCAGATGCCTCACGTTCTTTCTCCATAATGGCATCCTGACGTGCCCTCTTCTGCTCCTGAGAGAGGAACACGACCTCTTTCTGATAGTCTTTATACATGGTCTGCGCCTCTGTCTGCAGAGCCTCCACCTCAGCCTGCCATTTCTTCGACACCTGTGCCAACTGCTCATTGGCACGCTCATAGGCGGGAATGTTCTTGAGGATATAGTCCATATCCAAAAGCGCAAACTTCTGTGCGTGCATCGTCACTGCCGATGCAGACAGCACTATTAGCATAAGAATTTTTCTAATCATAATTACTAATTTTCTAATTTAAATCAGAACTCTTGTCCTAAAATGAAGTGGAACTGGCTGCCACCCTTCTTGTAGCTGCTACCACTATACACTTTGTCGAAACCGTATGCCCAGTCGATACCCATCAGACCCACCATAGGGAGGAAGATACGGACACCGAGACCTGCTGAGCGCTTCATGTCGAAGGGGTTGAATTTCTTGGTGTCCACCCAAGCATTACCACCCTCCAGGAATCCGAGACCGTAGATGGTGGTGTTACCCAACATGAACGGATAGCGGAGCTCCAAGGTGAAACGGTCGTAGGCATAAGCATTATAGTAAGCGCTTGTTCCTGCCTGATAGGCTGCCGTATTAGAGATAGAGCCATTGTCATAACCACGCAGTCCTATGGTCTCCTCAGCATAACCGGAGGAATAGCCACTCATACCGTCACCACCGACATAGAAAGTCTCGAAGGGTGACTTTTTATACTTGTTATAGGAACCTAACAAGCCAAACTCCACACGGGTCATCAACACCAAACACTTCTGACCATTCGTCAGAGAAGTGAAGGTACGTGACTTGAACTTCCACTTGTGATACTCAATCCAGCGGTATTTGTCCTGTTGCTCCTGGTCAAAAGTAGCAGAGGTACGGTCGGTGGCGAGATGCTCATAGTCCTTATTGTCGAAAGCAGACCAGGGCGGGGTGAGTGTGACAGATGCCATGAACTCCGAGCCACGACGCGGGAAGAGCTGGTTGTCAGTAGATGTACGTGAGAGGGTCACACCCAGGTTGATGTTGTTACAGTTACCATTGGAAATGATGAAATAGTTCCAGTCGCGCAACATATATCGGGTATATGCCAGTTGGACAGACAGCTGGAAATAGTCATCAGGCCAACGCAGGCGCTTTCCCCACCCTACTGAGAAACCAAACATCTTGATATACTTGTCGTCATCCAACATGGCATCATAATTGTAGCCATAACCAGTTGAACCATAACCTGACATATAGTTCCAATAGTTATTGTAGAGGCTGTTGTTACGATAACTGCTGGAGACATCAGACTGCTTAGAGTAGAACGCACTGACATTCAAAGCATTCGGACGCTTTCCTCCAAACCATCCTGTACTATAACCTGTGGAGATAGAACTATAGTAGCGACCGTTGGTCTGCAAAGAGAGTGACAACTGCTCACCATCACCGATAGGCATGATACCACGGTGCATCTTGTTTTTACCAAAGAGGTTACGCATGGAGAAATTGTTCAGTTTGACACCCACACGTCCAATGACACCCGTCTGTCCCCAACCTAAGGAGAACTCCAGCTGGTCATTGGACTTCTGTTCCAATTCCCAGTTAATATCCACGGTACCGTCCTCATAGTTAGGCTTGATGTCCGGGTTCACCTTCTCCGGGTCGAAGTAGCCCATGGAGGCAATCTCACGGGCAGAACGCTGGATGGCATCCTTCGAGAACAGGTCACCGGGCTTGGTACGCAGCTCACGGCGCACCACCTCCTCATAAAGACGGTCGTTACCATAGATGCGCACATTACTGATATGTGCCTGTGTTCCCTCTTGGATACGCATCTCCAAATCAATGGAGTCACCCACGATATTCACCTCAGTAGGATCGAGGTTATAGAAGAGATAACCATTGTTCCAGTAATAGTTGCCGATAGCGTCCTCATCCTCTGACAGACGCTTTTTCAGTAATTTCTGGTTATAGACATCACCCTTCTTCATACCCAGCGAGGCATTCAGATAGTCGGTGGTCACCACGGTATTACCTACCCATGTGATATTGCGGATATAGTATTTCTGACCCTCGTCAATCTTCACATAGACATTGACGTGCTTCTCGTCATTGTTCCATACGGAGTCCTCCAGTATGGTAGCGTCACGGAAGCCCAACTCATTGTATTTCTCTATCAGGGTCTTCTTAGCCTCATCATAACGCTCCTGCGTGAACTTCTTCGCCTTGAAAATCGTACTGAGCTTACCTGCCTCATTAATCTTTCCGAAGGAGCCTTTCTTAAACAGGTTACCCTTGATTTTCTTGGACGAGAGCTGTTTGTTGCCCTCAAAGATAATATGACGGACCTTCATCTTGTCCTTCTTATCAATCCTGACATCGAGGATAACCATATTATTGTCTGTCACATCATCACGCTGCACAATCTCAATCACGGCATTCTTGAAGCCCTTGTCATCGAAATAACGCTTGGCGAGAATCTTGGCACGGTCAATCATGTTGGGGGTAATCTGACTACCTCGCATGATACCCAGTTTTGCCTCCATATCCTCACGCTCAGACTTTTTGATACCATAATAATTGATACGACTGACACGTGGACGAGTGGCAAGGTTGATACACAAGTAAATCTTGGAACCTACAATAGAATCGGCAGTGATAGATACCCGTGAGAACAGGCCGTGACGCCAATACCTTTTCACCGCATCAGTGATCTCCGCTCCAGGAACAGTAATGACCTGACCGACGGAGAGCCCCGAAAGACCGGTCAGGACATAATCCTCGTATCCCTCGACACCCTTGACGGCTATTCCACCTATCTCACAAGTCCTTGGCGTACCTGCATAGGAAATGTCAGGATTGACAATCACATCCTGTGCATTCGTCTGCATGCCTATACCAAGCATGACAGTCAACAAAATAACTATCTTATTGATATCTCTCATATTCTTTCTTCGTTTTCAACTTGTTCCTCTGTCTTGCCAAAACGGCGTTGACGACTTTGATAACTGGCAATAGCCTTATGAAGGTCTTCCTCGCCGAAGTCCGGCCAGTAGGTATCACAGAAGTAGAACTCTGAATAGGCACACTGCCAAAGCAAATAGTTTGAGATACGGATCTCACCACCTGTACGGATCAGCAAGTCGGGATCTGGCATCCACGCCGTCCACAGATGTCTGCTGATGGTCTCCTCACTGATATCGTCAGCATTCATCTTACCACTCTGTACCTCACGGGCAATTCTTTTAGTGGCACTCACTATCTCCTGTTTAGAGGAATACCCCATGGCTATAGTCATTGCCATACCATCATACATCGCAGTCTCCTCTTCCATAGAGCGTAACTTATCTTGCACACTCTTAGGAAGGCGTTCGCGATCACCCACCACATGGAAACTCACATTGTTGTTGTGGAACAGATCCATCTTGATAAAACTGAGGACCAGTCCCATCAGAGCCTCCACTTCATAAGCCGGTCTGTTGAAGTTCTCTATAGAGAAGGCATAGACGGTCAGATACTTTACACCTAAGTTTGAACATAGGGTAGTAACGGTCTCTAAGTTGTCAAGTCCTGCCTTGTGACCAAACGTGCGGTCCAGTCCACGATCCATAGCCCATCGCCCATTACCATCCATGATGATGGCAATGTGAGCCGGAATACGTGTCATATCTAATTGTTGTGCCATATCTATATCCTATTCTCTATCATTATGACAAGTTTTACATTTCGCCCATAAGTCATAGGTGAACGACAGGCGAAAATGACTATAGCAGTCGGTATTCTTGAACATACCACTACTCTTGATGCCGTATGGGTCTTTCACACCGTCCAGCAAGTCACTTGTCGTGAAGTGCATCGCCCACTCCAACGCCAGATTCGAGCGGCTGCCGACTTTATACTTTACCCCAGCACCTATCGGGAAATTGAACGCCACCTCCGTTTTGTCGGGTTTCACGAATGTCGCTCCAAGCCCTAAAAATATATAAGGTGTAATACGCTTCGCCCCACGATACTCTTTTCCTGTGCCATAAGCCCAGAAGTTTTGCTCATATCTCACCCCCACGTCCAAAAGTCCGTGATTAAAACTCACCTCCTCCGTAAGCGGAAGATAAGAGGTCACATCTTTCGATGAGCCTTTGATTTTCCCATAGCTCACATTCAACGCCAATGCCATTCGCGGGTTAAACTTATAGCGTCCCAACAGCGTGAACATCGGCTGCATATTCTTAAAAAGATTCCCATTGAAATCTCCCTGATAAGAAACAACACCTATTCCACCTCCTATCTCAGCACGATATTCAGGATCTTCCTGAGCACTGAGTGTAACCGTAAAGGTCAACAGCAAGATGGATAATAACGTCTTTCTCAACATTTGCTCTACTCTGACATTTCCCAAGCCACCCTGTTCAGATGACCTTGCCATACTTGACCATTACCACCAATGAGCCAGATCTCCTTACCGTCAGTGGTAGCACCAAATGCGGTAACGGCTTCTGTATCGAAGTCTTCTGGCAGTTGATAGCGAGAATTCTCTTTCCACACAATTCCGTTGTCGCGACTCTGGAAGATTGGCGTGTAGTCATTGTCATTAACACCCCACGCCAGTATTCCGTCATCGTAATACATCAGAACAAGATTCTCCATCTGAGGGAGGGCGAAACGGTTATTGTCATTACGATCCATATACACCCATTTCTCGTCACCCTGCAGGTCGTATTCTACAATCTTACGCCACACGGAGGCTATTTTGTCAACACCGGTGGAAACACCTGCCAACAACAGATAGTCGGAATAATAGGTCATGTTCGCAGGATAAGAAACATAAGCGACTTCCTCTGTAGGCAGCCAACTTTTATCGCTATCCACCACATCCTCTGTCCATGTCACACCTTTGTCGTCTGATTTCATCAAGGTACCATTGCTGGACAGGCCAAACAACTCGGTATAACTGGCTGCCACCAGTTGCATCACCTCCGGGGCAGTATTGACGACGAACCAGTCGGAACCATTATCAGACTGCAGCAAAGAGCCATTGGCAATCGTATAAAGACCATATTCAAATGCCACGACATTCTTAGAAGCCTCCGCATCATCAAATTCCACCAGAGGTGTCCATGAGTCTCCGTCTGTAGTCATATAGCCAAGTGTCTTTCCTTCCTTAACGCCGAAGACGTATAAATTCTCGCCTACCATCACAGCCTTGATATTCTCCATGCCGGTCATCTCAGCGCAATCCTTATGACGCACCCAGTTAAATTGCTCACTGTCCTCCTGATGGACATTCAGCTGGACAGTGTATTCCGCATGAGAGACACCATCAGTAGCGTATACCAGTAACTGACGGGGCGTAGAGAAGTCTATACTATCGGTTGAGCTATGGAAATACAATGTTTCACTATCCTCCTTGTCCACAATAAAAACCGTACCATTATTCATGGAAGATATGGAACACACCACATGCCCCACATCGGTATTGGCAGGAAGGGAGTCCACATTGAAAATAAGGTGGTTCACATGGTCAATGCTCATTTTATAGTCACTGCCTGCAACTGTAACCTTATAAATGGAGTCTGCCCCTGTAGAGGAAGTAGTATGAAGATACCTGTTCAGAGTTCCCAATGTGAAACCTGTTATAGCGGCATCATTATAGAGTGTACTTGTTGTATCATCTGACTTCATGCATGATGTCAACAGCAACACAGCTGCAAACAATGCACATACGGTCTTCATCAGTTTATTCATTTGATTTCGTTCAATTTTTGGGTGCAAATTTACTCACAATTCTGCAAATAGCCACATTTTTCTTCCTTTTATTAAGTTAATTATATGATAAAATGCCATATTTTAGATTTTGTAAACAAAAAAAGAGCGCGGTATGAATCACTCACTCCGCGCTCCTTCCTAACGGATGTTGGTTTTTACAAGAGTGATAACACTCAAAATCGTCACAATAGTAACAGAAACCAACATGACCGTTGTTTGAAAATCTAATAACATAATCTTTACCTTAAATCTATTAACTACTAACCTAATGAATAACAATATAATCGTCTCGATTACATTTGCAAAGGTACAAAGAATTTCGCATTTCCCACTTATCTGTTATAGATTATTTGGTCTCTTTAAATCTCTTTTTGACTTACATCAAAAAACATTGGCTACACTTTCCAGTGCAGCCAATGCCCTTTTTTATTTGTGCTATAACAAAATTTCTTAGAGTTTTGGACCAGCAGCAACCAGTGCCTTACCAGCCTCATTACCCTCGTACTTCTTGAAGTTCTTGATGAAGCGGCTAGCCAAGTCCTCAGCCTTCTTGTTCCACTCTGCTGCATCAGCATAAGTGTCACGAGGATCGAGGATGTTGGTGTCAACACCTTCCAGCTCTGTGGGAACCTCGAAATCGAAATAAGGGATCTTCTTCGTAGGAGCCTTCAGGATAGCGCCACCGAGGATAGCATCGATAATACCACGGGTATCACGGATAGAGATACGCTTACCAGTTCCATTCCAACCAGTGTTTACGAGATATGCCTTAGCACCGCTCTTCTCCATACGTTTAACCAACTCCTCAGCATACTTGGTAGGATGCAACTCGAGGAATGCCTGTCCGAAGCAAGCAGAGAATGTTGGTGTAGGCTCTGTGATGCCGCGCTCAGTACCAGCCAACTTAGCAGTGAAACCAGAGAGGAAGTAGTACTTAGTCTGCTCTGGAGTCAGGATAGATACTGGGGGCAGTACACCGAATGCGTCAGCAGAGAGGAAGATAACGTTCTTAGCCTCTGGACCTGCGCTCTTACCATTCACCTTCTTGGCAATCTTCTCGATGTGCTCAATAGGATAAGATACACGGGTATTCTCTGTTACGCTCTTGTCAGCGAAGTCAATCTTACCATTGGCATCAACGGTCACGTTCTCCAACAGGGCATCACGACGAATAGCGTTGTAGATGTCGGGCTCGCTTTCCTTATCCAGGTTGATAACTTTAGCATAGCAACCACCCTCGAGGTTGAATACACCCTCATCGTCCCATCCGTGCTCATCATCACCAATCAGCAGACGCTTAGGATCGGTTGACAGCGTGGTCTTACCTGTACCAGACAGACCGAAGAAGATAGCGGTGTTCTTACCCTCCATGTCAGTGTTGGCAGAGCAGTGCATAGAAGCGATACCCTGCAGAGGCAGATAGTAGTTCTGCATAGAGAACATACCCTTCTTCATCTCACCACCATACCATGTGTTGATGATGCACTGCTCACGAGAGGTAGTGTTGAAAGCTACGCAAGTCTCTGAGTTAAGACCCAGCTCCTTGTAGTTCTCTACCTTTGCCTTAGAAGCGTTGTAGATAACGAAGTTAGGTTCGAACTTCTCCAGCTCCTCAGCGGTAGGCTGGATGAACATGTTCTTTACGAAGTGAGCCTGCCAAGCAACCTCTACGATGAAACGAACGGCAAGGCGGGTAGCCTCGTTGGCACCGCAGAATGCATCAACAACATACAGCTCCTTGTTGCAGAGCTCTTTGATGGCAATCTCCTTCACCTTTGCCCAAACCTCCTCGCTCATGGGGTGGTTATCGTTTTTGTACTCCTCAGTAGTCCACCATACCTTGTCCTTAGACTGCTCGTCGCAAACAATGTACTTGTCCTTAGGAGAACGACCAGTATAGATACCAGTCATTACGTTAACAGCGTTCAGCTCGGTGTTTACACCTTTGTCAAAACCAGTCAGCCCAGCCTTTGTCTCCTCCTCAAAGAGGTACTCATAAGATGGGTTGTGAGCAATCACAGTAGAACCAGTGATGCCATACTTTGTCAAATCTAACTTTGCCATAAACTTTACTATTTAATTGAATTTACTATTACCTATTTAATTTTGCGCTGCAAATTTACAAAGAAAATAGGAATAAGGAATTAGGAATTAAGAATTATTTGCTTTAGTAAGTTTGTTTTTTGGTTAAAGTATCAAAAAAAGAGGGTGGTTGTTCTATTTTTGTCACTTTCACTTT
Organism: uncultured Prevotellaceae bacterium; assembly: GCA_902776195.1. GTDB lineage: Bacteria > Bacteroidota > Bacteroidia > Bacteroidales > Bacteroidaceae > Prevotella. Next base: position 26,638 of record CACYPF010000014.1, on the reverse strand, counting down.
GCAAAAACCAAAAGGAGTTTGTACCTTTGCAGTAATTTAAACACCTAAGACATCCATGAAAGTAATAAATTTTGCAGAAGAGAACAGTATCATCAACCATTATATGGCTGAGCTGCGTGACAAGAACTACCAAAAGAACCGTTTTACGTTCCGCCATAACGTGGAGCGTATCGGTGAGATGATGGCATATGAGATTTCCAAGACATTGGAGTACAAACCCAAGACCATCAAGACTCCCTTGGGAACCACTGATATTCCTTTGATGAAAGAGGAGGACATGGTCATCGCCACCGTCCTTCGTGCGGGTCTTCCTTTCCACCAGGGCTTCCTCAATGTCTTCGATGGTGCCGACAACGCCTTTGTCTCTGCCTTTCGTATGTATCTCAACCGTGAGCATACGGAAGTGGGAGTACATGCAGAGTACATTGCCACTCCCAGTGTAAGGGGCAAAACATTACTTATTGTAGACCCGATGCTTGCCACGGGTGGTAGTCTTGCTGCCGCTATAGAAGCATTGATGCAGGCGGGTAAGCCAAAGACGATTCATGTATGCTGTGTGATTGCTGCCCCTGAGGGCATCGAGGTGGTAAAAGAGGCCTTACCGGAAGGCTCTACCATTTGGTGTGCCGCTATTGACGAGGGCATGAACGACCAGAAATACATCGTACCGGGCTTCGGAGACTGTGGTGATCTCTGCTTCGGTGAGAAACTGCAATCCTTCCGTAAGATAGCAGACAAGAATAGATAAGAAAAAAAACAAATAACAATTAAATAACGAAAGCTATGAACAAAAATGAGAAATTTGTCATCACGATTAACCGTGAGATGGGAAGTGGTGGACGCACCGTAGGTCGTAAGTTAGCAGAGAAACTGAATGTAGAGTTTTGCGACAAGGCGCTCATCAGGGCCTTGACGGAAAAGTTCAGTCTATCTACTGAAGAGATAGAAAAGATGAAGGGTCGCAGCCATTCATGGTGGCGTGATCTTCTTAATCGTTTAGGCGAAGGACAGGGTATGATACCCACCGGACAGATTCCCACAAAACTTGACATTCCCACGACCGAGGAGATTTTCAAAGTGGAGACAGAGATTCTGAAGGGTATTGCAGAGTCAGCATCGTGTGTCATTACAGGTCGTAGCGGTTTCTTTGTGTTCCGTAATGAGCCTAATCACTTGAGTATCCTTGTCCAAGCTTCCATGCCCCATCGCATTGAACGCGTGATGCGTAAGCAGAACATGACGGAGGAAGAGGCTATCAAGACTATTGAGAAGGTCGATAAGATGCGCGAGAACTATGTCCAGAAGTACACAAATTCTTCTCGTTATGACACTCGCAACTACGACCTCGTTATCTCTGCCGATGGCAAGACTGAGGACGAGATCGTAAACCTCATCTTGCAGTACATTGGATAGAATTCTTCTACCAAAAGGATAAAAAGAAAAGGCATCCCAAGCGGATGCCTTCTTCTTTTTTACTATTTTACCTCCCAAATATCATTGGTTTCGAGGAGTTCTGAGAAATTATGATATTTCTTCTGACGGCTCACCTCAGCTATCTGAGCATGTACGGCCTCATCGTAGGTGGGAGCATCCACATCGCGAATCACACCTAAAGCTATGGGGAATCCATCTCCATTACCCATCAAAGCAAGCTTCAGTTGGAGTGTATTATCCTCGCAATGAGCATCGTGAATAAGTACGTCTTTCAGCGTGTATCCGTCTTCACCCAGACGAACCACCTTCAGTCCGAAACCTTGCTGGACCAGTCCGAACTCATTGTTCTCTCCAAAGACGAGCTTCTCTCCATGTTTCACATAGATGGCGTTCTTCTTACGACCTTCCTTATTATAAACACTCTCATGCGTTCCGTCATTGAAGATCACGCAGTTCTGCAGGATCTCACAGACGGCAGCACCCTTATGCTCATAGGCAGCCTTCAGAATCTCGATAGTTCCGGGAGAGTCCGTGGCGACGGCACGGGCGAAGAAATGTCCACGTGCGCCAAAACATAGCTCTGCGGGACGGAAAGGATCCTCTACTGTCCCATAAGGACTCGACTTAGAGACGAAACCACGGGGTGATGTGGGAGAATACTGACCTTTCGTCAGACCATATATACGGTTATTGAGCAGGATCATGTTCAGGTTGATGTTACGACGATTGGCATGGATGAAGTGGTTACCACCGATGGCAAGTCCGTCACCGTCACCCGATACCTGCCAGACGGTCAGGTTGGGATTAGCCACCTTGGCACCTGTGGCAATAGCTGCCGCACGACCATGAATCGTGTTCATACCATACGTTGCCATATAGTGTGGCAGACGGCTGGAGCATCCGATACCAGAGATAACGGCTGTGTCATAAGGAGCCACGCCAATCTCTGCCAATGCTTTATGCAGTGATGCCAGGAAGAAGTGGTCACCACATCCAGGACACCAACGGGGTTGTCCTTTCTTGAAATCTTGTGCTGTATATGTACTCATAGCTTTACTTCTTTAAAATATCCTCAAATGCGTTGACTAACTCTTCCACTACGAAAGGCTGACCCTTAACCTGGTTGAACTGTGACGGTGTGAAGTTGTCGACCTTCATACGCAGATAGGCGGCAAGCTGTCCCATATTCTGCTCAGCCACTACCACCTTCTTGTATTTCGAGAGAATCTCAGCAGTGTTCTGGGGTAATGGGTTCAAGTACTTAAAGTGGGTCTGTGCCACTTTATAGCCTTTCGCACGAAGCTCATCCATGGCAGAGTGAAGATGACCGTATGTAGAACCGAAGCCTACCACCAAGAGGTCGGCATCATTCACGTCACCCTCCACCTCCAAGTCTGGTACCTGTATGTTGGCAATCTTCTGCTGACGCAGACGAGTCATCAGGTCGTGGTTCTCTGGGTTGGTAGAGATAGCACCCGTATCCGAGTCTTTCTCCAGTCCTCCGAGGATATGGGTGAAGCCCTCACGACCAGGTACAGCCCAGTAGCGGGTTCCGTTCTCTGCACGCATATAGGGTGTCCACTTTCCTTTCAGTTCCTCAGGGACATAAGGAGGATTGATAGCATCAAGTTTCGCCATCTCCGGTAGTTTGAAGGCACCGGAGCCGTTGGCGATGTAAGCATCGGTCAAGAGTACGACAGGTGTCATGTGCTCCAAAGCAATCTTACAAGCCTGATAAGCAGCGTCGAAGCAGTCGGCAGGACTGGTAGCTGCCAGTACGGGCATCGGGCTCTCACCATTACGTCCGAAGAGCACCTGCAGGAGGTCGGTCTGCTCCGACTTGGTGGGGAGTCCTGTTGCAGGACCGCCACGCTGTACGTCGAGTACGACGAGTGGCAGCTCCATGATGACAGCAAGGTTCATCGCTTCAGACTTCAGACAGATACCAGGACCCGAGGTAGAGGTGACACCCAGTGCACCAGCGAAGGAGGCTCCTAAGGCAGAGGCACAGCCACTGATCTCATCCTCACACTGTACGGTGGTCACACCCAGTGACTTATGCTTTGACAACTCATGCAGCACGTCTGTGGCAGGAGTGATGGGATAGGAGCCAAGATAGAGTTTCAGTCCTGCCTTCTCCGCAGCAGCGATAAAACCGTAAGCCGTCGCTTTGTTACCGGTGATATCCATATAACGTCCAGGTTCCTTCTCTTTTGTCTCGATGCGATAGACATTGATGGCAGAGGAGTGGGTGTTATGTCCATAGTCATAACCAGCCTGTACGACCTTGATGTTATTCTCTGCAATAGCCGGTTTCTTGGCGAATTTGTCTTTCAGGAAGTTGTTGACCAGTGAGAGGTCGCGGTCAAAGAGCCAGCAGACCAGTCCGAGGGCAAACATATTACGGCACTTCAGAATTGCCTTGTTATCCATTCCCGTATCAGCGAGACAGTCCTTCACCATTGTGGTCAAGGGGCACTGGATGACACGGTCGGGGTCGATGCCCAACTCACCCAGGTAGTCCTCACTTTTGAACTCAGCTTTCTTCAAGTCATTAGGACCGAAGGAGTCGGTGTCGATGATGATGGTAGCCTGTGGCTTAGAATACTTCAATTGTGTCTTCAGGGCAGCAGCGTTCATCGCTACCAGCACATCACACTTGTCACCTGGCGTATACACCTTACCGGCACCGATATGTACCTGGAAGCCACTCACACCAGTCAGTGACCCTTGCGGGGCACGGATGTCGGCAGGATAGTCGGGAAACGTAGAAATACCATTACCTACGGTGGCACTCACCGTAGAGAAGATGTTACCGGCGAGCTGCATACCGTCACCGGAGTCACCTGAGAAGCGTACAACCACTTGGTCGAGCTCTTTTACTTCTAATTCAGCCATAATAGATATCTAATGAATTCTTTTCCTTATTTAAAAACGGTTGCAAAGTTCGCAAATATTCATTGAATAGCCAAACATTTTGCAATAAAAATGCAGTTCCCACCTATTTTTTAAGGAAGGAACTGCATGATTATACAAAAAATCTTATTTCAACAGACCTTGTATGAATGACCATTCACTCTCATACGATTTCACTTTGATGAGAGCCTGGTGTGTGACGATATACTCGGAGAGCCCCTCATGGCTGGCTCCCTCATGCCAGTCGTAGGTATAGCCTAACTGGGTCCAGGGCAGGGGACTGTCATCCTCATAGGCAGAGGCAAAGCTATAGCGGTACCATTCACGGAAGTTGGTCTCACCCACCGTGTAGGTGGTATCCGCATAGGCAGGAAACTCGAGTCCTGCTGATGTGGTGGTGATATCGGGGTCGTGGGCTGGACGGAACATATAGCTGGGGTCGGCATAGAACTGCACCATGATGTTATAGTCACAGTCCGGACTCAGTCCATACATCTGTATCATTCGCATGTGGGCAGCCACACTGTCAAGTCCTTCGTAGGCAGCCTTCTTGCGTAGCCAGTCAACAGGCAGTGTAGCCCAGGTACCCAGTTCCCGGTCGATACGATAGACACCCTCTTGTCCAAAGAAGCGCTGCAGACGGCTGGAGTCTACCAGTGTCACCAGCAGTACCATGTCTTTCCCGTCAATGGTTGCCCATTCCTCTCCCGGAGTACCTTTCTTCACAGGCATCAGGTTCTTGGAAATCTTTGAGGCATCCAACTGTTTCGCATCCTGTATGGCGGCATCCAGTTGTGCCAAGAGCAGCGAGTCGTTCTCATACCATGGAGTGGAGTCTTCTGCTATGTTTGTCTGTGCTTGCTTATTACCACAAGCACAGACTGTCAGCAACACGACAAATAGTCCTATCAAATTTCTCATCATATCTTTTGCTTAAAGTTCTTCTTTCTGGTTTTTCTTGCTACCTGTAAAGAAATTCTCACCATCAGTAATCAGCCAACCGTGGTTATTTGTCTTACGCAGGGTAAGCCATCCAACAGGACTGTCAGCACCAGAACTGAGGACATGCAGACGAGCATAGGTGACACCATCGAGTGTGTAAAGGGGCTCCGCATGCTGCTCTACCACAGTCACCTTATAAGGAGTGGTAGGTGTATAGAGATTAGACGGTGAAGAACCTGCAAAATAACTACGAAGTCCATTGACAACGGGATAGCCATTGGTGTCCTTACCTACCAAATTGCTCTGTACAATGTTCTGCATATCGGCATTGGAAACCAGTTCGACACCATTCATACCCACTGTTGCCGTATGAGTACGCAGATAGTTAATCATCTCCCAAGCATCAGCACTGTTATCAACTATACGATTCAGGCAGCAGATAAACAAGGCTGTCACAAAATACTGAGACTCGAAATACTTTCGATTGTCCACCTCCAAGGTCTTCAGTTCCTCTATATTACGAGGCAGAGCGTTGAAGGTAAAGGTCACCTGTTTCTTACCATTGGTAAATGTACCCTCCTCTGAACTGACAGTAATCGTCTGTACGGGTTGGGTATAGGCAGAGATTTTCTTGATTGCCAGAGAGCCATTCCTTACTAATGTGAATCTAGATTTATCGTTAGGAGCATTTCCAATATAGTAGTCGGTATTCTCATCCACATTGCCTGACAGACTGGCATGTGTGAAAGGCAGAGAACCTTTGAAGTCGATGTAGTCATAGGCAGGATTGAAGAATGTCTTGCCATCAGCAGCATAAGTTTTCACTTGCTCCAGATTCTCTGAGAACTGGACACGGAAATAGTTCACACTTTGTGCAGAAACAGTAGCAGCTGCTATTGTTAAAGCCATGGTTACAAAAATCTTTTTCATAATGATATGGTGTTTTAGTTTTTACTTTTTGAAGAATTTAAGGGCTTTGCCGCCTACTCTCACGATGTAGACACCCGTTATCAGATGACCCACGGCAATCGTGGTAGTTCCGTTAACCACGGGAGCCGCTGCCATCTTCTGACCTCGCATGTCATAGACGACGGCATTTGTGGCATCCCCACAGCCAGAGAGTTTCAGTTCAAAATGTACTGGTGTCATCAGACGGAGCATCGGCTCCTCCTTTTCACCACCCGTCTCCACCTTAGGCTGTTTGATGGCAGTCTCTACGTCCCTGAAGAAGGTGACATGGCTGACATCCGTCAGACTACCTCCCTCATGGAGTACTACCTCGAAGCGCCCCTTGGCATCGACATTCGCCAACATGGCGACATTGCTCATCGGCTGACTGTCACCCTTGTCGGTCTTTAGCCATAGTGGTCCCGTTCCTGATGGCGTAGGCTCCTCACCCTCTTGATAGGCGACGAAACCACCTGACTCCTTGCTTAGACCACGGGCAAAACGTACCTGCTTGACTCCTGTGGCACCCTCGCCTTCACGGGTCACCACTTCGAAGAGTCCCGTCTGGTCAACATATGCCAACAGAGATACGCGGCTCATGGCGATAGAGTCGTTCTTGTCGGTTATCAAGCACCATGGACCAGTACCCTGTTCTGTGGGAGTGGTTTGTCCTGCTGTTATCTTCTGGAAACCACCTGCCGTCTTCGAGTCACCATGGGCAAAACGCACATACTTTGCTCCAGTCACATTAGCACCATCGCTGACGACGACCTCGAAAGCATTGTTGCCATCGACATTGGCAATCATCTGCACACGGCTCATAGCAATGGTGTCGTTCTTATCGGTAATCATACACCAAGGGTTATAGCGGTTGGGGTCTGTCGTACTGCCACCCTCTCCGCTAATCGGTTTGAAACCGCCACTGTCGTTGCTCTTCCCTCGTCCGAAACGAGCGGTGGACACACCCACCTTATTGGCACCATCAGTGGTCACGACCTCAAACTGGCTGTTCCTGTCGACACTTGCCAGCATCGCCACACGACTCATCGCTATGGAGTCACCTGCATCTGTTATCAGACACCAAGGTCCTGTCTCCGTGATGACGACAGGCTGGTCATCAGCAGGAACCACATAGTCTGACTCGTGCATCTCGAAGGTGATACTCTTCACCCCCACGGCTCCCTGCCCCTCACGGACGACCACCTCAAAGGCAGCCTGTCCGTCGACAGCGGCAAGCATTGCCACACGAGCCATCTCGATGTACTGTCCTTGGTCTGTCTTCAGACACCACTGGGACACAGATTGTGCGCATACATTATTATAAGCACATAGCCCCAGCAAGATGGTTAAAATAAATAATTTTCTCATAGGCATCTGTTCCTATATGGTCATTCTTCTACTAATTCACCGTCGTCACCCATGAGGTCGCCAGGATGGAGTCCTGCCTCTATTGTCTCCTCACTCTTGATCAGCTCCAAGTTCGTCTGCTCAATGATGTTGAGTTTAATGGCGGCATTATCCGTACCTGGCTTATACCACGGTTTCTTGCTGAAATAATCTCTCAAGTCCTTCGACTTGAAAGTATATCCGTGACGGGCAAGGATGGCATTACGCATCAGACGAAGTTGTTTCCTTGGGATATTCATCAGGTAAGGGGTGTTCAACAACGTGTTGTTGATGACATTCTCCCAATTGGCATTGATCAGGTCAGCCTGCTGCGCGTCGCAGTTCTTCTCATTGTCGGGTGTCAGCACCATCGTCCACATCGCATCACCATTAGGCTTGCGGACGGCAAGGAAATACATACCGTCCTTACGGACATACTGCACACGGCTGTTCCATTCTGCGTCACGGATAGGGCATTCCTCTGCCTGCCGGCTGGGGATAATCTTATACTCACCAGCCTTCCCCGCTACTTTCTCAAGGGTCAACTCTTCATATTGTGAGGTCGTCATATAGGCATAGGTCCCCATTCTCACCTCCTGGACGGTATACAGTTTTTGTCCGTCCCAGAACTTGTCTCCTTTCCTGATTGTCTGTCCCTGCACACCCAGTGTGGTTAGCAGGACTGTCAATAAGAGTAGTACTTTCTTCATATATTGTATCGTTTTTTAAAGTTTAGGCAAAATAGTAGAAACGGATGACATAGAATCCTTTGTGGTATTCCTCGTCGAGGACAGGTTTCTCCATGGACGTCAGGATATTGTAGTCACTGGTCGATTCTGCTTTGACTGTTCCATTGGGCAGTTTCTGATCAGCGATATGATAGTCACCGTTGATATCGACGATACCATACGCCAGTGCTTTCTCCATGAAGCGGTCGGCATCGGCTTTGTTCTTGAAGCACATGGCAGCCTGTTGGGAGGTGTCTGCCTGATAGTAGAAATAGCAGGCATGGGGTGATGTTGCTTTGAGGTCATAACCAAACTCCTGCTTCTCTCCCTTTTCGATGCCCCAGCCAAAGACATCTGCAGACATGTCGGCATCACCATCACCGGGATCGTAAGCATGGTAGACAAAGGACAGTCCGCATTTCTTTGCAGTTTCCTTACCAGAACTCTTCAGCAGTTCCACGAAATCCCCGAAGTTCAGTTGGTCAAAGAACTGGTTAAAGGCTTGGTCGTCCTCATTAGGTGCTTCCACCACAGTAATGCTGTCCTGGCTTGCAAGGGCAGAGTCAGCACCCGCTGTGCTGCCCTCTGCCTGCGTGTTCTTGTTGCCGCATGCAACAACTATCAATGAAATGGTTAAGAATAAATAGGTTCTCTTCATATCTTGTTCGGTTTTGGTTTGTGGGCAAAGATACAATAATTGTCTCAAAGTTCCAAATTTTATTTCGAATTTTCCGCAAATTTAATCAAATCGATGTTCAGTTGCTCCAATAACGATAGCTTTATCTGGTCGTTGGATGCTGCTGGTTGATACCATGACTGCTTACCGAAGTAGTCCTGCAGGTCTTTCGACTCAAAGCGATAGCCGTGACGTGCCAGTATCTCGTTACGCATAATGCGGAGCGACTTCTTATCGTACTTGGCAAGGGGCTGGGAGTTCAGCAGAATCTGACTGGTAAAGGGAAAGCGTCCGTCATCATATAGGGTTCTCTTGAGCGACATATCAATGCCGTCACGCACCCACACATACGCTTCTGGGTCAAATGTGACACTATGGAGGATGATACCCTCCAAGGTGGGCTCTACCTCCCAGGTTCCCTCCAGTCTGTTGGTACCCTCCTTGGCTTGGGCGACGGTCACATGACCTGTCACTATTCCATTGAAGGTCACTACCTCATAACCTGATGCCACATCGTCAGCAGTTATATCATAAGCTCCCCACGACAACCTCAAGTCGTCCTTCGCAGAGGTGTAATTGCCATAGAAATGTCCAAGCCAACGTTTCTTGCCGAGTTTCTCGGCATCCCACTCCGACTCTTTCGACATCACAGCCTGCAACTGGTTCTTCTGGTTGTAGAAGCAGAGCACGTCCAGCCTTCTTTGTCTCAGATGGCGCACAGTGGCAATGTTACTATACTCGTTGACGTAATGGTTGGGACTATCCGCAACCCGATAGGTATCCTTCTTATCTGCCACAGGGACAAGTACGAACTCATGCTCCTCACCCTCCGCCATGGCATTCATCACAATTTTCCCATCAGCCTGCTGGTCAGCGGAATACACGAGCCAGCCATTATACCAGTTGCCTCCGTTGATCTGTGCCTGTGCGCCAAGCACAGCGCACAGACACAGCAATAGGGTTGTTATTACAGATTTGTTCATAGTTTATTTCTTAATTGTTCCAAGGTACTTTACAGTATTTATAAGTGCTTTGACATCTTCGTTGCTTTCGAAAATCTCTAAACCTGAAGGACCGTCATTAAAAAATCTTACTGGTCTAACCTCAACACTAGCATAACGCTGTATAGTTTCGATATTTGGAACATTCTCAAAAAATATATTCAACTCAAAACCTGTTTTAGTATCATACCACGCATCATAGTTGCCTATCTTCAACTCTTTGAAACTCGGTTCTTTCTTATGCCTTTCTTTCATTTCGTCGTAACCGTATTCATGCATATGAATAAAAAGCTTCCAGTTGCCCTTCTCGCTAGTTACAGAAAATCCATTATCGCCACGTTCTGCCACTTTGATATCTTGATCTGTAGGATAGGTGAATTCAGCAGACACAAGCATATCTTCACCCTCTCTGGTTTTCTCTTTTATGATAATTTTGCCTTCTGTTGCCTCGCCAACTTGTTCCTCAGCAACTGCCGCAGAGTCTGCACCCTCACCATTTGCCGCACTCTTGTTACCACACGATGCCACGAACAGCCCTGCTGCCACGATAGCGATACTGAATAATACTTTTTTCATAACACTTTTGTTTTAAATGGTTAAACACTTTATTTATTATTGATCAGTTTTTGTATCTTCTGTTCGATGAGCTTCTCGATTTTCGGTTCCATCAGTTTCAGTTTCCTGTCCACCATCCGTTCCACCACGCCTTCCTGTTCCATCAGGTAGTCAAGGTAGTCGAGGGAGAATTGCTTCGCCTCATGGTTACGGTCCGTTGTGCCCATTGCAATCAGTTTATAGGTTCTGGTTGCAAAAGTACAATAAAACAACACAAAGTCGGTTGTTTAAATCTTCCAATTAGTTGTTATTTTCTTCCAAAACGCAGTAAACGATATCATAAGCTACCTGTTGACTGGAGTCGGCAGGTTTGTTGACATGGAGTCAGCAGGTTTGTCGACTGGAGTCAGCAGGTCTGCCGACTGGAGTCAACAACCGATTAGGATGCTTATAACAATCGATTACAATAAACTTTTAAGGTACTTTCCTTGGCTCCTACGAATGAAATATGTATATTTGCGACCCGAATACACCTACGAGTTATGCTGACTACAAAGCTGACAAGTGGAAGCCCTATGAAGAACTGGTTCCCGGCAAGGAGCCCGACTCTATCCTTGTGAAGAAAGGACTGATTCAGGACTACCATCATAAGAAATGAAGCCTGCGTAGCAGCAGTGGGGGGCAGTACGAAAACTAATTGCGATACTGTGAAGGAGACACGCCATAGACACGTTTGAAGGTGTGGGCGAAGGAACTGGCTTCCTCGAAACCACACTGCATGGCGATGTCGAGAATGCTGAGACCTGGGTTCTCCTTGAGCAACTTACCTGCTTTCTCCATTTGGATAGCCGAGATGAAAGCTTTGGGAGTCTCACCGGCTGTCATCTGCAGTCGACGACGGAAGGTCTGCGTACTCATGTTCAGTTCGGAGGCGATATTTTCCACACTGATCTGTCCCGTTGACATCCCCTCGTTAACCACCTCGACAACACGCATAAGGAACCTGCGGTCTTCGTCGGGTATCTGATCATGGGAACGGTTCTGGTGATCACAGCCGTCTGCCAGCGACGGATCACCAGAATTGTTCCCATGGTCCTGCAACAGGGTTATCTCGCGCATCAATGCCTCTATATGCTCTTTCTCCTGTCGATGGAGACGACGCACATACCACCAACCGAGTGCGACAAGTAGTAAGATGACTACGATGGCTATCAGGATGGTGTTACGATGAGCTGCACGCACCTCCTCATTCTCCTGTTGCAACTGTTCATTACCAAACTCTGCATTATAACGTGATAAAGCCTCTGCTGAACTGTGGGTATAGAGCGAGTCTTTCAACAGGTCGAAACGGTCCAGTTCTATCTTTGCAGAGTCAGGATTCAGTTTCCAGTAACTCTCATAGAGTCCGTGATGCGAATGGATCTCGTTATAGAGATCGCCCATCTTTGAGAAGATAGCGGCAGCCTCTTTATAATAAGGTATAGCCTCTTGCTGTCGTTCCTGACCGAGCAACGATGTCCCCAGCCGGTTCAAGGCTATGCCATACGAATGGTAGTCACCCACTTGTTTCAGCACAGGAGCTACCTGCCGGTAGATATTCTCTGCTTCTTTGTAGCGGTGCAGACCGAGTAAAGCCGCACCCTTTTGCGACAGTCGGATACTTGCCTGTGGCTCTCGCTTCAACTTTGAGTCTATCTCATAGGCTTGTTCTGCGAAAGAAAGTGCCTTCTGGTCATCAGAAAGGGAATGGTAGATTTCCGATGCCATACCGAGGATGACCGCTTTGCGAGCTGGGTTATCTACCTTCCCGGCATGTTCCAAAGCCCCAAGGATATACTTTTCCGCCTCTTTCGCTTGATATCCAGCCATATAGATGCCTGCCACCGTATTCATACTCGACGAGATACGGTCGTCATCCCCACTCCGCAGATCTATGTCCAGACACTGTTTGGCATACTCCGCAGCATGCTTGAAGTCGCCCATGCGTACATAGACCAGTCCCAGAAGGTTCAGGCAGTCCGCCTTGCTGTCGTTTCCCCCATGAAACAAGGGTAATGCTTTCAGTCCATATTTCTCTGCCTCTTTATACTGCTGCTGGTCATACAACCATTCCGCAGCCCAGTACCACACCTGCTGTTGCAGGGAGTCAACTGGTATGCCGGCAGAAAACTGTATCTTACTTTCAGTAAACTGCTCTTTGTCGAGCTGTTGGAAGAATTGGTTAGCTGATGTCACATCCTGTTTCTGGTCGAAGAGACTCAGCAGGGATGCTACGGTAGCGAGGAAAAGGCAATGTAATGTCATATTATTCAGTTTTTAGAAATCAAAGGATAATTGTCCGTCGCCCAGCATATTGAAGGACTTGCGATGGTAAGGGGTGATACCATACTGTCGTATCGCCTCCCGGTGTTTCTTGGTGGGATAACCTTTGTTTGAGAGCCAGTCGTATTGCGGATATTCCTCTGCAAGACGGTCCATATAGTCGTCACGATAGGTCTTGGCAAGGATGGAGGCTGCAGCGATAGAAAGGTATTTCCCATCACCTTTGACAATGGTAGTATGGGGTAGCTGCTGATAGGGCTTAAAACGGTTACCATCCACAATGACAGCCTCAGGACGCACTTTCAACTGGTCGAGGGCGCGGTGCATAGCGAGGATAGAGGCATTGAGGATATTCATCTTGTCAATCTCCTCTGGTGTGACGACTCCCACAGCCCATGCGGTGGCATCACGCTCGATGATCTCGCGCAACTGCTTACGATGCTTATCCGTCAGCTTCTTGGAGTCATTTAACTCCGCATTCTGATAGTCCTCAGGAAAGATGACAGCTGCCGCATACACGCTACCGGCAAGACAGCCACGTCCAGCCTCGTCGCATCCGGCTTCTATTTTCCCTTCATAAAAATGACTTTGTAGCATAGATTATGTCAAATCTCTGCGTGCAAAGGTAAACAATTTTCTTGAATCACCAAAAAGAAAAGAACTCTTTCTCTATCCTTTCCGTTGAACGACTCCTGCTTTCTTACACTTCATCAGTGCATCACAAAGCCAGAGGATGCAGAGAGCCCGGAGAAAGAGGGAGCACATAGGGAATACTGTAAAGAAAAAAGCGAGTTGGGCATTGAGTAATAATAAAGTCTGGCGAAGATTAATCTCTGTCTCTAATACTTTGGAATAGTAACCTGCAAGCATTGCCAGTGGTTTACGTACTGCCTTCGCAAAGAGGATGAGAAGGCTGTCCTCGTGCTGAAAAGTCATTGTCTTTTTCATATCGTATATTTTTTATTGTTATCTACGATGCAAAGGAATAACTATTCTGTGCACAATAAGTTCACTTTTCGATTTTCTTTGTTAATATACTTTAATTATTAACGTCCGTTCACATTTGGTGTATCTTCTCAATATATTGGCGTATATACGTCTTAAAGCCCTCGTCGCCCATAATGGTGATATCCTCGTAGAGTCCTAATACAAAACGACCTATACCCGCATAGTTGCATACATCGAGTTCCAATAGCCAGTGCTGCTGGTCTTGAGGGGTGATATATGCCTCAGCCTTCGGGTATTCCTCCAACATCAGGTTATAGGACAAGCGTCCTAACAGAAGGGTGACCCGCATCTGTTCCTCTGCACTGAACATGAAGATATCCGTGAAAAACTGTCGATGTTCCGACTCATGCTCCCACCCGTCTGCTAACAACTCCACCTTTTCCATGCGTGAGAGTTTGAAAGTCTTGTTCATCCCGCTGGTCAATTCAAAGCATCTCACCTCATTGTTATCGTTCATCAGCATAAATGGTTCCACGATACGGTCTGTCACACTATTGCTGTGCGGAGAGGAATAACGATGCAGAATCACATTACGATGGTACTTGATAGCGTCATAGATGACACTCAGGTTAAGAGCCTGCCGCTCACGCAACTGCTCATCGGCAAGGATATTCAAATCATATAAGGAATCGAGCTTTCGCTTCAGATGCTCCACCATGGCACTCTGAGAACCGGAGCTTTCCAAGATACGACGCATGGTGACAGCCTCATCCTCCGTGAAATGCACTTTGCGGAAGAGTTTCGTGAAGAAAGGTGAACTCTTGTCAAGACTATATATCGTTCCTCTTTTCTCTACGACAAAGCCAATGTCACGGAAGAAGTCCAGATAATAATATAAGGTACGCTTCGAGATATTCATCCGCTCACAAAGCTGCTGGACAGTATATCTCCTGTTCTCTGTCATCAGAAGCATCAGCGTCAACTCTCTGTCTAACTTATCGTGGCGCATCAGAAGAAGAGGCTCTTTAGAACATTTTGCTGACCCGGCGAATACCTGCTACGAGGATATCCACCTCTTCCTTGGTATTATAAAGGGCGAAGGAAGCACGTACTGTCCCCTGAATTCCTAAACGGTCCATCAATGGCTGGGCACAATGATGACCTGTACGGACAGCGATGCCCAGACGGTCAAGAAGCGTTCCTAAATCCAGATGATGGATCGCTCCTACATTGAATGAAACGACCGCATCCTTATGGATTGCCTGTTGTGGTCCGTAAATCCTCATACCCTCGATGGACTCCAACTGCTCCATACAATAGCCGGTCAGTTCTTGTTCATGCTGCTGAATATTCTCAATACCAACGGAATGAATATAATCGATGGCTGTAGCGAGTCCGTGCGTGGCAACATAGTCGGGTGTCCCCGCCTCAAACTTAAAGGGCAAACGCTCAAAAGTGGTTTTCTCCCAAGTCACCTTGTCGATCATCTCGCCTCCTCCTTGATAGGGTGGCAATTTCTCCAGCCATTCCTCCTTGCCATACAGCACACCAACCCCCGTTGGTCCATACATCTTATGACCGCTGAAAGCATAGAAGTCACAATCCATGTTCTGAACGTCTATCGCCATGTGAGGGGCACTTTGCGCACCATCCACCATGACGGGAATACCTCGTTCATGAGCCATCCTGATAATATCAGCCACAGGGTTGATGGTTCCCAGCACATTACTGACATGGGTGATACTCACCAGTTTTGTACGTTCTGTGAGGAATGGAGCGATATCATCGCAACTTACTAAACGTCCGTCATCAGTCATAGGCAGGTGACGCACTATGATACCTCGTTGTTGTGCTTGCAGCTGCCAAGGCACGATATTCGAATGGTGCTCCATCTCAGTCACCAACACCTCGTCACCCTCTTTCATCTGACTCGCGCAGAAAGAAGCTGCCACGAGATTAATTGCCTCTGTCGTACCACGAGTGAAGATAATCTCCTCTGTCTTGGCAGCATGAATAAACTGGCGCACCTTCTCCCGTGCCGCCTCATGCAGATCGGTTGCCTTCTGTGACAGATAATGAACACCTCGGTGTACATTGGCATTCACATTCAGGTATTCCTCTCGCATCGCGTCCAACACACACAGTGGCTTTTGCGTCGTCGCAGCATTATCGAGATAAACCAAAGGCTTACCATATACCTCCCTTGACAAAATGGGGAAGTCCTCGCGTACCTTATTTATATCATACATATTATTTACAGAGTTTACACCCTTCACATTTATTCAGTTCTCCACGGAAACGTTTCTCAACCAAGTAGTGCAGGCGGTCACGCAATGGCTCTAATTCCATCTGGTCGATAACCTCATTGATGAAAGCGTTCTGTAATAGAAGACGCGCCTCTTTCTCTGGTATACCACGCTGTCGCATATAGAACATCGCCGCATCGTTCAACTGTCCGACGGTAGAGCCATGGGCACATTTCACATCATCTGCATAGATTTCCAGCATCGGCTGCGTATACATCCTCGCCTGCTTGGTGGAACAAAGGTTCTGGTTAGTCATCTGCGAGGATGTCTTCTGAGCATCCTTTGCCACATAGACCATACCAGCGAAAGCACCCACAGCCTCATCATTCAGTACATATTTATACAGTTCATGACTCGTACAATGAGGGACATGATGGGTAATCAACGTATTATTATCGACATGCTGCTTTTTGTCGGCTATCACGCAACCATTACAGAAACACTCGGCACCCTCGCCATTGAACTCGAGGTCGAGCTTATTACGTGTCACTCCGTTATGCAACGTGATGACGTTGTGATTGACACGGCTGTTTGCCTGCTGGTCGATATATACATTACTGATCCGAACATTCTTAGCATGAGTCTCTTCCAGACAATAGAGGTCGAGCTTGGAGTTCTCTCCCACAAAAGCCTCTATGACCTGAGTCGTGAGAAAATGACGATCATCTGCCGCATGGTCGCAGAACAGGAACTTGGCTTCTGCTCCTTCTTCCACGATAATCAGTACACGGCGGTTGACCATCAGGTCGACATCCGAACGTAGTATATTAATTACCTGAATGGCTTTATCCAACACAATGCCTTTGGGTACATAGACGTAAAGACCGTCCTGTGTCAGCATGGTATTCAACGAAGTGAGGGCATCCTCATCCTTGGAGGCAAGGCGGTTGTAGTATTCCGAGGTGGCAAACTCCCTCAGCGAACCGATGACGACACCTTCTGGAAGATGCCCCTTGGGCAGTACTTTAGAATAGAATGCGTCATTGACCACGAAATAGAGCATGGTCGACAGATTGGGGACATCACAGCGGAACGCATCATAGGGATTGACCGGTATCTCCAGGCGGTTCAGGTTCAGACCGTAGTCGGGTTCAAAGAGCGCCTGCATATCGGTATATTTATACCGCTCCACTTTCCGACTGGGGAAACCAAGGGAACGGAACTGCTCAAAAGCGGTATCACGCACGGCATTCATCACATCAGACGAATGCTGAACAATCATCCCACGAGCTTGTTCGTAGAGTTCTATATATTGCTGCTCACTATTCATTCCACTTCCGCCTTAATCCAGTCGTAACCACGTTCCTGTATCTCTTTGGCAAGCTCTGGACCTGCCGTCTTGACAATCTGTCCTTTATAGAGCACATGTACCACATCAGGGCGTATCATCTCCAGCAGACGATCGTAGTGGGTAATCACAATACAGGAAGTCTCTGGGGTGCGCAACTTATTAACACCCTCGGCGACAATTCGCATGGCATCCACATCGAGTCCTGAGTCCGTCTCATCGAGGATGGAGAGTTTTGGCTCCAGCATCGCCATCTGGAAAATCTCGTTACGCTTCTTCTCACCACCACTGAATCCCTCGTTGACAGAACGGTTGGCGAGTTTATTATCCAACTCCACAATCTTCTGTTTCTCACGCATCAATTTAATGAAATCAGAAGCTTTCAGCTCTGGAAGTCCCTGATACTTACGTTTCTCGTTGATGGCTGCTTTCATGAAATTGGTCATTGATACTCCAGGTATCTCCACTGGATACTGGAAAGAGAGGAACAGCCCCTCATGGGCACGGTCCTCAGGTTTCATCTCCAACAAGTCCTTGCCATTGAAGAAAACCTCTCCGTCTGTCACCTCATAGAGAGGATTACCCACCAGCACTGCCGAGAGGGTTGACTTACCAGAACCATTGGGTCCCATAATGGCATGGGTCTCACCATCCATGATCGTGAGGTTGATACCTCTTAATATCTCTTTGTCGCCAATCTTGGCGTGTAAGTTTCTTACTTCTAACATATATTATCCTACTGTTCCTTCTAATGATACTGATAATAGCTTACGTGCCTCCACGGCAAACTCCATGGGCAACTTGTTCAGCACCTCCTTGGCATAGCCATTCACGATGAGACCAACAGCCTGTTCGGTGGGAATACCACGTTGGTTGCAGTAGAAGAGTTGGTCTTCACTGATTTTCGAGGTCGTCGCCTCATGCTCCACCACGGCTGTGTCGTTGTGGATGTCCATATAGGGGAAGGTATGGGCACCACATTCCGAACCTAAGAGCAAGGAGTCACATGAGCTATAGTTACGGGCATTGTCCGCATTGGAGGTGGCACGTACCAGACCTCGGTAGGAGTTCTGGGAATGACCAGCCGAGATACCTTTCGAGATAATTGTAGACTTGGTATTCTTACCCATGTGGATCATCTTCGTTCCTGTGTCTGCCTCCTGGTAGTTGTTGGTCACAGCGACAGAATAGAATTCTGCGGTACTGTTGTCACCTCGTAGCACGCAGGAGGGGTATTTCCATGTAATGGCACTACCTGTCTCCACCTGTGTCCATGATAATTTTGAGTCAACACCACGCAAGTCACCACGCTTCGTTACTAAATTCAACACACCACCTTTGCCGTTCTCGTCTCCAGGGTACCAGTTCTGAACGGTGGAGTATTTCACCTCAGCACGATCTTTGACGATAATCTCCACGATAGCCGCATGTAACTGGTTCTCATCTCGCATCGGAGCAGTACAACCTTCCAAGTAACTCACATAAGCATCATCATCCGCAATAATCAATGTGCGCTCAAACTGTCCTGTGTTGCGGGCATTGATACGGAAATAACTGCTCAGCTCCATGGGGCAGCGCACGCCCTTAGGGATATAGACGAAAGAACCGTCACTAAACACTGCACTGTTCAATGCAGCGAAGAAATTATCGCGATAGGGCACTACCGTACCCAAATATTCACGTACTAAGTCCGGATGATTCTTGATGGCATCACCTATCGAGCAGAAAATGACCCCTAACTCAGAAAGTTTCTCCTTGAAAGTCGTCTTCACCGACACAGAGTCCATGATGGCATCCACAGCCACGTTGCCACTCAATGCCAGACGTTCCTCCAAAGGAATACCCAATTTATCGAAGGTCTTCTCCAACTCAGGGTCTATCTTTCCGTCACCCTTCGGTTTCTTAGCCATTGGGTCGGCATAGTAGGAGATTGACTGATAGTCAATAGGAGGTACATGCACATGACCCCATGTCGGTTGTTCCTGCTCTTGCCAATAGCGGAAAGCCTTCAACCGGAAGGCTAGCATCCAGTCGGGCTCCCCTTTCTTAGCAGAGATGAGCCGAACGACATCCTCGTTCAGCCCTTTCTCTATAATCTCAGTATGTACATCCGTCGTGAATCCGAACTCGTATTTCTGTTCTGCTACCTGACGAACGTATTCATTGTTATTACTCATCTAATTGTCAATTGTCAATTATCAATTGTCAATTACTATAGTTTCTGTTCTACCTCTATCTCCATGAAGGTCTCGATGATATCACCCACCTGAATGTCGTTGAAGTTAACAAGTGAGATACCGCATTCCAAGCCTGTTGCTACCTCCTTGGCATCGTCTTTGTAACGCTTCAGGGCGTCAATAGGCGCAGTGTGGATCACGATACCATCGCGAACGACACGTGCCTTGTCTTTTGAGTGTACCTTACCCTCAGTAACCAGACCACCGGCAACAGTACCGACCTTCGAGATTTTGAACACTTGCTTCACCTCAATTTCACCAGTTACTACTTCCTTCTTCACCTTGTCGAGCATACCCTCCATCGTTGACTTCACCTCGTCGATGGCATCATAGATAATAGAGTAGGTATTAATCTCGACACCCTCACGCTCGGCAGCTTTACGGGCATCAGCAGAAGGACGTACCTGGAAGCCGACGATAATGGCATCGGATGCAGAAGCGAGCATAACATCATTCTCTGAAATCTGTCCCACTGCCTTGGCAATGACATTCACCTGAACTTTCTCAGTAGACAGTTTGATGAATGAGTCGCTTAATGCCTCGATACTACCGTCGGTATCACCTTTCACGATGATATTCAACTCGTGGAACTCACCCAAAGCAATACGATGGGAAATCTCATCCAGACCTACAGTCTTAGTAGTACGCAGACTCTGTTCACGCTGTAACTGGGTACGCTTGTTGGCAATCTCACGAGCCTCCTGCTCCGTCTCCATCACATGGAAGGAGTCACCTGCTGTAGGAGCACCATTGAGACCGAGGATGATAGCGGGTTCTGCAGGACCTGCTTTCTCTATACGTTGGTTACGCTCGTTGAACATCGCCTTCACCTTACCCCAGGCAGTACCGGCAATCACGACATCACCCACCTTCAAGGTACCATTAGATACCAGTACGGTGCTGACATATCCACGACCTTTATCGAGTGATGACTCGATAATACTACCTGTCGCCTTACGGTTCGGGTTAGCCTTCAGGTCGAGCATCTCTGCCTCCAGAAGAACTTTCTCCAGCAATTCGTCGACACCCAATCCTTTCTTGGCGGATATCTCCTGACACTGGTACTTACCACCCCATTCCTCTACGAGAAGGTTCATATTGGCAAGGTCTTCACGTATCTTATCGGGATTAGCCCCTGGCTTATCTATCTTATTGATGGCAAACACCATCGGCACATTGGCTGCCTGAGCATGAGCGATTGCCTCTTTGGTAGTAGGCATCACAGAGTCATCGGCAGCAATAATAATGATGGCAATATCGGTTACCTGGGCACCACGGGCACGCATAGCCGTAAACGCTTCGTGACCAGGGGTGTCAAGGAAGGTTATCTGACGACCGTCCTTCAGTTTCACGTTATAGGCACCGATATGCTGGGTGATACCACCAGCCTCACCAGCAATCACATTCGTATTACGGATATGGTCAAGCAAAGAGGTCTTACCATGATCGACATGACCCATTACAGTGACAATTGGCGCACGGCTGATAAGGTCGTTCTCATCATCTGCTTCCTCAGTGATAGCATTTTGAACTTCTGCACTCACATATTCTGTGGTAAAGCCAAATTCCTCAGCAACGATATTAATGGTCTCGGCATCAAGACGCTGGTTGATACTTACCATGATACCGATGCTCATGCAGGTACCTATCACCTGATTGACCCCCACGTTCATCATAGTGGCAAGCTCACTGACCGTCACAAACTCTGTCAGTTTCAATACTTTGCTCTCTGCAGCCTCTGCGGCCATCTCCTCACTCAAGCGTTCTTGTACGGCATCACGCTTTTCCTTACGGTACTTGGCACCTTTTTTATTTTGATTGGTTTTTGAGGTCAGGCGTGCCAGAGTCTCCTTTACCTGACGAGCTACAGCCTCATCATCCACCTCCAGAGACTTTACGGGACGGTTTTTCTTATTCTTCTTGCCACCGCCTTGCTGTTGGTTGTCACTGAAGTTCTGGTTACCACCCTTGTTCTTGTTTTTCTTACCTTGTTGCTGACTTGTCTGATTGGCGGCTGCCTCAATATCCACCTTACCGGTACGGATACGTTCACGCTTTCTACGCTCACCATTTGCCTGATGCTGGGCAGCAGCTTTCTCCTCACGTTCCTTACGGCGCTCCTCCTTGGTCTTTTTCTTCGGACGAGTGCTCTGGTTGATGGAGGATAGGTCTATCTTACCAATCACTTTGACTCCAGAGGTAGCTGCCTCTGGTTCCTCTTCTACTTCTGGGGTTTCTTTCTCAGGCTCAGTCTGAGTAGCGGGAGATTCCTCCACAACAGGCTCTTCCTCTACAAACTCTTCCTTGGTGTTCACCTCAGCTTCCTCCTCTGCAGGGCTTTCGGCAGTAGCCACAGGGGTCTGTTCTTTTTTCACTGAAGGTTTTCCGATACTGTCAAGGTCTATCTTACCCACAGGCTTAAACTGGGGACGGTGCTCCAGCTGTTCCTCTGTGGCAGTGATTTTCTTCTCCACCACTTTTTCCGTCTTTTCGGGTTTCTTCTCCTTGACTTTCTTGGTGAATATCATGTCAGCCTGGGTCTTCACGGCTTTATCGCCTTTGAACTCACCGACCAACGCCTGATATTGTTCGTCCGAGATTTTCGTGTTAGGAGTCATCTCGTCCTTCACCTCACCAAGTTCTTTTTTGTTCTTTAGGAAATCAACTGCCGTTTGAAGTCCTATATTCAGTTCTGATAATACTTTATTTAATCTTACTCCCATTAATCTTCTTTTTAAAAGCTAAATCTAAAAATTACTCAAACTCTGCACGGAGTACTTCCAACAGATGGTCAACAGTTTCCTCCTCGAGGTCTGCTTTCTCTACCAACATCTCACGGGGAGCGTTCAATACAGCCTTTGCGGTATCCAGACCGATGGCTTTGATGGAGTCGATAATCCACTGGTCAATCTCATCAGCAAACTCGTCGAGGTAGATATCCTCATCCTCCTCTGCTTCATTAACGTCACGGAATACATCAATGGTAAACTCTGTCAGCATAGAAGCGAGCTTGATGTTCAGGCCACCCTTACCAATTGCCAGGCTGACCTCCTCTGGATTCAGGTATACCTCAGCCTTATGCTCCTCTGGGTTCAATACGATCCTATTGACCTTGGCAGGACTCAGGGCACGCTGGATAAAGAGCTGGGTATTGTTGGAGAAGTTGATGACATCAATGTTCTCATTGCCGAGTTCGCGGACGATACCATGTACACGGCTACCCTTCACACCAACGCAGGCTCCTACTGGGTCGATGCGATCATCATAGCTCTCCACGGCAACCTTGGCACGCTCTCCTGGCATACGGGCAACACGGCGAATGGTGATCAGACCGTCATTGATCTCTGGTACTTCTGCTTCCAACAGACGCTCCAAGAACTGTGGACTGGTACGGGAAAGGATGATACGAGGATTGTTGTTCTCGTTCTGCACCTCTTTCACAATGGCACGGATAGTCTCACCTTTATGGTAGTTGTCACTGGGAATCTGCTCCATCTTAGGCAAGTGCAGCTCGTTACCCTCGTCATCAATCAGTAATACCTCACGCTTCCACATCTGATATACCTCACCGCTGACAACCTGTCCTACCTTGTCTTTATATTTATTATACAGAGAGTCATGCTCCAGTTCCAGGATCTTGGAGGCAAGGGTCTGACGAAGATTCAGGATGGCACGACGACCAAACTTCTGGAAGTTGACTTCCTCAGAGACTTCCTCACCTACCTCGTAGTCGGGCTCAATCTTCTGAGCCTCTGTCAGTGAGATTTCCTTATTCTCGTCCTGCACCTCACCGTCAGCCACTACGATACGGTTGCGATGGATCTCGAAGTCACCCTTGTCGGGGTTCACAATCACGTCAAAGTTCTCATCGGAGCCAAAAATTTTGGCAATCACATTACGGAAACTCTCCTCAAGAACACTAACCAACGTGGTGCGGTCAATGTTCTTGGTCTCTTTAAACTCCTGAAAGGTCTCTATCATTGAAGGGCCTTTCACTTCTTTCTTTGTAGCCATTATATTCTATTTTTATTTATATTCTATTTAAATGAAAGCAGGTATTTGGTGTATTTGACACTATCCGTCGTAAAGGTCTTGTCAACATCTACGATGACAGGACGCTTCTTGCCTTCCAGCTTCTGCTTCTCTTTCACAGTGACCACGAACGACAACCCGTCGTCGGCCACTTCCTTAAGGATACCCTGTTGTTTTTTCCCATCAAGAGAAAGCACTTCCACCTCTTTCCCAACATGGTTGCGGTACTGCTGTACCACTTTGAAAGGCTGACCAATACCTGCCGAGCCTACCTCCACTTCATAATCGCCCAGTTCTTCACCAAGTTTCTCCTGCAAGAAACGGCTCAGTTCTGCACAGTCCTCAATCCATACGCCATCGGCATGGTCGATTTCAATCACGATGCGGTCATCGGGTGTCATCTCTACGTCCACCAGAAAATAGTCGTTTCCAGAGAGCCATTCCTCAACCGCTGTTTTTACTACGTCTTTATTAATCATACACCTTATTTGGTAATTAAAACAAGAATGAGAGGCTTTTTCAAGCCCCTCATTCCGCTGAACGGTTGCAAAGTTACGTAATTTTCCGTAATCTCACAAGTATTTTACTGATTATTTTCATTTTTAGGGGTCAGAACACGCTCATACTCTCCTGGTGTATTCAGGATCCGCTCTGCCTCTTTCACAGTTTTATCATATTGCAGCATCGCTTCCACTTGCCCTTTCTGATAATAGTATGCGGAGATAATATCCTGCTCTATCAAGTGTTGGATCTCTGTCCTGCGCAAGTCAAGGTCCTTGCCAATGTCATGGTGGTCGAGTTTTGCCTTCAGTGCCTCAAACTCTGCTTTTGCCTCATCATAATAGCCTTCAA
Source organism: uncultured Prevotellaceae bacterium (assembly GCA_902776195.1). Classification (GTDB taxonomy): domain Bacteria; phylum Bacteroidota; class Bacteroidia; order Bacteroidales; family Bacteroidaceae; genus Prevotella. Next base: position 2,067 of record CACYPF010000014.1, on the reverse strand, counting down.
ACTTAGCCACCTTTACCAGTTCCTCATATTGCTTCTTACTCACCTGGTCATAAGTGAACCCTGCCTTTACCACCCGCTGTTTGAAATCGGCATAGTCCGCATCAGTCAGATGGAAGTCCTTGGCTGGTGCGATAGTGGGGTGTTTGGCGATATAGTCGACCACATAGTCAAGTACCGTTTCTGTCGAGTCGATACGGTCGAGATACAGGGTGATATTCGCCATTGTGTCGGGCTTCACCTCAATATCGGGCTTGATACCGCCGCCGTCTCTCACCTCGCGTCCGTTCTTCGTGTAGAACACCCGAGTCAGTGAGTCAGGAACATGTTCCTTATAACCACCACCCGTATGTTTGTAGTTGATGGCTTGGATACAACGGCCGCTAGGAATATAGTATTTCGAGGTGGTCAGTTTCAGATTACCGTTATATGGTACCTCTACATTGGGAATCTGTACCAGTCCTTTCCCGTACGTGCGTGTACCTATTATTATACCCCTGTCTAAGTCCTGTACAGAACCGCTGACAATCTCACTTGCTGATGCAGTCTCGTCATTGACGAGGATAATGAGTGGCATCACCGTGTCGATTGGCTCCAAACGGGTTTTATACTCGGAATTGGCACGACGTATCTTACCTTTCGTCTCTACCAAGGTCACCCCTTTGGGAATCCACATGTTGGCAATGTCCACACACTCAGCCAAAGAGCCACCTCCATTGCCGCGAAGATCAAGGATCAGTTTGGTGGCACCTTGCTTCTTCAAGTCCAGGAAAGCACGACGCATCGGCTTCGCAGGTTCTCCTGTAAAAGTATTCAGGTTGATGTATCCGATACCGTTGGGACGCATACCATAATAGGTAATCTCTGGCATCTTGATACTCCGGCGGGTAATCTTGAAAGTCATCTTCTTGCCTGTTGAGGGACGCTGGATCTTTAATACGAAAGTGGTACCAGCATCGCCACGAAGATGCTCACTGACATAAGAGACGGTCTTGTCGGTCATCAACGTGTCGTCTATCTGCAGGATAATATCACCCTTCTTCAGTCCCACCTCTGCGGCAGGCATCCCGGCATAAGGCTCTTCTATCACTACACGCTTCAACTTCTGGTGATAGCGCACCAAGGCTCCGATACCAGCATACTTACCCGTCATCAGTAGTTTCAGGTCCTTCTGCTTCTCCTCTGGATAGAACTCAGTATAGGGGTCCAGTGAACGCAACATGGCGTTGATACCCGTTCCGATGACAGTCCCTGCATCCAGTGTGTCTACATACATCAAATCCAGATTCTTGTAGATAGCATTGAATATTTCCAGATTCTTTGCCACTTCCAGATTATGATTCTTAACTTCCTGCGCTTGGGTCATCACCGTAGGCAAAATCATCAGAAAACCAATCAAAATGTATTTTCTCATCTTCGCAATCTTTTAATTATGGCTGCAAAATTAGGGAAAAATTAGGGAAAAACGAATTTTTTCCCGAAAAAGTTTGTGAGATTCAGAAAAACATCGTATCTTGTTGGTTAGAGCACCTGACTGTTAATCAGGGGGTCGTTGGTTCAAGCCCATCCTGAAGCGCCTTAAAAATCAAGGAGTTACGAGAAATCGCAACTCCTTTTTCTTTTCCATCTGAACAAATTTTGGTTATCTATTTACGTTTTTTTAAGTATCACCTCATATAAAATCATGACATTCAGAGACACTTTGGCAAGCATTATATAGAGTATCAAACTGATTTATAGGGTAACCAGAGCAAGCACAGCACAGCGTGTGAAGAAAGTTGCTGATGCACCATCTAGATCATTCCCTCGAATTTGAAAAGGCGGCTGAACACTTACGTAAATCAATAATTATCATGCAAAAGCACCTGCTATATTGAGATTTAATAACATTGTAATATAAATCCTTTCTATTTTTCGGAAAAAGTATATAACTTTGCGCCTTGAAATTCAGAAGAATTATGAAGATACTTGTTGTAGATGATGAGCAGGATATCTGTGAAATACTGCAATATAACCTCGAGAATGAAGGTTTTGAGGTGGTTACAGCCAATTCAGCAGAGGAGGCACTGG
>CACYPF010000013.1 GCA_902776195.1 uncultured Prevotellaceae bacterium | reverse complement strand
ACTAGCACCTTCTCTTCATTGACGGTTCGTAAAAGTTTTACCCAAATGCCCTAAAAGGACATTCGCTTCTTGTACTACTACTTCTCTGTTTTATGTAAGTCTTATCAAAGATCTCTTTCTTTTGCCAACGCTCTTGTTTTTGAGCGAAAGCGGATGCAAAGGTACGACTATTTTCCGAACTGCCAAAACTTTTCACCAACTTTTTTCAAGAAATAATAAAAATTTTCGACTTTCATGACAAAAATAGTACGACACATTATATATAATTATAAATTAGCCATATTATCATCAGTGGCATTATCATCAGTGACATTATCATCAGTGGCATTCTTTGATGAGATAAGAAGGAGGTCAGAAAAATAGAACTGACCGGAAAATAAGTTAATTAAATATTGCGACATTTAAAAGAGTACGGAACTCACTGATAATGAAAGAATTAAGGAAAAAGGTGATTTAGTGATTGTAGTTTTCACAAACCCTATATATATACAAAAAATAAATTTAACATTTTTTATTTTATTGCTATATATAGAGTTTGCGTATATAAGAATCACTAAATCACATTTTCGACATAACATGCTGTAAATAAAGGCTTTAAACGGTGTGAAAAGAGGCTCCATTTGAATTAAATAAAGCCCTTAATCGGATGAAAAAGACGTTTTATTATTTTATTTTAACATTAAAAAAATCCCCGAGGTGGAGGCCATTTTAACCTGAATAATTCATAAAGGCACAAAAAAGAAGTGCTTTTATTTTGTACTTTGCATTATTTATTGTAATTTTGAACTCTCAAAAACTTCAAACATAGGAATGCGGAGATTTTTACTCATCATCATACTGGTAACGGCAGTGGTTACCTGCTGGGCACAAGACCGTGCCAAAAAGGTGCGGAACAAGGAGTGTCCGTCGTTTATCTTTCGGGTGACACTGAAGGATAAGCAGAACTCCCCCTACTCGTTGGAGCGCCCTACCCGATTCCTCTCCAGACGGTCGGTGGAAAGACGTAGGAAACAAGGACTGCCGCTGGACACTACCGACCTGCCCGTCACCCCCAAGTATGTGAGACAGATAGAGTCACTGAAGACCGCCATCATAGGAACGAGCCGCTGGAACAATACCGTGCTGGCACAGATGAAAGACACCAGTGAGTTAGAGCGCATCCGTCAACTTCCCTGTGTGAAGGACTGTCATCTGGTATGGCATGCCCCAGACTCCATCCAGCCCACCGCACTCAAGATGAAATACGAGGAGGAGTTCAACGAATGGGACTCCATCTCGACAACCCCATACGGACGAGCCGATGCCCAGATCAGGAGTCTGAACGGACAGCGCCTGCATGACATCAACTGCATGGGTGAGGGTATGATGATCGCCGTACTGGATGGTGGTTTTAAGAACGTAGACAAGATTCCTGCTTTTGGCAAGGCAGACATCCGAGGCACCCGTGATTTTGTATACCCTTTCTCCCCCTCAGTCTACTATGAGCTCGACCATGGCACGAAAGTCTTGTCGGCGATGACCACCCAGAAGCCCCATTACTATATCGGCACAGCCCCCCACGCCTGTTACTGGCTGCTGCGCTGTGAGGACGGGCAGTCGGAACAAGAAGTAGAGGAAGACTACTGGGCTATCGCCGCTGAGTTTGCCGACTCTGTCGGATGCGACCTCATCAACTCGTCACTGGGTTACAACGACTTTGACAAAGGCTACGAGTCACACAAGCTGTGGCAACTCGACGGACACTCGACACTCATCAGTCACTCAGCCTCCATGGTGGCGAGGAAAGGTATGATTCTCGTCAACTCAGCAGGCAACTCCGGAATGGGTCCCTGGAAGAAACTGACCTTCCCTGCCGACGCAGAAGACTGTCTGACGGTAGGTGCCGTCACCGATTTGTTGACCAATGCCCCCTTCAGTTCGGTAGGTCCCACACAGGACGGTCGAGTGAAGCCCGATGTCGTTGCGATAGGGAGTCCTGCCACGGTCATCACGGGCAGAGGTTCTATCGCCCAAGACATGGGCACCTCGTTTGCCGCTCCTATCATCTGCGGACTTGCCGCATGCCTATGGCAGGCATTACCAGAGAAGTCTGCCTTGGAAATCATGGAACTGATCCGACAGTCGGGCAATAACAAAGAACACCCGGACAATATCTACGGCTACGGACTTCCCAATTTCTGGCGTGCATACATGATTGGAAAGGTAAAAAAGTAAGAGATGGGGGACAAGCGATATACACTGCATACGCTGAACGCACTGGTAAGAGAGGCGATAGAGGCAGAGCTGCCCGATGAGTATTGGGTAGAGGCAGAACTGTCGGAATGCAGAGAGAGCCGTGGGCATTGTTATATGGAACTCGTAGAGAAAGACGAGTTATCGAACACCCCTGTTGCCAAGGCTTCCGCCAAATGCTGGAAACAGACGTGGGCGATGGTACAACCCTATTTCGAGCGTACCACCGGGCAACCGCTGAGGGCCGGTATGAAAGTACTGCTGAAAGTCTATCCGCAGTTTCACGAGGCATACGGATTCTCATGGATTGTCACCGATATAGACCCCAACTATACCTTGGGTGATATGGCACAGCACCGCCAACAGATCATCGCCCAGTTGAAAGCCGAGGGTGTCTTCGACCTCCAGCGGGAACTGGTGATCCCCCGATTCTGTCAGCGTATCGCCGTTATCTCCGCAGCAACAGCAGCAGGCTATGGGGACTTCTGCCGCCAGTTGGAGGAAAACGAATACGGACTGGTATTCTACCCCACCCTTTTCCCTGCTGTCATGCAAGGTGAGCAGGTGGAACAGAGTGTGATAGCAGCCCTGAATCAGATCAACGGACATGCCGACGACTATGACGTGGTCGTCATTATCCGTGGGGGCGGCTCCACGAGTGACATGAGCGGTTTCGATACCCTGCCACTTGCCGAGAATGTCGCCAACTTCCCCTTGCCCATCATTACAGGTATCGGACACGACAGGGACGAGTGTGTGCTGGACATGGTGTCAAATACAAGAGTGAAGACCCCCACTGCCGCGGCAGCTTTCCTGATTGCCCATCTGGCGGACACCCTGCAGCATTTGAACGACCTGCAGCAACGACTGTCGTTCATGCTCACGATGTTCAAGACCAACTTTGAGCATCAGTTGGACCAGCGTTATGAGCGTATCTGTCATGCCCTCCAGCAACGTCTCGTGCAAGAGCGGCACCGACTGGAACTTGCCGCCCAACAGGTGGAGCTGCTCGACCCCACCCTTTTGTTACGCCGTGGATACAGTATCACGCTGTTTAACGGAAAGGTGGTGCGTGACCCGCATCAACTGAAAGCAGGTGACCAGATTGAGACCCGGGTGGAGAAAGGAGTGTTCAGGTCGAGGGTTGAGTGATTCAGGTTTCAAGTTTCAGGTTTCAAGTTTCAGGTATCAAGATTCAAGGTTAGAGATATGAAATACGAAGAGGCATTAAGACAACTGGATGAGATTGTCCAGAAAATGGAGCGTAACGAATACAGTATCGATGAGTTGACGACACAACTGAAGAAGGCTCGGGAACTCATCCAACAATGTAAGGATAAGTTGACAAAAACCGACGAGGACATCAAAAAGATACTCGAAGAAGACAAATAATGCACATTTCATTTGCAAGTGTGCCACAAAATGTGTACTTTTGCACACAATTTAAAAGAAAAAGGACTAAAATTATTACGATATGAAAGATTTAGACTGGGGAAACCTGTCGTTCGGTTATATGAAGACCGACTACAACGTTCGCTGTTACTATCGTGACGGCAAATGGGGCGAGATTGAAGTTTGCTCCGACGAGTATCTGAACCTGCACATGGCAGCAACCTGTCTGCACTACGGTCAGGAGGCTTTCGAGGGACTGAAGGCCTATCGCTGTAAGGACGGTAAGGTGCGCATCTTCCGTGTAGAGGAGAACGCTGCCCGCCTGCAGTCCACCTGCCGTGGTATCCTGATGCCGGAACTGCCGACAGAACTGTTTATCGAGATGGTCAAGAAGGTGGTACGCCTCAACCAGGAATGGATTCCCACTTACGAGAGTGGCGCTACCCTGTATATCCGTCCCCTGCTGATCGGTACCAGTGCCCAGGTGGGTGTTCATCCCGCCAAGGAATACTGCTTCCTGATTTTCGTGACCCCCGTAGGTCCGTATTTCAAGGGCGGTTTCTCCAGCAATCCCTACGTCATCATCCGTGAGTACGACCGTTCGGCTCCCCTTGGTACTGGTAAATACAAGGTCGGTGGTAACTATGCCGCTTCCCTCTTTGCCAACAATCTCGCCCATGAGAAGGGCTATGCCTGTGAGTTCTACCTCGATGCCAAAGAGAAGAAGTACATTGACGAGTGTGGTGCCGCCAATTTCTTCGGTATCAAGAACAACACCTATATCACTCCAAAGTCCACCTCTATCCTGCCCTCTATCACCAATAAGAGTCTGATGCAGGTCGCTGAGGACCTCGGTCTGAAGGTAGAGCGTCGTCCTATCCCTGAGGAGGAACTGGAGACCTTCGAGGAGGCAGGTGCCTGTGGTACAGCCGCTGTCATCAGTCCTATCTCCTATATCGACGACCTGGAGACCGGTAAGCGTTATGACTTTGGTGAGAAGCCAGGTCCTATCTCCAAGAAGCTCTTCGACACCCTGCGTGGCATCCAGTATGGTGAGATTGAAGACAAGCACGGCTGGACAACCGTTGTGATTGAATAGACCATATACTATCAAGATTTTGCATGAGTAAAGGCAAATTGGCGAAATTCGCCGACATGGAGACTTATGAGAACGTGTTCCAGTACCCCTACTCGGTGGTGGAACACGTTCCGTTTGAGATGCAGGGACACTGGCATGAGGCGTATTTCCATAACGACAACCCTATCGTGCTGGAGTTAGGTTGTGGCAAAGGGGAATATACCGTCGGGCTCGCCAAGCTATACCCCCACATAAACTTCATCGGAGTGGACATCAAGGGAGCCCGTATGTGGACGGGTGCCACACAAGCTATCAAGGAAGGACTGAAGAATGTCGCCTTCCTGCGTACGAATATCGAGATCATCGACCGTTTCTTCGCTCCTGATGAGGTACAGGAGATCTGGCTGACATTCAGTGACCCGCAGATGAAGAACCCTCGCAAACGTCTCACCTCCACCTACTTCATGAACCGCTACCGCCGTTTCCTCATCGACGGTGGCATCATCCACCTGAAGACCGACTCCAACTTCCTCTTCACCTACACCACTTATATGGTGGAGAAGAACCACCTGCCCCTGGATTTCCGTACGGAAGACCTGTATGGCTCCGTGTGCAGCGACCCTGTCGCCGCCTCCATCCAAACGTATTACGAGCAGATGTGGATAGACCGGGGACTGAATATCCGTTATATGAAGTTCCATCTCCCCCACGAAGGCGAGCTGCAAGAGCCTGATGTGGAGATAGAGCTTGACGAATACCGCTCCTACCGGCGTGACAAGCGCAGTTCGTTAGAAACAGCGAAATAAAAAGAAAAGTGCTTCCGGATTTGGAAGCACTTCTTGTTTTATTGCATGTCGTAAACTACTTGCATGAGTTTCTTGCCGATAGCGTCAGCCTCCTCCATGGTGTTTGCCTCGCTATAGACACGGATAATCGGCTCGGTGTTCGACTTGCGCAGGTGTACCCACTTATCGGGGAAGTCAATCTTCACGCCGTCGATATCATTCACCTGTGCTGTCGGATCAGCAGCGAACATCTCCTTCACCTTCACCAAGATGGCATCCACATCCGTCTCCGGGGTCAGGTCGATACGGTTCTTGGCAATCTGATAATCGGGGAAAGTGGCACGCAGCTCACTCACCTTACATCCCTTCTTGGCAAGAGAGGTCAGGAAGAGGGCGATACCCACCAGGGCATCACGACCATAGTGGCTCTCGGGGTAGATGACACCACCGTTACCCTCACCACCGATGACAGCATTCACCTCCTTCATCTTCGTGGTGACATTGACCTCACCCACAGCGGCAGCGGCATAACAGCCCCCATACTTCTGGGTGACATCACGCAGGGCACGGGTAGAACTGAGGTTTGAAACGGTTGCCAACGGCTCATTTCCTTTCTCATTACTCATTTCTGAAAGGACATAATCAGCAACGCTGACCAGCGTATACTCCTCACCGAACATCTTTCCGTTCTCACAGATAAACGCAAGACGGTCGACATCAGGATCCACCACGATACCCAAGTCATACTTACCCGTCTTCATCTCATCCATGATACCCTGCAGGTTTTTCTCCAATGGTTCAGGATTATGGGCGAAGTCACCATTGGCATCCTCATTCAGGATGGTATACTCCACGCCCAGTTTTTCGAAAAGCCTGGGCAGGATGATGCCACCGACACTATTGATGGTATCCACACACACCTTGAACTTCGCAGCCTTGACAGCTTCCACGTCAACCAGTTTCAGCTGCAGTACATTCTCCACATGGCGGGCATCAAAGGAATAGTCCTCGATATAATGTCCCAGATGATCGACATCCGCATATTCAAACTGCTCCTTCTCTGCCATGTCAAGTACGACGGCACCATCAGCAGCAGTGAGGAACTCACCTTCGTTGTTCAGCAGTTTCAACGCATTCCACTGACGAGGGTTATGTGATGCCGTAATGATGATACCACCATCAGCCTCCGACATTCTGACTGCCAGTTCCGTGGTAGGAGTAGTGGCAAGTCCGATATTGATGACATCATACCCTACTCCCATCAGCGTGCCACAAACCACGTTCTTCACCATCTCACCGGAGATACGTGCATCACGTCCCACCACAATCTTGTTGGAGGAACCTTTTCCACTACGACGGATAAACTGCGCATAGGCTGTGGTGAACTTCACGATATCAAGAGGGTTCAAGGTATCGCCCGTAGAACCGCCTATGGTTCCACGGATACCAGAAATCGATTTAATAAGTGTCATGTTTTCTTGGTTTTAATTATCTCTTTCGTAAGTAATCTCGTAATAACAGGGATACACACTTGACGAGGCATCCACCGTACCCTGGGAGTGTGGCACGATCAAGCGCACCTTAGCCACTTCGTCACCATCATTCTGCGGTCGCCCTACATTCACATACAATAGCGGAACTAACCAACCGGCAGGTGCTGCTGCCGAAGCATGGTATAATGACATGGCTCCAGACACAAAAGAACCCGAAAAAGAACTCCCGGTCCGTTCCACCATCATTTTGTCAGGAAAACTGGAATAATCGTATGCCGTATTTGATGAAACGAGATAATAAGGGACATCGTTTCTAACCAACAATGTGTTCTTTTTGATATTGTACTCAGAGAAACGGCACAGGATCTCCAGCGACTCATCATCCTTGACTTTCTCACCACATCCCTTACGCACAATCTGCATATAGACACCACTCTTGGAAAGATAGACGAACTCGTTATTATCAAGACTGGTCGTCTCTCCCTGAGAAGAGAACTTACTCTCATCAATGACCTTGATATTATTGCTCGAAATATATTTATTAATAGCGTCACGCTCCGCGTCTTTCAAGTCAGAATAGGTCTCACCATTATTACAACTGGTCAGGAACAGAATACCACAGAGCAGTATCAACAGACTATACGTTTTCTTCATTGTACTCTTATATTAATTTTGGGCGCAAATTTACAAATAAAATAGCAAATAATCGCAATATTAGGCTACTTTAACGTGTTTTCAAAATGGAGGATGGCACGTTTTACCACCTCTACAGCCTCATCCATCGTACATTGTAATCTACCTCCCGAGGCATTGAGATGCCCTCCGCCATTGAAGAACTGCTCTGCCATCTTGTTACAGGGGAAGTCGTCAACAGAGCGCAAGCTGACCCATATCAACTTGTCACGCTCCGTGTCCTCACGCAACGAGATGCTCAGTTTTAGTCCCTTGATCTGCAAAGGCATGTTGACCAATCCCTCCGCATCACCCTTGATGAAATGGAAACGCTTCAGGTCATCACGGGTCAGGGTATAGAAAGCGGCATGATGCAGCTCGTCCACCACCAGCTTATGGCAGAGCACATATCCCACCATGCGGATGCGATGCTCGCTATAGTTATGAAAGACGTTGCGGTAAATCTTGTCCTTGTCGATATGTTTAGTGAGCAACTGGCTGATAATAAAATAGATATCCGGTGAGGACGAGTTATAGGTAAACCCTCCTGTATCAGTCATCATCCCACAATAGACAGGGATGGCGAAGTGCTTCCCCAACTGGTCGAACATTCCCATCTGCCAGACGATGCGGAACACCAGTTCGCAGGTGGATGACATCTCGGGATGAGAGAAAGTCAATACCGCACCCACATTCGGGTCCGGATGGTGGTCAATAAGAACTTTCTGGGCTGGCGAATTCCCTAACGCCTCTGCCATCGCATCAGTTCGTGACAAGGTATTGAAGTCCAGACAGAACACCAAGTCAGCTATTTTCAATACAGTATTGACAAAGTCCTTGCGCTTGTCGTAACGGACTATCTTCTCTGTATTCGGTAACCATTGGAGATAATCGGGATACTGGTCGGGAGCCACCACTAAGGGTTCCTTTCCCATCGCTTTCAACACCTCTGCCCAACCCAGCATAGCCCCCAGTGCGTCACCATCCGCATTCAAATGGCAACACAACACGATCGTCTCTGCGTTATTGATAAGGGAGCGCAGTTGACTGCACTCCCTTTCTGTCATGATTTCTTTCAGCATCAGAACAATTTGTTCGGATAGACACCCTCGTCCACCAGTTTCTGTATACGCTTCACCGTATCCTCACGGTCTGCGGCGTAAGTCACACCAAACCATTTGGATGTAGTGTCCAACACCTCAACTGTTGCTGTCTTGTCGTTGATGAGTTTATTGACCATCAGCGGGATAAAGAACTCAGCCTTCAGGTTCTCCATATTCTTCGGGTCACTCAGGAACTCCTTGAAGTAAGCCTCAGAATACTCAAAATAGTCAGGAGTGAAACCCCACATATTCATGGACACAGGAGTATTGTCATCGACAACCACCCACTTGCCGTCCTCGTCCTTATAACGGATAGGCTGGTCGGCAGCACCTGCCTGAGAGCCATCCTCTGCACAACGTACGATCTCGGTACGCTCTACGACAGTAGTCAGATGACCCTTCTCGTTCTTGGAGCAGATACCACGAGCCACAGTACCGTTCTCACTGAGTGTGTTACCCACACGGAAACCCACCATCGCATACTGGTTCTTGGCACCCTCCGGCAGACTGCTCAGGAACTTGCCAATCACCATGAAGGCATCACGGTTATAGAAGTCGTCGCAGTTGATGACGCAGAACGGTTCCTTGATGACATCCTTACCCATCAGTACGGCATGGTTGGTACCCCACGGTTTCTGACGACCCTCTGGCACCTTAAAGCCCTCGGGGAGTGCGTCGATACCCTGGAAACATAACTCACAGGGGATATGACCCTCGTACTTAGAGAGAATCTGTGTACGGAACTGCTCCTCGAAATCCTTGCGGATGACCCATACGATCTTTCCGAATCCTGCCTGGATGGCATCGTAGATAGAATAGTCCATGATGGTCTCCCCATTGGGTCCCAGACCATCCAGCTGCTTCAGCCCGCCATAGCGGCTTCCCATACCAGCAGCCAATAAAAATAATGTTGGTTTCATATTTCTTAGATTATCTCAACTCTTTAAAAGTCTTTCGTCATCTCAGCAACCTCAGCGTTGATATGGTCGATGAACTCTTGGATGGTCATGACTATCTGCTCACCACCGCCCTGTGGACGAACGGCGACTGTTCCGTCAGCCTGCTCCTTCTCACCGACAATCACCATATAAGGAATACGCTTCAACTCGTTATCGCGAATCTTACGACCCAGTTTCTCGTTACGCAGGTCGATGGTAGGACGTACCCCACCCTGCTCAAACTTCTTTGCCACCTCGTTGGCATAGTCGTTATATTTCTCTGACAACGGCAGGATGGCAACCTGCTCAGGAGTCAGCCACAAGGGGAAGTGACCACTGGTGTGCTCGATGAGTACGGCACAGAAACGCTCCAGCGAACCGAAGGGTGCGCGGTGAATCATCACAGGGGTCTTCTTCTGGTTGTCCTCATCGGTATACTCCAACTGGAAGCGCTTCGGCAGGTTGTAGTCTACCTGGATAGTTCCCAGCTGCCAGCGGCGACCGATAGCATCCTTGATCATGAAGTCGAGCTTAGGACCATAGAATGCAGCCTCACCATATTCTACCTTGGCGGTCAGCCCCTTCTCACGACATGCCTCCACGATAGCAGCCTCAGCCAGTGCCCAGTCCTCGTCAGTACCTACGTACTTGTCGTGGTCGTTAGGGTCACGCAAGGAAATCTGTGCCTCGAAGTTGAAACCGAAGGCTGTCAGTACGATACCAATGATATCCATCACGTTGAGGAACTCCTGCTTCACCTGGTCGGGACGACAGAACAGGTGGGCATCGTCCTGTGTGAAGGAACGTACACGGGTCAGTCCGTGCAGCTCACCACTCTGCTCATAACGGTATACCGTACCGAACTCGGCGATACGCAAGGGCAGGTCACGGTAGCTACGGGGCTTCCATGCGAAAATCTCACAGTGGTGAGGACAGTTCATGGGTTTCAACATGTACTCCTCATCCTCCTCTGGGGTATGGATGGGCTGGAAGGAGTCCTTACCATAATGGGCATAGTGACCACTGGTAATATAGAGGTTCTTGGAACCGATATGCGGAGTAATAACCTCCTGATAACCAAAACGTTTCTGCACTTTACGCAAGTGGTCTTGCAAGCGGAGACGCAGGTCGGTACCTTTCGGCAACCAGATGGGGAGACCCTTACCCACTTTATCGGAGAACATGAACAGCTCCATCTCCTTACCGATCTTACGGTGGTCGCGTTTCTTAGCCTCCTCCAGCATGACGAGATACTCGTCGAGCATCTTTTTCTTGGGGAACGAGATACCATACAGACGCTGCATCTGCTCACGGGTAGCGTCACCACGCCAGAAAGCACCAGCCACATTGGTCAGCTTGATAGCCTTGATGGCACCGGTGTTCATCAGGTGCGGACCACGGCAGAGGTCGGTGAACGCACCCTGTGTATAGGTGGTGATACTGCCGTCCTCCAAGTCCTGCTCGATGTGCTCGCACTTATAGGTCTGACCGTCAGCGGCAAACTCTTTCAGAGCGTCTGCCTTTGCCACCTCCTTGCGAACGACGGGCTCTTTCTTGGAAGCCAGTTCACGCATTTTCTCCTCAATCTTCGGGAAGTCACTCTCCTTGATGCTCTCACCGTCTTTCAACAGCACATCATAGAAGAAACCATTCTCGATGGCAGGACCGAATCCGAACTGGATACCGGGATAAAGCTCCTGCAGTGCCTCAGCAAGCAAATGGGCTGAGGTGTGCCAGAATGTGTGTTTTCCCTCTTCGTCGTCCCATTTATAGAGTGCGATCTTCGCATCTTCCATAATCGGTCGGTTCAACTCTACTGTCTCACCATTCACACCGCACGCCAATACGTCGCGAGCCAGAGCCGGTGAGATACTCTCGGCAATCTGAAGTCCAGTAACGCCCTGCTCATACGAGCGAACAGATCCGTCTGGAAAAGTAATGTTGATCATATCTACAATATATGTTTAAGTTTAATTCGCTTGCAAAGGTAGTGTAAAATTTCGATTTAGCGAAGAGAATGCAAATTTATTTGTATTATATTTATCAAAATCGGGTGAGTCACTCTTCTGCCGCCATAGGTACTGCTCCGCTTTCTTCTTCAGAATGATTACTGGCTACAGATTTTGCATGGTGGTCCTGCAACCATATATGGTTTAATGTGAAAGCGATGGAGTCCAGCGTCTCCTCCCGTTTCGACGGTTTCGTGTCTTTCGACCGGATAGCAGCCATATTCTTATGGCGTTGTTGTGGGGTGAGCTTGTCTGACATGTCTTAACTATTTCTTTGCAAAGATACGATGATGTGAGCAGAATACCAAAAGAATGACAAATTTTCTCGAACATAAATTTGGAAGTATCGGAAATGCTGCTTATCTTTGCAAAATGAAAGGAAGCAGTACCATAAACGGATTTACAAAAACAATAGCGTGATGAAAAGGAAACTGTTTTGTGAGATATCACCCTTCACCTACAGGCTGTCGGTGGAGAAAGAGATACTGAAACGTCATCTGAGAGACTTCATCAGTAAGACACCGTTTGCCCACGAACGGACAGAGGAGCCACTGCCCGTCCTGGTCTATAGTCATAACTCACTGATTCGCCGCAGGTTGGGTAATGTCAACATGCAACTGCAGGAAAACAAAGCGGTCAACCTCGCCTTGGCAGTGAAGCATATCGACGGACTGCTGATCCGACCGGGTGAGACGTTCTCGGTATGGAGACAGGTGGGGCGTACCACCAAACGGAAAGGTTACAAAGAGGGACTGACCATAGCGAAGGGAGCACCGTCGCAGGGAATCGGTGGCGGACTGTGCCAGTTGTCTAACCTGATACACTGGATGGTGCTGCATAGTGAGCTGACGATTACCGAGCATCATCATCACGACGGCTTAGACCTCTTTCCCGATTTTGGCAGACAGATTCCTTTCGGTACGGGGACCAGCATCTCATACAACTATATTGACTACCGGGTAAGGAATGACACGACCAACACCTATCAGCTCCGTCTCTGGGTGGATGGCGAGTATCTCTGTGGAGAGTTGCGTGCCATGGAAGTGCAACCGCACACCTTCCATATTCATGTGGAGGATGAACATTTCTCCCAGGAAGGGGACTTCTTCTATCGCAACGGCAAGGTCTATCGGGACATCATTGACCGCACGACTGGCAACTGCGTGGAGAGACAACTCATCCGCACGAATCATGCCAGGGTCATGTACGAGCTGCCGTCTTCAGATAATAATGCCGGGTGACCACTTACATGAGGGTGACCTCAACTGGAAAAGGTTTTCACCACAAGCTCTCTCGGTAAAGATACTGTTTTTTCGTAATACATCCAAATGTTCACAAGGCTTGCGGAAATAAAAGATTATTTCCGATGAGATCTCTGATCAATTTATTCACCAGTATCAAATCACTATTCCAAGTTATTTCATTTATTCAATTCCTTTATAAAGAATTGGATAGCATTCTTTAAAGGAGAAACCTCGTTCTTAATAATCCAAAGGATTTGTGAAGCATCCACATCAAAATAATGATGAGCAATAATATCTCGTAATCCTTTGATATTTTTCCATGGTATAGAAGGATACATAGGCAAAAGTACTCCCTCCGTAGTTTTATCAAGGTTTTTCAGGCTTTCGCCTATAGCAATAAGCAACATACATGTGGCATCCAATAGCACCATACCAGAAGCCGAAGCAAGGAAATCATCAATAGAGTGAATGTCTTTTGTCCGCTCCTCAAGTTTCTCAATCGCTGATAGAATGTCCTCAAGGATATCTAAAGCAATGCCTTTGGTTTCAGAAGATAAAGATTCCATCTTTTAATATACGTCTTCTTAATCGAGGATTCAAGTTCTGATGATTACGAACTATATCAACTGAAGTACCTGTAGCTTCCTCCAAAAACTCTTTGGCATCCATCAGGAGGAAAGGGTTTGGCGTTTCTGTATCAACAAACAGGTCAATGTCGCTTCCCTCCTTTTGCTCACCTCTTGCTGTCGAGCCAAAAAGAGACAAAGAAGTAATTCCATACTTTTCTTTAAGTATGTTCATGCACGTTTTAAGCAACAAGATACACTCATCCTTCTTCATAAAGATTTAGTTTTATCGTGGCAAAGATAAGCATAAAAGCCGAAAGCGCAAAACTTTCGGTTATTTTTCTTCATTCCTCCCCCTAAACAGGGGGACCGAGGGGGTCCTTCTCACTCCCACACCACCAAGTCACGAGGTAACGAAATCGTCATCAATCATTTGCTTCAATCATTTGGATAAACTTATCTTTTATTTCCCTTAAATCGGCAGTAAGAATGTTATCGCATCGTTCGGCAATCTCTTCTGGGATAGGATACATACAAGCGGCGATGCCTCCTGCCATTGAACCAATGGTATCCGAATCACCACCAAGCGAGATTGCCAGACGAATCACTTCCTCAAAGGAGTTACCTTCCAAAAAAGCTATAATCGCTTCAGGAACACTACCCTGACAGGACACATCGAATTCGTATCTCGGACGAATCTCTGCAATAGTGCGATGTAAGTTATAGCCAAACGTTTTCTCGACATATTCTTTGATTTCTTGTTTCGACTTCCCCTGCTTGCAGAGAAATACACTTGTAGCGATTGCCTGTGCACCTTTCACTCCTTCTGGATGATTATGACTCACAGATGCCGTTAATGCAGCAAGTGCCAACGCTTCATCAAGCGTCTTGGCATACAGTCCCACAGGACTAACACGCATGCCCGCCCCATTACCCCAGCTGTTGTACGGCTGGGGATTGTCTTCACATAGCCATCCTGCAAACCGTCCACCATACCCAGCATTGGGGTGATGGTTTCCAAGTTCTTGCATGCAATATATGAGATAATGGATCGTGTGTGCCTCATCTTCCAGTAACCATTTCGCAACCGCTAATGTCATCACAGAATCATCCGTAAAATTACTCGCACCACAGAATAATTCAAAATCCGTTGACTTTGTAT
Organism: uncultured Prevotellaceae bacterium; assembly: GCA_902776195.1. Classification (GTDB taxonomy): domain Bacteria; phylum Bacteroidota; class Bacteroidia; order Bacteroidales; family Bacteroidaceae; genus Prevotella. Next base: position 40,980 of record CACYPF010000013.1, on the reverse strand, counting down.
TGCAAAACTCATACACAGAGCCGACTATATCGCCTACCAGTGCCCCTAACATGTTAAATTTCCCCATAAAATTCTTTTTTTCTGCAAAGTTAATAAAATTCTTGTGAATTAATAAATTCTCTTAAACTCATCACCAATCTGTTGCCAGAAGATACGCGAGAAGTAGTGTCCGTTGACACTCATTTTACTTCCATGACGGTTTCTTCCACTGATAATTATTGCCGTTCGAGTCGCCATAGCGTTCTTTCCGTATCTGAGACTTCACCCACTGTTGGTCACTTTTTGTAGAGGAATTGAATATCGTTGCTATCTGTTGTTTATCCTTCCCTGCCTTATATCGCTCACGCAGTTCTTTCCGGGCCAATGCAACATTGCCACCTTTCTTGTCTTGGAACTCCTTTATAAGAGCACTTGTATCTTCCGTTTTAATTCGCTCCTCGCGTTTCCCAACCTTATCTTTAAAGAGGATGTTGAATATCGTCTGTTTGATGATTCTTCCATCTGATATCCACTTACTCCTGTATAAAGCCACAAGTTCTTGTCTGGTAAGTGATGGTAGCATATCTACACACTTTCTTAACTCACTATCCTCCCATCCTTTATAATGGAAAAGTCTTGCCTGTTGCAGAATGTACTCGAAATCTGTCATATCTTCATCGGTTTATAATGTTAAAATGGTAATTCTTCTTCAAGATCAAGTTCTTTGATTAACTTTTTCACAGGTTCATTAAATGGACTAAAATCTTTCAGGCTGACAGGCTTTGAAGTACTTTTACCATTCTTCCTTACGCATACTACACCCGTTTTCTCATGATAGTCCAGGAAAATGCTGCCCAATGGTTTAAGGGCATTCTTTCTTACAATGATTTCTATCAGCCCTCGCAGATTTCGCCCATTATCATCTTGATAGATGTGATAATACTCAGGACGATGCACCATCATGATAACATCAGCAAGACCCTCGATAAAACTAGAGTTCATCAAATCCATCAACTGAGGCTGTTTGCCCTCAAGTCCTTCTCGGTATTCTATCCCTCTACTCAACATGGATCCTACTATGATAGGTATATTGCATAAACGAGCCAGTTGTTTTAATGAAAGCATCACCTTCGCAACTCTATCAGAAGGATTGTCGTCTTCATTTGTAAAGTCAACCATTTGCAGACAGTCTATAAGGATGATTTTCACCTCCTTCTCTCTGATACAATTTCGTGCAGTTTCGACCAATTCGTTAAGCGGCAAATCCAAACTGTCATGCATAAACAATGGCGCATCTACCAATTCACCTGTCCGTTTATCCAACCTATCCCACTCATGAGGTTCCAACGACCCTTGAAACAAGTGCATAACAAGTATGTCACAATGGATGGCAAGAAGCCTTTGTACATAGTCTGCCTTCTGATGATTCGTCGAGAACAACAACACGGACAGTTTGCTTTCTAAAATGATGTCTATTATCATTGACAGCATGAGTTCTTCTTTTCCCATGCAAGGCCTTCCGCCAATCACATATACTTTCCCCTTCTCGAAGCCACCAATCAAATCGTCTAACGGCTGAAAACCCGTAGGGATTCCTGGCACACCTGTATTTATAGCCCTTTCCTCTACATCAGAGATGCAATCCTTCAACATCTCCCGCATATTGATATAGCTGTCATCGCTCATCATCTTGTTCACACTTGTCATAATTCTGCATATTAAAATTCAGTGGCAAAGATACGAACTTGTACCTTTGCCACCAAACGATTTTACTTCACAAGCCTTGTGGAAATGTGAATTTATGCTTCGACAAGCGAAGCGACTTTAATCGGTTTCCCAAATAACCAAGTCACGAGGAAGGGAAATCTTCTTGGGTTCACCACGTAGTCCGTCGATATAGTAATGGCGAGCAATATGGTCATCAAACTGTCCGACAAAAGCACCACGGATACGAGCACACTTCTCATTGATTGAGTTAAGTACAGGATTCGTCACATCCTCGATGCTCCGCAACACCCTATCAGTCAATCCCGTTGGTCTCAACTTCACATATAAACGTGTAAGTTCCTCACGATAATCCGGAAGACGCTTAAACAATATTCCTTCGGGATGAGCCAGGAACAACAGATAAACTGCTTTCACAAGAGGTTCCATTTTGATTTCCATATTGTTGTAGTCTGGCAAGATAATTCGATAATCTTTGGTGATGACCATTTTACTAAGCCGGTCGTCTGGATGTATCAACTGTTCCAAGATATATTGTGATATACCCCTTTGTCTTAACTTAAGGATTCTCTCCTTCACCTCTTCAATCAAGTCATCAATATTCTCTTCTGCTAATTGAGAATTGAAGCCATCATCAGCCCCACCGCTGACAACATCACCCCAGTCATCATAACTTTCAATTAATCGATCATGTTGTTGCTGCTCGATAGATATCTGTTTACCTATTCTGTGCAACTGGTCTGCGATAGGCTCAGAGCTATTAGATGTCAAAGGATAGAATCTATTAATAGCCTTATCTTTCCCGTCACCACCTCTGTGAATATCTTCTGTACGGATTAATCCATGCTTGATATGCATTTTATCCGAAGGATTATTCAGATATTGCAGCAAGAAGTCATTTTTGAGATTAGTACTTGCAATCTCCACATTTGTCAAATATGGTGCACGATATTGTAGCACTTCCGCATTTTTCAACCGTTTCAATAACAGAGGTAGATAAATCACATGGTAACCTATCATTTGCCCCCACCCTTCAAACACTTCAGGACTCTTCTCGAACAATTCTGTCAGTATTCTGTCTTCCTCACTGGCAACATATATCAATTCCTTGGGAGCCAGTTTCCCCTCCAATTGAAACTCAAACCTGTTATTCTCTTGCTTTTCTGATTCCGAGGACTCTTTGGGATTAAGAGGTATAACTTGCCGAGACTCCTTCTCTTTCTTTTTAATGAAAAACAAGATAATTAGCCCAACAGCCACTATCACGTCTACTATATTCCATATCAGTCTGCCTAAAGCAATCTTTGCAAATGGTTGAAACAACAAAGCCAAAATACCAAATGTCCAAGCAAGAGACTCTTTCTTCTCTTGATAATAGCGATATGCCATGATGCCAAATCCCACCATTGACAGAAACCTGACAAGGACATAATAGCCATACGGCATCGGAGCCAAACACAGCAGCAAGATCGCTGCAAGGAATAGGTATATTGTATTCATTTTACCAATCTTTTATAAAAATAAGAACGTATATTAGCCAGATACCTCTCATCTTCTTATATGCGCAACAGATGCTTCAGATTCCATATCATCTTCGTATTCTTTGCATTCTTCACAGAAAGAATAAGAATCATCTATTTCATATCCATACATCTCTTCAAGTTTCTCGGCATTCGCAGCATTTTCGCAATCATCATTCCAATCCAAATGATAGATATGAGCTTTATGATCAACCAGGAATGTAGTACATTCGAAATCGTACCGATTTCTATACTTATTACTGAAATAGATTGCAGCAATACCCAGCAACAACAAAACGACACCCCACACAACACTAAGTTTGTACTTTAAGGACTGGGGACACTCTTTCTTATTTTCCCACCATTCCTTTTCCTGTTTTTCCACTTCTACACGTATATCCAGCAATAAGATGCATGCAGCAATATATGCGATAAACAGCAGCGATGTGCCTGTTGTGAGTTTCAGCAAGTAATTGACAATGCCTGAATGGAAGAATTGAGACAGTGTAAAAAGAATAACCAATACAAGTCCACCAATTCCGACAACCTTCTTTGCTATACTGGAATACTCCTCATAACTGTGCTCACCAATCAGGTTGGATAAGTACGATTGTTTGACTTTTTCCATAATCTTCCTATCATTCCTAATTTTTAAAAAACTTCACCTCTATTACTCCCCTTAGTCTGGAAATTACCATCACGTTGCAATTGGAGAACATAAGTTAAAATACCGCTATAAATATCTTGAGGATTATCCTTCGAAAAAATCTCGTTTTTCACGAAACCACCTTTCACTCCATTTCCCATATCTTTGTTGGGATTCCACCCTATGCCGTAGTAGAAAAACGTTTGGTATGTTCCATCTGGGATATCAAATTGCAATGAACCTCCAGCTTTGATATATCCATGGGCAATTACTTTGCCATTTTGATTGCTCCTTTTAATAATTACAACAATATCACTTTCGGAGGGAGCTGTTACTTTTATACCAGAACATTGCTCATACGGACATTTATAGTTCTGTCCATAATATGCCGTATATGGTGTAACTCCTGTTGATAATGAATTATATTCATATTGTTTGTCCTCGGAAGAAAGTTCATCTACTACAGAATAATCTTGAGAATTACTATATTGGTAAGCAGAGTTGCTAGACTCTGCTTTTGTCGTTATCATTGATGTTGTAGTTTTTGTTGAAGAGGATGATGACGAGTCTGAATCATTACATTTGTTCACTATAAGCGCAATTGCAATAACGATAAGAATCAAGCAACCACATCCACTATTAGAATCATCTCTTGCCATATTATAGATACTTCCCCATTAATAACATATTCTACAAGGTGTGCGCCTTTTTGATTTTGCATACTCCAATGTAACTTTCTTTATTTCTGCATGACATCTATTTAACCCACTACACTCACTATTACAATGATACCTATACGCATTCCCTCCTGTACAAATATACACATAAGTTTCACCCTGAACACTCTGTAATGTACAGAAAGATGTGATGTTTGTCATCAACAAAAACACAAATACCATAAGAGTATTCCCCATATATGAACTATTAATCTTCTAAAAAACTTTTGATTATTGTTTGTGTATTAGTAGGCAAGTCGGTTTCTGATACAGTTATCTTTTGTACACCCATTCCTTTTAACCAGTTTTCTAGGACGGGAACTAATTTGTATCCCTCCTGTTTGTTATAAGGATTAACCTCTAAAATGCGAACTTCCAAATCATCAAGTCCTTGCCTTTTAACAATAAGTGATGATTCTGGATCTTTTAAGGTCTGAGGTAAAACATAAGAATAAGCATGATTATCTTGCATTTTATTACTTCCTTCATACAAATAACCATCTGTCAATATAATCAGTATATTTCGATAATCTTTTCTAATACACTGTACATCAACTTTTTTACTACTAAAGAAATCCCAAATATCACAGCCTGGCCATTTGTGATTGTTGCCATCATCAATCGCTTTGCTATATATTTGAGTAAGATTATTTTGAAAATTTCTTTTCATTGATAAAATAGCTTTTTTTCTATCGCTACCTTGCAAAGTGCTTAAATCCACGCATAATCCTTGTGCCAATGTTACAATATCAGAATTCTGTGGTGTAGGATAGAAAAACACTTTGATGTTGTTCTTACTACTAAGAATCTGCGGACCTAATGTGACAGATTTGAAATAATCAGCCAAATATCCAATAATTGCAGTATCTCTTGACATCTGATTAGGTTCCATTTCTCGTACTAATCTGTCAGATAGATCTATGAAGACGGAGATATTAAGAGGTAGTTGAGTTACTTCTTGTGATGTCTCTCTACTACCACAAGAAACTAACACGCATACCAAAATTAGGAATATAAAATTCTTTTTCATAATTATTTATTTAATAGTATTGTTGTTAACTAGCGTATTTAATATGTTTTGAAAGGTTGCATTTGCCATACTCTGGTCCTGCTGATTACAACCCAACACTCCCATCTGGGTAATCCATCCATTATAGAAATTCGTCATTTCCTTTTTTATTTCATTAATATTGATATTAACATTGTTACTAAGTTTTGCCATCAAACTGCTTATTTCATTTTTTAAAGAGGTTATCTGTTTGTTATAATTAGCAATCTGTTCATTAATTCGTACATTTTCATCTTTTAATCGTTGAATTTTGTTGTCAATCATTTTTGTCTCCTCTTTATTTAAATCCAACTTACTATATGCACTCATTGCCATATCAAAAACTATCCCCCATATAATATAAGCAATAAATCCACAAAAGATAACAGCCCATGTATTTATATCACTAATAGCCATATTAAAAGTATAGACATCCGACTGTTCTTTCCACATACCTTCAATATCATATAAGAATTTTCCTATTTTGTAAGCTATTATACAATCAAATAAAAAAGTCACCACCAATATTGCACTCATCTTAAGAAAACGCGATTTTGACTGCTGAACAGAAAAGAAGTGCAACCCAAATCCCAATCCTAGAAAAACTACAGGAAAACTCAATATCAAAAAGAAAGATGTAAGTCCTTTGACTAATGCCCCACTAAAGGCTTGTGGATTAAACATAGCCATAGCAACACCTGTAGAATTTGTCACATCTTTTATGTCCATGATAAAACCAGTATAAAATGTTGAACTATAAAACAAGAACAAATAGAAAGTCAAAGGAATCAATATAATAATTCCAAGTATCATTTTAATTTTAGCATCTTTATTAATTGACTTTCCTCTTGTCTTCAGTTCAGACCTTTGTAGCTCTAACACATCTATTTCTTCTTTGTTTTCACTCTTTTTATTTGTTGAATTAACAATCTGACTTTTAAGTGATTCTATATTGTTATTATGTTCATCTATCTGAGCTTGAGTATTTTTACGGAATTGCTCTTGTAATTCTACATTTTTTGCTTGCTCATTATAAATATCCAAATAAACCCTTTGCAAAAAAGGGGATAAAACATAACTAGTACCCATAACAGTTGCACACATCCTAAGGCCCCAATTATAATAGGTTTCACCTCGCCTGCGATCATTTGGACTTATAGGCTCAATGTCTATTGCAGGTTTAGACACAACAGGTTTCTCTTTTTTAAAGAGACTATCAAGATTAAAATTCATTTTCTTTTATTAATTATTAGTCAATTCTTTAATAATATCTTCTTCGCTCACATCGTCATGTGCTTTCTCCAATAAATAGTCTACAAAAGATGTTACACTCTTTTCTATGACACCATATCTCAAAGCATAACTTCGCAACATTTTGCGCTCCGAGTCTTCAATCTTTCCGTCAGCCCATGCAACAACAGCCATCTCGTAGAGAATTCGAACTTTCTCCTCGTTAGACTCTGGTATTGCATACGTTGTTCCTGCCTCAACTACAGCCTTATTAATTTCCTCTTCTGATAGTCCATAATTTTCACGTCCTATCCGATAAATTGTTTCCATTTCCTTTGGATCTACTATCCCATCTGCTATTACCATACAATAAAGATTAAGGAAATGCAATTGTAGACTTTTACTAATAGCCATTTATCAAATATACTTTTCTCAGCCCGGCTACCTCAAGCTATTTTTTCTATTTTAGGTTAGTACAGATACATACGAAAAACGTGGAGCCTGTTCTGAACAAATCCCAGTCAGAAACCGCCTTTGTATGCATGTGTTCCACCTTATGAGATTACTTAAGGGCTTTCAACATTTAGCAGAACAATGGCAAAGATAGAGATTATTTTGCAAAGTTGCAAGTAAATGACAGAAAATTTGAAAAATATTAAAATCACAAGGCTTGTGATTTAGGGTTAAGGGTTTGCATATTCTCTGGTCGGTTGACTGTTTCTGTGTAATTAATGAGCAGAAAACAAATGATGCATCTTTAGTTATCTTGACCTTATCACTATAAATGCATCTTAGTCATATCTATCAAACACAGGAGGATTATCTATTATCTGTGTAAAGCCAGCAAAACCCAACAGCACAAAAAATGTAATCAGTATAAATTCTTCATATCACTAGTTAAATCTATTTCTCAGCAATTAAATCCTCCACAAAACTATCACTATTTTTTCTTACTAAACCCTAAAATATGTTCAATAAAATCGAGAATAATGAAATCTGCCACTTTCTTTATTTCTTCAGGGGTATGCTTGTTCCTACGTGGATCATAAGACTTAAAATAACTTATATGGGCGACGTGGTTATCGAATGTTTCATGATAGTTATACCATTTTTTATTCTCAGCCATAGCACGCTCAAAACCTTTTTTATCTTGTTCTCTCAGTTCAACTCCCCATCTATCTTCTTTAACCAAAGCAAACGGAGGAAATGTACTTAAATCAGTATGATCTAATCTTGGTTGATATTGTTTTGGCTGAGTCTTTCCTATAAGAACAGATTGCCCGGTAGATTTTTCCTCTACCACAGGAATGCCTATGTCATTCAACGAATGAACGTAATGATGGCAGTCCTCACATAATGTAATTAAGCAATCATCTTGATAATCCCATATGTCTCGATTCCTGTAATATATTTTATGATGGACGTTAAGTCTTGGCATTGCTAAGTGAAAGCCTGGATAGAAATCAAAATTGACTGTAAAGTCGTAGTCTTTAACATGTATTATGTAACTTCTACTAGCTGCCTCATAATGATGATAGGTTTCATAATCCCCTCGTTGGATGTAAACGAGTCCTCCTTGCATCGGATTAAAAGCATGACAAAGTTGGCAGGTATAATTATCACGTCCTTTTATAGAATTACTCTTCTCTATCCATCTTGGGTCTTCATATCCTTTTGGTATATCATCAACTATATCCATAGAAGCCCCTGTCATATAAGACAGTTTTATTTGTCCAAGATTATCTTCCTTTTTTACAAAAGAAGATTTTTCTTTTTTCTGATAACTAGATGTATTCACAGTTTCCTTCATTAGCTTTAATTCCTTCTTGCATTAATTAATGTCAGTAATTAAACTGATTTTGATATGAATTATTTTTTTAGTTCTTGGATACTGCAAAGATACAAAAAATATTGGAATGTTAATATTTTTCCATCAATTAATTTTTAAAAATTTCACGTAGAAAGCTCTACTTAATCTCCGCCAACAAATAAGTAAGAGAAAAGCCTTCGTCTATGCCGTAATAATAGGTGCAGACGGTTGCCTCATGATTTCTTCCTCGCCACTGGACACCAAAGGGGGCTGGATCAGTAGTGGGGTCGCTGATATTATACATAGGGGAACCGTATTTGTTGGTCAGTGCGGCTTCTATCGACAGCTGTTCCGTAAACCGCAAGGTGGCGCCTGGGGGAAAGCGTTTGACAAAGTATATTCCTGTTACTCGACTTTCATATATGAAAACGACAACTTGATCCACTACGACACCATAGAGGTTATAATAACGGCTGCCTTTGACGGCATAGACATCAGCTCCCATGTCTGTCTTGTTTATATATTCCAAGACGCTGGATAACTCCATGTATGACATACCAATTCTGATGCCATTGACTTCGGGGTCTTGGTCTAACTTGTAGCATTGTGCCAAAGTGGTAATGGCATTCCCTATCAGAAATGCCATTACGATACATAATCTTTTCATCATGCTATTCGTGTTTACCAGGTCCAGATACTTGAATTGGGATCGTTGCTACGCTGCTGGGTATTACGATTACCCCATGAGTCTGTGTTGCTCGTAGAAGTGCCTGTTCTGTTGCCATAGGAGTCTCGATAGGTTGTGGTGGTGTTTCCCCATGAGTCTGTACTGCTAGTGGAAGTGCCTGTACGGTTGCCATAACTGTCCTTATAGGTGGTATTGGTGTTACCCCATGAGTCCCGGCTACTGGTCGATGTGCCTGTACGATTGCCATAGGTATCTTTATGGGTCGTCGTGGTAGTACCCCATGAATCGGTACTGCTTGTGGAAGTCCCTATCCTATTTCCATAGGCATCCTTATGGGTCGTCGTGGTAGTACCCCACGGGTCTGTACTTGACGTGGAAGTGCCTGTACGATTGCCATAGGCATCTTTGTGGACCGTGGTGGTAGTTCCCCATGGGTCGGTAGAACTGGTTGACGAACCGACTCCATAATACTGCGCATTGGCAGTTGTTGCCAATAGCATAAAAACGAATGATGTGATAACTTTTTTCATGACTTTAATTTATAAATGACACGACAAAGATAATAAATTCATTCTTTGCCTCCAAGGAAAAAGTCATCACAAGCCTTGTGAATTCTCCGAGGTGAAGGTTTCAAGCCACGTACCACCAACTATCAAATGATGCCGGCGGCATGGAGGAGGGTGATGATGACATCAGCACTCTCTTTTTGTTTGCGACTCAACGACTGGTAGTGGGACAGCTGGTCGGGATGGTTGGTGAGGAGCTGCAGCACGACAGCCTCCGTGACTCGTGCCATACGGAGCTCCTCACGGTTGGGATCCCATACGGCAAGATAGCAGACAAGATTCTCCAAATGGGAGAGGGTGCGGAATGACTTGCTGGACAATGGGGACACATTACCTCCAAAAGTGACACTGAACCCTGTGGGGGCTACATCCTGACGAGCAAAAAGGAGTTTGTCGGGACCTAACCGCCATGCCTGCACATAGACATCGCCAAAGGTATTGAAACGACGGAGGTTGAGATAGAGGGAGTCCCCATACTCCATGACACAGGCTCCACGACGCAGCAAATGAGCGGTTTTCTTCTTCTCTGCCTTGACCACCATGGCAAGGGCATCCTCCTTTGACGAGGGGACAAGCTCTACCCTGCCCTCGGGTTCTCGCCACTGACCATCCAGAAAGTCCTGCCATGTGACACAATATTTACTCTGTGCCATACAGCACACGGGAAACATCACGAGGAGAAAGAGAAGTTTACGTATCATTTCCGATATTTTTTAATAATACTATATGCAGTATAAAGTCCCAGCTCACCAGCTTTTGACAAGTCGCTGATGCCCTCATTCTGCTGTTTGTTGGCAATACGGGCAAGTCCACGATTGTAATACGCCTCAGCAAGGTTGGCATCCATGGCTATCGCATGGGTATAATCCTCGATAGCATGTGTGAAGTCATTCCGTTTGACATAGACATTGCCACGATTATAATAGAGGTAAGCATTCTCATGACAACGGATAGCCTCTGTCAAGTCGGACAACACATTAGCTGTCTTCATACGGACATCCGTACCTTGGGCAGCATTGAAAGCATTGATTTTCGATTGGCATGCCGCACGTTGCCAATAGGCAAGCGACGAGGTCGAGTCGATTTGCAGATAAGTGGAGAGGTCTTCGATGGCTGCCTCAAAGTTCTGGATGACACTATAAGCGACAGCACGCTTAAACAACAAGTCCGTGGCACGCTGTGTGCTCCGCTCACGATCTATCTGACTGGACAGGGTGTCGATATACGCGAAGTACTTCTTCGTGTCTGTCTCATCCAAGGCAGGACTGTTGCTGATGATATACAACTGGCGCTGTCTCGGTCCACCTGCGTTATATGCGTCCACCTGTTTATCAAAGGCGATATATTGTTTCACCTGACTCTGCTCCTGTTCGAAAGAGAGGATATACATGGGGAGATAGTCCAATACCACACGACGGTTCTGTACCCTGCCCCGGTACTCGCTCTGATACTCATGCTCCACCTCCTGCTCGTCAGCCACTGCAAGTTGGTTGTATTTCTCTATATCCAAGTCGCTACGCTTACGCATCTGCTCTTTCGAGAGTCGGGGCTGTCTGCCCAGATAACGCTTATCCATCTGTGCTTTTAGGATACGGAACTCATCGGCATCCGCCTTGCTGGTCATACCCAGACGGCGATAGCAGGAGGCACGGTGCTGTAAGCCAAACCAGAAATTAGGAAACTCCTCGATGACTTTGGAATAGTCACGGATGGCACCACGCAGATTACCCGTATTCTCCAACAGCAAAGCACGGTTGAAAAGTGCCATCAGGTTATTCGGCTCCAGGTTCAACACAAAGTCGAAGTCGAGGATGGCACGGTTGTCATCACCCACCTGAGCACGGAGCAATCCACGGTTATAATGTCCAAGGAAGTTATTAGGGTCAAGGTCAAGTGCAGTATCATAGTCTGCCATGGTGCCACGCAGGTTATTCTGGTTGAAACGAGCCAACGCACGATTGATATAATTGTTAGCTTGCTTAGGCAACAGATGGATTGCTTTAGAGAGAAACTCCTCACTCTCTTTCCATTCCTTACGTGAGAGGCTGATGACGGCACGCTGGCTCCACAGGTTACCATCGTAGGGGTCAACCTCCAGACTCTTGTCGAGAGCAGCTATTGCCTTGGTGGTATCTTTCTGCAGGATAAAAACCTCTGCCTGCATGGCATAGGCTGGAGCGTGCTTGCTCCAACGGGTCAAGATGGTATCCAATTGCAGGAGTGCCGTGTCATAATCTTTCTCATTAATATGACAGAGCACACGGTTATGCCAAAGGCTTTGATTCTCTGGGTCATAACGCAATGCCTGGTTATAGTCTTTGATAGCATCCCGATACTTCTTCTGCTGGATGCGACAGAGACCACGCAACTCATACATCCCCACCACAAAAGGATTCCGCTTGATTGCCTCAGAGCAATCGTCCTCCGCTCCGGCAAAGTCGTCAAGATAATATTTTGCCACACCGCGATAGAACCATGGCTCATAGAGATAAGGCTTGGCAGAGATCGCCTGGTTGAAATACTGTATGGAAAGGACGTAATCCTCGAAATAGAGTGCCGATCGCCCTATCATCACCAGCCGGTCGGTTTTGAACTGGGCATAACAAATTGACAACTGACAACAGACAATTGACAATTGAAGCAGGGCGAATAGCACTAATCTCTTCATCTATTTACCTGATGCTTTTGGTCTTATATCCGCAACGGTAACGCCCTTGAGTGAGTGCACGTAACTTACTCTTGATAAGCTGTTTACGAAGTGGAGTGATACGATCCACGAAGACCTTTCCATCCAGATGGTCGAACTCATGCTGCATGACACGGGTCAAATATCCCTCTACCCATTCGTCATGAGGTTTCAAGTCCTCGTCAAGCCATTGTACACGGATACGAGTAGGACGGGTCACTTTCTCATGAATGGCAGGAAGTGACAGACAACCCTCCTCCATGGAAGTCGTCTCCGTATCATCATATTCAATAATATGAGGGTTGATATACACATGACGGAAACCTTTGTATTCCGGCATGTCATCACTGAGGACATCCAAATCAATTACAACCACCCGAATTGATTTGCCAACCTGAGGGGCGGCAAGACCAATGCCCTCACTCTCTGCCAGCGTATCCCACATATCAGCAATCAACTGCTGCAGACCAGGATAGTCAGCAGGTATATCCTCGGCTACCTTGCGAAGCACGGGATGACCATATATATATATAGGTAATATCACTTTAAATTAAAAATGAGAAATTAGAAATTACAACTTCTTTGAACGCATATAATCCTCTAAGATGATGGTGGCACTGATCTCATCGACCAAAGCCTTGTCCTGACGTGCCTTCTTTCTCAGTCCCCCATCCAGCATTGCCTGATGTGCCAATACGGAAGTAAAGCGCTCATCATAATACTCTATAGGAATCTGGGGCATTGCCTTACGCCACCGATTGACAAACTGCTGCACGCGCTGCAGGTTCTCACTAGGTTGCCCGTTTGGCTGCCGGGGCTCTCCAATAACGATACGCTCCACCTCCTCATGGGCGATATATGCCTGCAAATACTCAAAAAGTCCAGAAGTAGCAACAGTCGCCAACCCTCCCGCTATAATCTGGAGAGGATCGGTGACTGCTAAACCTGTACGTTTTTTTCCGTAGTCGATTGACAATATCCTTGCCACGCCAACGCCTTTCAGCCTTTAACGGGCATTATAGAGCAGCCATGCACCAGCATACTTGCCCTGCAAGTCGTTACGGCTGGCAGATGCCTCCTCCTTAGTATCAAAAGTTGTAGCCACTACGCGGTACATGTTACGCTCCACGTTCTTCACAACTTGTGCGTTATAGCCTGCGTTATTCAGCTGCTGCTGCAGTCCCAGTGCGTTAGCCTCCGACTGGAAAGAGCCAACCACCACGCTGAAGTTCTTCAGTCCACTACCGGAAACCAAAGACACACGCTCCTGGGTAACTCTTACATTATCCGTATTATCAACAACCTGTGTGTTGTTGGCAGACCTCGTCTCCAGAGGAACAACCACGTTGGTCTCGGGCTGCTGAGTCTGGACAACAGCGGGCTGCTGTTGCTGGAGCTCTTCCTGCTGCTTTGCTTTCAGATAAGCCTGCTTATAGGCACTCTCGCTTGATTTACAACTTGTGAAAACCATTGCTGCGCACAAACCAGCGCATACTACCAAGTACTTTTTCATGTTTCTTTCTTAATAATTATAATTCAACTATACGTTATTTCATTAATTCCGTGCGAAATTACAAAATATCGGGCAAATAGCACGAAAAATCGTGCCTAAAGTTTGTTAAATAAGGATTTTCTAACCTATTTAACAAAAAATGTCTTTCTTTTTGTCCATATTTTCAAAAACTTTGCCTATATTTGCAGATACAATTCGTATTATATTAACTAAAAAAGATAAGACTATGAAAGGTTTAGGTGTATTAGGCGCATTTTTTGGCGGTGCTATCGCTGGCGCAGTGCTTGGTTTGTTGCTCGCTCCGGAAAAGGGTGAGGACACTCGCGAGAAGATTACGGATGCTGTGGATGACTTCATGAAGAAGCACAACATCAAATTGAGTCGCAAAGAAGTAAGCGACCTCGTCGATGACATTAAAGAAGCTGCTCCTGAAGTAGACTAACCAGTATGTTGTCAAGCGATAAGAACGTAGAGACCATCGCACAGTTGGCAGAAATTGTCAAGCATTATCTAGGTATTCAGACAGAATATCTGAAGTTGGATGTGGTTGACAAGTTAGTACGTCTGCTGACATTTATAGCACTTTCTGTTGTATTCTTACTGATTCTACTGGGAGTGGCGATGTTCTGTTCGTTCGCATTCGCTTTCTGGCTTTCCTCCTACACGGGGACGGCGGTTGCCTTCCTCGTGGTAGGAGTGCTTCATCTTCTTCTCATCCTGCTTGTCTTTTTCAACCGTCACGCATGGATTGAGAAACCATTAGTCCGTTTCTTTGCCAACCTCCTACTCAATAACTGATCCGATGAAGTTGCCCATACAGAATCCCAAGACAAACAACTACCAGTCGCTTGAGGACATTCAAGCCCGTAAGGACGAGCTGTTGGACCAGCTCCATACCGAGAACACCCATTTCAGTGCAAAATGGAATCAGTTATTCATGGCTAAGGAGGATCATTCAAAGACCGCGTTTATCGGAGGACTTCTTGTCAACGGCATTACCGTGCTCGACTTTATCCTGACAGCAAGGAAGCTCTACAAGAATTACGGTTTTATCTTCGGCTTAGGAAAGAAGAAAAAAAAGAAGTAATCAGTCCCTATTTAATTTCTATGACTTGACCATCATAAGCCATCTGGATGTCAGAGGGCAAGAAAGCGTTTACCTCCTTATGGCGACCGATATCATGACTGCTATGGATAAGCCATGTCTGACGGGCTCCCACCCTCTTGGCAAAAGTGACAGCCTCGTCCAATGTCTGATGAGAGTGATGAGGTTTTTGACGAAGGGCGTTCACCACTAAGGTTTCCACATCTTGCAGATAGTCCAGTTCACCCTCATCAATGGTTTTCATATCCGTGATATAGGCGAGTTTTCCTATCCTATAACCAAGAATCGGCAGGTCATGATGCATCACCTCGATGGGCATCACCTCCAAATCGCCAATCCGTAACGGCTCATGCTTATGAATCTCATGGAGCTGAATAGCAGGAACACCAGGATAGCGATGTTCTGCGAAACAGTAAGGTAACATCTGTAACAAACCAGCCTTGGCAATAGGGTCGGCATAGACATTGATCTCACCGAACTGACAATAAGGACGGATGTCATCCATTCCTCCCATGTGGTCATAATGCGCATGGGTAATCAGAATTCCATCAATCTTACGGAATGGCTGCGGCATGATTTGTTGACGGAAGTCAGGACCACAGTCTATCAGGATACGTGTCGTCTCTGTCTCTACCAGTGCAGAACAGCGTAATCGCTTGTCATGCGGGTCCTTGCTCGTACAAGTATAACACTGGCACCCTATTGTAGGTACGCCACACGATGTTCCCGTCCCCAAGAATGTCAGTCTCATATAATATTCACCTCCGGTTGGATATTAATGCCAAACACTTCCCATACATCATTCTGGATAGCCTTACACAATGACAATATCTCCTGTCCTGTGGCACCTCCGAGATTCACCAACACCAAAGCCTGTTTGTCATATACACCGGCACGCCCCATCGACTTCCCCTTCCAACCGCATTGCTCTATCAACCAACCTGCGGGAATTTTCTCATGTTCGGCATCAATGGTATAATGAGGAATGTCTTCGTGATACATTGCCAAATCCTCATATTTCTCCCGACTGACAATAGGATTCATGAAGAAACTACCAGCATTCCCTATCTTATTCGGATCAGGAAGTTTTGCATTACGGATGTCTATAATGATTTGCCTTAGCTCTGGTGCCGTAGGCTGAATGATATTCCTTCTTGCCAGTTCTGAACGAATATTGCCATAGTCAAGACGAGGCTCAAAGACAGTATCCATCTGATAAGTGACATGCGTGATGAGATACTGGTTTCGCCACTCCTGTTTAAAGCGACTCTGCCGATAAGCATAGGCACATTCCTCATTGGAGATGACACACAACTTGCCTGTGGCGATCTCTATAGCCTCCACTTCCAGAATCAAGTCTTTCACCTCCGTTCCGTATGCACCGATATTCTGTACTGCGGAGGCACCCACATCACCTGGTATCAGGGAAAGGTTCTCTGCACCATAGAGATGATTATACACGGCACAGGAGACGACATCGTCCCATGCCACCCCACTTCCACAGAACATCTGGGAACCGACGACAGAGATACCCTTGATGGCAGAATGCACCACAATTCCGTCGAAATCCTTCGTCAACAGCAGATTGCTACCTCCACCTATTATAATATATGGCAGTGTCGTCTCACGCAGTATCTTTGCCACCTGCTGAGCTTCTTCCACAGAAGCAAACTCTAAGAACCTGCGGCAATGAGCCTCTATGCCAAAGGTATTATGCAGCCATAAACTATAATTGCCTAAATCCTTCATTATGTCGTCATTTTCTCCAGTTTCCACTTCCCGCCCTCATGCTTGAAGGTCAGTTCCAGCTCCAAACCGTTGGCAATACCACGCAGTACAAAGATCTTCCGTCCAGTATCCTTCTGCGAATCACCATACACGATATTGAAAATCATCCCTGAGGGCAGCTCTGGGGCAAAAGCCTCCCAGGTGTCTGGTGTGATAACCCCTTCCATCTGACTGAAGTCATCGTCAGGGTCAGGTCCCACGAACTTCACGCTCTCCATCAGATGCTTCTGTTGGAAATCCGGGTCTGAGGCAAAATGCTCATAAAATTCCAGAAAAGAGGCATTATGTGACTCACTCATCGGTTCATGAATCACCTCCTGTAGCATCCATAACCCATTGATGCGGTCAAAAACATATTGCTTCACCGTCTTTGCCTTCAAATAGATTTTCTCAACAACAGCATGGTTGATATCTGTCGCCTCCTTCGCATGCTCCATGTCCTTCTCGCTATCAAACAAAAGGGTATAAGAGTCCTGCTTCATGAAGAAATACTCCATCTGCCATTGTCCATTCTTGGCATAGCTGATTTCATCGCCTCGCTGAATTTTCAGAGGGAATTTAATACGAGCGTACTGCAACTTACGATTGGCAGCGAAATTAAAGATAAAATCGTCAAAAAGCTCATCAGCTGCCTTAGGCAAAGCTGCTTGTTCTGAAGCCACTTCCTCTTCCAGGGTCGAGGCTGTCGTATCTGCCTTTTGTATCGAGTCAGCAGTAATTTCCTCCTCAACACCAGCGCTTTTCTGTCCCTGACAGGCGGTAAGCAACAATACTGCCACGCAAACGACAAACAAAAAATGTTTCATCTTGAACTTCGCACTTATTTTATATTAACTCTCAAATTTGATGCAAAGGTACAAAATAATTGAGAATTGACAATTGATAATTGATAAATATTTTGTATCTTTGCACGCAAAATTTATTTTAACGCAAGATTATGATACTTGATAAGATAGACGAACTGCTCAAAGAAGTGCAGGAGATGAGCGCTAAAAACGCTGACGAGGTAGAACAGCTCCGACTGAAATACCTCAGTAAGAAAGGTGAGATTACGGCGTTGATGAATGATTTCCGCAATGTGGCTGCCGACCAAAAGAAAACCGTTGGTATGAAGATCAACGAGTTGAAAACACTTGCCACTGAGCGCATCAATCAGTTGCGTGAGGATTGTCAGACGCAGGAGAGCGAGGGCGATGCTGTAGATTTAACACGCACCCCTTATCCTATTAAGTTAGGTACACGTCATCCTCTGACTATTGTCACCAATGAGATCATCGATATCTTCTCACGTATGGGATTTGTCCTTGCCGACGGTCCTGAGGTGGAGGACGACCTCCATGTATTCACCAAGATGAACTTTGCCGCCGACCACCCTGCCCGTGATATGCAGGACACCTTCTTTGTCAGCCAGCATCCTAATGATGTAACAAAAAATATCCTGTTGCGCTCACATACCTCCAGTGTTCAGGCTCGTGTGATGGAGCATATGCACACTGAGGACGGCAAGCTGACTGCTCCTATTCGTGTCATCTGCCCTGGACGTGTCTATCGAAACGAGGCTATCACAGCTCGTGCTCACTGTTTCTTCCATCAGGTAGAAGGACTGTATATCGACAAGAATGTCAGCTTCACCGACCTGAAACAAGTATTGCTGTCCTTTGCCCGTGAGATGTTCGGAGCCGACACAAAGATTCGTCTGCGTCCCAGCTATTTCCCCTTCACGGAGCCCAGTGCTGAGATGGACATTTCCTGCTTCATCTGTGGCGGTGAGGGTTGTGGATTCTGCAAACACACCGGATGGGTGGAGATTCTTGGTTGTGGTATGGTTGACCCCAATGTTCTCGAACAGTGTGGCATCGACTCCAAGGTTTACAGTGGTTATGCCTTCGGTATGGGTGTCGAGCGTATCACCAATCTGAAATACCAGGTCAGCGACCTCCGTATGTTCTCTGAGAATGATGTCCGCTTCTTGAAGGAGTTTGAGGCAGCTAATTAATAAGGTACGCAAAGACCCTTTATAAACGAACTTGGCTTCGAGCACCGTTAGTTTTCGGTTGCTCGAAGTCTTTTTTTCTCAGCAAAAGGATAAATCTGAAAAAAATGTGTATCTTTGTAGGCTGTATGGAGAAAATAAAATATCTTATACGTAAATGGTCAGAACTGAGTTTGATGTTCCGCATCTTTATAGGCTTGACCATTGGTGCCGTACTGGGACTTACCTTACCAGGATGGACGGGAATTGGCATTCCGGGCAAAATGTTTGTCAATGCGCTGAAGGCTATCGCTCCTTTATTGGTAATGGTATTGGTTGCTTCCAGCATCTCAAAAGCTGGAAAGGGACTTGGTCCACGTTTCCGTACTGTTATCTCAGAATACATGTTAAGCACGTTTATCGCTGCCATCGGTGCAGTGATAGGCAGTTTTCTGTTTCCCATCACCCTCGACTTACAGGATGCAGCAATGGCAAACGCACCTAGCGCACTGTCCGATGTCTTCACTAACCTATTAAATAATATGGTGACAAACCCTGTCACATCCATTGCAGAGGCAAATTACATTGGAATCCTATTC
Organism: uncultured Prevotellaceae bacterium; assembly: GCA_902776195.1. Lineage (GTDB taxonomy): Bacteria > Bacteroidota > Bacteroidia > Bacteroidales > Bacteroidaceae > Prevotella. The sequence continues at coordinate 21,389 of CACYPF010000013.1, read as the reverse complement.
TGGTCCATTGTGATGGGTATTGGTTTGAAATTCAAAGCCAGTCAATCAACGATTGATATCGTTGGTGACATAGCCGAAGTTATTACCATCTGCGTAAAATGGATCATCCAGTTTGCCCCCTTCGGAATTATGGGTCTGGTTTTCTCTACCGTGTCCGAGAATGGTTTGGAGATATTCACGACCTACGGTTATCTGCTGATGTTGCTGGTAGGCTGCATGCTTGTCAACACCATGCTTTTCAATCCGCTGATAGCTTTCTTGCTGACAAGGAGGAATCCCTATCCCCTACTTTTTGAGTGCTTGAAGGTGAGTGGACTCAATGCCTTCTTCACCCGCTCATCGGCAGCTAATATCCCCATTAATATGAGTCTCTGTAAGAAACTGGGACTTGACGAGGATTTCTATTCCGTGAGCATCCCATTAGGTGCTACGATTAATATGAATGGAGCAGCAGTAACCATCACCGTCATGACCCTTGCCGTAGCTCATACGGTAGGAGTCGAGGTAACCTTATGGTCTGCTATTTTCCTCTGCGTCATTGCCTCCCTTGCCGCATGTGGTACATCGGGGGTCGCTGGAGGTTCCTTATTACTGATTCCAATGGCATGCTCACTCTTCGGTATCGGCAACGATATTGCCATGCAGGCTGTTGCTATCGGTTTTATCATCGGTGTAGTCCAGGACTCGGTGGAGACTGCCATGAATTCCAGTGCCGACGTTTTCTTCACAGCAACGGCTGAGTATTACGACCAATCAAAACATTCCTAAATATGAAAACAAAACTATTTGTATTACTGCTAAGTTGCACAACGTTTGCAGCACAGGCACAGAAGCCAGCTATCCCACGTGATGCGGTTTTAGAAGCGAAAGTTGAGAAAACACTCTCAAAGATGACTCTGGACGAGAAAATCGGACAGATGTTAGAACTGAACCTTGACGTGATGGGAAAGACAGACTGGAGCACACGTACTTGGACACTGAACGAAACGATGCTCGACACCATTATCTCAAAATGGAAGGTGGGGTCTATCCTGAATGCGCCAGCTACCCGTGCAGCCAGTGTGGCTCAGTGGCAAGAATGGATTCAGTTGATTCAGAAGAAATCAATGAAGTATACCGGTATTCCAGATATCTACGGACTCGACCATAACCATGGTGTGACATATACACAAGGTGGAACACTATTCCCCCAGCCTATTAACATTGGTGCCTCTTTCAATACGGACCTTGCCTTCAGAGGAGCAGAGATTACCGCCTATGAAAGTCGTGCGGCAAACTGCCCATGGGTATACAACCCAGTTGTCGACCTGAGCCGTGATCCACGCTGGCCCCGTATGTATGAGAGTTTCGGTGAGGATGCCATCCTGAACTCGAAGATGGTGGTGGCAGAAATCAAAGGATATCAGGGTGACGACCCCAACCACATCGACCGTTTCCATGTAGGTACCAGTACCAAGCACTATTTTGCATACGGAGCCCCCTGGACAGGTAAAGACCGTACCCCCGCCTATCTCTCTCCGCAGATGATCCGTGAGAAATATTTCGAGCCATTCAAACAAGCCGCTCTTGCCGGAACACTCACCATGATGGTTAACTCCGCCTCTATCAACGGTGTCCCTGTTCATGCCAGCTATGAGTACCTGACAAAATGGCTGAAAGAGGACTTACAGTGGGACGGATTCCTCGTTACCGACTGGGCTGACATTAACAACCTCTTCACTCGTGAGAAGGTGGCAAAAGACAAGAAAGACGCTATCCGAATTGCCATCAACGCAGGTATCGATATGTCGATGGACCCCTATAGCGTGGATTTCTGCATTCTGCTGAAGGAACTTGTCAACGAGGGAAAGGTTAAGATGTCCCGTATCGACGATGCCGTTCGCCGCATCCTCCGTGCGAAATACCGCCTCGGTCTTTTCGACGAGCCTAACACTGGCGGTAATGGTTTTGAGAAGTTTGGCTGTGATGAATTAGCTAAAGCATCATTGAAAGCTGCTGAGGAATCAGAGGTTCTTTTGAAGAACGAAGGGAACATACTTCCTCTCGCCAAGGGCAAGAAAATTCTGCTGACAGGCCCTAACGCCAACCAGATGCGCTGTCTGCATGGCGGATGGAGTTATACGTGGCAAGGCTCCAAAGCAGAGGATCTCTCAGAGAAATACAATACCATCTATGAGGCACTTTGCAATAAATACGGAAAAGGGAATGTCATCCTCGAACAGGGTGTGACCTATAACGAGGACGGCGCTTATTATGACGAGAACGAGCCACAGATACAAAAAGCTGTTGACGCTGCCAAAGGGGCTGATGTTATCATCGCCTGCATCGGTGAGAACTCTTATACAGAGACACCCGGTAACCTCACCGACCTCTGGTTGTCAGAGAACCAGCGCAACCTTGTGAAGGAACTTGCCAAAACGGGAAAGCCCATCATCCTCATACTGAATGAGGGTCGTCCCCGACTGATTGCCGATATCGAGCCCCTTGCCAAGGCTGTGGTGAATATCCTGATTCCCGGCAACTACGGTGGTGATGCCCTTGCCAACCTGCTTACCGGTGATGCCAATTTCTCGGCAAAGATGCCATACACCTATCCTCGTGAGATTAACTCGCTGAACACTTACGATTATAAGGTGAGTGAGGAAGTGGGGACGATGTCTGGTGCTTATAACTATGATGCGAAAGTCAGTCTTCAATGGCCTTTCGGCTACGGCATGAGTTATACGACCTATGAATATGCCAATCTGAAAGTGGACAAGACACAATTCACTGCTAATGACGTGCTGACCGTCACCGTTGATGTGAAGAACACTGGCAGCCGCGCTGGTAAGGAAGCTGTATTGCTCTACTCCAGCGACCTCGTTGCCTCTATCGTGCCTGATAACAAACGGCTGCGTGACTTCACAAAGATTGAGTTGCAGCCAGGTGAGACGAAGACGGTCACCTTCCAATTGCCCGCCAAGAATCTTGCCTTTGTCGGTGCTGACGGACGTTGGACACTTGAGGAGGGTGACTTTATTCTGAAAATAGCCAACCAGACGGTAGGCACAGCATGTACACAGACTAAAGTCTGGGACGAGCCGAACATCTAAGAAACAATGATGAAGCGAGGACTGGTATTGGAAGGCGGTGCCATGCGAGGACTGTGGACGGCAGGCGTGACCGATGTGATGATGGAACATGGTATCAAGCCTGACGGACTCATCGGTGTATCGGCTGGTGCCGCCTTCGGATGCAATTACAAGTCACGGCAGATAGGACGTGCCATCCGTTACAACACCCGTTTTGCCAAAGACCCTCGTTATAGTGGATTACGCTCCTTACTGAAGAGTGGTGACTATTTCAACGCTGAGTTCGGTTACCATATCGTCCCTTACGAATACGATATCTTCGACATACAGACCTTCGAGCAGAACCCTATGAGGTTCACCGTCGTTTGCACCGATGTACTGACAGGAGAGGCTGTCTATCACGATATCAACCACGTGGACTATGACGAACTGGAATGGCTCAGGGCATCGGCATCAATGCCACTGGCATCTAAGGTCGTGAAAGTACAAGGACACCAGTTGCTTGACGGAGGTGTCGCTGACTCCATCCCTTTAGAGTATTTCGAAACACAAGGGTACGACAGGAATGTGGTCATTCTGACACAGCCTGAGGGGTTTGTGAAAGAGCCCAATAAGTTGATGCCCATCATGCGTATCGCCCTACGGAAATATCCTAACATGATTAAGGCGATGGACGAGCGACACATGATGTATAACCGTGAACTGGCGTATGTGGCAAAAGCCGAAGAAGAAGGACGCTGTCTGGTGATCCGTCCGGATGAGAAGATTCCCATCGGACACATCTCCCACGACCCTGATGAGATGCGCCATGTCTATGAGATAGGACGCAAAGTTGGGGAACACTATATTGAAAGAATCAAAGACTTTTATCAGATATGAGAATAGACATCATCACCGTATTACCCGAAATGCTGGAGGGCTTCGTCCATGAGAGTATTCTGGCTCGCGCCGAGAAGAAAGGACTTGCCGAGATACGACTGCATAACCTACGTGACTATACCCTCGACAAATGGAGGCGAGTGGACGATTATCCTTACGGAGGGTCTGCCGGTATGGTGATGCAGTGTGAGCCCATTGATCGCTGCATCACGGCACTGAAGTCGGAACGTGACTACGATGAGGTGATTTTCACATCTCCTGACGGGGAGCGTTTCGACCAGCACATGGCAAACGAGTTGTCACTCAAAGGTAACCTCATTATTCTGGCAGGACATTACAAAGGTATTGACCAAAGAGTCCGTGACCATTTAATTACAAAAGAGATATCCATTGGTGACTTCGTCCTGACAGGTGGTGAGTTAGTTGCCGCCATGATAGCAGATGCCATTGTCAGAGTAGTTCCAGGAGTTATCGGTGACGAGCAAAGCGCACTTAGTGACTGCTTCCAGGATGACCTCCTTGCCGCTCCTATCTATACTCGTCCCGCTGACTATAAAGGTTGGAAAGTTCCTGACATTTTATTGTCGGGCAATGAGGCAAAAATAAGAAACTGGGAATTGGAACAGGCAATGGAAAGAACCCGTAAGCTCAGACCTGATTTGCTGAAATAACAGACAATTATAAGTACTTACCAACAAACTTCTCCCCTAACTGGAACCCTTCTTCATAGAGGCGTTCCAGTTTTTCTACATCCTCACAGATACGCCCCACCTCCAAAGGACGCTCAGGGCGGATGACGATAATCTCGCCCCAGTCTTCCATATGTTCTATCAAGTCCAGCTGTTTATTATACTCCTCCGTCCTATGGCTCAAGGCAACACGCAGACGAGGGTATTCTTTATAAAACAGTTTCGGGACCTTGATGTCAGGCTCTGAGGAACGGTATCCGCGATTGCGGGTCAGTACCACCACATTCTCCTGATGACCCGTATCGACAGACCGCACAATTGGAATGCTGTCGACGATACCGCCATCAAGCATGGGAATACCATCTACCTCTGTAATCTGCGCAACAAAGGGAAGAGAACTGGATGCCTTGACAATCTGAGTCAGACGGCGGTGGTCATGCTTCTCGGAAAGATACATGGCACGTCCTGTCTTACAGTTTGTAGTAACCACCTCGAAGACACAAGGATTCTGCTCATAGGTATCATAGTCGAATGGTACAAGCTCGTTAGGGAAACGCTCATACAGAATATCAGGGTCGAAAATGCTGCCATTGACAATCAGACTCTTCAGGGAGATATAGTCGTACTTCTGCAGCATATCAATATTCGACCAACGGGCACGGCGAGGCTGACGACTCATATACGACAGACCATTACAGGCTCCTGCCGACACAGCAACCACATAAGGGAAATAAACCTCATGTTTCATAAATGCGTCAAGTACACCAGAAGTGAACACGCCACGCATGCCACCACCTTCAAGAACCAACCCTGTATTTGGAGTTATTTGCATTTTAATGCTTTTTATGATGCAAAGGTAGTATATTTTAATAAATAATGTGTAACTTTGCATACAAAATAGACAATATAACCGAAAACTTGAAATATGTTTGATAAAAACACATACGTTCAGCGTCGTGCTGAACTGAAAAAACTGGTAGGCGAAGGCATCATTGTACTCTTTGGCAACAATGAGGCTCCTTGTAACTATCCTGCCAACTGTTATGCCCCCATGCGGCAAGACTCTTCGTTCATATATTATTTCGGACAGCACCGTGACGGACTGGTAGGTGTCATAGATATTGACAATGACGAAGAAACAATCTTCGGTGACGATATAGATGTAGAGGATATCGTCTGGATGGGATTCACACCTTCCGTCAGCGATTTGGCTGCCGAGGTGGGAGTCAGCAAGACTGCCCCGATGAAGTTTCTCAGCACTGTGTGCAGGGATGCCATCAGTGCACACAGGAACGTCCACTTCCTCCCTCCCTATCGCTACGACACCAAGATACAGATCATGGATCTGCTAGGTATACATCCCTCACAACAAAAGGAGGCTGCCTCATTGAAACTGATATATGCCGTGGTAAAGATGCGTGCCACCAAGGAGCCACAGGAGATTGCGGCCATCGACCGTGCCTGTGATGTCGGCTATGCCATGCACACCACAGCCCAACTGCTGATCAAGCCTGGAGTGACGGAACGTTTCGTTGGCGGACAGGTTGACGGTATTGCCCGCTCACTGGCAAATGGCACGAGTTTCGCCACCATTTTCAGTCAGCATGGTGAGATTATGCACGGTAATCCGTCTGAGGCTAAATTAGAGGCGGGACGACTGGCACTTTGTGACGCTGGCTGTGAGCTGGACGACTATTGCTCTGACCATACTCGTACGATGCCTGTCACGGGAAAGTTTGACCAACGCCAACTGGAGATATACTCCATCGTAGAGGCATGTCACGACTATGTCTTAGAAGTCGCGAAGCCCGGTGTAAGATATATGGACGTGCACTTCGCCGTATGCCGCATGATGACAGACCGTCTGAAGGAACTTGGACTCATGAAAGGCGATACCGAGGAGGCTGTAAGGGCTGGTGCCCATGCCATGTTCCTGCCCCACGGCTTAGGACACATGATGGGTATGGACGTTCACGATATGGAAGGACTCGGACAGATTTACGTGGGCTTCGACAATGAGACACGTCCTAATCTGGAACAGTTCGGTACAAACTGTCTGCGTATGGGGCGACGGCTGGAGGAAGGTTTCGTGGTGACTGACGAGCCAGGCATCTACTTCATCCCCGCCCTCATTGACGAGTGGAAAGCCAGTGGACACTGTAAGGACTTTATCAACTTCGAGAAACTGGAGACCTACAAAGACTTTGGAGGTATCCGCATAGAGGATGACGTTCTGATAACAAAAGACGGCTGTCGCTTCTTAGGTACAAAACGTATTCCTTACCATCCTCACGAATTGGAAGAATTTATGAGTAATAATTAAAAATAAAAAGACAATGAGAAAGATTTTAACCCTTGCGCTGATGGCAATGGTAACTGTCGGTGCACAGGCGGAGGAAAAAAAAGACTCCGCCAACAAGAACAAGCCTGTGTTCACGGTGATTAAGGAGAATCCTATCACCTCCATCAAGGATCAGAACCGTAGTGGTACGTGCTGGGACTATTCCACCCTCTCCTATTTCGAGGCTGAGATTCTGAAGAAGACAGGTAAGACCTATGACCTATGCGAGAGTTTCGTTGCCAACAAGAACTATATGGACCGTGCCATTCAGGTAGTACGCCTGCATGGTGACTGTCAGTTCTCGCAGGGCGGCTCTGCCTATGACGTGCACTATGTATTACAGCACTATGGTATCTGTCCTGAGGATGCCATGCCCTTCCCCGGTTCCCTCTATGGTGACTCTCTGAATAATTTCAATGAGTTCTTCTCGCTGATGGAGCCATACGTGGATGCTGTGGCAAAGAACAAGGCAAAGAAGATCTCCCCACAGTGGAAAGTAGGTTTGCAGGGTATCCTCGATGCTTACCTGGGCAAGTGTCCCGAGAGCTTCACCTATGAGGGCAAGACCTATACACCACAGACTTTCGCCGCCAGTCTGGGACTTGACTGGAACGACTATGTAAGTATCACCAGCTATACCCATCATCCTTTCTATACCGCATTCCCTGTTGAGGTACAGGACAACTGGCGTAACCCATTATCTTATAACGTACCTATGGACGAGATGATGAAGATTATCGATAATGCCGTCATGAACGGTTACACGGTAGCTTGGGGTGGTGACGTGTCAGAGGACGGTTTCACCCGTCAGGGTCTCGCCTATGCCATCGACACCAAGAAAACGGAGAGTATGCAGGGCTCTGACATGGCTCGCTGGCTGAAACTGTCTGCTGCCAAAAAACGTAACCTTATCGACTCACTTGGATGCACCGTACCAGAGATTGTTCCTACACAGGAAATGCGTCAGGAGCGCTACGACAACTGGGAGTTGACTGACGACCATGGCATGCTGATCTACGGCATCGCCAAGGACCAGAACGGCAAAGAGTATTATATGGTTAAGAACTCTTGGGGTGAGAGTGGCGACTATAAAGGTATCTGGTACATGACGAAGACCTTCATCGCTGCCAACACGATGGATTACACGGTCAATAAGAATGCGATTCCTAAGGATATCCGCAAGAAACTCGGACTATAAAAAAGTCCCCACAATGAATTATCAATGGAATTACAAACCACCTACACCCGAAAGACAGCAAGCGGCTAAAGAACTGGCGGAGAAGATTGGCATGAGTCCTATTGTCGCTGACCTATTGATAGGTCGCGGTATCAAGACCGAAAGTGCGGCTAAGCGATTCTTCAGACCCATGATGAACGAGCTCATCGACCCGTTCCTCATGAATGACATGGATGTTGCCGTCGACCGTCTGAACGATGCCATGGGACGAAAAGAACGTATCATGGTGTATGGCGACTACGATGTTGACGGGTGTACAGCGGTGGCACTGGTATATAAGTTCCTGCAGCAGTTCTATTCCAATATTGAATATTATATCCCTAACCGTGAAGAGGAAGGCTATGGGGTCAGTATCAAGGGGATAGACTATGCAAAGGAGACTGGTGTGAAACTGATTATTGTCCTCGACTGCGGTATTAAGGCAATCGAGGAGATTTCCTATGCGAAACAGCAGGGCATCGACTTCATCATCTGCGACCACCATGTCCCTGACGAGGTGATGCCACCAGCTGTTGCTATCCTCAATCCCAAACGAGCAGACTCCACTTATCCGTTTAAGGACTTGTGTGGATGTGGTGTAGGCTTTAAGTTGATGCAGGCGTTCGCCAAGAACAACGGTATTCCTTTCGCCCGTCTGATTCCCCTACTCGACTTCTGTGCGGTGAGTATCGCCGCCGACTTAGTCCCTGTCGTAGGTGAGAACCGCATCCTTGCTTTCCACGGACTGAAACAGCTGAACCAAAGTGCGTCTATCGGACTGAAGGCGATTATCGATATCTGCGGACTCACAGGTCGTGAACTGACGATGAGTGACATCGTCTTTAAGATTGGTCCACGCATCAATGCCAGTGGTCGCATGCAGAACGGCAAGGAAGCCGTAGAGCTATTGGTGGAGAAAGACTTGCAGAAAGCACTCACGGAGGCTAACCGCATCAATGAGTATAATGAGCAGCGCAAGGATGTCGACAAGGAGATGACCAAAGAGGCGAACGAGATTGTGGCACGACTGGAGAGTCAGCAGCACATGCAGTCCATCGTTCTTTATGACGAGGGATGGAAGAAAGGTGTGGTAGGTATTGTCGCCTCCCGTCTGACGGAGCTTTATTACCGTCCTACTGTTGTCCTGACCATCATAGATGGTATCGCCTCTGGTTCGGCACGTAGTGTCGCCGGCTTTGACATCTATGATGCCATCAAGAGTTGCCGTGACCTGTTGGAGAACTTCGGTGGACATACCTATGCTGTGGGGCTGACACTCAAACAGGAGAATATCCCGGAGTTCCGCCGCCGTTTCCAAGAGTATGTCACGGGGCATATCCTGCCCGAGCAGACACTGCCCACCCTCGAAATCGATGAGGAGATAGACTTCAAGGATATTTCCAAGAAGTTGCACAATGACTTACGCCGTCTGGCACCTCATGGTCCTGACAACCCCAAGCCACTCTTCCTCACCCGTAATGTCTATGACTACGGCACTTCGAAGGTAGTAGGCAAACATCAGGAGCATATCAAACTGGAACTGGTCGACTCCAAGTCTGCCGTCGTGATGAATGGTATTGCCTTCGGACAGAGTGCCGAGGCTCGTTATATCAAGTCAAAACATTCATTCGACATCGTCTATACCATTGAGGAGAATACCTACAAGCGTGGCGAGGTACAGTTGCAGATAGAGGACATCATGCCTTCGGAAAATGAGAAATGAGGAATGAGGAATGGGAAATGAGGAGTTTTCTCATTTACTAAAGAAGTACTGGGGCTACGATGACTTCCGTGGTATTCAGCGGGAGATCATCGAGTCCATCGGTTCCGGACATGACACACTGGGACTGATGCCTACGGGTGGTGGCAAGTCCATCACCTTTCAGGTACCTGCTCTCGCTATGGAGGGGGTATGTATTGTCATCACTCCCCTGATAGCATTGATGAAAGACCAGGTGCACCATCTGCGCCAACGGGGCATCATGGCGGCTGCCATCTATAGCGGGATGCAGCATGATGACATCATCCGCATCTTGGAGAACTGTATCTTAGGAAGTACCAAACTCCTTTATGTCTCCCCTGAGCGTTTGGGCAGCGGCTTGTTCCAGACGAAGCTCCGCCACATGAAGGTGAGCTTCATCACTGTCGACGAGGCACACTGTATCTCACAGTGGGGCTATGACTTCCGCCCCTCGTATCTGCAGATTGCCGAGATACGACGTATCTGCCCCGATGTCCCCGTCCTCGCCCTCACGGCAACGGCGACACCTAAGGTTGTTGAGGACATCTGTGACAAGTTAACCCTCTCCACTCCCCACACCTTCAACATCTTCCGCATGTCCTTCGAGCGTAAGAACCTCACCTATCTCGTAAGTCATGCCATGGACAAGCGGACGGAACTGATACAGTTGCTGAATGGTGAGAAAGGCGCTGCCATCGTCTATGTCCGCAGTCGCCGGCATGCCCGTGAGGTAGCGGAGCTGTTGACGGAGACAGGACTCAGTGCCACCTTCTATCATGCCGGACTGGAGCATGCGGTAAAGGACCAGCGGCAGCGTGACTGGCAACATGACAGGGTACGTATCATGGTAGCTACCAATGCGTTTGGCATGGGTATCGACAAGCCTGACGTACGCATCGTAGCACACTATGACTGCCCAGACTCCATTGAGGCATATTTCCAGGAGGCTGGTCGTGCGGGACGTGACGGACACCCCTCCCGCGCAATCCTTTTATATAATGCTGCCGACGAGCCCAAGCTCCGTAAACGCATCAGCGACACCTTCCCCGAGAAAGAGTATATCCGCAAGGTTTACGATCACCTCGCCTATTATTACCAGATAGCGACGGGTGACGGGTATGGAGTCTCGCGAGAGTTCAATATCGATGACTTCTGTAGGAAGTTCAACCACTTCCCCATCCGTGTGCATGCTGCCTTGCAGATTCTGCAGCGTGCCGGCTATATCGAGTATACAGAGGAGCAGGACAACCAGGCACGTGTGAGATTCCTTGTCACCCGTGACGACCTCTACCGCCTCCGTGGCGACTCCCCCGATGAGGAGCGTGTCATCATCGCCCTGCTCCGCAACTACGGAGGACTCTTTGCCGACTACGGCTTCATCGACGAGAGTATGATAGCCAACCAGTGTGGCATGAAGTCGCATGAGGTCTATCAGACGCTGAAGGGACTCTCCGAGAAACACGTCCTCCATTTCATCCCCCGCAAACAGGTGCCGTATATCCGTTATATGCAGCGGAGGGAGGACAGCGAACATGTGCTGCTGTCAAAGGAAGTCTATGAGGAGCGCCTGACACAATACAAGGAGCGCATCGAGGCGATGTTGCGGTATGCCAAGGATAACAGCAAGTGCCGCAGTCGCCAGTTGCTGGAGTATTTCGGTGAGAAAGACACGAAGGACTGCGGACAGTGTGATGTCTGCCATCACACCAGCAAGACGGACATCCAACAGGCGAAACAGCAGATCCTCACCCTACTCTCCGACCGCCAGCGTCATCACGTCACAGAGCTCCTCCGGCTGCAACTGCGCAAGGAAGAGCTGGACAAAGCCCTCACCTACCTTCTGCAAGAGGAATATATCATGCAGAAGGACGGCTATCTGATAATTCCCTGATATTTTCCCGTCTTTTTGCTTAGGAAAACAAGGTATTCGTTTGTATATAGAGTAAAAAGACTAAGTGACAGATGAAAGACAAGCAAGAGTTTGAGGCTGTATTCCGACACTATTACAAAGGGATGTACGCTTTTGCATTGCGTATGCTCCATGACGAGGCGGAAAGCAAGGACGTGGTAAGCGAGGTGTTCACCCAACTGCTGAACAGCACCGTCGATCTCCACTCCACGACCCTCCAAGGCTTCTTGCTTACCAGTGTGCGCAACCGCTGTATCAACTTGCTGGCTCATCAGCAGCGGACACAAGCAGTCATAGCGGACTGGAATCCCACGACATCCGAGGTGGATGAGGAACTACTGGGAATGATTCACCGCTTTGTCAGCGACGAACTGCCTCCCCTCTCTCAACAGGTGCTCCGTCTGCGCTACCATCAAGGACTGAAGTACAGGGAGATTGCCGAGGAGTTACAAGTCAGCGAGGTCACCGTACATAACCATCTGTCACAGTCACTCAAACGAATTAAAGAACACTTAAAATCCTTAGGTTATGGAATCAAATGACAAATTAGAGGAGTTGCTCCGGCAGATGTATGCTGAGGAGACACAGGTGGACCTTGACGAGGAATGGCAGAAGTTCGAGGCGAAGCACTTTACCCCTAAACGCAAGTCTTGGGGATGGACGCAGATAGCGGCACTATTTATCGGTGTGCTAATGCTGTCTGGTATTGCCTATGCCGCTATACACTTTGCCAACACTCATATTGAAGAGACCAAGACATCCCAGAAGCAAGAGACACTAAAGACAAGTGACAGCCAAGAAGAGCAGACCTCCATGACAGACTCCACCATGACCGTCACGCCCGTCAACTTCGAGAACACACGTCTGGATACCATGCTGACGGACATCGCCACCTATTATCACCATCAGGTAGAGATCCGTAACGAGGCTTTGCGTGACCTGAGACTCTTCTATCGCTGGGACCGAAAGACAAGCATAGAGAGCGTGATAGAGGAGCTGAATAACTTCGAGCAGTTGCACTTGACACAGGAAGGTAACACGATTATCGCAGAATAACCATGAGAAGACGACTATCCCTGTTCGTATTGTGTACTTTTGCGAACACCCTACTGGCACAGCATATCACCCATCACTTCCATAATGTCAGCATGACGGAGGCATTGCAGTATATCCAATCGCAGACCCGCCGCTATGATATTAACTTCATCGCTAACGAACTGGAAGACTTCCGTGTCACTACCGATGTCAAGAACAAGTCGGTCTCCGACGCTATCCTGCAAGTGGTAGGACTCTATCCTATCCGTGTGGTCCGCAACGACGAGCGTAAGATCTATGTGGAGTGTACCCACAAAACAAACCGTCACTTAACAGGTCGACTCGTTGACGAGAGCAACAGTCCTGTCGCCTTCGCCAACATCGCCCTGCTCTCACCCACTGACTCCACCCTGCTTGGTGGCGGTGTGAGTAATGAGAACGGCGACTTCGTGATCCCCTATGAGCGTCCTACCGTCCTCGCCCGTATCTCCTTTGTCGGCTACAAAACCATCTATCGCCTGTGTAGTTCTGAGCATATCGGCACCATCCACATGCAGACTGAGGCCTATACCATCAAGGGGGTCGTTGTAAAAGGTGATATTCCACAATACCAGATGACAACAGGCGGCTTGACAGTCGATATACAGAACTCGCTGCTCCGAGATGTAGGAACTGCCGATGACGTGCTGTCTATGCTGCCGCAAGTCCAAGGTGAGGACGGTAACTTCACAGTATTTGCCAAGGGAACGCCAGAGATCTATATCAACAACAAGAAGGTACAGAACACCCAGGAACTAAAACAGTTGAAATCGACAGATATCAGGTCGGTGGACATCATCACCTCCCCAGGTGCCAAATATAATGCTGAGGTGGGGGCAGTCATCAATATCAAGACGAAGAAACGCCAAGGCAATGGCATCAGTGTGGAGGCATATAGCCAAGTGAAATATAACAAGAAATGGACAACCTATAACGATGCCACTGTGAGATACCACACGGGAGGCTTGGAAGTATTTGGATACATGATGATTAATAACGGAAACCTTTCCGATGACAATACCATTACAGCAGGCATCAGAGCAAACGGTAATCACGTTAATATCGTACAAGTCTGTCCCAACAATTTCTGGTACACCATGCTGGGCGGACAGATTGGTGCCAGTTACGACTTCAACGAGGATAATTCCATTGGTTTCTCTTACAACCTGAGTGGGTCGCTTTATGAGGGCGGAACAGCTCAGACACAACAGACTATTACACGCAACAAATCCCTCGAAGGTTATGTCAAACAGTCCCTAAACATGAATGTGAGTGAAAAACCATGGCATGAGGTCAACATCTACTATGTGGGTAAGGTAGGAAAACTCGGCATAGACTTCAATGGTTCATGGATTTGGAAGAAGTTAATACAAGACTATGCATCTTTTGAGACCAGTCCGCAACTGGGTGACCGTGATGTGCATACATACAGCGTCAATCGTAACAATATGCTGGCTGGGAAACTGATGCTGACTTACCCTATATGGAAGGGCGAGTTGAGTATCGGCAGTGAGGTCACGCGCTCCAACAGTCACGGTGTATATGATAACGTAGAGCGAGTCGTATCGCCCTCCGATGACAAAATCCGTGAGAGCAATATTGCCGGGTTTGCAGAATATCAGATGAAATGGGGCGTATGGAGATTCTCTGGTGGACTGCGCTACGAGTCAGTTAATTCCGACTATTATTCTTTCGGTGAGCATCAGTCTGAGCCAAGCCGTAAATACCATGACCTCTTTCCTAATCTTTCCGTAGGCTGGCAAAAGGACAAATGTGATATCCAGTTGAATTACAACAAACGCATCAGCCGCCCAAGTTTCCGGTGGCTCAACACCAATGTACAATATAACAACCGATATACTCATGAAGGTGGAAACCCCTTGCTGCGTCCAACCATCAAACAGGACATCGACCTGAATGTCACTTACTCGTGGCTGATCTTCAGCGCTGGCTACAGTCATAGCAAGGACTTCCAACTCCACTATGCCGACCTGTATCAAGAGGGAAAAGAGACAGTCTTCTGGACCAATCGCAACTTCGATAAATATGAATCATACAAGGCCTCACTGACTGCATCACCCAAGTTTGGTTTCTATAGCCCGACACTTACTCTCAGTTACTGGCAACAGAACTTTGACACTCAGGCATACGGTCTCACTACAAGACTCAACAAACCACAGTTTGAAATAAACTTCCGCAATTGGTTCACCATCGGCAAGACTACGAAAGCGATGCTCTATCTGCACAACTCCACGAGTTACGACTACGGATTCACTCATCTTGCTCACGAGTTTTACATCAATACCCGTGTGCAGAAGACATTCTTTGACGGTAATCTAACCGTTGCCCTCTTTGCTAATGATATTTTCCGAAGCCTTCGTACACGCTGGACAGCCTATTTCCCTGTCACCACGATGGACAAGGATGCTTACACCTATACACAATACATCGGCGTGTCACTATCGTATCAATTCAATACGACCCGAAGCAAGTACAAAGGTACCGGTGCCGGCAATGCCGAGAAGAGCCGACTGTAAACAGTAGAATAAAGACTGATAATCTTTTTGGCACAATGTTTGCATATACAGATATGTATGACAAGTCAATTTACACCAAAGATATCGGAAATACTCGCTTACTCCCGTGAGGAGGCAGCACGCCTTGCCAGTCGGAGCGTGGGACCAGAACACTTGCTACTGGGGATGTTGCGCATGAAGGAGGGACCTGTCATTGACGTGTTCCACCGTCTCGCCATCAACACCGCTAACGTGAAGACAGCATTGGAGTCACGAGTGAGGGAAGATGAGATAGGGATGCCCATCAACACCAATGAGCTGGTGCTCAACGAAAAAGCCAGTAACATCTTGAAACTGGCTGTGCTGGAGGCACGTATCCAGCGGACTACCCGTGTGGATGAGCAACATCTGCTGCTCGCCATCCTTCACGACCAAGTAGATAACGGAGCAAAAATAGTATTGGAAATGAATAATATGAATTATGAGGATACACTGGCACTGCTGAGTGTCAAGAACGGCATCGGACTGCCTGACGAGGACTTCGAGGAGGAAGAGGAACAGGCCTCTAACAGCCAGCGCCAGTCACCGTCTGGAAGCCATACTACGACACAGACCAAACAGACGAAGTCAAAGACCCCCGTACTCGACAACTTCTCCACAGACCTTACTCAACAGGCATTGGACAACAAACTGGATCCTGTGGTAGGACGAGAGCGTGAAATCCAGCGTGTGGTGGAGATCTTAGGTAGAAGGAAAAAGAACAACCCCATTTTGATTGGTGAACCCGGCGTGGGAAAGAGTGCCATCGTAGAAGGACTGGCACAGATGATTGCCCGCAGGGACTGCTCGCCCATGCTCTTCGGGAAACGGCTGGTGACACTCGACCTGACTGGCGTGGTGGCTGGCACGAAATACCGCGGACAGTTTGAGGAGCGTCTCCGACAACTTATCAAGGAGTTGGAACAGAACAACGATGTGATTATCTTCATCGATGAGATACACACGCTCATAGGAGCCGGTTCGACACCAGGGTCAATGGATGCCGCCAATATCCTGAAACCCGCATTGGCAAGAGGCACCATCCAGTGCATCGGTGCCACAACACTTGACGAATACCGTAACTCCATTGAGAAGGACGGTGCACTGGAACGCCGTTTCCAGAAAGTACTCATCGAACCGACCAATGCAGAGGAGACGATACAGATACTGCATAACATCAAAGGACATTATGAGCAGCATCACCATGTGAGCTATTCCGACGAGGCACTGGCGGCATGTGTCAAATTGACAGACCGCTATATCAGTGACCGGCAGCAACCCGACAAGGCGATTGATGCCATGGATGAGGTTGGTTCGCGCGTACATCTTAATAATGTGCAAGTACCACCGGAGATTGCTCAGTTGGAACAGGAACTGAAGACGGTGACGGAGAAAAAGCAACTCGCCGTCAAGAACCAGAACTTCGAACTGGCTGCTGGTTTCCGTGACCGCCAAACAGTCATGGAGAGTCAGTTGGCTGAGATGAACCGCAAATGGCAGGAGGGAGATATCGATGACCGCCAGATGGTGACAGAAAAGGAAGTACAGGATGTGATATCGATGATGACGGGTGTCCCCGTTCAGCGTATGGCACAGGAGGAGGGCATCCGACTGAAAGGTATGGCACAGGAACTCAAGCAGCACGTCATCGCACAAGACAAGGCGATTGAGAAAATGGTACGTGCCATCCAGCGCAACCGTGTGGGACTGAAAGAGCCCAACCATCCTATCGGTGCCTTTATGTTCCTCGGACCGACGGGTGTAGGTAAGACCTACCTGGCAAAGAAACTCGCCGAGTTCATGTTTGGCAGCAGCGAGGCACTAATCCGTATCGATATGAGTGAATATACGGAGTCGTTCAATGTGTCACGACTGATTGGTGCTCCTCCGGGCTATGTCGGTTATGAGGAGGGTGGTCAATTGACGGAGCGTGTACGCCGTCACCCCTACTCTATCGTTCTGCTCGACGAGATTGAGAAGGCACACGGCAATGTGTTCAACCTGCTGCTGCAGGTACTTGACGAGGGACGACTGACTGACGGCAACGGACGCTTCGTGGACTTCCGCAACACTGTTATTATCATGACTTCAAATGCCGGTACCCGACAACTGAAGGACTTCGGACGTGGCGTGGGATTCACCAGTGGCGGCTCTGGCTCACTGATGCTCAACGAACAAGACAAGGAACATGCACGAAGCATCGTGCAGAAAGCGCTGTCGAAACAGTTCTCCCCAGAGTTCCTGAACCGTCTGGACGAGATCATCACCTTCGACCAGCTTGACCTCAACGCCATCAAGCAGATTATTGACGTGGAACTGAAAGGTCTTTATAAACGAATCGAAGAACTGGGCTATACCATCAACCTGAGCGACGATGCGAAACAGTTTGTCGCCGAGAAGGGATACGATGTCCAGTTTGGTGCACGACCACTGAAGCGAGCCATCCAAACCTATATCGAAGATGGTATCTCAGAACTTATCGTTAATGGTGACCTCCAGAACGGAGACACTATATATATTAATAAGGTGGAAGGAAAAGACGAACTGTCGTTCACCCATTAAACTCCCACCCACATTTTTTCACAACAAGCGCCTGCCAGCTCGGCAGGCGCTTGTTGTTTTCGCACACATAATAACCGTATATTATTATCATTTTTACCTTGATTTTCATCAATTAGTGACAAAAAGAAACTTTTTTCGTTATTTTTTTGATAAAATGTTTGGTAATTCAAAATTTTGATGTAATTTTGCATCCGAAATAAACTAAGAGACAAATTTCAATAGTATAATAACCAAAAAAGTAAAAAGATTATGAATGCAGCAAAAGTTGTAGAGGATCTGAAACAGAGATTTCCCAATGAGCCGGAGTACATCCAGGCAGTAAGCCAAGTTCTTCCTACTATCGAAGAAGAGTACAACAAGCACCCTGAGTTTGAGAAGGCTAATCTGATTGAGCGCCTTTGCATCCCCGATCGTGTTTATGAGTTCCGCATCACATGGGTTGACGACCAGGGTAAGGTTCAGACCAACATGGGTTATCGTATCCAGCACAACAACGCTATCGGTCCGTACAAAGGCGGTCTCCGTTATCACAAGAGTGTGAACCTCGGTATTTTGAAGTTCCTCGCCTTCGAGCAGACTTTCAAGAACTCGCTGACTACCCTTCCTATGGGTGGTGCCAAGGGTGGCTCTGACTTCTCTCCACGTGGCAAGAGCGACGCTGAGGTAATGCGTTTCTGCCAGGCATTCATGAATGAGTTATATCGCGTGATTGGTCCGGACGAGGACGTTCCCGCTGGTGACATCGGTGTCGGTGGCCGTGAGGTAGGTTACCTCTTCGGACAGTACAAGAAGCTGACCCACCAGTTCCAGGGTGTGCTGACCGGTAAGGGAATCCCCTTCGGTGGTTCACTGATCCGTCCTGAGGCTACCGGTTACGGTTGTGTTTACTTCCTGACCTCTATGCTCGCTACCCGCAATATCGACATCAAGGGTAAGAAGGTGCTGATCTCCGGTTCTGGTAACGTAGCACAGTATGCTACTGAGAAGTGCATCCAGCTCGGTGCTATTCCTATGACCCTCTCTGACTCTGACGGTTACATCTACGACCCAGACGGTATCACCGCTGAGAAGCTGGAGTACGTGAAGGAGCTGAAGAACGTAGAGCGTGGACGTATCAAGGAATATGCTGAGGAGTATCCTAACGCAGTATATCACGCTGGTGAGCGTCCTTGGCACGAGAAGGCTGACATCGCACTGCCTTGCGCTACCCAGAACGAGATCAACGGTGAGCAGGCTCAGGCTCTCGTAGATAACGGTGTCATCGCTGTCGCTGAGGGTGCTAACATGCCTTCACTGCCTGAGGCTATCAAGATCTTCCAGGATGCCAAGATCCTGTATGCTCCTGGTAAGGCTTCCAACGCCGGTGGTGTATCAGTATCCGGTCTGGAGATGTCACAGAACTCTGAGCGTCTGTCATGGACTGCCAAGGAGGTTGACGACTACCTGAAGCGCATTATGAACGATATTCACGAGAACTGCGTGAAGTATGGTACACAGCCTGACGGTTACATCAACTACGTGAAGGGCGCCAACGTGGCAGGCTTCATGAAGGTGGCTTCTGCCATGATGAGCCAGGGTATTGTATAAGAAACTATCTTCCGACACAAACACTGAATAGATAAGAGGGGCGGTCAACATGTTTGACCGCCCCTCTCTGTAATTATCGAGGAGAATATTTGGCATTTTACTCACTTATTCGTATCTTTGCAAAAAACATAATAACAGGAGGAATGAAAGTTATACGATTTATCTTTACGTTTGCTGTTTTACTCGTGACATTGAATGTTCACGCACAAGATGAGGACGAGGATATTGCCTATTCACTCAATCTAGCCGAGACGGTGGTACTGTCTGACGGTACGACCTTCGAGGAGTACCTGCTGAAGAAGGTGCTTGCCAATTCCCAGCCGCTCAAAAAACGGGTCAGGGCACTGCGCTACTCAGTGACCTGCCAACTGGAGAAGGATATTGACCTGACGAAGTTCCCCCACCGCAGGACCATCACCTTCGCTGCCCGCCTGGCAGGCTACGGACCTATTGTGACTGCCCTCAGGGAACATAAGCATTTCGGTATCACGATGGCAGAGGACGTACTGTTCAACAATGGCAGGATCACGACCTCGAATGTACGGATGGTGGAGATGAAGCAGAAACTGACGCAGAAGCAGATCAAGTCGTTCCTGAAGCACGATGGCATGATGAGTGCCAACGTGTATGACCAGTTCTACAAGAGGGTTCGAGAGAAAGTGAAGGAACTGCAGAAGAAATACAGGAAGAAGAAAGAGACGGGCATGGAATATGTGGGCAGTTACACCAAGGGTAACAGGACGTTCTATATTGTGAAACTCGACAACATGAGGGTGCATATCGCTGATGGCTGCTGGCAGATATCACGCATCAACTGGCAGGAGAAACAGAACAATATGCAGTATGAGTTCAAGGAAGTGCGACCCGACCTGTTCCTGCTGTCACAAGGCTCGGCAAAATTCTTCCTGGATAAAGTGAAATGGCCCAAGGGCTACGTCTCCATGAGAATGACCTATACGTATCATTGAAATTGGGGGCGGTTCTTGAATATTTTACCTCAAAATGATTACGACACCTCATCACGGGGTGTCGTAATTTCTTTCCTATAGTATTTCTTTTTGACGACACGTTACGATTAGTTGCCCGTCACGACAAACGGTTCTAATTTTGCCTCCGCAACGTTGCGAGATGTAGAATTAAAACTTAAAGTAACATGGAGAAAAGAAAGAATTATCAATTGACTGAGCATTTCAGTTACAACGAGATGACACGCTCCGCATGGGCGGAGCGCAACAACGTGGACAACACCCCCGACGCCCTCCAACTGCTTGCGCTGGAGAACCTGTGCAGGAAACTGCTGGAGCCGTTGCGCCAAGAGTTCGGACCGATCCGCATCAACAGCGGCTTCCGCTGTCCGCTGGTCAACGAGGGTGTACACGGTGTGGGCAACTCGAAGCATCTCAGCGGCGAGGCTGCCGACATCTACCTACCCGACGAGGAGACGGGGCGAGCCTACTTCCGCTTCATCAAGCAACATGTGGACTTCGACCAACTGCTGTTCGAGTACAACCGTCATGGAGGCATGTGGATCCACTGCTCCGTATGCCTCGACGAGCGAGAGAACCGCCACCAGTGTTTCCCTAACTACCATGTGCGATGAAGACGTGCTACTGTTGTAGAAGGGAACTGCCACTGGAGCAGTTCGAGCAATATGCCACCGGCACCCGACGGGGCATCTGCCGCCATTGCCACTATGTCATGCACGGCAAACGGGCGAAGCGTAAATGGCGTTTGCGACAACTTGCTGAGGTGTTGTTGAGACGCT